>NZ_JBEZHS010000003.1:0-439685 GCF_040650695.1 Amycolatopsis sp. NPDC048633
GCCAGATTCCCGGCCAGTCGGCGGGACCGGCCAGGCGGATCTCCACCGCTCAGCCTTCCGAAGTCGACATCAGGCGAAGGTCCGCGACCCTCGCACTGGCCGGCCGCGGCAGCGAGGTCGCCGCGGCCTGCGCCCGCGCCGTGGTCCGGCTGCCTGCGGCGGCCGCGTCGAGCGACGACCTGCTCGCCGCCGCGCGGACCCTGCGGCTGGTCGACGACGCGCCGAACGCCCTGCGCGCGCTCGACCGGGCGGTGGCCGAGGCCGCGGTGCGCGGCGACCAGCCCGCGCTCGGCCGGTCGCTGGCCGCCCGCTACCACGCGCTGCGGGAGAGCGGCGACCGCGAAGGCGCGCTCGCCGACCTCCGGGTCGCGGCGCTGGCCGACTCGGGACGGCGTCCGGCCCTTGCGGTCCGGATCGCGCTGTCGACCGCCCTGTGCGACGACGACGAGCCGGCCGCCGCCGAGGCGCTGCTGCGTGGGGCGCGCCCGGACGAGCTGGCCGGCGAGCCGGCGCAGCACCAGCTCTGGCTGCTTTGCCTGGCACGGGTCCGGGCGGCCCGCTCCGATGTGGACGGCGCGCTGGAGCTGCTGCTCGAGTCCGGCCGCCGGCAGGAGGAAGCCGGCATCGGCAACCCGGTGTTCGCGCCGTGGTGGTTCACCGCCACGCTGCTGCTCGCCGCCCACGGCCGGCACGAGGAAGCGGCCGCGTACGCCGAACGCGGCGAGGAGCTCGCCGAAGGCTGGCAGACGCCGACCGCGCGCGGCCTGGTGCTGCTGGGCCGCGGTGTGGCCGCGTCGGGGACGCGCGCGGTCGAACTGCTGGCCGAGGCGGGCCGGGTCCTGGCGGCCTCACCCTGCCGGGTCGAGTACGCGCGGGCGGAGTACCTGCTGGGCAAGGCTTTGACGGGCGTCGGCGACCGCAAGGCCGCGCGCCAGCACCTGCGCCAAGCGGCGATGCTGTCCGCCTGCTCGGGGTGGCGTTCGATCGGCGGGCTCGCCCGCGAACTGCTCGAGGAAGCGGGCGGCCGGCTGCGGAAACCGGGTGCCGACGTCTTGACCCAGCGCGAACGCGAAGTGGCCGAGCTGGTCGCCGGCGGGGCGAGCAACCGCGACGTCGCGGGCACCCTGTTCGTCTCGCCGCGGACCGTCGAGCTGCACCTGACCAACGTCTACCGGAAGCTGGCCGTCGACAGCCGGGCCGAGCTGGCCGCGGCGCTGCGGGCGAGCGCGGGCTCCCCCTCGGTCTCCTCGGCACCGAAGAGGACGCATGGGCTCGCCGGGTAGCGACGACGCCCCGGTGCTCGCCGAGTGGACGCCACCCGGCGGGACCGGCCTGCCGCACCAGCGCGGCGTGCCCGGGCCGCGGCTGGCCGAGCGCGACGAGGAGTCCGCGCTGCTGACCGGGCTGGTCCACGGCCTGCCCGACGGAAACCCGGCGGTCGTCACGGTCACCGGCGCGCCCGGCTCCGGCCGCAGCGCCCTGCTGGCCTCCGTCGCGGCGACCGCCCGGCACGCGCGGCTGCGCGTCGCCCACGTGCCGTGCTGCCCGTCCGACGGCACCGAGCCGTTCACCGTGCTGCACCAGGTCTTCACCGCGCTCGGCGCCGCGCTTCCCGAGGCGGCGGTCGGGGAGGGCGAAGGCCCGGTGCCCGGCGGCCGCGTCCTCGGCGGGTTGTGCCGGGACCTGGCCGCCGCGGCCGACGGCCGGCCACTCGTGGTCGCCGTCGACGACCTGCACTGGGCCGACGCCGCTTCCCGGGCGTGGCTGCACGCGCTTTCCGGGCTGCTGAGCGAGATTCCCGTGCTGCTGGTGGTCAGCCAGGCCAGCGGGCTGGACACCTGGCGGCCCGCGGCCGCCGCGCACGGCATCCGGTTGCGCCCGCTCGGCGACGCCGCGGTGGCCGGCCTGGTGCGCGAGCGGCTGGGCGCGGGGGCCGACGAGCGGCTGGTCGAGCACGCCGTGCGCGGCAGCGGCGGGAACCCGGCGGTGCTGACCGAGGGCCTGAACCGGCTGCGCATGGAACCCGGGTTCGCGCGCGAGCAGGCCGGGCTGTTCACCCGGATCGCCGGGGAACGCCTGCTGCGCCTGGTCGACGCCCTGCCCACCGGGCTCACCGCCGTGCTGCGCGCCGTTTCGGTGTGCCCGGACGGGTTCGGCCCGGCGCTGCTGGCGGAGCTGGCCGGATGCCCGCCGGAGCGGCTGGCCGCGGACCTCGCGCGGCTGCGGGCGATCGGCCTGGTCGCCCCGGACGGCGGGCTGACCGAACCGGACACCGGCCAGCGGGTGCTCGGCCGGATGACCGAGGGCGACCGCGACGCCTTCTTCACCCGCGCGGCGAAGCTGGGCCACGAACACGGCGTCGCGAACGCGGCCGTCGCGGCGATCCTGCGGCGGACCCGCGTGATCGGCGAGCCCTGGGTGGTGGAAGTGCTGCGCGCGGCCGCCCGGCTGGGCCAGGCCGGCGGCCGCGACGGGCAGGCGACGGCGTCGCTCAAGCGCGCCCTGCAGGAACCCCTCGAACCGGCGCGGCGCGCGGCCGTGCTCATCGACCTCGGCTCCGCGGAACTGCTGCTCGACCAGGAGGCGGGCGACCGGCACCTGGCCCAGGTGCTGTCCGAACTGGACGGTCCGGGCCTCGGCGGGCACCGGCTGCTGGCCGCGGACCTGCTCAACGCGCGGGGCGGGCTGGACGCGCGCACCCTCATCGCCGCGTTCCGCCGCCCGGACGTCTCGACGGCGGAGCGCGCCACCCTGCTCGGCCTGTACTGGCTGGCCGACGGCGACCCGCAGGACCGCTCGGCGGTCGGCGGCTACGGCATGCCGCCGCTGCCCGAGCGGCCGTCGGATCCGGCTCAAGCGGCCGTGGCCGCGGTGGTGCTCGCGCGGCGCGGCCTGCGGCCCGCCCGCGTGCGCGGGCTCGCGCGCGCCGCGCTGGCCCAGCCGATGGTGGAGGTGAGCGCGCTGACCGTGCGCGCCGCGGCGGTCCGCGCGCTGGTTCTCACCGGGGACCTCGCCGAAGCGGAGGCCCACGGCGAAGAGGTGCTCGCGCAGGCGCGCCGGCAGTGCTCCCGGACGCTGGTCGCCCGCGCCCTCGCCGAGCGGGCCGAGCGGCACCTCGCGGCGGGGACCCTCGACGACGCGGTGACCGACCTGACCGGCGCGCACGAGCTGGTGCCGCCCCGGCACTGGCACTCGATGCTGCGCGCCCGGGTGGTCGCGACCGAGGCCAGGGTGCACCTCGAAGCCGGCCGCGTCGACCTCGCGCGGGAGGCGCTCGAGCGCGACCCGGTCGAGCCGGGACCCGGGCTCGGCAGCTCGTTCCTGTTGTACGCCAACGGCGCGGTGCTGCTCGGCGAGGGCCGGCCCGACCAGGCGCTCGCCCCGCTGCGCGAGTGCGGCCGCCGGCTTTCCGCGCGCGGCTGGGAAAACCCCGAGGTCCTGCCGTGGCGCTCGACCGCGGCGAAGTGCCTGGTGGCCGGCGGCGAACGCGAAGCCGCCCGGCTGCTGCTCGGCGAGGAGCTCGCCGCCGCGAGCGCGTGGGGCACCCGGGCCGCCGTCGGCGGCGCGCACCTGGCCGCCGCGCTCACTCTCGGCCCCGAAGACCCGGACAGCGCCGGGCACCTGACGCAGGCCGTCGGGCTGCTGCGCGGCAGCGGCAGCCACCTGCGCCACGCGACCGCACTGGTGGAGCTGGCGGCAGCCGGTGAGGGTGCCGCGGCCGGCGACCACCTCGCGGAGGCGGGCACCCTGGCGGCGCGGTACCGCTGGCGGTGCGTCCTCGGCCGGCTGCACGAGCTGACCGGCGGTGAGGTTTCGCGGCTGCACGGGCTTTCCGAGGCCCAGCGCCGGGTGGCGAAGCTGGCCGCGGCGGGCACCTCCAACGCCGGGATCGCGGTGAAGCTCGCGGTGACCCGGCGGACGGTCGAGCTGCACCTGACCAACGTCTACCGCAAACTGGGCATCGGCGGCAGGCGGCAGCTGGCCGAGGCACTCGCCGCCGGCAAGGAGGGCTAGCCGTGGCGCTGCCGGAACGCGAGACCGAACTGCGCCGGCTGCGCGGCGCGATCGCCGCGGCCGCGGCGGGGCAGGGCTCGGTCACGGTGCTCACCGGGCAGCTCGGCGTGGGGAAAACGGCGCTGCTCAAGGAAGTCCTGCAAACGGTGGAGGCGGACCCGGGCGGGCCGAAGGTGCTCACGGCGGCGGCCAGCCGGACCGAACAGGACTTCGACTTCGGGATCGCCTGCCAGGTGCTCGAGCCGCTGGTCGCCGAGGCGGACGCGGGCGACGCGGACCGCTGGTTCGCGGGGACCGCGTCGGCGGCGCGGTGGCTGTTCCCCGGCGCCCCGGGCTGGCCGGGGTGGGAACCCGGCGACCACAACGACGTGCTGACCGCGCACGGCCTGCTCGGCCTGCTCGCCGCGATCAGCGCCGACCGGCCGCTCGTCGTGCTGGTCGACGACCTGCACGTCGCCGACCGGCAGTCGCTGACCTGGCTGCGGCAATGCGCGCGGCGGATCCACGAGCTGCCCTGCGCGCTCGTCGTCACGGTCCGCGAAGGCGATCCGGGGGCCGACCGGCCCGCGATCCGCGAGCTGTGGGAGCTGGCGAAGACCCGGCTCCGGCCGGCGAACCTGTCCGAGGCCGGTGTCGGGGAGGTGCTGCGCGCCGCGTCCGACAGCCGGGCCGGCGACGCGCGCTTCGTCGCCGCCTGCCACGCGGCGAGTGCCGGAAACCCCTTGTACCTCAGCGAAGTCGTGCGCGGCGACCACCCGCACCGCGTCGGGCCGTCGGTGCTGAAGGAACGGCTGGCCGCCCAGCTCGCCGTGCTGCCCCCGCAGGTGGGCGACTGCGCCCGGGCGATCGCGGTGCTCGGCGCGCACGCCCAGCCGTGGCTGGTCGAGCACCTCACCGGTGGTGACTCGGTGGCCGTCGCGGAGGCGGTGCGGGCCTTGAGCCGGCTGGGGGTCCTCGACCCGGGGTGCCCGCCGCGGTTCGCCGCACCCGTGCTGCGGACCGCGATCGAGGCGTCGATGACCGCGCAGGAAGACCTGCGGCTGCGGGCGCGCGCGGCGACCGTGTTCCACGAAGCCGGGTTCGCCGCGGAGACCGTCGCGGCCCAGCTGCTCGAGGTGCCCGCGCCGTCGCCGTCGCCGTGGATGCCGGAGGAGCTGCGCACGGCCGCCGACGCGGCGACCCGGCGCGGGGAGCCCGAGACGGCGGCGCGGTACCTGCGCCGCGCGCTGCTCGACCTGCCGCCTGACGGCCCGGAGCGCGGCTGGCGGCTGGTGGACCTGGCGCTCACCGAAGCCGCCTTCGACGTCCTCGCCGCGATCCGGCACCTCACGCAGGCGGTCGGGCTGCTGCCCACCGCGCGGGAACGGGCCGAGGCGGTCACCCTGCTGCCGCTCTCGGCGTTCCTCCGGCCGGAGGCCGCCGTCCTCGTCGGCCGCGTCACCCCGGAGGACGCCGGCGCCCAGGCCGGGCTCCGCCTGGAGGCGCGGATCCGGCTCACCCGCTGCGAAGACCCCACGCTGCTCGCCGGCGCGGTGGACCGCCTGCGCGAGCTGGGCCCCGAGCCGCCGACCGCCACCCTCGCCGAACGCGAGCTGCTGGCGGTCCTGCTGCACGCGGCCACGCTCACCGCCGGGATGCCTGCGGACACCGTGGCGGAGCTGACCGACCGGCTGCTGCGCTGCGCCCCCGCGTCGTCCGCGGAGTTCGCCGGCACCGCGCCGCTGCTGATCATCTCGGCCCTCTCCGCGGGAGCTGTCGGCCCGACGTCGACGTGGCTGGAGAGCGCGGCCGGCGAACAGGTCCACGGCCGGCCGGCGCGACCGGCGTCGCTGATCGCCGCACGCGGGGCGGTGCTGGCCCAGACCGGGCAGCTCACCCGCGCGCGGTCGACGGCCTGGGAGGCGTACGAGCTGATCGGCGGGAACCTCGGCGAAGCGCCCGAGTCACTGGTGATGGCGCTGGTCGTGATCGCGGTGATCACCCGCGACGAGCGGCTCGCCAAGACACTGGTCGAGCACTTCGACGAGCACGCGCTGGCGCGGGCCGGCCTGCACATCCGGGCCGCCCTGCTGATGCTGCGCGGCGCCGTGACGGCGGTGGAGGACCCCCGCGGCGCACTGGCGCGGTTCCTCGACTGCGGTGCGGCCCTGCACCGGGCGGGCTGGCGGAACCCGGGGATGTTCCCGTGGCGGACGTGGAGCGCCTGGCTCCAGCGGCGGCTCGGCGACCCCGGCTCGGCCGGCGAGCTGATCGACGACGAGATCCGGTGGGCGCGCCGCTGGGGCGCGCCGGGGCCACTCGGCCGCGCGCTGCGGATCAAGGCGTCGCTGTCCTCAGGCGCCGAGGCCGATCGCATGGTGGCGGAGTCGATCGAGACGTCCCGGGCGTCGGGGGACCGGCTGGAGCTGGTCCGCGCCCTGCTGGCGGAGGGCACCCTGCTGCGCGACGACGGCAAGGAGGAGGCGGAGGACCGGTTCCGCGAGGCCTACCGGCTCGCCGAGGGCTGCGGCGCGCCGTGGCTCACCGGCCGGACGGCCGAGGAGACGACCGGGCCGGGCGCACCGTTGGTCAGGCCGTCGGCGGCGCTCAGCGAGGCGGAGGGCCGGGTGGCCGGGTTCGCCCTCGACGGGCTGACCAACGGCGAGATCGCGGCCGAGATCAACGTGACCCGGCGGGCGGTCGAGAAACACCTGACGAACTGCTACCGGAAACTGGGCATCTCGGGCCGGGCGGAGCTCGCCGAGGTCTTCGGCGCCTGGGGCTTCGGGGCGCGCAGCAGCGCGTAGGCACCGCTTTCGGGCCGGTGGGTCAGCCCGCGAGACCCGCTTCGTGGGCCAGCAGGCCCGCCTGGGTGCGGTTGGCGCACCCCAGCTTCGTCAGCATCCGCGAGACGTAGCTCTTCACCGTGGCTTCGGACAGGTGCAGCTTGGCCGCGATCGCGGCGTTCGACATGCCTTCGCCGAGGCAGACCAGCATGTCGAGCTCCCGGTCGGTGAGGTCCGAGGTGCGCTCGCGTGCCTCCTGTGAGCGCTCGTGCTCGCCGGCCGACGCGGTGACCATCCGGCGCGCGGCCTCCTTCGACAGCACCGTGTGCCCGTCGGCGGCGACCCGCACGAGCCCGATCAGGTCCTCCGGGGGTGTCGACTTGAGCAGGAAGCCCGACGCCCCGGCCCGCAGCGCCTTGAGGACGTAGCTGTCGGTGTCGAAGGTCGTGAGCGCCACGACCGACGGCGGGTTCGGGAGCTTGACGATCCGCTCGATCGCGGTCAGCCCGTCCACCCCGGGCATCCGCAGGTCCATCAGCATGACGTCGGGCCGGAAGCGCCCCGCGGCCTCGACGGCCTCGGCGCCGTCCTGCGCCTGCCCGACGATGTCGATGTCTTCGGCGGAGGTCAGCACCGTACGCAGGTGCGCGAGCACCATCGGCTCGTCGTCGACGATCACCAGGCGGATCACGTTGTCGTCATTCCCTTGGGTGCGCACACCCCGCAGTATCGCACTGTCCGGGCCACCTCCGCCCGGACAGTGCGATGCGCGGTGGATCAGCCGCGGGCGACCAGGTCCAGCAGCTTGCCGGTGAGGTCGAGGTGCTCGTCCACGCTGCTCGTCAGGTAGGAGATGTCGACGAACGTGTGGTCCGGTTCGAGCGCCGTGACGATCTTCGTCACCGATTCGGCGATCAGCTCCGGTTCGGTGCCCGCGGCGGCGTTCACGCGCAGGGCCGCGCCGATGGCCTTCGGGTCCCGCCCGGCGCGTTCGGCGTCGGCCCGGATCTTGGCCAGGGTGGAGGTGAGCACGTCCGCGGGGAACTGCTCGGGGACCGACCAGACGGGCAGCCAGCCGTCGGCCCGCTCGGCGACCCGGCGCAGCGACTTCTCGCCGAACCCGGCCAGGTGCACCGGCGGCTTGCGCACCGGCTTGAGCTCGACGTGCGACTCGGCGATGGTGTAGCCGATGCCGTCGTGCGCCACGGTTTCCTTGCTCCACCAGGTGTCCAGCAGGTCGAGCAGGTCGTCCAGCCGCTTGCCGCGCTCGCCCATCGGGATGCCGACGGCCGCGTACTCGTCGGGCGACCAGCCGATGCCCAGGCCGGGCAGCAGCCGTCCGTTGCTGGCGACGTCGATGCTGGTGAGCAGCCGCGCGAAGTTCGCGGGCTGGTACTGGGTGGCGTTGATGGTGCTGGAGCCGAGGATCGCGGTCTCGGTCACGGCGGCGGCGACGGCCAGCGCGGTGAACGGGTCCTGCGCGGTGTGGAACTCCTCGGGCATGGTGTCGAAACCCGGGTAGGAGACGACGGGAGCGACCGGCGACAGCAGCCGGTCACCGACCCAGAGACTGGCCGCCCCGGCCTTCTCGGCTTCGCGCGCGTACCGGGCGATCCCGCCCGGCGTGGCCGCTGCCTTGCCGAAGACCGGAAGGCTGAACCCCAACTGCATGAATTCTCCCCTGAAGAGCGAATGGATCTTCCTGCTGCCAGTAGTACTCCCGTCTAGTTGCTCGTTCAAGTAAGCCTGGTCCGGACCACGGCCGCGGCCCGCTACCAGTCGATGTCCGGGAACAGGAACGGCTCGTTCTCCGGCGCTTCCTTGCGGGCCCGCAAGGCCTTCTCGGCGGGAGCCCCGGCCGGGACGCGCAGCGGCGGCGCGGGCTGCTCGATCGTCGTGGCCACCGTGGCGGCCACTTCTTCGGGCGTCACCACTTCGCCGCGGAGGGCGGGAAGTTGTGCGTACAGCGGGGCGTACGGGTCGTTGTCGTCGACGAAGACCTTGGCGCGTTCGCCGCCGCCGGAGGAGACCGCGCCGGGTTGCACGACGCTCACCTTGACGCCGAAGTGGCCCGTCTCGATGGCGAGCGTCTCGGCGATCGCTTCCAGGGCCCACTTGCTGGCGGCGTACGGGCCGATGATCGGCAGCACCAGCCGGCCCTGGATGCTCGAGACGAACACGAGGTGGCCCGAGCCGCGTTCGCGCATCGCCGGGAGCACGGCCTGGGCGACCCGCAGCGCGCCCAGCGTGTTGAGCCGGAAGAGCCGGTCGACCTCGTCGAGCGGAACGGTTTCCAGCGGTGCGCGCACGGTTTCCCCGGCGTTGCTGACCAGCACGTCGACTTCGCCGGCGTCCCGGATCGCCCGGTCGACGCTGTCCTGGTCGGTGACGTCGAGGCGCAGCCGCTGATCGACGGGGAGGTCGGCGAGCGTCTGCGGGTCGCGCGCGGTGGCGATCACCCGGTGGCCGCGGCGGGAAAGTTCGAGCGCGATCGCGCGGCCGATGCCCTTGGACGCGCCGGTGATGAGTACGGACGACATGGTGGTTCTCCTCAGGGAACGAAGTTGGGGCCGTCGGTGGTGAAGGTGTCCTTCTGCGCCAGCACGAACTGCTCGACCGACTGCGGTGTCCGGCCGCCGACCTTCTCGACGACGTCGTTGGTGCCGGCGAACACTCCGTCGCGGTAGTCGACGGCGACGTAGCCGAGGTGCTGAACGAGATGCGCGGGCAAACCGCGCGTGGTCATGGCGGTGGTGAACTCTTCGACGCTGATCGGCTCGTAGCGCACCGGGATGCCGAGCGTGGCGGCCATGATCCGGGCGATGTCGTGGTGGTCGAGTTCGACCGGGCCGTGGAGGGGGTAGGCGGCGCCGTCGTGCGGTTCGGGGTCGGCCAGGATCGCGGCGATCACGTGCGCCTGGTCGGCGGCGGCGATCGGCGCGTGCCGTCCGTCGCCGAACGGCAGCCGCAGAAGGCCTTCGCCGTCGCGCAGTTCCCACCACGTGGTGAGCCACTCGGCGAAGAACGTCGGCCGCAGGTGGGTGGTGAGCAGGCCGGTGCGTTCCAGCACGCGTTCGGCGAGCCAATGCTGGCGGGCCGCGTTGCTGCGCGCTTCGCGGCGGGCGGAGATCTGCGACATGTCCACCACCGAGCGAACGCCGTTTTCCGTTGCCGCCTGGGCGACGTTGACGGTGGCTTCGAGCAGGCCTTCGCGGATCGGGTAGCAGAAGTACGCACCGCTGACCCCGCGCAGCGCGGCGGTGACGCCGTCGAGGTCGAGGAAATCGGCCTGGACGACTTCGGCGCCCGCGGCGGCGAGGGCGCGTGAACGTTCGTCCTCCCGGCGCACCATGGCCCGGACGCGGTGGCCGCGGGCCAGCAGGAGGTCGGCGGTCGCGCCGCCGGTCTTGCCGGCCGCGCCGGTGACGAGGAACTGGTGCACGGAACCCTCCTGATGACTAGTTCATTCATTGAACTGGCTCACCGTAGCACGATCCAGTTCAGTGAACGAACTACCCGGTGTACGCTGGGCGCATGGCTCTCCCCAGCACTTACGCGGACCGCAACTGCTCGCTGGCGCGCTCCCTGGAGGTCGTCGGGGAGCGGTGGACGCTGCTGATCGTCCGTGACGCGTTCTTCGGCGTCCGGCGGTTCGGCGACTTCGCCGCCCAGCTCGGGATCCCGCGCGCGGTGCTGACCAGCCGGCTGAAGTCCCTCGTGCGGGAGGGCGTCCTGGTCCGTGCGGACGACGGCGGGTACCTGCTGACGGACAAGGGCATCGCGCTCTGGCCGGTCGTGCGGGCCCTGATGGGCTGGGGCGACGCGTTCTACTCCCCGGCGGGCGAGAAGCGCACCACCCGGCACGACGAAGACGGCGGCCGCCTCGACGCCGACGGCCGGTGCGCGGAGTGCGGGGCACTGGTCCCGGTGCCGGAGATCCGCATCGAACCCGGCCCGGGCCACCAGCCGCAGCCCGGGGCCGCGGACCCGGTGTCGGCCGCGATCAACACGCCGCGCCGGCTGCTCGAACCGATCGCGGTGTGACCCGGGTCATGCGCTGTCACAGGCGTCCGGTACCCGGTGTCTTGAGGCCGACAGAAGGAGACCTCATGGACATCGCACTCTGGATCGCCGCCGGGCTGCTCGCGGTCGTCGCCCTGACCGGGGGCGTCAGCAAGACGTTCGTGCCGAAGGCGAAGCTCGCCGCCACGACGGGCGGGGAATGGACCGGGGAACGCAGTGCCGGCTTCGTTAAGACGCTCGGGGTCCTCGAGCTGCTGGCCGCGGCCGGCCTGATCCTGCCCGAGGCCCTCGGGATTGCCCCCGTCCTGGTCCCGGTGACCGCCGTCTGCTGGGTGCTGCTCATGATCGGTGCCATGGTCACGCACCTGCGCCACGGCGAGGCGAAGTTCGTCGCGCTGAACCTGACGTACCTCGCCGTCGCGGGTTTCGTCGCCTGGGGCCGGGCATGAGCGCGACCGACGCCTTCGTCGCCCACCGCAACCTGCTCTTCACCGTCGCCTACGAGATGCTCGGCTCGGCGGCCGACGCGGAGGACGTGCTCCAGGAGACCTGGCTGCGCTGGGCCGACATCGACCTCGGGCAGGTGCGCGACCAGCGCGCCTACCTGGTCCGCATCACCACGCGGCTGTCGCTCAACCGGCTGCGCACGGTGAAGCGCCGCCGGGAGGCCTACGTCGGCCCCTGGCTGCCCGAGCCGCTGCTCACCGCGCCGGATGTCGCCGAGGACGTCGAGCTCGCCGAGAGCGTGTCGATGGCGCTCATGCTCGTCCTCGAGACGCTGTCGCCGACCGAGCGCGCCGTCTTCGTGCTGCGGGAGGTCTTCGACTTCGGCTACGACGAGATCGCCGCCGCCGTCGGCAAGACCGCGGCAGCCTGCCGCCAGATCGCGCACCGCGCCCGCAAGCACGTCGACGCCCGCCGCCCGCGCGAGACGGTCTCCGCCGGCGAGACCCGGGCCGCCCTGGAATCGTTCCAGCGTGCGATGGAGACCCGGGACCTGCAGGGCCTGCTCGACGTGCTCGCCCCGGACGTCGTCCTGGTCAGCGACGGCGGCGGAGTGAAGCAGGCGGCGCTGCGGCCGGTCGTGAGCGCCGACAAGGTGGTCCGCTTCATGACCGGCGGCATCGGCCGCACCGAGGCGAAGCTGACCAGCGCCCCCACGGTCGTCAACGGCAACCCGGGGCTGGTCCTGCACCTGGACGGCGAGCTCGACGGCGTCATGGCGGTCCGCGTCGAGGGCGGCCGCATCACCGGCCTGTACTACGTGCGCAACCCGGAGAAGCTGACGCGCGTCGAGTCGGAGACCTCGCTGACCCTGCGGTGACCGGCGGCGGACAGTAGCGCCGCGGGCGCGGCACGTGAGGGACAGGTATGGAGTCAGGTACTTGTACGGGTGCGGCGACGCCCGCCCCGACGCAAGCTTGACCGGCCCCCGATGACCGCAGGAGGTCGGAAAACCCATGGAGCACGGCCGGTCGCGTCCCCTCCTCCGGGTCGTTTCCCCCGATGACGCCCCGGAGCCGCGACCGGCCACCTCGGGTTCCCGTGACCGCTACGCCGACCTCGACGACCGGCGGCTGGCCGCCATCCTGGCCGCCGAGGACACGGCGGAGGAGCACGGTCTCAACCCGCACACCCGGAGCACCTGCTACGTCCACCGGTGCTGGGCGCACCAGTGCGTGGGCGACCCGCTGCACGTCCTCGTGGTCACCGGGCACCGGTGGTGCCGCCGCTGCGAGTGCACGGTCGACGTCGCCGTCGACGAGACGCCGCCCGGCGCGGTGCACCTGTTCTGCCCGCGCTGCGGCCAGGCCGGTTCGGCGGCCAACCGCGAGGTCCGCCAGGCCTGCCGCACGAGCCTCTCGGCGATGCACGGCGGCGACACGCCCACGCTGTACAGCCTCCCCGACGCTTGAGGCGGTTGCTTCCTCCGAGGGGTCCGCATTGACCGGCCCGCGCGGACGTCCTTACGGTGCACGGGTGGGGAAGTCCGGTGCTACGTGCGGAAAGGGAAACCTGCCCGCGGACACGACGAGTTTCGTGGGACGCAGGTCCGAGGTGGCCGAGGTCAAGCACCTGCTGACGCGGGCCCGGCTGGTCACGCTGACCGGCGTGGGCGGGGTCGGCAAGACGCGGCTGGCCGTGCAGACCGCCGCCGGGCTGTCCCGCGCGTTCCCCGACGGCGTCTGGCTGGTCGAGCTCGCCGGGCTGCAGGACCCGGCGCTCGTCGCGCACACCGTGCTCGAGGCGCTGGGCGTCCACGACGAAACCGGCCGGGCGCCGGCGGCCGTCCTGGCCGAGCACTTGCGGGCCCGCCGGCTGCTGGTGGTCCTGGACAACTGCGAGCACGTCCTCGACGCCTGCGCCGCGCTGGCGCACGACCTGCTGCGGGCCGCGCCCGGCCTGCGGCTGCTCGCGACCAGCCGGGAGCGGCTGGCGCTGGCCGCCGAGCACCTCTGGCCGGTGTCCCCGCTGCGCCTGCCGGAGCCCGGCCGTCCGCTGCCCGGCGGGGCCTGGCTGCGCTACCCGGCGCTGACGCTGTTCGCCGAACGCGCGGCCGCCGTCGACCCGGCGTTCGCCGTCACCGCGGAGAACCAGGAGCGCGTGGCGCAGGTGTGCCGGCTGCTGGCCGGCATCCCGCTGGCGATCGAGCTGGCGGCCGTCCGGCTGCGGGTGCTGACGCTGGCGGAGCTGGAGTCCGGGCTGGGCGACTGCTTCCGGCTGCCCGGCACGGTGAAGCGCGGCGGCGAGCCCCGGCACCAGACTCTCTTGGCCGCCGTCGGCTGGAGTTTCACGCTGTGCGCTCCGGCCGAGCAGCGCCTGTGGGCCCGGGCGTCGGTGTTCACCGGCGGCTTCGACCTGCCGGCGGCCGAACGCGTCTGCGCCGGCGAGAACGTCCGCGCCGGGCTCGCGGGGCTGGTGGAGAAGTCGGTGCTGATCCGCGAAGGCGGCCGGTTCCGGTTGCTGGAGCCGCTTCGGCAGTTCGGTCGGGAGAAGCTGACCGAGTCCGGGGAAGCCGGCGGCGTCCTGCGGGCCATGCGGGACCACTACCTCGACCTGGCGGTGCGCGGCGAACGGGAGTGGTTCGGCCCGGAGCAGGCGGAGACGTTCCGCCGGACCCGCCTGGAGCACATGAACCTGCGCGCCGCGCTGGACTACTGCCTGACGACGCCCGGCGAGCTCGAGATCGGCCTGCGGCTCGCCTCGACCCTCTGGTTCTACTGGGCGGGCTGCGGGGTCTTCGGCGAAGGCCGCCACTGGCTCGACCGCGCGCTCGCGCTTTACCCCCATCCGGGCGAGGAACGCGCGAAAGCGTTGTGGGTCAACGGGTACGTCGCGACGTTGCAGGGGGACAACGCCGGCGCGGTCGCGATGCTGGAGGAATGCCGCGCGTACGCCCGGCAGACCGGCGACGACGTGGCGCTGGCGTACGCGACGCACCGGCTCGGCTGCAACCTGCTGGTCGGCGACGACGTCGGCGACGCGAAGGCGCTTTTCGAAGAGGCGCAGGCCCGCTACCGGAAGCTCGGCGAGCTCAACAGCAACGTGATGCTGGCCGGTATCGAGCTGGCGGTCGCGCTGATCTTCCTGGGCGACCTCGACCGCGCGGGCGAGCTGTGCGAGGAGGCGTGCGCGACCGGCGTCGCCTACGGCGAGCAGTGGGCCCAGGCGTACGCGATCTTCGTCCAGGCCCTGGTCGCGCTGGGCCGCGGCGACTTCGCCCGGGCGGCCGAGTACGGGCGGCACTGCCTGCGCGTCAAGCGGAAGTTCCACGACCTGCTGGGCATCGTGCTGGCGATCGAGGTGCTGGCCTGGAACGAAGCGGCCCGCGGCCGGTGGGAACCGGCGGCGACGATGCTCGGGTCCGCCCAGCCGATCTGGCAGGCGGTCGGGTTCCCGATGTTCGGGTCGCGGTACTTCGGCGCCCCGCACGGAGAGTGCGAGAAGCAGGCCCGCCGCGGGCTGGGGGAGGGTCCGTTCGAGGCGGCTTTCCGCCGCGGCCGGGAGTTCGGGCTGGAGGAAGCGATCGGGTACGCGCTGGGGGACGCGACCCCGGCACCGGCCCCCGGCCCGGCACGGGAGACCCCGCTGACGGACCGGGAGCACGAGGTGGCGCTCCTGATCGCGGACGGCCGGTCCAACCAGGAGATCGCGGACAAGCTGGTCATCTCGCGCCGGACGGCGGAGGGGCACGTGAACCGGATCCTGCGGAAGCTGGGGTTCGATTCGCGCAGCCAGGTGGCCGCCTGGGCGGCGCAGGTGTCGCGGCTTTGACGCGCGTTCCCGCGGCCGGTCGCGCAAGCCGGACTTCGATGCGGTGAATGACTCATTCCTGGCATCCGGCGCCAGGCATGAGTCATTCACTGCATCGCGGTCAGCCGAGTCGTGCGTCCCAGTCGGCGAACGCAGCCACCAGATCGGCGGGCGCCTCGATCTCCTTGAGCCGCCGCAGCTGGTCCTCGATGTAGTACCGGTACAACGGGACCAGCCCCGCCGCCAGCTCCGGCCGCAGCTCGTCGGCGTCCAGCGGGTGCCCCTCCCGGACGCGCAACGCCAGCCGGACCAGCGAGCCCGCCGGGGCGTCCGGCTGGGCCAGGTACCACTCGATCGCCTCGTCGTTGTTCGCCGCGCGGCCCGTCGGAAGCGTTGCCGAGTACAGGAAGCGGACCGGGAACAGCACCGCCTTCGTGAACCAGACCGTGTCCACCAGCAGCCGGCGCGGCTCGCGGAACTCCGCGGTCACCTCGGGTGTGGCCAGGACCGCGATCGCGAACCGGGCACTCTCCAGCAGCAGCTCCGAAGCTGCCGGGCGGGCGATCTCCGCGAGGACGTCCGAGCCGAGCAGGACCCGGCCGTGGTCGGCCAGCTGCAGGCGGTCCAGCGCCGGGAAGCGGCCGTCGTCGCGGCCTTCGCGCAACGCCGGCAGGGACGCCCAGAACACCGACAGCTTGCGGTGCAACGGACTCCGCTCCTGCAGCGCCGCCGTCGTGTCCGCGATCGAGGAGCCGTCGGTCTCCTTCAAGACGAGCGCCAGGTCGATGTCGCTCGCCGCCGGGGCGTATCCACCGTAGGTCAGGCTGCCCAGCAGGTACGCGCCGATCAGGCGCTCTCCCAAGGCTTCCTGGTACGCGCGGGCGGCTTCGGCGGCGACTTCGCGAGCGGCCGAGGCCGGGTCGGTCGTGGTCATGCGGCCACCGTATCGCGGCGGGCGCACTCGGCGATGCGATCGGACACGACGCCGATCACCTGCCACGCCCGGTCGAGCACCGCGACGACGTCCTCCACCGTCCAGTCACCGCGGCGGCGCAACAGTTCGTAGCCCATCTCGAGGTGCTCGACGTCGGCTTCGTCGTGCAGGTCGAAGTATTCGTCGTCGGGGAACGCCCGCGTGCCCGCCTGGCTGAACACCAGGCTGCCGGCTTCGAGGGCCAGGTGCGCCAGCACCGCGCGCTGGACGCCGGGCAGGATCGCGAACTGGTCGACGAACCACGACGCGCCCGCTTCGATCACCGGGTCCCAGACCAGCTGCCGGTCGTCCGCGCGGCTGCGGGCCAGGATCTTGTCGTGCCCGATCTCCTCCTCCTGGTGCTCCAGGGCCAGCGCCCGCAGCTCCGGGTCGCTCTCGAAGGTGACCCGGGCGCTGATCATCCGCTGGAAGGCGTTCGACCACGGCTGCAGGTAGGTGAGCACCGCTTTCTTCGTCTCGTCGGAGGTGCTCGCGTCGGTCAGCAGCCGGATCAGCTCCGACGCACCGTATTCCCGTTGCCGCTGCTCGTTGTGGCGCGCGACGCGCTCGACGTCCTGCTGGGTCACGATCGGCTCCTTACCGTGGTGCTGCGGGAGATCATCTTTCCGGGGACATCAGGCAAGATCAACCGGCGCGAGAGACCGGTCGTACACGGGGAACCGGAAGTACGTGGTGACGTCGCCGCGCCGGCCCGCTGTGCGATAGCTCACCAGCTCGAGGATGTCCGTCCCGGACAACGGCCCCGGCGCCAGCGCCGACGTGAGGAGGCGGAACCGGCCCGGGTCGACGCCTTCGCGGTGCAGCAACGCGGCGGTGCGCTCGACGGCTTCTTCGTCACTCGAAGCGAGATCGGGCAGGCGCAGGTACGTCGTCGACTCGGCCGCGCGGTCCGGTCCGGACCGGAACGCGAGGCAGCTCAAGGCGGCCGCACCGGCGTCTTCCCGGTCACCGGCCAGGGTTCGGTAGGCGACGCGCGCGTCGTCGGCGTCGTGGCGCAGTGCGACGGAGGCGACGCGGTTCACCTCGGCGAGGCCGGCGCCGTGGTTGCGGTAGTAGATCTTCACCCGGGCCTCGGCCTCGTCGGCCAGGTCCACCGCGAAGAACTCGATTTCCCGGGCGCCTTCGATGTTTTCGACCTGCCGCCGGGTGGTGTCCCACGCCTCCGCCATGCCGAGCCGGTCCATGGCTTCGGCCACCGCCGCCTCGCGCTGGGCGTGCGGCCACGGGTAGAGCCCGAAGTACGTCTTGTGGACGACTCTCGACGGCGGCCGCCAGGCGATCGAGTGCCACCGGGGCGCGGGCGACGGCCGGCCCCCGCGCGGCGTGAACGTCTCGTGCACCCGTTCCAGCCTGCGGGAACCGCTTTCTCCGGGCAGCGCCACGTCGTGGCCGAGGCTGTCGAACAGCACCCGCAGCTCGGGGTGCCGCCCGGACCAGTTCACCGACATCTCGGCGGGGAACCCGTCGTCCGCCACATAGGACGGCTGGGCCGGCGCGGCCCCGATCCGCTCGCGCGACCACGGGGGCAGCAGGGCGCGCAGCATCCGCGTGGTCCGCACGGACTGCGCCACCGGAACCTCGAGCGCTTCACACGCGGTAGCCCAGAGCCCGCACAGAAAGTCACCGAAGAGACGACCCTGGGCCGGGTAGTTTTCCCTTATATATTCAGGAAACTTCGGCACGTGAATCGTCACGTGCGGATGCTATCAGTTTGCTGCTTGCTCAACTAAAAAGCTGCACCCGGGTGGTCCAACCAATTGCGCCATGTGGGTTTGCCGGTGTCCGAGGTGGACACGCTCGGACACATCGGACACCGGCGCTGTCCGGACCGGACAGGGAGCGGACAAAGCGCAGGTCTCAGACCCGCACCGGCACCACCGTCATCGCGTGCTTGACGAGCCGGATCAGCGCGAGCTTGCTCGAGTCCCTGTCACGCGCGTCACACATGACGATCGGCACCCGGTCCGGGACCACGAGGGCCTCGCGGACCTCGTCGGCGGTGTAGCGCGGCGCGTTGTCGAAGCAGTTCACCGCGACGACGAACGGGATCTTCCGCCGCTCGAAGAAGTCGATGGCGGCGAAGCTGGTCTCCAGGCGCCGGGTGTCGACGAGCACGATCGTCCCGATCGCCCCGCGTGCGAGGTCGTCCCACATGAACCAGAAGCGCGCCTGGCCCGGCGTCCCGAACAGGTACAGCACGTGCCGCGGCGAGATCGTGATCCGGCCGAAGTCGAGCGCGACCGTCGTCGTGGTCTTCCGCTCGACACCGGAGAGGTCGTCGATCCCGGCGCTCGCTTCGGTGAGCACCTCCTCGGTCGTCAGCGGCGGGATCTCGCTGACCGAGCCGACCATGGTGGTCTTGCCCGCGCCGAAGCCACCCGCGACGATGATCTTGACTGGCGTGGGGACCATGTCGGCCCCGGTCCGGTCAGTACTTGATGAGGCCATCGAGAACCGCCTGGAGAGTTTCGAGGTCCGGCGACTGCGCCGAATTGTGGGTGGGGGAGCGCGTGATCACGAGGCCGCGTTCGATCAGGTCGCCGACGAGCACGCGCACGACCCCCAGCGGGATCTTCACGTAGACGGCGATCTCGGCGATCGAAACCGGGTGGCGGCACATCTGCACGATGGCCACGTGCTCCGGGCCCAGCCCGACCGGCTCCTGCTCCGAGCGCAGGGTCATCACCTGCGTGGACAGGTCGAGCCGCGCCGAGTCGGACGGCGTCCGGCCGCTGGTGATCGTGTACGGCCGGACCAGCGGCCCGGCGGCCTCGTCGTACCAGCCATCCTCGGCGCTCATGTGGCCTCCCGTAGGACGTGCGCCGCTTCACGCGGCGCGGACGCCATGTAGTCCCCGACCCGCTTGACCAGCCGGCTCATCTCGTAGGCGATCATCTCGACGTCGACGCTGTCCGCCGCCAGCACGGCGAGGCACGCGCCCTGCCCGGCCGCCGAGACGAACAGGTAGCCGCGCTCCATCTCGATCATGTTCTGCAGCACCGGGCCGCGGTTGAACTGCTTGCTCACCCCCTTGGCCAGGCTCTGCAGGCTGGAGGCGATGGCCGACAGCTGGTCGGAGTCGTCCTTGCTCATGCCGGCCGACTTGCCGATCAGCAGCCCGTCGGCGGACAGCACGATGGCGTTCTGCGCGCCGACCACGCGGTTGACCACGTCGTCGAGCAGCCAGTTGAGATCGGGTTTGGGGTTCCCGTACTCGTTCATGCGTCAGAGACCTTGACTTTCCTCTGTGGACTTTCGTGTGTGCTGTCGGGACTACGCATCGTCCGGCCCGCCCCGTCCCCGGCGGGTGCCCTTGTGGAACGCCGCGAGCGTGCGCGCGGTCCCCTCTCCGGGCGCGACGACTTCGTCGCTGTCGTCGGGTTCGGTTTCGAGCTGGGCGACGAGGTTCTGCTGGGGCTCGCGCCGCGGCAGCCGGGGCCGGTCGTCGGCCGGCGGGGACTTCCTGGCCGGTTCCCCGGCGGGGGCCGGCACCGGCTCCGCGGCCGCCGGCGGTACGGGCGGTGCGGCCGGCACGGAGGGCAGCGGATCGGGCGGGGTTAGCGCGCGCACCGGGTACGGCCTCGGCTTGACGTCTCGCTTCATCGGGATCTGGCCGGTGAACGAGCTGGGCGTGTCCATGGCACCGAGTGAGCTTTCTGCCTGCGGCGCGGGTGCGCCCACCGGGGCGAGGACCGCGGTGGTCTCCGCCGGGGAGGCACCGGGCTCGGCCGGGAGGCTTTCCTGCTGACCGGCCAGGTGCTGGGACGGGATGAGCACGGTGGCCCGGAGGCCGCCGTAGCGGGACGGGTCGAAGGTGACGGTCATGCCGAGCTTCGCCGCCAGGCGCGCGACCACGAACAGGCCGAGGCTGGAGTCGGCCCGCAGGGCCATCGCGTCGAACTCGGGCGCCTCGGCCATCATCGCGTTGGCCCAGTCGCGGACGCCGTCCTTCATGCCGAGCCCCTGGTCCGACACGTCGACGACGATCCCGCGCGCGACCGCGCGGCTGCTGACCTCGACCGGGGACCCGGGCGGCGAGAACGTCGTCGCGTTGTCGACCAGCTCGGCGACGAGGTGGATCGTGTCGGCCACCGCGGCGCCGAGGATCGCGACGTCGGGCACCTGCTCGACCTGGACCCGCGCGTACTGCTCGGTTTCCGAGACGGCCGCGCGCAGGACCTCCATCAGCGCCACCGGCTTGCGCCAGCGGCGGCCCGGCTGCTTGCCGCCGAGGATGATCAGGTTCTCGGTGGTGCGCCGCGCCCGGGCGGCGAGGTGGTCGAGCTGGAACAGCGACGCCAGCTGCGTCGAGTTGTCCTCGCGGGCTTCCATCTCGTCGAGGATCTGCAGCTGCTGGTGGACCAGGACCTGGTTTCGGTGCGCGATGCCGAGGAACACGTTGTGCACGCCGCTGCGCGCTTTCGCCTCGCTCGCCGCCGCGTTGACGGCGGTCAGCTGGGCGGTGTTGAACGCCTCGGCCACCTGGCCGATCTCGTCGCGGCCGTGGTCGAGCTGCGGAAGCTCGGCCTTCAGGTCGACGGCTTCGCCGTTCTTCAGCCGCGCCACGATGTCCGGCAGGCGGTTGCGGGCGAGGTCGAGGGAGTCGTTGCGCAGCCGCGCCAGGCGCGTCATCAGGGCACGGTCGACGAGCGAGCGGGACACCCGCACCGCGACGATGATCGCCGCCAGCGACGCGAGCAGCGCCAGGATGCTGCCGATGATCACGTTGCGCAGCTGGGCGTCACCGGAGTCGATCGCGGCCGCGGAAACCTTGTCCGCCTGGGTGATGGCGAGGTCGTTGAGCCCCTGGGCGACCTGGCTCGTCGCGCTCAGCCAGTCCGTTTCGGACACCGGAACGGAGTTCTGGTCGCTCGGCGACCACGGGCCGTGCTTGACGATCGACAC
The DNA here is from genome assembly GCF_040650695.1 of Amycolatopsis sp. NPDC048633. Classification (NCBI taxonomy): domain Bacteria; kingdom Bacillati; phylum Actinomycetota; class Actinomycetes; order Pseudonocardiales; family Pseudonocardiaceae; genus Amycolatopsis; species Amycolatopsis sp. NPDC048633. The sequence continues at coordinate 20,956 of NZ_JBEZHS010000003.1, forward strand.
CTCGGCGGTGGCCAGCTGACCCCAGGCGGCGCTCCTGGCCAAAGTCTGGTACTTGGTGCGGACGCTGGGATCGAGGAACGGCTCGATCTGCGCCAGCTGCGTCCGGTAGGTCCCGGACAGCTGCGCGAACTGGGCGAAGTCCTCGGGCGCGAAGGTGCCGGCCGAGAAGGCCGTCGACACGAGCGACGTCTCGCGGGACATGGCGTCCCCGGCGCGGAAGACCGAGGTCGCCGTGATGCCGCCGGTCGCCGCTTCGGCGTCGGGCACGACGCGGGCCTGGGTGTCGAAGAGGTTCGACGCCGTGTCCATCACGCCGTTGTAGTAGTTGTTGACCTGGCCGCGGTCGATGCTGCGGAAGCTGATCTGCGAGCGCAGCACGGGCAGCCGGTCGAACTGGGACTTCAGGGCGTTGACCTTGGCCGCGATCTCGTCCGGCGCGTTGGAGATCGTCGCGGCGAACGCGTTCTGCAGCGCGCCGAGCTTTTCGTCGGTCGCCTTCTGCTGCAGCTGCAGGCGCCCCGGGCCGAGCGCCGGGTCGTCGAGGTACTGCAGGGCGGTCTGGCGTTCCTTCTGGAACTCGCCCAGCGCGCTGGCGGCGGGGATGGACACCTCGCGCACGGACGCCGCGACCAGCCGGACGTAAACGCCGTTGAAGAGGAAGTAGGAGGAGACCGCGATCCACAGCACCAGCAGGGTCACGCTGGGAATGAGAACGGTCCTGGTCAGCCTTTTGCGGATCGACTTGTCGTACGGCTTGTCCGACTCGTCCTGAGCGTCTTTGTTCTGCACGGCGGTTCACGAACTCCTGAGTGACGGTCGGCGATAAACGGGGACTCGGACGAGGAAGCGGACACGACGATGGGACACAGCTGCCGCCGTCACCCGTCTTCGCCTCACCCTCCGTGTTGCCGCGGAATCGATCAGGGTCCGTTTTTTACCACGAACCACTGAGGCACGGTGGTCTTGGCCCGGCCTCCGGACGGTTGTCCGGCGAAGAGCGAACGGCGTTTACCGAGTGCTGCGGGCCGATTACTCCCATTTCCTCTGGTAACGGGCCCGGGCGGCATTTCCGGAGCTTGCACGCTGGGCCGAACGGGTGAAAGTGGATTCGGCCGACTCGGCGTGTCCGGCGTTCGCGGACTGGGAAAGAACGGGCACCGGCAGTGCCCCGGGCGACCCTTTGACGGCTTCTTCGTGGCCACCCTGCGTGCTGTCCGGCGAGGAAGATGATCTTCGTCACGGGTGGCCGGGGCGGACTTTACATCGAACAAGCTGTTGTCAATCGTGCTGTACATCCTCTATCGTTCTGTAAACCCAGCCAACGGAGGAGGGTGTGATGAGCGGAGCGACGATCCCCGCCGGGTCGACCGAACGGTGGCGCGACCGCAAGCGCTACCTGTGGCTCATCGGCCTGGTGGTGCCGTCCCTGGCGTTCCTCGCCATCGGGCTGCACGCCGCCACCGGCTGGGCCGGCTGGTTCTGGATCGGGCCCGTCGTGATCCTCGTGATCGTGCCGCTGATCGACCTGCTCGCCGGGCTGGACCGCAGCAACCCGCCCGACGACGTCCTCGAACGGCTGGAGCAGGACCGCTACTACCGCTGGATCACCTTCGCCTTCCTGCCCGTGCAGTACCTCGGCTTCGCGGCCGCGTTCTGGCTGATCGCCCGCGGCGACGTCACCGTCGCGGACAAGATCGGGCTCGCCGTGTCGATCGGTTGCATCGGCGGGATCGGCATCAACACCGCGCACGAACTGGGTCACAAGAAGGAAAGCCACGAGCGCTGGCTGTCGAAGATCGCGCTGGCGCAGAGCTTCTACGGCCACTTCTACATCGAGCACAACCGCGGCCACCACGTCCGCGTGGCGACGCCGGAGGACCCGGCGAGCAGCCGCGTCGGCGAAAGCTTCTACCGCTTCTGGCCGCGCACGGTCTTCGGCTCGCTGAAGTCGGCGTGGCGCCTGGAGCGCAAGCGCTACGCCCGGCGGGACAAGCACCCGTACCGCCTCGGCAACGACGTCCTCAACGCCTGGCTGATGTCGGCGGTCCTCTGGGCCGCGATGATCGCGTGGCTCGGCGTGGAAATCCTGCCGTACCTGGTGATCCAGGCCGTCGTCGGGTTCTCGCTGCTGGAGGTCGTCAACTACATGGAGCACTACGGCATGCTGCGGCAGCGGGTCGGCGCGCCCGGGCGGCGCCGCTACGAGCGCGTGGATCCCAGCCACAGCTGGAACTCCAACAACATCGCCACGAACGTCCTGCTCTACCACCTGCAGCGGCACAGCGACCACCACGCCAACCCCACGCGGCGCTACCAGACGCTGCGCGACTTCGCCGAGTCCCCGGTGCTGCCCACCGGGTACGCCGGGATGATCGTGCTCGCGCTGGTCCCGCCGGTGTGGCGGCGCGTCATGGACCCGCGCGTGTTCGCCCACTTCGACGGCGATCTCACCCGGGCCAACATCCAGCCCGGCCAGCGCGACAAGCTCCTCGCGCGCTACGGCACCCGCGTCACCGCGGCCGAAGACAAAGCCGACACCCGCGGAGATGCCAGTGAAGGCGGCATGTGCCCGGGCTGCGGCTATGTCTACGACGAGAAGCTCGGCGACCCGCGCGAAGGCTTCCCGGCCGGCACGCCGTGGTCGGCGATCCCGGACTCGTGGTGCTGCCCGGACTGCGGCGTGCGCGAGAAGGTCGACTTCGTCGCGCCGGGCCGGGTGGGTGCGTGATGCGGATCGAAGCGGACCGCGGCAAGTGCGACGGCCTCGGCATGTGCGAAGCCATGGCGCCGGACTTCTTCGAGGTGGGCGACGACGGTACGGTCGTGGTGCTCGACGAACGCCCCGGTGAAGAACACCGGACCGACGTCGCCGCGGCGGTCGACTCCTGTCCCGTGCAGGCTCTGAAGCTGACATGACCCTGGTCGTCGTCGGCGCCTCTCTGGCCGGGCTGCGCGCCGTGGAGTCCGCGCGCCGCACCGGGTACCGAGGCCGGATCGTCCTGGTCGGCGCCGAGGAGCACCTGCCCTACGACCGGCCACCGCTGTCGAAGGCGTTCCTCGACTCCGGCGGCCCGGGTCGCGTCCAGCCGTTCCACCCGGAAACCGTGCTGCGGGACGAACTCGGCGTCGAACTCATGCTGGGTGCTCCCGCCGAAAGCCTCGACACCGACGCGCGCGAAGTGAGCGTCGCGGGGACGGCCGTGCGCTACGACGCCCTCGTCATCGCCACCGGCGCGACCGCGCGCGGCCTCCCCGGGGCGCGCACGCTGCGTACCGCCGAAGACGCCGTCGCGGTGCGTGCCGCGCTGGACGACGGCGCGCGCACCGTCGTGATCGGGGCCGGGTTCATCGGTTCCGAAGTCGCGTCGGCGGCGCGCAAGCGCGGGCTGCCGGTGACGATCTTGGAAGCGGCGGCCGTCCCGCTCGTCCGTGCCGTCGGCGAGGAGGCCGGGGCGGAGTTGGCCGGGTTGCACCACGCGGCCGGTACTGAGCTGCGCCTCGGCACCGAGGTCACGGGCGTCGCGGCCGGTGGCGTCCGGCTGTCCACCGGCGAGGTCCTGCCCGCGGATCTCGTGGTCGCCGGCATCGGCGCGGACCCGGCCACCGGCTGGCTCGAAGGCAGCGGGCTGACGCTGCACGAGCGTGACCGCGGCGTGGTGTGCGACGCGACGCTGTCCGCCGGACCGCCGGGCGTCTACGCGGCGGGCGACGTCGCGCACGTGGCCAACCCGCTCTTCGACGGCGAGCCGATGCGGCCGGAGCACTGGACGAACGCGGCCGAGCAGGGTGCGGCCGCCGCTCGGCACGCGCTCGACCCGGCCGGGGCGCGCGCCTTCGAAGCCGTGCCGTACTTCTGGTCCGACTGGTACGGGCACCGGATCCAGTTCGTCGGCACGCCGCGTGCCGACGAGGTGGTGTTCGCGGGCGGGGTGACGCTGTACCGGCGCGGCGACCGGATCGTCGGCGCGCTGACCGTCGACCGTCCCCGCGAGATCATGAAGTACCGCAGGCGCGTCGCCGCGCGGGCCGCGTGGGGAGAAGCGCTGGCCTTCGCGGGCGCGGCCTAGAATGGCGATCATGAGCGCCGCACTCCCGGCCCCGCTCGAAGGGGGTCAGCACCGGCAGCCGATCATCGCCGCGGCGATCGAGCTGACCGCGCGGTCCGGGTGGTCGTCGGTCACGATGGCCCGCCTGGCCGAGGTCGTCGGGGTCAGCCGCCAGACCGTGTACAACGAGATCGGCTCCAAGGCCGCGCTGGCCGAGGCGATGGTCGCGCACGAGCTCGCCCGGTTCCTCTCGGTCGTCGACACGGCTTTCGAGCGGCACCCGGACGACCTCGTCGAGGCGTTCTACGAAGCCGTCCGCGCGGTGCTCGAACTCGCCGACGACAACCTCCTGCTGCAGGCGATCGCGTCCGCGACGCACGGCACCGCGCACGAGCTCCTCCCGCTGCTCACGACCCAGGCGGGGTCACTGCTGAAGCAGGCGAAGGCGATGCTGGCCACGCGCGTGCCGGCCTACCGGCCCGACCTCACCGACGAGCAGCTCACGGCGGTCATCGACGTCGTGGTCCGCACGGTGCTCAGCCACGTCATGCAGCCGTCGGACACCCCGGCCCGCACCGCCGACTCCTTGGCGTGGGTCGCGGCCCGCGTCCTCGGCCTGGACGCGACCCCGCCGCTGCGGCACCGCTGACTCACCGGAGGCCGTGGCGGTCCAGCCACGCCGCGATCTCGGCGGCGATCTCCTTCGGCCGGTCCTCCTGGGCGTGGTGCCCGGCTTCCCCGCAGGCCACGACGTCGAGCGCGGCGACGTTCGCCACGCACCACCGCCTCATTTCCGCACCGATGAGCAGCGTGGGAGAGCCCTCGAAGGTCATGAGCAGCTTCGGCGTGCCGGTGCTGGTCTTCAGCCACTCGTCGTAGGCCTCGATGCGGGGGATCAGCTCGGCCGGCTCGCCGCCGAGCGGCAGCTGCCGCGCCCACGCGAGGATCGGGCGGCGGCTCTCCGGCGTCGGGAACGGCGCGAGGTACGGCTCGAGATCCGCCACCGGCGTGCGCACGCCGCCGGTGAACGCCTGCCGCACGAACAGGTTCTGCTCCAGCACCAGGTCCTCGCCGACGCCGGGCGTGCGGATCTTGCGCGTCCGCTCGGCCGCCTGGGGCGACAGGTCGTCCCAGGCCATCGGCTTGACGATCGTCTCGAAGAACGCCACCCCGCGGACGCGGCCCGGGTGCCGGGCGGCGTGGTCGAAGGCGAGCGCGCCGCCCCAGTCGTGCCCGACGAGGACGACGTCGTCCAGGCCGAGCGCGTCGAACCAGGCGTCGAGGTACCGGGCGTGGTCGGCGAAGGAGTACGCGATGCCGGGCTTGGCGGAGCGGCCCATGCCGATGAGGTCGGGGGCCAGCAGGCGGCCGCCGCCGACGTGGGGGAGGACGTGGCGCCAGCCGTGCGACGAGCCGGGGTTGCCGTGCAGGAAGACGATCGGGGTGCCGGTGCCGGACTCTTCGTGGTGCAGGTCCATGTCTTGTCCCTTCAGGGATCCAGTGGGGTGTCGAGGAGGAGGGTGAGTTCGCGGCTCAGCGCCGCGGTGCGCTCGCCGTCCCGGCCGCCGAGCGGCGCGAGGAGCCGGTCGAGCAGCTCGGCCACGGTCGCGATCGCCGGCTCGACCACTTCGCGGCCGCGTCGGGTCAGGGTCAGCCGGATGGTCCTCGTGTCGGCGGTGTCGCGGGTGCGTTCGACGAGACCGTCGGTGTCGAGGGTGCGTGCGAGCTTGGAGACGTAGAGGGCTTCGAGTCCGGTGTGGTCGGCGAGTTCCCGCTGGCTCGGGGTCGTTCCGGCGCGTTCCAGGCCGAAGAGCGAGGACAGGAAGACGTACTGGGCATGCGTCAGCCCGACCGGCGCGAGGGCGCGGTCGACGGCCACCCGCCACTTCATCGAGAGTCGCCAGACCAGGTGCCCCGGAGTGCTCATGCCAGATATAGTACATGGCTACTAAGTACATGGCTACTATCCGGACGTCATGAACGACTCGTTCATGCCGTCCGGCGACATGAACGAGTCGTTCATGACCTTCGAGTCAGGCGGCGAGCTCGCGGATGCGGTCCATGGCCGCGCGCACCTCGGTGAAGCCGGTGGTGAGCGGGCTCAGCCCGACGCGGATGCCGTCGGGACGGCGGAAGTCGATCAGCACGCCGTTCTCGATGAGGACGCGGGAAAGCCGTTCGGCGTCCGGGTGCCGGAGGGTGACGTGCCCGCCGCGGCGGGCGTCCTCGCGCGGCGAAGCCACCGTGAAGCCGAGCGGGACGAGCCACGCGTCGGCGAGGGCGAGCACCCAGCGGCCCAGCGCGACGGCCTTCGCCCGTACGCGCTCGATCCCGGCCTCGGCCAGCAGTGCGACGCCTTCCTGGACACCCACCATGCCGAGCACCGGCGGCGTGCCGGACAACGCGCGGCGGATGCCCGGCGCGGGCACGTAGTGCTCGGCCATGCCGAACGTGTCGGCCGCGCCCATCCAGCCGGTGATCGGCTGCCCGAACTCCGCGTGGTGGCGCGAGTTCACGTAGAGGAACGCGGGCGCGCCGGGCCCGGCGTTGAGGAACTTGTACGTGCAGCCGACGGCGAAGTCGGCGTCGCCGGCGTCCAGCTCGACCGGGATCGAGCCGACGCTGTGGCAGAGGTCCCAGACGGTGAGGGCGCCGCGGTCGTGCACCAGCCGCGTGATCCCGGCGAGGTCGGCGATCGCGGCGGAGCGGTAGTCCACATGGGACAGGACGACGGCCGCGGTCCGCGGCCCCGTGACGGCCGCGACGGCGTCGGCGCCGACGCCGTCGGACTCGATCCACCGCACCGTGTGGCCGAGTTCGGCGGCGACGCTCTCGACGAGGAACCGGTCGGTGGGGAAGTTGGCGGAGTCGGTGACGATCTCGTCGCGTCCCGGCCGGAGCGCGGCCGCCGCGCGCAGCGTCTTGTACAGGCACACCGACGTCGAGTCGGCGACGATGGTCTGGCCGGGGGCGGCGCCGAGCGCGACGCGGCCCAGCTCGTCGCCGATCCGTTCCGGGAGCTCGAGCCAGCGCTCTTCCCAGGACCGGATCAGCCGGGCGCCCCACTGGTCGGCGACGAGCTCCTGAAGCCGTTCGGCGGTCGCGCGCAGGGGACGGCCCAGCGAGTTCCCGTCGAGGTAGGCGACCACGCCGGGGTCGGTGATCGGGACGAACCGGTCCCGGAACGCCGCCAGCTCGTCGGCGGCGTCGAGGCGCTGCGCTTCTTCGAGCGTGGTCAGTGCTCCTTCTCCTTGACCCGCACGGTTTCCTTGCGCACCTCGGCCTGGGTGGCGCGTTCCCGCGCCAGCCAGTCGGGGTTCTCGGTCTTCAGCTCGTCGATCTGCTCGGTGGTGAGCGCTTCGGTGATCCCGCCGCGGGTGAGGCCGCCGATGGAGACGCCCAGCTTCGCCGCGACGACCGGCCGCGGGTGCGGGCCGGTGCGGCGCAGCTCGCGCAGCCACTCGGGCGGCTCGGCCTGCAGCGCGTTCAGCTCGTCGCGCGAGACGACGCCCTCCTGGAACTCCGGGGGCGTGGCTTCGAGGTACACACCCAGCTTCTTCGCCGCGGTCGCGGGCTTCATCGTCTGGGCGGTCTTGTGCGACGTCATGCCGTCCAGGGTAGCCAGCGCCCCGCCCGGTAGCCTGACCCGGTGACCTCGTTCCGTCTCGCGTACGTCCCGGGTGCGACGCCCGCCAAGTGGGTGCGGACGTGGAGCGAGCGGCAGCCCGGCGTGCCGCTGGAGCTGGTCCCGGTCGCCGCGGCCGACGCGACGGACCTGGTCCGCTCGCGCGGCGCGGACGCGGCCCTGCTGCGGTCCCCGATCGACCGCGACGGCCTCCACGCGATCCCGCTCTACACGGAGACGACGGTGGTCGTGGTCGCCAAGGACCACCTGGTCGCCGCCGCGGACGAAGTGTCCACAGCGGACCTGGCGGACGAGGTCGTGCTGCAGCCCCTGGACGACACGATCGAGTGGCCTTCGCTGCCGGGCCGGCCCGCGCTCTCGCGCCCCGAGACGACGGCGGACGCGATCGAGCTGGTGGCGGCCGGGGTGGGCGTGCTGGTCGTGCCGCAGTCCCTGGCCCGCCTGCACCACCGCCGCGACCTGACCTACCGGACGCTCACGGACGCACCGCAGTCGAGCGTCGCGCTGTCGTGGCTCGAAGACGAGACGACGGACCTGATGGAGACGTTCATCGGGATCGTGCGCGGGCGCACGGTCAACAGCACGCGCGGACGCCCGCCCGCGGCGGAGGAACGCAAGCGCCCGGAACGCAAACCGCCGGCGAAGTCGGCCGGGAAGCCGGCTCGGCGGACCGGTGGCGCCCCGAAGCGGGGAAAACCGCGCCGGAAGTCCTGACCCGGAGCCGAACCGGAGGTCCCGTGCCTCAGTTCGTCGCGTAGACGCAGTTGCCGTCCATCCGGTCCGGCAGGTCGGGGTCGTCGAACCAGAAGCCGTTCTCGCCGAGGTACCGGAACTCGAGCACCGTGCCCGGCGGCACCTCCACCGACGCCGAACGGCGGCCGTTGGAGCGCGTGGTCAGGTGGTGGCGGCCGGGCGTCCAGTCGTTGAACGAGCCCACGACGCTCACTCGCCCGGGCGGGGCCGCGGCGGGGAGGCTGAACGTCACTCGCTGGGTGCCGGCCCGGCTCTTGCTGGTCTTGATCACGCGGTGATGGCCTTTCTGGAAGAGGAAAAACGAGGGGGACGTGCTCGGCACTGAGCGCCGACATGATCGCACAACTGTGACGATTTGGTCACGCCGAGTGCCCAAAGGAGTTACAACGCCGCTCAACGGTTCGCCTCCGACCGGGTGGTCCTGCGGCGATTCATGATCATCTTGCTGCCGGACGTGCCTTCAGGTGCAAAACTGGCGCCGTGACCGTCACCGTCGATCGTCATGTCAAAGACCCGTGCGCCTGGCTCGGCGCCGTCACCGACGACCTCGCCGCCGCACTGCCGGCCGACACGCGAGGGGTGCTCCTGACCGTGTGGGACGGGCTGGTCGCCGCCCGGCTCACCGGGCTGCACGCCGCCGCGGCTTCGCCTCGTTGGCGGGCCCGGCAGCGCCACGCCGAAGCGGCCGAGTTCGACCTCGCCGTCCAGCTGGCGGGCAGCTGCACCGTCGGCCCCGGCCTGGCCATCCCGGCCGGGCTGCCCGGGGCCGCGGTCGCCTGGTCGGTCGAGCGGGCCGACGCCGCCGTCGCCGCGATCATCTCCTTCTGCGCCACCGCGGAAACGATGCTGCGGCGGGCGGGCGAGCTGACCCCGGTGTGGGAGGACAGCCTGCTCGGGCCGGTCGCGCTGACCCGCTGGCTGGCCGACTCCTGGACGGGCCGCCACACCGGCTGCCCGCTGCGGCTCCCGGTGCCCCCGCCGTCGTGGTGGCGTTGAGCGCCGTCCGTCAGGGGAAGGCTGGGCCGGCCGAACCCGGCGCCGGGCGAAAGGAGGCCGGGGTGGCCGGATCAGCTGTCCCGCCCACGAGACTCCCGCAGGCGACGCGCGCGGACGTGCGCGCGGTCCTGCTGGCCGAGCTGGTGTCCGTCGAGACCCGGGCCGGAGCCGCGGGCTGCCCACCGGAGGTCCTGTTCGACGTCCTGGACGCGCGCCTGCGTTCAGCGGCCGCGGGCGGTCCGGATCCCGTCGGCGAGGCTGGCTAGCCGGGCCGTGTTCGACGGCCGAGGGCAACCGCGACGGCGAGGGTGGCTGATCCGCCCGCGCCCGGAGGGCCGCCGCGTGCGGCCGCGTTCAGCGGCCGAGCACGGCCAGGACCGTCGTCACGATCCGGGCGAGCCGGGCCTCGTCGGCGAGGGCGGTGGCCAGCCAGTCGTCGCGGGGAGATCCGTTGTGCGGCAAGCGGTCGAGCGCGCTGCCGGCCGATCCGAACACGCGCCGGACGACCGTGGTGACCGCCGCCGCGGGGTCTTCGCCGCGGTCCAGCCGGGCCTCGATCGCGCGCAGCGCCCGGTCGGCCAGGCCGGCGAGCCGGGCGTCGTCGGATTCGTCCGGGCCGACCAGCTGCAGCGGGGCCGGTTCGGCCGCGCCGTCCGCCGGCATCGGCGCGACGGGCGCCCGCTTGTGCCCGAGCGGGCGCTCGACGTGCTCGGCGTGCCACTTCGGCCGGGTGCGCATGGCGGTCAGGACCGTCCGCACCTCGCGGTCGAGCGTGTCGCGCCCGGCCGGCGGCGTCCCGGTGACCTCGGCCCGGCGCGCGGCCCAGCCGTCCAGCGGCCAGAGCTCGGCGCCCGCGGTCGCCGGCACCCCGGCCCACACCAGGATCTGGACGGCGAGGTCGCACAGCCACCGGTCGCCACCGAGAGCTTCGCCGAGCCAGGCCGGCAGGCGAGGCCGTTGCAGGGCCCCGATCTCACCGCGCCGTCGCCGGTGCGCGTCGACCGTCGCCGGGCTCAGCCGGGTCGTCAGCCAGCCGTCGAAGTTGGCGATCGGGTCCGTCGCGCGCCGCAGCGCGTGCTCGACGACGGCTTCGACGTCGTCGTGGAAGCGGTCGAGGCAGTCGGGCCGCAGCCATTCGAGCCCGCGGGCGCAGTCCGGGTGCCGGCGCTGCCGTTCCAGGGGCTTGGTGATCCGCGCGAAGACCAGCGGCCAGGCGACGGTGTAGACGGCGCCGCGCAGGCGGGCGAGGTCGCCGGGCGGTGCGGCCGAAGCCGAGCCGGCGAGCCGGCCGTCGCGGGCCAGCCGGCGGACACCCGTGACGTCCGCCGGCCCGATGGGCGCGTGCGTGGTGTCGAGCAACCCGTCCTCCCCGATGCCGTCGACGGGAAAATGGTGGGTCAGCCGGGGAACCGGCAACGGCCGCCCGCGGGCCGAATCACGGGGGAACTGGCCATCCGCTGGCCACCCGGGGAATCACCTGATCGGCGCAGCCCGTGCCGCCGATCGCGCGGAAGTCCGCGTGCCACAATCGAAATCCCATGGCACACGAGGACGGGTTGCTCCGCGAGCTCACCACTTTGCGGCGCGGCTGGGGGCTGGAGGCCGAACGGCTGCGCGCCCGGCTCGGGCCGCTCGTTTCCGGCTGGTGCGAAATCCACCGGACGGCGAACGACCGCGAAGCGCGGCGGGTCCTGCGCGACGCCGTGTCGTCCGCGATCGCGGAGTTCCCGGCCGACGACCGGCTGGCGGTCAACGTCGCGCTGGGCATCGCGCCCGGCGCGCAGCACGCGCTGCTGTCCGACCGGGTGGGGATCCTCGCCGAACAGCTGCGCGTCTCCGAGCGCACGGCGCGGCGCCGGATCGACCGGGCGTTCGCCCGGCTGGCCGCCGAGATCGAGGCCGCCATGCGGCCGGGCGCCGGTACGCCCGACCCGGACCAGGGCTGGTTCGTCAAGCGGCTCAAGGCGCTCGTGCGGCTGGACACCGCCGAGCCGGAGCTGATCGAGGAACGGATGATCGTCGCGACCCGCGACGGGCTGAGCCGGATCTCCGCGCAGTTCACCGTGCCCCGCCTCGAAGACGGCCGCGACGGCGAGCGCCACGTGGCCGCCGACGCCCAGCACGGCGTCCGGATCACCGACGCGAAACGCGTGGGGCAGCGGCACTTCCGCTGGCTGCTCGACCTGCCGCGGCCCCTGGCGCGTGGTGACACCCACACCTACGCGCTGGTGATCCGGATCCGGGACGGGCGGCCCATCCGGCCGTCGTACACGTTCGTGCCGCTGGTGACGTGCGAGTCGTTCACGGTGCGGGTCCGCTTCGACCCGGGGCGGCTGCCGTGGCGGGTGTGGCGGCTCGACCGGGTGCCGTACTCGGTGCTCGCCGACCCGGCCCAGCCGGGGCCGGCGCTCCCGCTCGACGGAGCGTGCGAGGTGGTGCAGGAGTTCGTCGACCCGCAGCTGGGCTACGCCTACGGGCTGCGCTGGCTGGCGACCGAAAATATTCCTTGACTTGAATATTCTTTTAGATGAATAATTAGGGCTATGGACGGGACCGCGGCAGCACTGGGGGACGCGGCGCGGTGGCGTCTCGTCGAGCTTCTCGCCGAGCGTCCCCGGTCCGTCGGGGAGCTGGCCGAGCTGACCGGCCTGCGGCAGCCGCAGACCACCAAGCACCTCCAGACCCTCGCCCGCGCCGGGCTCGTCACGGTGTTCCCGCTCGGGCAGCGTCGCGTCTACGCCCTCGAAGCCGAGCCACTGCTCGCTTTCGCGGGCCGGCTGGCGGATTTGGCGAAGGCGACCGAAGCGCACGAGGGGGAGCGGGACGCCGTCACGCGGTACCGCGTGGCCGTCGAAGAGGACACCGCGGCCGCGGACCGGGACCGGTGGGCGGACGGGCGGGAGTTCGCGTTCGAGCGCGTGGTCGCCGTGCCGCGGGAGGTCGTCTGGCGGCACTGGACCGACCCGGCGCTGCTGGCGTCGTGGTGGGTGCCGCCGTCGATGACGGTCACTGCCTGCGTCCTCGAGCCACGGCTCGGCGGGCGAGCGGTGCTCGCCTACCGCGACGCCGACGGCGAGTACCACTCCGAAGGGTGGGTCCGCCTCGCCGACGAGCCCGGGCGGCTCGCGTTCGACCTCGCGGTGACGGGCGAGGCGTCCTTCACCGGCCACTACGACCTCGAGCTCGCGCCGGTGCCCGGCGGCACCCGGTTGCGGCTCGGCTTGCGCATCACCGCGACGACGGTCGGGGCCGTCTCCGCCATCGCCGGGATCGAAACCGGCTGGGTCCAGGTGCTCGACCACCTCACCGACGTGCTCCTCCAAGGAAAGGCTTGACCACCATGACCGTTCGCCGAGTCACCGCGAACCTGAGCTTGACGCTCGACGGGCGCTACCACGGCCCCGGCGGACCCGGCGACATGGGCGCGATCGTTTCGTACGCGACGACCGAGGTCGCGCGGCGCTACCTGACGCGGATCTGGGAGGGGGCGACGACGGCGGTGCTCGGCCGCCGCAACGCGGAGGGCTTCCTGGGTTTCTGGCCGACGGTCGCCGCCGACGAGAACGCGGACCCGCGTGACCGCGGTTACGCGAAGTGGCTGGTGGACGCGGAAAAGGTGGTGTTCTCGACGACCTTGGCCGAGGCGCCGTGGGAGCGCACCCGGGTGGTGAACGCTCCGGCCGCGGACGTCGTCGCGGACCTGAAGACCACCGGATCGGGTGACATTCTGGTCAACAGCAGCGCGAGCGTCATCAAGGCGCTGCTGGCGGCGGACTTGATCGACCGGCTGTACTTGATGGTCTGCCCCGAAATCGCGGGCGGCGGGCCCCGGTTGTTCGAGGACGGCCTGCCGGCGTCGAAGTGGCTCCTGGCCCACCACGAAACGGGCGAGCTGGGGGAGACGGCCCTGGTCTACGACCGCGCCCGCTGAGGTCCTTTGTGGACAGCGAAACGGGACCACCACGTGCCCGGTGGTTGTCCCCCGGGTGGATACTGCGGGCACTGGGAGCAATCCCGGAGGGATTGCGAACAGCAATCCCCGCCTCGTGGGGCGGGCGGGGCTCGAACCCGCGGCCAAGGGATTATGAGTCCCCTGCTCTAACCAACTGAGCTACCGCCCCCTGGCCCCGGCGCGCAGGCGGCACGGGGATTTGCATTTGCACAGAAGACTCAGTTCGCTTCAAGTTATCACAGGGGCCCATTCGGGGAGATCCGGTAGGCCAAACAGGTTGAAGTGGCGACCGACCGGCCCAGTCTCGTCTAGGTTGCAGGGGCGTCACCGCTGAACGGAACGGCGGGAGGGTGAGCGATGGTCACGGCACCGCGAGCCGTCCCCCACGGGCCGCACGCACTTCGGTTGGCGCTGCTGGACGCACTGACCGCCGGGGCGGGCCTGGGCTACCTGGCACACCAGTACCGGGAGGCGCTCGTGGCGAACCTCGCGGCCATCGGCCTCGCCCTGTTGTTCGCGTTCGTGCTGGGCTACGCGATCCGCGCGGCGGCGCGAGTCCTGCGCCGAGCGAACCGCCGCGTGGACGCGATTTTCGCCGAGGAACTGCGGAAGCCGTCGCCCCGGCCCCGGTGAAGACGCGGATTCCGCTCAGCTGCCCGAGGTGGTCGGGAAAGACGGCGGCTCCGATGGACCGTAAGCCGCGTAGGTGAACCAGATCTGGCCGAACGTCTTCGGCGTGTTCAGCGACACCGCGATCGCCTCCGGCACCTTGCCGAGGCCGTGGGTCACGGTGCAGAAGCCGTTGCCGTCGGTCACGCAGGTCGCCTGCGCCGCCTGGACGATCGGCGCCGGTTTGTACGGCGCGTGTAGGCCGCGGGTGCAGTCTGCGTCCCATGAACCCGAACCTGACCATCGCCGGCCGGACGCTGTCGCGGCGCTCGCTGTTCCGCGCGGGAGCCGTGACCGCCGCCGCGCTCGGTGCCGGTGCCGTGTTCGCCGGGACCGCCGCCGGCGCCGATGGTGTGCCCGCTTCGCCCTACTTCGACATCACCCAGCCCTCGTACGACCTCTTCCGCGGCAAGCTGCTCCACGAGTCGCACCACGTCATGCAGGGCTTCGCCTTCGACAACGTCAACCGGCGCCTCTTCGTCGTCCAGGCGCAGAACGGCACCTCCGGCGACGACCTCTGCGTCAACCAGCTCAGCTTCAGCGGCGAGCTGCTCGGCTCGATGCACCTGGCGCACGCCGGGCACGGCGTGTCGATCGGGGTGGAGCCCGTCGGCACCGCGTCCTACATCTGGATGGAGTGCGACGCCGACGGCACCACGACCGACGCGCGCGGCACCGCCTTGGCGCGCTTCAAGTTCGTCAACGGCGGGACGCCGTCGGTGAAGAAGTTCCTCACCGGCAGCAAGACCATCACCTGCGCCACCGATCCCGTCTACCAGCGGATCGCCGTGCGCCGCAGCGAAGGCGGCAAGATGTGGTACAGCGTCTTCCCCCTCGCGAGCGCCGCCGCCGGGGACTTCTCCACGCCGCTGGCGCACTTCCCGCAGCCCGCGCTGAGCACGGGAAGCGTGGTCTTCCAGGGCTACACCGTCTTCGGCGACCAGCTGTACACATTGGACGGTCAGGGCCACGCCGACGCCGCGGACATCGACTCCTACGTGACGCGCGTCGACATGAACACCGGCACGGTGAAGAGCCGCGCGCTGACGAAGGCCGGCCAGTCGCTCGTCTACCGCGAACCGGAGGGCATGGCGGTCTACCGCACCGCGGACGGCGAAACCCGGCTCTTCCTCGGCTTCGGCTCGCGCAGCAGCCTGGACAACATCAACCGCTACGCCAACATCTTCTACAAGAACGTCCTGGTGGGGTGACGACTCACGCCACCCGGTACCAGCAGTTGCCGATCGGTCCGGCGCTGCTCAGGTCCAGGGGCTCGAGCCGCACCCGCGTGCCGCCGGGGTGGTCGAACAGCCGGACGCCGTCGCCGAGCAGGACCGGCGCCACGTGCACCAGCACCTCGTCCAGCAGCCCGGCTTCCAGACAGCGCCGGGCCGTCGTGGCGCCCAGCACCGCGACGTACCCGTCCCCGGCCGCCGCGGACGCCGCTGCCACGGCTTTGCCGAGGTCGTCGACCAGGGTGAAGCCCGGCGACGGCGCCGCCGAGCGGGTCACCACGAAGATCGGGCCTTCCCAGCGGCCGCCGTACACCTTGCCCTCCGCCGTCGTCGCCGGCGCGTAGGTGCGGTGCCCCATCACCACCGCCCCGATCCCGCCGATCACCCGCTCGACGACCGGGTTCGGCCCGGGGTGCAGGCCGGAGAGCCACGTCATGTCGTCGGCGGGGCCGGCGACGAAGCCGTCGAGGGACATCGTGATGTGGTAGAGGACCTTGGCCATGGTGCCTTCCGGTAGCGGGTCACCGGTACCGACGCGAGTGGCCGGGAAAACTCATCGGTCAGGCCGGGACGAGCTCCTCCGCCCCGGCGGCGGCGTACCGGCGGGCCAGCGTCGCGCAGACGATCAGCTGGATCTGGTGGAACAGCATCAGCGGCAGCACGATCAGCCCCACCTGCGCGTGCCCGAACAGGACCGTCGCCATCGGCAGGCCGCTGGCCAGGCTCTTCTTCGACCCGCAGAACACGATCGTGATGCGGTCGACGCGGGCGAAGCCCAGCACGCGGGCACCCCAGCCGGTCGCGCCCAGCACCGCCGCGAGTAGCACGCAGCAGACGACCACCAGAACGAGCAGGTGGCCCACGTCGAGCCGGTGCCAGATGCCCTCGACCATGCCCGCGCTGAACGCCGTGTAGACGACCAGCAGGATCGACCCGCGGTCGAACAGCTTGAGCGGCGCCGAATTGCGCGTGATCCAGGCGCCGATCCAGCGGCGCGCGAGCTGTCCCGCGACGAACGGCGCGAGCAGCTGCAGCACGATCCCGAGCACGGCCGAACCGTCGACGCCGGCGCCGTCCCCCGACAGCAGCAGCGCCACCAGCAGCGGCGTGAGCACGATCCCGGCCAGGTTGGACAGCGACGCGCTGCAGATCGCCGCCGCGACGTTGCCGCGGGCGATCGAGGTGAACGCGATCGACGACTGGACGGTCGAGGGCAGCACGGCCAGGAACAGCACCCCGGCCGCGAGCTGGGCGGGCAGCACCGACGACGGCAGCAGGAACAGCGCCAGGCCGAGCAGCGGGAACAGGACGAACGTCGCGGCGAGCACGACCGCGTGCAGCCGCCAGTGCCGCAGCCCCTCCAGGGCCTCCTGCGTGGACAACCGGGCGCCGTACAAGAAGAACAGCAACCCGACGGCGATCGTCGTGGCGGTGCTGAAGCCGTCGGCTACGACGCCCGAAGCGGGCAGGAGGGTGGCGACACCCACCGTGGCGAGGATGGCGACGACGAACGGGTCGAGACGAAATCGGGACATGGGTCTCCTTCCCCGGCAATTCTCCGCGACGCCGTGCTCATTGTGAACCCCGATGACCGGACTGACTGTCATCGCGAATCGCGATAAAGTGGCCGGGTGCTGGACCCTCGCCTGTGCCGTTCGTTCCTCGCCGTCGCCGAGACGCGCAGTTTCACCGCGGCCGCGCGGCGGCTGGGGGTCGGCCAGCCGACGGTCAGTCAGCACGTCCGGCGTCTGGAGCGTGATTCGGGCGGGCTGCTCTTCGCGCGCGACACCCACACCGTCGAGCTCACCGCGCGCGGGCAGGCGATGCTGGGCTTCGCGCAGACCGTCGTCGACACCGAAGAGCGGGCCGAGCGGCACTTCCGCGGCGCCGAGCTGCGCGGCCGCGTGCGCTTCGGCGTCTCGGAGGACTTCGCGCTCGGCGAGCTGCCGGAGATCCTGCACCGGCTGCGCCGCAGCCACCCGCTGGTGGACGTCGAGCTGACCGTCGAGCTGTCGGACGTCCTCGCGCAGCGGCTGCGCGCCGGTCAGCTGGACCTGGTGCTGGGCAAGCGCCGCCCGGGCGCCCACCACGGCCGGCTGCTCTGGCGGGAGCCCCTGGTCTGGATCGGCTCGGCCGCGACGGTGCTGGAGCCCGGCCAGCCGGTGCCGCTGGTGCAGTACCCGATGCCGTCGATCACGCGGCAGCTCGCCGTGGAGTGCCTCGAACGCGCCGGCCTGGAGTGGCGGGCCGCGTGCCAGACGTCGAGCCTCACCGGCCTGCGGGCCGCGGCGGCGGCCGGGCTCGGCGTCACCCTGCACGCGCGCAGCCTGGTGCCCGGCGACCTCCTCGAGCTCGACGGCCTGCCTGAGCCCGGCGACATCGAGTTCATGCTGCTGGCCCGCGAATCCATGGAGGGCCCGGCCGCGGCTCTGGAGGAGTTCGTCCTGGACAGCGTGCGGCGCTAGGCCACGTCCGGGGTGATCCGGAACCGCTCCCGGTACTCGCCCGGCGTCGTGTTCACCGTCCGGCGGAAGGCCCGGGTCAGCGTGGACACCGTGCCGAAACCGCAGGTCCCGGCGATCCGCGAGAGCGTGTCGTCCGTGGTTTCCAGCTGCTGCCGGGCCGCTTCGACCCGCGCGTGTCCGACGTAGGCCGCGGGTGTCATGCCCAGCTCGGCCTTGAACACCCGCGTGATCTGTCGGTCGGTCAGGTGGACCCGGGCGGCGAGGCCGGCCACCGTCAGCTCGTCGGCGAGGTGGGCGGCGATGTACTGGCGCAGCTCGTCGACGCGCCGGGTCGCGGACGCCGGCTCGACACCCACGCTGAACTGGCTCTGCCCGCCCGGCCGCCGGAGGAACATGACGAGCTGACGGGCGACCCGGGACGCCGGTCCGGGGCCGAAGTCGTCCGCGACCAGCGCCAGGGCGAGGTCCAGGCAGGCACTCAGCCCGGCTCCGGTCCACACGTCGCCGTCGCGGATGAAGATCGGGTCGGCGTCGACCGTGACCTCGGGGTGGTCCGCGGCGAGCTGCCGGGCGGTGGACCAGTGCGTGGTGGCGCGCTTGCCGTCGAGCAGCCCGGCCGCCGCCAGCAGGTGCGCCCCGACGCAGACGGACGCCACCCGGCGGGCCTGGCCGGCCAGCCGGCGCACGGTCTCGACCACCGCCGGGTCGCACCGGGCGACGATCTCCCGGTTCTCCCCGACGGTCACCGCGCCCGGCACGACCAGGCTGTCGATCGGCGTGCCGGCCAGCTCCGCGAAGGTGATGTCGGGCAGCACGCGCACCCCGGCGGAGGTGGTCACCGGGTCCGGCGTCTCGGCGGCGAGGAGCACGCGGTAGCCGGCCGGGGAGTCCAGTTCCCGGTGCAGCAGCGAGAAAACCTCGGCGGGACCGGTGACGTCGAGCAGGTCGATCCGGTCGAAGAGGACGACGACGACCAGCCGGTCGGGGTGTTCCACGGTGCTCCGTTCCACGCATGTCGGTTTCTGCGTCGAGCATGTCATTGCCGACACTCACGGCCGAGCATAGCGTCGGTGGTGCCCGGGCAAGCCGGACGAACACCGCGAAAGGACATCCGAACATGGCGAGGACGACGTTGCGTGAGCTGAACGGGCTCGACGGGACTCCGGCCGCACTGGCCGGCTCGACGCTGATCCTGGTCGACTACCAGAACACCTACACCCGCGGCGTGATGGAGCTCGACGGGTGGCGGCCCGCGCTGGCCGCGGCCGAGGACCTGCTCGCCGCGGCCCGGGCCGCGGGGACGACGGTGATCCACGTCGTCAACGACGGCGGCGAGGGCACGCCGTACGACGTGCGGGCCGAGATCGGCGGCATCCACCCGGCGCTCGCCCCCGCCGAGGGCGAGCCGGTGGTGGTCAAGAAGGTGCCGAACGCCTTCGTGGAAACCGATCTCGGGGCGCGGGTCGACGCCGCCGGGCACGAGGACGTGGTCATCGCCGGGTTCATGACCAACATGTGTGTCACGTTCACCGCCGAGGGCGCGTTCCTGCGCGGCAACTGCCCCACCGTCGTCGCCGACGCCTGCGCCACCCGGCCGCTGGCGACCCCGGTCGCCGCGGTGACCGCCGAGGAACTGCACCACGGCGCGCTGGCGACCATCGCCGACCTGTACGGCGTGGTCGTTCCCGGCGTCGCGGACCTGCGGTAGCCGGCTACTCCTCTTCGCCGGTCAAGAGTCTTCGGAGCCGCGCGAGCGCGCGGTGCTGGGCGACGCGGACGGCGCCCGGGGTCGAGCCCACCGCCCCGGCCGTCTCCTCCGCGGACAGCCCGACGACCACCCGCAGCACGACGATCTCCCGCTGCTTCGCGGGCAGCACGTCCAGCAGCCGCGCCAGCCGTTCGTTCAGCTCGAACCGCAGGGCCCGCTGCTCCGGGCCGTCCGCTTCGGACACGCCGTCGGGGACCTCGGGGACGGGGTCGGAGCGGTTGCGGGCCGCCGCGCGGTGGGCGTCGGCGACCTTGTGCTGGGCGATGCCGTAGACGAACGCGAGGAACGGGCGGCCCTGGTCGCGGTAGGACGGCAGCGCGGTCAGCACGGCCACGCACACCTCCTGGGCGACGTCGTCGGCCGAGGCGAACGACCGTTCGTGCCGGCCGACGCGAGCCCGGCAGTAGCGCACCACCAGCGGCCGGATGGTGGCGAGCAGGCGGGCGGTCGCCGCGTCGTCGCCGGCGATCGCGTCGGCGACCGGCTCGTCGTGGCTCCGCCAGTGCGGGGGGAACGCCTCCGGGGGCTGCGACGCGGCTATCTCGCGGACGAGGGCGCGGCTGCGCACCCGGAGCAGGGTGCCCTCCACGTCGAGGCCGACGCGCAGCGAGTCGTGCAGCGCGGCGTTGGACTCCCGCAGCAGCTCGGTGATCGCGGGGTCCCCGTACTCGGTTGCCGGCATGGTGCTCACCCTTCCCTGTCCCGCTGGTCGCCGGGTCGTGCGGCCCGGTGGCGCCTGAGGCGTTCCCGCACGTGGCGGAGGTTGGAGCGGACGGTCGCGGGGGCGATGCGCAGCGCCGTCGCGATCTGTGTGGGCGTGAAGCCGTCGAGGGACCAGGCGAGGACCATCCGCTGCTGGCCGGGGAGGGAGGTGAGCAGGTCGAGGAGCCCCGCGTGCTGGTCGACCAGGGCGGCCAGCTTCTCGTCGTCGTGCGGGTCGCCCGCCGGCGTCCAGTCCGCGCGGGCGTCGTCCACCGCGTCGAGCAGCCGGCCGGCGACCCGGCGGACCCAGGCCCGCGGGTCTTCGAGGGGCGGCCACGCCTCCAGCGCGAGCACCATCGCCTCGGCGGCGATGTCGCGGGCCAGCTCGGCCTCGAACCCGGCTTTGCACAGGAACGCCACGAGCGGCGGGAAGTCGGCGCGGAAGAACGCGTCGAAATCGTCGTCAGCCCACACGGACCCCTCACCACCCCTCGCCTCCACTGGAACAAGTGCAGTGAGGTGACCGCTACGTGTAACGATTCGATCAAGACTGCTCGGTAGGAGTAATGCACTGCTCCGGATCGGTGACGACCGGTGACGAATGGGCGCGGGCATCTCGGGTACCCGGTCCCGATGACCCAGCGAGCTACGACGAACAGACGGCCGCCGCGCTCGGCGAAGGGGCGCAGTACCTCCTCGGGCGAGCGCGGCGAGAACCTGAGACGCGTGCGCGAGGCCGCGAACGGCGAATTCCGGACACTGCCGGCTGCGGCGAAGGTGCCGCGGCTCGGGCCGGGATCTTCACCCGCGAGGTTGGTCGGAGTACCGGCCGCACCTGGACCGGAAAGCCTTACGGGGTCCGGAAAAGCTCGGCCTGCCGGCGTAGCCGGAGCGGCTCGCGAAGCTCGTCGATCCGGTCGAGCCGGCGCACCTCGCCGCGGGCCGCGCCGGAGCCCGATCTCGCCGATCGGGTGACGTGATCGACATCGAGATCCCGGGAAGAAAGGCGTACTCTCACGTGTTGCAGTCTTGGTTGCCCGGAGGGTGAGCCGGGGACCGAAGCCAAAACCCCTTGACCGACGCGGATACGCTCGCGCGTCCACCGCGGTCAAGTCGGTTGACGCGTCACGACAATGGGAAACAAGTAGAAGCAGAGGGAGGTGAACGAAGGAAATGGAAGCCACGATGACGGGCTGGGCGGAACTCGCGGCCTGCAAGGACGAGGACCCGGAACTGTTCTTCCCGATCTCCACGGTGGGACCCGGCGCCCGGCAGGAGGCGCAGGCCAAGGCCGTGTGCGCGCGCTGCCCGGTGCGGTCCGAGTGCCTGGGCTACGCGCTCGACAACGGTCTCGACCACGGTGTTTTCGGCGGGACCACCGCCGAGGACCGACGCCGGCTGGCGCGCACCGCGCCGCAGCGGCACCGAGCGGCCTGACCCGCCGCCGGTGACCTCTTCCCGGCGGCCAGGAAGACGAACACCGAAATCGGAAGAATTTCTTTCCGGCTGGTGTGCGCCCGGGCGGGTGATTCCCCGTGAATCACCCGCCCGGGCTTTTTCACGCCGTTCACGGGTGATCGATGCACTACTGAATGCGCGCACCGGTCATCGGTGCGCGATGACGGTTGTGGCGACCCGGGGTCATCGTGCTCACCCCTCGCGCCAGATCTCCGGAAGGCCCCACGCCGCCGCCGGGACGGACTCGAAGGCGGCCAGGTCCGTGATCAGCCCGTGCTCGATCGTCAGCAGGGACACCCCGAACCAGCGGTACTCGTCCGCACCCGGGTGCCGGAGCCAGGTCGCCACCGCGGGCTGGCGGTTGGCGCGCGTCGCCCGCATCCGGAAGCGGCCGACGCAGTGCGGGGAAGCCGGGTCGAGCGACAGGGACAGCGCGTGGACGATCGCGGCCGCGCTGGCGAACCACAGGTCGTACGGCGGCATGACGGCGCGGGCGTCTTCGTGCAGCAGCCGCGCGACCGCCTGGGGGTCGCCCTGTTCGTAAGCCGCGATGAACCTCTTGAGCAGCGCGGTTTCCCCGGCCGTCGGATCGCCGGCCGTCCACTCGGCACGGCGCGCGGGCAGCCGTTCACGCAGCGTCGCGCGGGCCCGCTGCAGGGCGCTGTTCGCCGACGCGACGCTCGTCTCCAGTAGGTCCGCGGTCTCCTTGGCCGACCAGCCGAGGACGTCGCGCAGGACGAGGGCCGCCCGCTGCCGTGGCGGCAGGTACTGGACGGCGGCGAGGTAGGCGAGCTCGATGGTCTCCCGCTCGACGACGGCGGCGTCCGGGCCGGCCTCGTCCAGCAGCCGGTCCGGGTACGGCTCGAGCCACGGCAGGTCGACGGCCGAGATGGGGCCGGCGGGCTCCCCGGCGGGCCCGAGCTGATCGGGCAGCACCCGCCGCGGCCGCCGCGCGAGGACGTCGAGGCAGGCGTTGGTCGCGATCCGGTACAGCCACGTCCGCACACTGGCCCGGCCTTCGAACCGGTCGCGGGCCTTCCAGGCGCGCAGGAAGGTCTCCTGGGCGAGGTCTTCGGCATCGCTCAGCGAGCCGAGCATCCGGTAGCAGTGCACCTGGATCTCACGCCGATGCCGTTCGACGACCGTCTCGAAGTCCGGAGCATGACCCACCCGGGCACGCTAGCGCACCCGGGGCTGGAAGACTGCCCGCGTGAGCGGAACGGTGCTGGTACTCGGCGGACGCAGTGAGATCGGACTGGCCGTGGCGCAACGCCTGGCCGGGGACCACCGGCGGTTCGTGCTGGCCGCCCGCCCGGGTGCGGACCTGACCGCCGCCACGACCACTCTGCGCGAAGCCGGTGCCGAAACCGTCGAGACGGCCGAGTTCGACGCCGACGACCTCGCCGCCCACGGTCCCTTCCTCGAGAAGGTCGCCGCCGAGCACGGGTCCGTCGACGTCGTCGTGCTCGCCTTCGGCATCCTCGGCGACCAGGCCCGCGCCGAAGAAGACGCCACTCACGCCACCGCGATCGTGCACACCGACTACGTCGCCCAGGTCGGCGTGCTGACCCACGCCGCGAACCTGCTCCGCGCCCAGGGGCACGGCAGCCTCGTCGTGTTCTCGTCGGTCGCCGGGGTCCGCGTGCGGCGCGCCAACTACGTGTACGGCTCGGCGAAGGCCGGCCTCGACGGCTTCGCGAGCGGCCTCGCCGACGCACTGCACGGCTCCGGCGTCCACCTCCTGCTCGTCCGACCCGGCTTCGTCATCGGGCGGATGACCGAGGGCATGAGCCCGGCGCCGTTCTCGAGCACGCCGGACCAGGTGGCCGACGCGACCGTCGCCGCGCTGCGCAAGCGCCGCGCGGTCGTCTGGGTGCCCGGCGTACTCCGTCCGGTGTTCTTCGGGATGCGCTTGCTGCCGCGCGCGGTCTGGCGCCGCATGCCGCGCTGACTGTGGCCACGGCCACAGCGCGTTCTCGTGTGCGCGCCGGTACTTTCCGTCGCGAAATCGGCCGATCGGCTCGATTCAGCTCGGCCGATCGGGCAACGTCACGAGGTTTCAACAAGTTTCTCAGCTGATTCCCAGCTAACCCGGTGATCCTCGAAGGCGGGGTCGGAGGTTCACCACAGGGAAGCAAGGGGAAGTGTCGTGCTGCTGTCGTCCCGGGGGCGCCGCATCGGCGGGCGGGTCGCGCTCGGCGTCGTGTCGGCGCTGGTGCTCGGCGCCACCGGGTACGCGTGGTCGCAGCTGAGCAAGCTGGACGACGGCCTCGTCACCGCCAACGTCATCGCGCCGTCGGCCCAGGTCGACGACGAGGACTCGATCCCCGGCGAGCCGCTCAAGGTCGCGCAGAACGTTCTGCTCGTCGGGATCGACGCGCGTACCGACGCGTACGGCAACCCGTTGCCCCAGAACGTGCTCGACGCGCTGCACGCCGGGAGCGGCGACGACGGCGGCGACACCACCGACACGATGATCGTGGTCCACATCCCGGCGGGCGGCGCCGCGGCGACGGCGATCTCGATCCCGCGTGACTCCTATGTGGACATCGCGAGCGGCTACGGCAAGCACAAGATCAACTCGGCGTACAGCCGCGGCAAGAACGCCGCGATGTCCGGGCTGCGCGCCCAGGGCCTGTCCGGCGCGCAGCTGGAAGTGGCTTCGAACGAGATGGGCGCGAAGACCGCGATCCAGACGGTGGAGAAGTTCACCGGGCTGACGATCAACCACTACGCGGCCATCAACCTCGCCGGCTTCGACGCGCTGTCGCAGGCCGTCGGCGGCGTCGAGGTCTGTCTCAAGGCACCGGTGCACGACAGCTACTCCGGCGCGGACTTCGCGGCCGGGCCGCAGACGCTGTCCGGGGCGCAGGCGCTCGCGTTCGTCCGGCAGCGCCACGGCCTGGCCAACGGCGACCTCGACCGGATCGCCCGGCAGCAGGCGTTCCTGTCCGGGATGGCGAAAAAGGTACTGAGCGCGGGCACGTTCACCAGCCTGTCGAAGCTCTCCGCGCTGGTCGACGCCGTGCAGGGGTCCGTGGTGCTGGACCAGGGCTGGGACGTGCTGAGCTTCGCGCAGCAGCTGCGGGGGATGAGCTCGGGAGCGATCGCGTTCGCCACGATCCCGGTGCAGAGCCTCTCGCTGGCCACGCCGTCCGACGGCGACGCGGTGAAGGTCGACCCGGGGCAGGTCCAGCAGTTCGTGCGCACGGCGATCAGCACGCCCGCGGTGCAGGCCTCGGGCGACGACACCGGCGGCGGCGTGAAGCCGGTGGCGGCGACCACGACGACGTCCACGCCGGGCAGCAAGCAGCCGGCGACCTCGACGGCCGCCGGCTGCGTGAACTGAGTGCTCAGACGAACGCGGACTGTCCGGTGATCGCCTTGCCGACGATCAGGGTGTTCATCTCGCGCGTGCCCTCGAAGGAGTAGATCGCCTCGGCGTCGGCGAAGAACCGCGCGACGTCGTAGCCGAGCACGATCCCGTTGCCGCCGAAGATCTCCCGGCTCCAGGCGACGACCTCGCGCATCCGCGAGGTGACGAACGCCTTGGCCAGCGACGAGTGCTCGTCCTTGAAGATCCCGGCGTCCTGCAGGCGGGCGAGCTGCACCAGCATGCCCCACGACGCGGTGATGTTGCCGAGGCTCTTCACGAGCAGGTCCTGCACCAGCTGGAAGCGGGCGATCGGCCGGCCGAACTGCTGACGCTCCTGGGCGTAGGCGAGCGCGGCTTCGTAGGCGCCGATCGCCACGCCGAGCGCCTGCCAGGCGACGCCGCCGCGGGTGGCGCGCAGGATCTCCGCGACGTCGCGGAAGGAGTCGATGCCCTGCAGGCGGTTCGCCTCCGGCACGCGGACGTCGGTCAGGGTGATCTCGGCGTTCTCGACGATCCGGAACGCGATCTTGCCTTCGATCTTCTCCGGCACGAAGCCCGGCATGTCCTTCTCGACGACGAAACCCTTGACGTGGTTGTCATCCACGTCCCGAGCCCAGACGACGATGTAGTCGGCGAAGGTCGCGTTGCCGATCCACTTCTTGGCGCCGTTCAAAACCCAGGTGTCGCCGTCTCGCTTGGCTGTCGTACGCATGCCACCGGCCACATCGGACCCGCCGAGCGGCTCGGTCATCGCGAATGCGCCGATCTTGTCCATCGCGGCCATCTCGGGGAGCCAGCGGTCACGCTGCTCCTGGCTGCCGCCGCTGTAGATCGAGTACATCGCGAGTCCGTTGTGGACACCGAAGAACGTCGCCACCGACGCGTCGGTGCGGCTCATCTCCATCGCCATCATGCCGGTGAGCAGGTGGCTGACCGCGGGCTTGTGCTCGCCGTAGCCCTCGTAGGGCAGGCCGGCGAGGCCGCTCTCGCGGAACATCCCGATCAGTTCCTTGGGGAAGGTGCCCTTCTCCCAGTTCTCGTTCACCAGCGGCTTGACGCCGTTCCGCATGAACTCGCGCGCCTGGACGAGCAGCTTGCGCTCGTCGTCCGGCAGCAGCGCCTCGAAGTCGTAGAAGTCGGCGGTCAGCTTGTCCTTGAGCGGTTCCATGTCAGTTCTCCTCCACTGCGTGCAACACGGCGAGCTGCTTGCGGTCGCGCGTCTCGGCGAGTTCCGAGTACGTGGAGGAGCCGTAAGCCTGTTCGACGGCTTCGATCAGCCGTTCCTGCTCTTCCGGGCTCTGGCTGGGGTTGCCCAGCCCGGCCCACATCTTCTTCATGGACTTGCCGATGTGCTCGGCCATGTGCCGGTAGCCGCCGGGGCCGCCACCGAGGTGCGAGCCGAGGAACGGCCCGACGGTCGCCCAGCGGATACCAAGCGAATTCGTGATCACGGCGTCGAGTTCTTCCGGCGTCACGACACCCTGCTCGACGAGGTAGATCGCCTCGCGGCTCAGCGCGTTCTGCAGCCGGTTGCCGACGAACCCGGGGATCTCCTTGCGCTCCACGACCGGCGTCCGGCCGAGGAAGGTGTAGAAGTCGACGGCGTTCCGGACGGACTCTTCGCTCGTGCGCTCGCCGGGGACGACCTCGACCAAGGGGATCAGGTGCGGCGGGTTGAACGGGTGTCCGATCAGGACCCGGCTGCCGTCGATCTCACCGGTGAACGCCGTCGACGGGATGGCGCTCGACGAACTCAGCAGCAGCGCGTGCTGCGGGGCCTCCTTGACGAGCGTCGCGAACAGGTCCTTTTTGAACTCGACGTTCTCGGGTCCGTTCTCCTGCACGACATCGGCGTCACGGACTGCTTCGGTGACGTCGGCGGCGACCTGGACCCGGCTCGCCAGCTCCGCGGCGGTCGTGCCGAGGTGCGGGGCGAACATCTCCAGTGCGTCGGTGATGGCTTCGGCGAGGTCCGGTCGCGGGTCGCTGACCCGGACGGTCAGGCCGTGGTGGGCGAACAGCGCCGTCCAGGACAGGCCGATGGTGCCCGCGCCGATCACCGCTGCGTTGGTGAACTTCATGACTGGGCTCCCTTCAGGTAGTCGAAGACCGGCTTGACCGGGGCGAGCGTCAGGTCGGTGAGGATGTGGCTCGCGGAGACGACCTCCAGCACCGGCAGATCGGCCAGCGGGGCCAGGACGTGCTGGAACAGCTGCAGCCGCGCGGGGCCGGTGTAGGCCTCCTTGACGACCACGTCGGTGATCTCGGTGCGGACCAGCTCCTGCACGCGCGGCGCGCCGTCGTAGCCCGGGATCGTCTTGAGCATGAACGTCGGGACGGTGATCTGGCGTTCGGCCTCGCGGGCGTCCAGCTCGTGGTGCTTGTAGCCCATGGTCGCGGTCGCCACCCGGAGCGTCCCGTAGTCCAAAGTGCCTACCAGGACACCGTTGTCGACGTACAGACTCGGGCTGCCGACCGTCTTGGGGTACGCGCTGACCTCGCGCCCGGACGCTGTCGCCGGGAAGTTGTCGAGGTACATCGCGTGCAGGTACTCGCCGCGCTCGCCGTCGAAGCTGACCTCGATCGCCTGGCCGGACTCGGTGTACGGGCCGTAGCCGGAGACGTCGCCCATCTTCATGACCTCGAAGCGCACCAACGGTTCTTCGACCTGAAGCGGCTCCGGCACGACGGCGCGCAGGGCGTCGGCGTCGGTGCGGTAGACGATGTTCAGGTA
Organism: Amycolatopsis sp. NPDC048633; assembly: GCF_040650695.1. Taxonomy (NCBI): domain Bacteria; kingdom Bacillati; phylum Actinomycetota; class Actinomycetes; order Pseudonocardiales; family Pseudonocardiaceae; genus Amycolatopsis; species Amycolatopsis sp. NPDC048633. The sequence continues at coordinate 48,756 of NZ_JBEZHS010000003.1, forward strand.
TTCGCGGTTGGTGAACCTCGGGACCACCGGCGCGAATGCCGGGGCGGTCAGGGGAGTCGTCACGTGCCGGCGGACTTCGTCGATCTTCATGTCACTCACCGGTCCATTTCGGAGCGCGGCGCTCGGCGAAGGCGGTCATGCCCTCGCGGACGTCGGCGGACTGCATCAGTTTCTTGATTTCTTCGCCCTGCACGGCTGCGGGATTCGCGGCTCGTACGATCTTCTTGACGGCGGCCAGCGCCAGGGGCGCGTTCTCCGCCAGCTTCTCGGCCAGCTGCAGCGCGACGGCGGCGGCGTCCCCGCTCGGCGTGACGCGGTTGACCAGGCCCAGCTCACCCGCGCGGCGGCCGGTGACGGGCTCGCCGGTCAGCAGGAACTCCATCGCCAAGTGGTGCGGGATCCGCTTCGGCAGCCGGATCACGCCGCCGCCCGCGGCGATCAGGCCGCGCTTCACTTCCGGAAGGCCGAACTTGGCGTCTTCGGCGGCGACGATCAGGTCGCAGCCCAGCGCCAGCTCGAACCCGCCGCCCATGGCGAACCCTTCGACGGCGGCGATCAGCGGCTTGGCCAGCTCGGCCTCGGTCAGGCCGCCGAACCCGCGTCCGGGAATCTCCGGGGACTCGCCCTTGAGCGCGGCCTTGAGGTCCATGCCGGCGCTGAAAGTGTTCTCGGCGCCGGTGAGGACGCCCGCCCGGAGCGTGGGGTCGGCTTCCAGCTCGTCCAGGGCGGCGGCCAGCCCGGCCGCGACGGCGGCGTTGACCGCGTTGCGGGCCTGCGGCCGGTCGATCGTGATCAGCAGGGTGCTGCCGATCCGCTCGGTGCGTACTTCGGTCATGGTCTTGCTTCTTTCTCAGAGTTCCGCGAGGACTTCGGCGGTGTCCTGCCCGGCCAGCGGGGCCAGGCGGCGGATCGAGCCGGGCGTCGCGGAGAACTTCACCGGGATGCCGACCGTGCGGATGGCGCCCTCGCTCGGGTGCTCGACGGTGTCCAGCAGGTGGCCGTCGCGGACGTACGGGTCCTCGTGCGCGCGGTCCAGTTCGAGCACCGGCGCCATCGGGATGCTGTGCTTCGCGCAGACCTCGGCCCACTCGTCGGTGGTCAGCGCCGGGGCGCACGCGGCGATCTGCTCGGTCAGCCAGTCGTTGTCGACGCGGTCGATGGCTTCGCCGTTCACGCGCGGGTCGCCGGCGAGGTCCGCGCGCCCGGCCGCGGCGAAGAAGTCGCGGAAGTTCTTCGGGTTGTAGGGGATCACGCAGGCGAGGCCGTCCTTGGTGTGGACCGCGGCGTGGCCCTTCGTCATCGACAGCGCGAAGCCGGTGGGACCCTCGGCCGGCTCGTAGGTGTGCCCGGCGAGGTGCTCGACCAGGTTGAACGCGAGCAGCGTGTCGGTCATCGGGATCTCGACCTGCTGGCCCTGCCCGGTCTTGTCGCGGTGCACCAGCGCGGCGAGCACGCTGTAGGCGATGGTCAGCGACGACACCTTGTCGCCGATGATCGTCGGCAGGTAGACCGGCTGGCCCAGGGCGCGGTTGGCGACGTCGACCAGGCCGGAGGAGGCCTGCACGGTCTCGTCGTAGGCGGCGTTGCCGGCCTGCGCGGAGTCGCCGCGGAAGCCCTGCGCGTGGGCGTAGACCAGGCGGGGGTTGCGCTCGGCGACGTCGGCGTAGTTCAGGCCGAGGCGGGCCAGCGCGCCGGGGCGCATGTTGGTGATCAGCACGTCGGCCGTGTCGATCAGCTTCAGCGCCTGCTCGCGCTCGGTCTCGTCCTTGAGGTTGAGGGCCACGCTGCGCTTGTTGCGGTTGACGTTCAGATTCAGCGGGGTCATGCCCGGCGTGGTGCGGTACTGGCCCACCCGCACGGTGTCCGCGGGGGACTCGATCTTGATCACGTCGGCGCCGAGGTCGCCGAGGATCTGGGCCGCGTACGGGCCCATCACCACGGTCGAGAGGTCGATCACGCGCACGCCGTCCAGCGGGCCGGTCGCGGTGCTGATGTCCGTCATCGTTCGTCCTTTCGCGCCTTGCTGTTTCGCTCTACTTACGAACGTAGGCGCGGGCGGCGCGAAAGGGAATGATCATGATACGCACAATGGTGTGACCGCGGTGGTCATACCATTTCGTCAGGTGCTGAGCGGCTCTTTGAAGATGTCTCTCGCGGCCTCGACGAGTTCTTGCAGATCGCGGTCCCGGCGCCACAGCAGGCCGGTGTCCAGCTGGGGCCGGAAGTCGCTGAACGGCACCACGATCACGTTGTCCAGGCGGTAACCGTGCATCGGGCTCCGGTCGTCGAGCATGGAAATGGAAAAAGCCTCGCCACTGGAAATGATTTCGGACGTTCCGCCGTATCCCGTGTTGGTCAGCCGGATGCGTTTCTTGACGCCCAGTTCGGTCAGTTGGTGGTCGAGCTGGTCGAAGTACGCGGGCGTGATCTCCCCAGGTGAGGCCACGTACGGGAATTCGGCCAGCTCGGCCAGGGTGACGGAGTCCCGGCCGGCGAACAGGTCGGCCGGCACGACCGCGCCGAGCCGTTCCGACATCACGGGCAGCTGCTCCAGTGCCGGATCGGTGACCGGCAGCCGGGCGAGGGTGAGCGCGAGCTTCCCGTCGTGCACGCCTTGGACGAGGTCGGCGGTGGTGCCGGGCCAGCGCTTGAGCTCGTAGCGCGCCTTGACCCGCTCGGCCAGGGTGTTGACCCGCTCCCGTAGGTCGGGGTGCACGCCGGCGGGCATGCCGAGGAAAACGGTGCTGCGCTGGGGCCGCACGGCCTCCTGCAGCCGCCACGGAATGGCGCTCACCTGCTCGAGAACGTCCCGCGCGAGCGGCAGCAACGCGGTCCCGGCGGCGGTGAGCGTGACGTGGTGGGTGCTGCGGTCGAACAGCTGCTGCCCGAGCTCGTGCTCGAGATCCTTGATCCGCTGGCTGAGCGGCGACGCGGCCATGTGCAGCTTCCGCGCGGCGGCGGAGAAGTTCAGTTCCTCGGCGACCGCGACGAAGTAGCGCAGGTGCAGCATCTCCATGACCCGACCCTACGAGCCGACGCTCCAGGCACGCGAGCCGACGCTCCAGGCACGCGACCCGACCGTCCAGGTACACGAGTCGACCCTCCAATCACACGTGATGCCCTCCCAATCACGCGAGACACGCGCCCGATCACGCGAGTCCCGCCTTCAATCACGCGAGTTCCGCGCCCGATCACGCGAGTCCGGTGTACCGGAACGGTCGGCTCGCGTGCCTGGAGGGTCGGCACGCGTGATCAGGGGGTCGACACGCCTCGGCGGACCAGGGTGAGCAGCCGGCCGGGCTCGCCGCCGGAGAGGGCGATGCCGGTGGCGAGCAGGAGGAGGTCCAGTTCGGTGACGTCGGCGGCCACCGCGCCGGCCGTCCGCGCGCGGTCGAGCAGCGTGGCGGCGGTCGTGTTCATCGCCGTGTGCCAGCCGGCGAACAGGCTCTCGTGCTCGCCCGCGGGATCGGCCAGCGAGAGCGCGAGGGCGCGCTTGGTCCGGACGTGCTCGACGAAGAGCTCCAGCCAGGCGAAGAGTGCTTCGCCGGAGTCGCCGGCGTCGAGTTCCGCGCGGCTTCGCAGCTCCGCGACTTCGTCGGCGTACACCGCGACGACCAGTTCGCGGCGGTTCGGGAAGTGCCGGTACAGGGTGGCGTTGCCGACGCCGGCGCGGCGGGCGATGCGGTCGAGCGGCGCGTCCGGCCCGTCCTCGGCGAAGACCTCCTTGGCTGCGGCGAGCACGAGGGCCTGGTTGTCCCGCGCGTCCGACCTGCGGGCCCGTGCGGTCATGCTGCTCCCTTGCCAAGTGGGGATGTCCCCGGTTAGCGTAGCCGAACACTAACCGGGGAACTCCCCACTTAAGGAGCGAGCATGGACGCCGCCGAAGTCCACCGCCGGCTGATCGCGCTGACCCCGTTCACGGCGGAGAGCGTCGCCGAAGGCCTGCGCTACATCGACCCGGAGGTGATCGACCACCGCGGCGGCGCGGGCGGCGACCACCACGGCATCGACGCCTGGCGCGCGAAGTGGGAAGCCATGCTCGGCGGCGAGTTCTTCGCCGACTTCCGCGACGTCGGCGTGCGAGTCGAGCGCAACGTCGCCGACGGCGAGTTCTCGGTGAACCGCTACACGAGCACGGGCACGCAGATTTCGACCGGCCGCGGCTACGCCGTGACCAGCATGGACATGATCCGCGTCCGCGACGGCCGGGTCGTCGAGCACTGGGCCCTGATGGACGTCACCGACCGCGCGGCCCAGCTGGCTCCGCCGGTCTGACACGCGTACCCGGAGGGTCGGTTCGCGTACCTGGACGGTCGGTTCGCGTACCTGGAGGGTCGGTCAGCCCAGAGGGAGGGGAACCGTGTGGTCCGACGCCGCGAGGGGGAACGTGATCGTGAACGCCGCGCCGCCCTCCGGCGCCGGGCCCGCGGTCAGCGTGCCGCCCATGCGCGTGACCAGGCCGTGGACCAGGGCCAGCCCGATGCCCGACCCGACCGGACGGCGGTCGCGGTAACGCGCGTTCAGCACCCCGCGCTCGAACGCCACGGAGTAGTCCTCCGGCGCCAGGCCCGGGCCGCCGTCGCGCACCGACAACGAAGCACCCGAAGCCGATACCGACAGCGCGAACACCATCGGCGCGCCACCCGGTGTCACCCGCAGCGCGTTCTCCGCCAGCCCGTCGACCACCTGACGCAGCCGCCGTGCGTCCGCCAGTACCGGGACCGGGGAAGAAGGCGCCGAAACGGAGAGCCGCACGTCCTCCCGCGCGCACCGCAGCTGCCAGACCTCGGCACAGTCGCGGACCAGCGCGCCCAGATCCAGCGCAGCGATGTCGAGCCGGAACTCGTCGGCACCCAGCCGCGCCAGCTCCAGCAGGTCGGAAACCAGCCGCTCCAGCCGCGCGGCCTCCCGCTGGATCGTCTGACCCGCGCGCAAAGCGTCGTCACCGGTTGCCACGCCGTCCGCGATCGCCTCGGCGAACCCGGTCACGGCGGTCAGCGGCGTCCGCAGCTCGTGCGACACCGACAGCAGGAAGTCCCGCTGCCGCGCTTCGCTCATCGCCAGTGCGTCGGCCAGCGAGTTCAGCGACCCGGCGACCTCCGCGACCTCGCGCGGTCCCTCCACCGGGACGCGGACGTCCCGTCGTCCGGCCCGCAGTGATCCCGCGGCAAGAGCGGCCCGGCGCAGGGGACGGCCCAGCAGCCGGCCCGAGAAGAAGCCCGCCAACGCCGCCACGAGCAGCCCGATGCCCAGCGCCAGCGCGATGTTGCGCACCAGCGCCCGTTGCGTCGCTTCGGCGCTGCGCGCGGGCAGGACGAGCGCGAACGCCGCCCCGCGCGTGCCGATCACCCGGGTCTCGACCAGGTACTGCGCGCCCGCGACCGTCACCCGCGTCGAATGCCGGGCGGCGAGCCCCGCCTTGTTCGCCGCTTGCACGGCGACCGCGTCGCCGGCCGCCTGCCCGCCCGCACGCCGGACCACCACGGAGATGCCCTGCCCGCGCACGACGTCGGCGACCTTGCCGACTCCCAGCCGGTTCCCGATGCCGGTCTCGTCGAGCTGCGACGCGACGACGTCGGCCTGCGCGGCCAGCGACGACTGCAGCACGTTGTCCGCCGTGGTCCGGATCAGCCGGGCCGCGACGAGCCCGGCCACGATCACCGCCACGCCCGCGACGGCGAGGCACACCAGCGTGATCCGCCCGGCCAGGGTGCCGCGGTACCTCATGCCGGGTCCGCCGCGTAGCCGATGCTGCGCACCGTCCTGATCGGACTCGACGCGCCGAGCTTCGCCCGCAGCTGCGCCACGTGGACGTCCACCGTGCGCGTGCCCGCCGCGGCGGCGTAGCCCCAGACGGCGCTCAGCAGCTGGTCGCGCGAAAGCACCTGTCCCGGGTGCCGGAGCAGGTGCGTGAGGAGGTCGAACTCGGTCGACGTCAGCGAAATCTCCGCTTCACCGGCCCAGGCGCGGCGGCTGGTGAGGTCGACGCGCGCGCCGCCCACGGTGAACGTCTCCGCGGCCGGCGTCGCTCCCGACGCGCGGCGCAGCACCGTCCGGACCCGGGCGGCCAGCTCGCGCGGGCTGAAGGGCTTGGTCAGGTAGTCGTCGGCGCCGATCTCCAGGCCCAGCAAGCGGTCCAGCTCGTCGTCGCGGGCGGTGACGAACAGCACCGGCGTCCAGTTCCCGGCCGCGCGCAGCGCCTTGCAGATCTCGATACCGTCCATTCCGGACAGTCCGATGTCGAGCACGATCGCCACCGGCTTGAGCCGCCGGACGGCGTCGAGCGCCCGCCCGCCGTCGGCTTCGACGTGCACGCCGAAGCCGTCGCGCTTCAAGTAGAGCGCCGCCAGCTCGGCGATCGCGGCCTCGTCCTCGACCACGAGGACGAGGCCGCGTCCCGGTGCCCCCATGCCTACTCCCGTCGCCGCCGTCGTGTGCGGGGAGACGCTAGCCGGTCAGGGTGAGCCATCGCTGTTCATGTCGGATTCGACGCCGTTGAGCGTCGACTCGATCCCGCTGAGCTCCGAAGACGCCGGGGAAGAACCGGAGTCCGGCGACCCCATCAGGTTGTCGCGGCAGGCCGAGCAGCCGAGCGCGATGAGCGCGGCGGCCCCGACCGCCGCCGCGATCCTCGCCGCCCTCACTTAGTCGGCGCCGGGGCCGCGGGCTTGCAGTGCGCCGACGCGAAGGCGTCGAGCTTCTGCTTCGCCGTGGTCAGCTCGCCGACCCTGCCTTGGCGCTTGGTGGCGCGGTCGTCGAGCTTCTTGGCGCGGTCCTCGTGCCCGGCCGTGCGCTGGTCCTGGGCGCGCGCCTTCAGGTTGGCGACCGAGCCGGCTACCTCGGGCCCGCCGTTGATCCGCTTCTGCAGGTTGTCGGCCTTCTTCTGCAGCTTCGGCACCCAGTCGCCGCAGACCTGCTGCGACTCCTCGGGGCTGAGCGTGATCGGCGCGACCGGCGCCGGCGACGTCGTCTGCGCCGAGGCCAGCGGCGCCGCCACCAGCAGGCAGGCCGCGCTCCCGCAGCCCGCCAGCGCCAGCCGCGTCCAGGTGGTTCCTCGCATCGTGTCTCCCTCGTGTCGTGCTTACGAGGAGAACTCTGGCCGGGCGGTGTTCGGAGGGCGTCCGCCTAGTGTTCGGGCTTTGTAAGGCCGACGGTGACCGACGTCCGCGCGAGGTCGAACGTCAGCGTGTCGCCCAGCACCGGCAGCGCGGGGTCGAACAGCTGCCCGTCGGTGCCGCCGAGCAGCAGGCCGAGCCGGTGCCCGGCCGGGACGACGTGGTCGAGCGCGGTCAGCGTGAACGTCATCGAGTACGCCCGGCCCGGCACGAGCGGCTCGCCGTGGCGCAGCGACGCGTGGTGCCCGAGGTCGGCCCAGCCGGCGGCGACGATCTCGTGGTCGACGCGCACCAGGTCGGTCGCCGTGTCGAGGAAGCAGGCGGAATCCCCGGGTGAGCTCACACCCCAGCACGACTTCGTCGTCAGGTTCCGGATCCCGCTGCCGTAGTTCGCGGTGTTCCGCACGTCGGCGGGGCCGTAGTCGACGAGGGCGACGCCGAGCCGGGCGGCGGTCTTGTCGGACGACGCCGTGATCGTCACCGAAGGCGCCCCGGCGAGCCGCACCGCCGAGGTCAGGGGAGCGCCGGTGAACCGTGCGGCCGACTCCCCGTCAGCCCAGGCTTCGCGGCCGACGGCGGGATCGTCGACGACCGTGGCCGTGCCGGAGCCGCGTGGGCCCAGGGTGCCATCGGCGGACGGCCGGAAAGTCGTCGCGGCGGTCGCGGGCGGCCAGCTCCGGACGTCCGTCCACCGGTCGGGAGCGGTTTCGAGGTGCACCGCGGACTCGTGCTCGACGCCGTTGCGGACGCCCCGCAGCCACCGGTCGAACCAGCGGTCCAGCGTCGCCACCCACTGCGCGCGCCGCAGGTCGAACGGGTCGACGTGCCCGGCCTGGCTCAGCCACGCCTTGCGCGGGACGCCCGCCCGGCCGAGCGCGTCCCAGTAAGCGGCGAACTGGCTGGGCGCCACGGCACCGTCCCCGAAGCCCTGCGCGATGAGCACGCTCGCGTGCCCCGGTCGCGGCACGTAGTGCACGCTCCGCCAGTACGCGTTGTAGTCGCCGTTCGTGCCCATCCGCGCCTTCAGGTCCGCTTCGAACGGCCGGCACAGCTCGGCCGCGCGCTCGTTGTAGGTGAAGGCCGAGCCGGTGTTCTCCGGCGTGGCCAGCGGTGCGCCGTTCGCGACGAGCTGGCTGTAGTTGTCGGCGACGCCCTCGAGCGGCACCACGGTCTTCAGGCCACGGATGCCGGAGGCGGCCATGCCGATCGCGGTGGCGCCGTCCTGGGACTTGCCGATCGCACCGACATCCCCGGTGGCCCAGTCCGCTTTCACCGGCCGGCCGCCTTCGGGGGCGTCGAACGCCTTCGCGCGGCCGTTGAGCCAGTTCACGACCGCGTTGCCGGAGCCGACGTCGTCGAAGCAGCCCGACGACCGGTTCGTCCCGCCGACGTCGGCGAGCACGACGGCGTACCCGCGCGGCACGAAGTAGTTGTCGAGGAACAGCGGAAACTGCTGTGGCGTGCCGTCCGGCGCGTAGGTCTTCTTCTGCGATTCGTTGCCCCGGCCGCAGCACGCGTAGTACGGGCTGACGTCGAGGATCACCGGCACGCGGACACGCGCGTCCGGCCGGATGACGTCGGCGGCGACGCGGTCGATCCGGCCGTCGCGGTCGTGGTCGGTGCCGGTTTCGACCCAGGCCGTTTCCCGGACGGGCCCACTTTCGGCCGCGGCCACGGGCGTCAACCCGGTCGTGGCGATCAGTGCGGCCAGAAACCCCAGTAGCAGACGCATTTCCCCAGTATCACGTGAGCTTCTCGGACATCGCCAGGAACTGCGCCATCGCGGCGTCCACGGCGTCGCGGTCGCCGGTCGTGACGAGGTCGAGCAGCAGCCCGCGCGTGACGGCCAGGCCGAGCCGGGCGTGGGCGGCCCGGTCGGCTTCGGGGACGCCGCGCTCCGCCAGCAGCGCCTCGACCGGCCCGAGCCAGTCGTGGATGACGCCGTCGAGGAACTCGGTGGTCCCCGGGGTGCCGCCGAGGGCCTGGCCGTAGAGCTGGAAGAAGAGCTTTTCGTTGGCGCGCAGGTCGTCCGCGGTGAGCCGGCGCCAGAACTCCGCCGGGTCGAGGTCGGCCAGCGCCGCCCGCTGCCGGGCCTCGACCTCCCGTGCCACCGCCGTGAGCAGGCCTTCCTTGGAGCCGAAGTGGTAGATCAGCATGCGGTGGCTGGTGCCGAGCGCGGTGGCCAGCGCCCGCAGGCTCCGGTCCGCGCCGCCGTGGTGGGCGATGTGGTCGATCGCCGCGTCGAGGAGCTTCGCGCGCGGGCTTGCGTCGATCATGTACCAGATGGTACACGTACCAAATGGTACAGAGAATCTCGGTCCGTCGCGTGACGCCCGCGGACGCCGACACCGTGTACGCGCTGCTGCGGGACGGCGCGAGCTGGCCCCGCTGGTCGCCCCTGGGGTCCTTCGAACTGGTCCGCGAGGGCGACGGCGAGCCGGAAGGTCTCGGCGCGATCCGGCTGTTCCGGACCGGCGGCATCCGCTCGTACGAGAAGATCGTCGCGCTCGAGCCCGGCCGCCGGTTCGGCTACGCGCTGGACCACGGCCTGCCGCTGCGGGACTACGCCGCCTACGTCGACCTGTCCCCGGTGGACGGCGGCACGGAGATCCACTGGCACTCGACGTTCACCGCGAAGATTCCCGGCACCGGCTGGTTCTACCGCCGGTTCCTCGGCCGCTTCATCGGGCAGGTGGTCGCCGGGCTGGTCGACGCGGCCGGGGTGCGCGCGGCCCCATAAAGTGGGCGCATGTCAGCGCCACGACGGGGACCGACCGGCCGCACCCAGGAGGAACGCAGCGCGGCGATGCGCGTCCGGCTGCTCGACGCGACGATCGACTGCCTCGTCGAGTACGGCTACGCGGGCACGACGACCACGCGGGTGGCCGACCGGGCCGGCGTCACGCGCGGCGCGCAGGTGCACCACTTCCCGACGAAGGCCGACCTGGTGACCTCGGCGATCCGGCACCTGGCGGAGAAGCGCACCGAGGTCGCGATGGCCGAAATCGACCGGCTCCGCGCGTCCAGCGACCCGGTCGGCGACGCGCTGCAGCTGATGTGGGAGATGCACCAGGGGCCGGTGTTCTCGGCGACGGTCGAGCTGTGGGTCGCCTCCCGCACGGACGCCGAGCTGCGCCGGCAGATGGCGGTGGTCGAGCCGATCGCGACGTCGAGTCTCGTGGAGTTCGGCAAGGCGCTGCTGCCGGAGCACGCGGCGCACCACGAGTTCCTGCACGCGGTGTACACGGCGATGGACGTGGTGCGCGGCATCCTCATCGCGAGCTGGGCGACGCGGGACCAGGAGGAGCTGGAGGCCCGCTGGGAGCGCGGCCGCCGGCACCTGCGCATCCTGTTCACGACGTTGATGGCAGCTACCGCCTGAACGGCGTGTTACTCTCCCCGGGAGAGTGAGGTGTCTCTTGGGACCGGACCCGTACGACCGCAACTGCCCGACCCGCCAGCTGCTCGACCGCATCGGCGACCAGTGGACGGTGCTGATCGTCGGCGCCCTGAAGGACGGGGCGCTGCGGTTCACCGAGATCGGGCACCGGGTGGACGGGATTTCCCAGAAGGTCCTGACGCAGACGCTGCGCAGCCTGGTCCGCGACGGGATCCTGACCCGCACGGCGTACGCGGTGATCCCGCCGAAGGTCGAGTACGAGCTGACGACGCTGGGCCGCAACCTGTCCGAGCCGCTGGAGATGCTGGACCAGTGGGCGAGGCGGCACATGACGGCGGTCCAGGAGTCCCGCGACGCCTACGACGCGGAGCACACTCCCGCTTCGGCCTGAGGTGCGGTGGCGGCCCGGACGTCATGAAAGAGTCGTTCATGACGTCGGGCGAGGTGAACGACCCTTTCATGACGCCGCGGCAGCCCCGCCCGGCACTTGAGCGCGTCCGTTCGGTGCCCGCCGAAGCGTCGGCCGCCTAGATTCGGGTCATGGACGAATTCCGTGCCCTGCACGTCCCCGGTTCCCCGCTGCTGCTGCCGAACGCGTGGGAGTTCGGCGTCGGCGCCTTCCTCGCGACGCAGGGGTTCCGCGCCCTCGGCACCACCAGCCTCGGCGTGTCCGCGGCGGCCGGTGAGCCCGACGGCGCGCCGTCGACGCGGGACGCCACCGTCGCCCTCGCCCGCCGCCTGGCCCGGCTGGACGTCCTGGTCAGCGTCGACATCGCCGACGGCTTCAGCGCCGACCCCGCCGCCGTCGCCGACCTCGCCGCGGAGCTCGCCGACGCCAGCGCGGTCGGCGTCAACCTCGAGGACGGCCGGGCCGACGGCTCGCTCGCCCCGGTCGACGTCCAGGTCGCGCTGGTCGAGGCGGTGAAGGACCGCGTCCCGGAGCTGTTCCTCAACGCCCGCACCGACACCCACTGGTCCGGCGACCGCGCGATCGAAACCGCCGAAGAACGCGTCAACGCCTATGCGGCCGCCGGTGCCGACGGCGTCTTCGTGCCCGGCCTGGCCGACCCGGGGGACGTCGAGCGGATCGTTGCCGCCGGGCTCCCGGTCAACCTGCTGTTCCTGCCCGGGAAGGTCACCTTCGCCGGGCTGGCGGAGCTGGGCGTCGCCCGGGTCAGCCTGGGCTCGTTGCCGTACCGCATGGCCCTCCAGGCGGCGGCCGGGACGGCGCTGGCGGTCCGCGACGGCGGCGAGCTGCCGCTGAGCCCGCCGAGCTACGCCGACGTCGTGGCGCTGCTGTAAGGGGTGAACCGTCCCGCGCGGGTCTGCTTGGCTCGAAGGCATGCGCGCCTTCGGAACCGACTTCGCCGTCCCTGCCGGCTACCTGAACACCCCCAGCGTCGGCATCCCGCCGGCGCCGGTGGCCGCGGCCGTGGCGGAGTCGGTCGAACGGTGGCGCACCGGCGCGACCCGGCCGGCGGAGTTCGACCAGTACGTCACGCGGTCGCGGGCCGGGTTCGCCCGGCTGCTCGGCGTCGAACCCGGGCGCGTCGCGAGCGGCGCGTCGGTCTCGCAGCTGGTCGCGAACGTCGCCGCCGCGCTGCCCGCCGGCACCCGCGTGCTCGCCGCCGAAGGGGACTTCACCAGCGTGACCTTCCCGTTCGCGGCCACCCCCGGCGTCACGGTGACCGAGGTGCCGCTGGAGCTGCTGCCCGAGCGGGTCGACGGCCACGACGTCGTCGCGGTGAGCGTCGTCCAGTCCGCCGACGGCCGGCTCGTGGACCTCCCCGCGCTGCGGGCCGCCGCCGAGGCCGCCGGGGCGGCGGTGCTGCTCGACGCCACCCAGGCCGCGGGCTGGCTGCCCCTGGACGTCGCCTGGGCGGACTGGGTGGTCGCGGCGGGCTACAAGTGGCTGCTGTCCCCGCGCGGCTGCGCGTGGCTCGCCGTGCGGCCGGACGCGCACGAGCGCACCCGGGCGGTCGCGGCGAACTGGTACGCGGGGGAGGACCCGTGGACCACCGTCTACGGCCTCCCGCTGCGCCTGGCCGGCGACGCCCGCGCGTTCGACCTCTCGCCGGTCTGGCTCGCCCAGGTCGGCGCGGCGGCCGCGCTGGAGTACCTCGGCGGCCTCGACCTCGCGCAGGTCGAGGCGCACAACACCGGCCTGGCCGACCAGCTGCTCGAGAAGCTCGGACTGCCCCCGCGCGGCACCGCGATCGTCTCGCTCGACGCCGGCCCGGAGCGGGTCGCGGCGGCCGGGATCGTCTCGAGCGTCCGCGGCGGCCGGGTGCGCGTCGGCTTCCACCTCTACAACACCGCTGACGACGTCGAACGCGTCTTATCCGCATTCGAGTGAAGGCCGCCGGGACGGTGAACTACCGTATGGCCCCGTGGTTGGTGCGCATTTCACCCCAGGCCCGTCCGACACGGCCCCGCTGGGCGCGGTGCCCCCGCAGCCCCGGCCGCCCGTGCCGGGACCGCCGGCGCGCGACACCCGGACCCTGCTGCTCAGGGGCGCCGGGCTGGTCGCGATCGCCGTCGTCTCCGGGTTGCTGTGGTTCCTGATCCGGCACGACTCGGGGCCGGACGAGCCGCTCGCGCAGCCGCCGGCGCAGAACACCGGGAAGTACCAGTTCACGCTGGTCTCCGGGCCGGCGAGGTCCAACGAGTGCGCTCAGAAGTCGTACGGCAAGACGCACGACTTCTTCCAGGACAACGAGTGCCAGTCGCTGGTCCGCGCGCTCTACTCGACAGAGTCGGGCGGCGCGAAGGCGCTGGTGTCGGTGGTGCTGGTCGGGATGCCGGACTCGACGAAGGCGAAGGCGCTCAAGACGCTGACCGAGAAGGACGGCACCGGCAACGTCACGGACCTGGTGAAGGACAAGACGTTCGCCGGCGCCGACGTCCCGAGCGTGAGCGGCGCGGACGCGGCGTACGCGTCGAAGGTGGACGGCACGAACACGACGATCGTGCTGGCCGACTTCTACGCCAAGCACAAGGACAAGAACCTGATCGAGGCGATCGCGGACGACGCCCTCCGCCTCTCGGCCGACCTCAAGGGCTGACCCGGCCCCGAGCGCCCCAAGGCGGCCTTCGGTGCGTCAGACGCACCCAAGGCCGCCTTGGGGCGCTCAGCTCGCCTGGCCGGGCATCGCGATCGCGACCGGCTTCTCGCCCGCCTCGGACCGCCACGGCGTCCCGCGCCGCGAAGCCGCCACCAGCGCGTGCAGCGCCATCGTGCGCAGACCCGCGTCGTCCGTGTGGTTCACGACCGCCAGCCACGCCGACGCGCAGTCGGCCTCGGCCGTCGCGACCACCAGCGACGCCGACTTCGCGTCCGTCACCGGCTTCTTCGGCACGTACGCCGCTTCGGGCGCGACGGGCGTCGCCCCGGCGGCGGACAGCATCGTCTGCAGCAGGTCGCGGCGCACGGCGTGCTCCGCCGCGCCGGCCTTCTCGCCCTCGCCGAAATCGGCCGGCAGGAACGCGCTGACCAGGCCGTACACCCAGACGGCCGCGTGCTCGGCGGCGAGCGCGGTCTGCAACGGGTCCACCGCCTCCGCGGGCGCGGCACCGGCTGTCCCGGCGAGCGCCGGGGCGTCCTCGCCGGGGCCCAGCGCCGGGGCCGTGCGCTGCAGCGCCGCGCAGCCCGCCGCCACCGCCGCGACGAGCCCGGCGCGGTAACGCGGCAGCCCGCCGACGAGGTCTTCGGCCTGCTTGCGCGCGGTCGCCAGCCGCTCCTTCAGGTCGCCAAGGGCGCCCGGCGCCGGGGGTGTCGGGGACGACGACGGCTTCGGCCGGTTCAGCCGGTCCACTTCGGACTTCAGCGCGGCCGCGTGGGCCGCCCGCGCGTCGGCGAGCTGGCCGGCGGCGTCGGCGTCGTCGCCCTTGGCCAGCGCTCGCGCGGCGGCGGCGTCCGCCTCGGCGGCGGCCAGCAGCGGCTGCAGCGGGTCGGGGCTCTCGTCGTAGCCGGGCCCGCACGCGGCCAGCGGGACGGCCAGCACGGCCAGCGCCCCCGCGCGGAGGGCGGCTCGACGGGTCAGGTCGGTCGGTCTTCCGGTCACGTCGGCCCATCCTGCCAGGCCCCCGGGCGCCCCCGCCGCTCGCGCGGGGTGAGCGGGCGACCGGATAAGCTGGTCCACCACCGCCCGGAAGACGGACACCGCTCGAACAAGGAGAGCCCCACGTGCCAGGAGAACTCGCCAGCCGGCTTCAGCCGATAGTGGCCGAAGCCGTCACCACCGCGGGTTTCGACCTCGATTCGTTCGAGGTGCAGCAGGCCGGCCGGCGGCAGCTGGTCAAGGTCGTCGTCGACTCCGACGACGGCATCGGGCTGGACGAGGTCGCCGAGGTCAGCCGCAAGGTCGCGGCGGCGCTCGACGAAAACGAGCACGTGCTCGCGAGCGCGTACACGCTGGAGGTCACGTCGCCGGGCCTGGACCGGCCGCTCACCGAGCGGCGGCACTGGCGCCGCGCGCGCTTCCGCCTGGTGAAGGTGACCCCGGCCGAGGGCGAGGCCTTCATCGGCCGGGTCGGCCACGCGGGCGCGGCCGCCGCTCGCGTCCTCGAGGGCGGCAAGCTCCGCGACGTCCGCTACGCCGAAGTGGCGAAGGCGGTCGTGGAGATCGAGTTCAAGCAGCCGCCCGCCGAGGACCTGAAACTGCTCGAAGACGACGCGTCCGGCATGATCGCCGCCGAGACGGAGAAGGGGTCGAAGTGAACGTCGACATCGCCGCGCTGCGGGCGATCGAACGGGACAAGGACATCCCCTTCGAAACGGTGATCGAGGCCATCGAGACGGCCTTGCTCACCGCGTACAAGCACACCGAGGGCCACCAGCCGCACGCCCGCATCGACATCGACCGCAAGTCCGGTCTGGTGCGCGTGCTCGCGCGCACGCTGACCCACGACGGCGAGACCGACGAGGAGTGGGACGACACCCCCGAGGGGTTCGGCCGGATCGCTGCCACCACCGCGCGCCAGGTCATCCTGCAGCGGCTGCGCGACGCCGAGCACGAGAAGACCTTCGGCGAGTTCTCCACCAAGGAGGGCGAGATCATCGCCGGGGTGATCCAGCGCGACGCCCGCGCCAACGCCCGCGGCATGGTCGTGGTCCAGGTGGGCGACACCGAGGGCGTGCTGCCGTCGGCGGAGCAGGTGGCCGGCGAGTCGTACGAGCACGGCAGCCGGATCAAGGCGTACGTGGTCACCGTCTCGCGCGGCAACCGCGGCCCGCAGATCACGCTCTCGCGCTCGCACCCCAACCTCGTGCGCAAGCTGTTCGCGCTGGAGGTCCCGGAGATCGCCGACGGGACGGTCGAGATCGCCGCCATCGCTCGGGAGCCGGGGCACCGCACGAAGATCGCCGTGAAGTCCACCGTGGCGGGCGTGAACGCCAAGGGCGCCTGCATCGGCCCGGTCGGCGCGCGCGTGCGCAACGTGATGAGCGAGCTGGCCGGCGAGAAGATCGACATCATCGACTACTCGGAGGACCCGGCCCGGTTCGTGGGGAATGCCCTGTCGCCGGCGAAGGTTGTTTCGGTTCGAGTGGTGGACGAGCGGACGAAGACCGCCCGCGTCGTGGTGCCGGACTTCCAGCTGTCGCTGGCGATCGGCAAGGAGGGCCAGAACGCCCGTCTCGCCGCCCGGCTGACCGGCTGGCGGATCGACATCCGCAGCGACGCCGCACCGGTGGACGACGAGGGTGATCAAGACCACGCCAGTCCGTCGCGGCCCGCCGCGACAACCGGTTCGGCTGAGTGAAGGTCGAAGCGCTAGACTCAGGAGTGGTTCAACGCCCGCGGCGGGTAGCCGAGCACCAGCCCCACCGGAATCCTCCGGTGCGGACTTGTGTCGGCTGCAAGCGGCGGGCATTGATCGGTGAGCTGCTGCGCGTGGTCGCGGTGGCCGGGCGGGTGGTCGTCGACGAGCGTCGGCGGCTGCCGGGCCGGGGAGCATGGCTGCACCCCGATCCGGACTGCCTGGCCAAGGCCGAACGGCGGCGAGCCTTCCCGAGAGCCTTGCGGGCTCCCGGGGCGCTCGACGCTTGCGAGGTCCGCGAGCACGTCGGGCGCACCACTTCGCACCACGAAGCCGGGACATGCCCGGCTTCGCGAGGAACCAAGGAAGCAGGTCGACCCGTCATGAGTCAGCCGTGAAGCTGAAGCCATGAACGCGAGACAATAAGGACGAGGTCAGCGGGTTCTCCGCCTGGCCTCCCCTAGATGAGGAGAGCTGTGCCAGGCAAGGCCCGCGTACACGAGCTCGCTAAGGAGCTCGGCATCACCAGCAAGGACGTTCTCGCCAAGTTGAAGGAACAGGGCGAGTTCGTGAAGTCCGCGTCGTCCACGGTCGAGGCGCCCGTCGCCCGCCGTCTCCGGGACGCGTACGCGCCGAAGGGCGCCAAGAAGCCCGCACCGACCCCCGGTCCGTCGGCCCGTCCCGGGCCCCCGGCCGCCAAGCCGGGCGCTTCGGCGCCCGCCAAGCCCGCGACGCCCGCCCCGCAGGAGGCGCCCGCGGTGAAGGCCGCTCCGGCGGCTCCGCAGCAGCAGGCACCGGCTTCGAAGCCGGCCGCCGCACCGGGTTCCCGTCCCTCGGGTCCCGGCCCGCGGCCCGGCCCGCGTCAGCAGCCCGCCGCGCCCGCTCCCCAGGAGCAGGTCCCGGCGGCGAAAGCCGAGACGCCTGCCGCTCCCAAGCAGGAGACCCCGGCCGCGCCCTCGGGCAACACCGGTTCGGTCGTCCCGCCGAAGCCGCAGGGCCCCAAGCCCGGCGGCCCGAAGCCCGGTCCGCGCACCCCGCGGGTCGGCAACAACCCGTTCGGCGTCGGTTCCGGCGCCCCGCCGCGTCCGCAGGGACCGCGTCCCGGTGGCGGCCAGGGCGGCGACAACCGCCCGCCGCGTCCCGGTGGTACCGGTGGCGGCGGTGACCGTCCGGCCCCGCGGCCCGGTGGTGGCGCGGGTGGCAACCGGCCGAGCCCGGGCAACATGCCCCCGCGGCCGAACCCCGGCATGATGCCGGGCCGCACGCAGCGCCCGGCCGGTCCCGGCGGCGGCGCCCGCGGTGGTCCCGGCGGCGGCGCTCGGGGCGGCCCTGGTGGCGGCGCCCGTGGCGGCCCCGGTGGCGGTGGCGGTGGCGGTTTCCGCGGCGGTCCCGGTGGCGGTGGCGGCGGCGGTGGCTTCCGCGGCGGTCCCGGTGGTGCCGGTGGCGGTGGCGGTGGCGGTTTCCGCCCGGGTGGCGGCACCGGTGCCCCGGCGGGCGGCGGCGGTTTCCGTGGCGGCGGCGGTGGCCGTGGTGGCCCCGGTGGCCGTGGCGGCACCGCGGGTGCCTTCGGGCGCCCGGGTGGTCCCTCGCGCAAGGGCCGCAAGTCGAAGCGGCAGAAGCGCCAGGAGTACATGGACAACATGCAGGCGCCCAGCGTCGGCGGCGTCCGCCTGCCCAAGGGGCAGGGCGAGACGATCCGGCTGCCGCGGGGTGCTTCGCTGACCGACTTCGCCGAGAAGATCGACGCCAACCCGGCTTCGCTGGTGCAGGTGCTCTTCCACCTCGGCGAGATGGTCACCGCGACGCAGTCCGTGTCGGACGACATCCTCGAGCTGCTCGGCGGCGAAATGAACTACACGGTTCAGGTCGTCTCGCCGGAGGAAGAGGACCGCGAGCTGCTGGAGACCTTCGACATCACCTACGGCGACGACGCGGGTGGCGAAGAGGATCTGCAGGTCAGGCCGCCGGTCGTGACCATCATGGGTCACGTCGACCACGGTAAGACCCGACTGCTCGACACGATCCGGAAGACGAAGGTCCGCGAGAGCGAGGCCGGCGGCATCACGCAGCACATCGGTGCGTACCAGATCGAGACCGAGCTCGAAGGCAACCCGCGCCTGATCACCTTCATCGACACCCCGGGCCACGAGGCGTTCACCGCCATGCGTGCCCGTGGTGCCAACTCGACCGACATCGCGGTGATCGTGGTGGCGGCCGACGACGGTGTGATGCCGCAGACGGTCGAGGCGATCAACCACGCGCAGGCCGCCAAGGCCCCGATCGTGGTCGCGATCAACAAGATCGACAAGGAAGGCGCGAACCCGGACAAGATCCGGCAGCAGCTGACCGAGTACGGCCTGGTCGCCGAGGAGTACGGCGGCGACACGATGTTCGTCGAGATCTCCGCGCGGCAGAACATCAACATCGATGGTCTGCTCGAGGCGATCCTGCTGACCGCCGACGCCGCTCTGGACCTCCGGGCCAACCCGGACATGGAGGCCCAGGGTGTCGCGATCGAGGCGCACCTCGACCGCGGCCGCGGCCCGGTGGCCACCGTCCTGGTCCAGCGCGGCACGCTGCGCGTCGGTGACTCGGTCGTGGCGGGTGACGCCTACGGCCGCGTCCGCCGGATGGTCGACGAGCACAACGTCGACGTCACCGAGGCGCTGCCGTCGCGTCCCGTCCAGGTCATCGGGTTCACCTCGGTGCCGGGTGCGGGCGACACCTTCCTGGTGGTCGACGAGGACCGCGTCGCCCGGCAGATCGCCGAGCGCCGTGCCGCTCGTACGCGCAACGCGCTCAACGCGTCGCGCCGCAAGCGGGTCAGCCTCGAGGACCTCGACTCCGCCTTGAAGGAGACGAACAGCCTCAACCTGATCATCAAGGGTGACAACTCGGGCACCGTCGAGGCTCTCGAAGCCTCGCTGCTGCAGCTGGACGTCGGCGACGAGGTCGAGCTGAACGTGGTCCACCGCGGTGTCGGTGGCGTGACCGAGTCGGACATCGACCTGGCGACCGCGTCCGACGCGATCGTCCTCGGGTTCAACGTCCGGGCCCAGGGCAAGGCGACCGAGCGGGCCACCCGCGAGGGCGTCGACGTCCGGTACTACACGGTCATCTACCAGGCGATCGACGAGATCGAGCAGGCCCTCAAGGGCATGCTCAAGCCGGAGTACGAAGAGGTCGAGCTGGGCCGCGCGGAGGTCCGCGAGGTCTTCAAGTCCTCCAAGATCGGCACGATCGCGGGTTGCCTGGTCATGTCCGGCGAGATCCGGCGCAACGCGCGCGCCCGGCTGCTGCGCGACGGCACTGTCGTCGCGGAGAACCTGCCGGTCAGCTCGCTGCGGCGGTTCAAGGACGACGTGGTCGAGGTCCGCGAGGGCTACGAGTGCGGTCTGACGCTCGGTTCGTACGGCGACCTCAAGGTCGGCGACTCGATCGAGACGTACGAGCAGCGCGAGAAGCCCCGCGCGTAAGGCGAGTGTCCCCGGGTGTGCGGTTTCGCACCGCGCACCCGGGGTCTTCGCTTCCCATTCCCTACGACACCACCACATTGCTTATGTTCGTCGGAGCCTTGGAGCTCGACATCCTGCTCGGTGACGTTCACTCGCTGAAGCAGAAGCGATCCGTGGTCCGCCCGGTGCTGGCCGAGGTGCGCAAGCGCTTCGCCGTGTCGGTGGCCGAAGCCGGTCACACCGATCTGCACCGCCGGACCCTCATCGGGGTGGCCGTGGTCGCCGAAGGTGGCGAGCACGTCCGTGACGTGCTCGACTCGTGTGAGCGGTACGTGGCCAGCCGGCCGGAGTTCGAGCTGCTCACCGCGCGCCGCCGGCTGCTCGGTCCAGAAGACTAGGAGAAAGACATGGCTGATCCTGCTCGGGCCCGCAAGCTCGCCAAGCGGATCTCGCAGATCGTGGCGTCCGCGATCGAGCACGAGGTCAAGGACTCTCGGCTGGACTACGTGACCGTCACGGACACGAAGGTCACCGGGGACCTGCACGACGCCACGGTGTACTACACGGTGCTCGGCGAGAAGCTGGACGTCCCCCCGGACTTCGCCGGTGCCGCCGCCGCGCTCGAATCGGCGCGCGGCATGCTCCGCACGATGGTCGGGCAGGGCACCGGGGTCCGCTACACGCCGACCCTGACGTTCGTGGCCGACACGATCCCCGAAGAGTCGAAGCGGATCGAGGCCTTGCTCGAAAAGGCCCGTGAGGCCGACGCGGAGGTCGCGCGGCGTTCGGCGGGGGCCCAGCACGCGGGCGAACCCGACCCGTACAAGGCCCCCCGCGAAACCGAAGACGAAGACGAGCTCGCGGAGGAGGAGAGCCGGGGCTGACCCCCGTGCTCTCCCGCCGCGGCCTGCTCGCCGGCAGCGCCCTCGCGCTGCTGGCGGGCTGCTCGTCGGCGCCGTCCGGGCCGCCACCGGGCCCGCCGGCGGTGCCGGTGCCGACCCACCCGGCGGCGTTGCGCGACCCGGTGACGGTCCAGCGCATGCGCTCGGCCGCCCGCGGCACGGACGTCGACCTGGTCCTGATCACCCCCGAAGGCGTCCCGTCGTCGGGGCTGCCGGTGTGCGTGGCCTTGCACGGCCGCGGCGCTCGCGCCCGGACCTTCATCGAACTGGGCGTCCCCTCGGCGTTGACGGCGGCGGTCCGCGCGGGTGTTCCGCCGTTCGCGGTGGCCGCGGTCGACGGCGACCACTACTGGGTCGACGTCGGTTCCGGCGACGACCCGCAGCGCATGCTCACCGAAGAGGTCCCGGGCTGGCTGGCGGGCCGCGACCTGCGTCCGGCCTCGGCGGTGTTCGGCATTTCCATGGGCGGCTTCGGCGCGTTGCGCTTCGCCCGCGCGCACCCCGACCTGAAGGCGGTCGCCACGGCGAGCGCGGCGCTGTTCGTCAGCTGGCCGGATGCTCGCAGCCGCAAGGTGTTCTCCGGCGAGGACAACTGGCGTGCGGAGGAACCGTTGCTGCACACGGGAGAGCTGCGCGCGGGCCAGCTCGGCGTCTGGTGCGGCGAGTCGGACCCGTTCCTGGGCGCGGATCGCAAACTGGTGAAGGCGGTGAACCCGGCGGTGTCGAGGTTTTCGCCGGGCAAGCACGAGGACGAGTACTGGCGGGGGATCCTGCCGGAGGTCCTGAAGTTCGTGGGACAGCGGCTGTCCTGACCGACTAAACCACCGGGTGCCGCCAAGCGTGCAACACCGGAATGTCGGCAACGGAAGGACTCTACCCATGAAGAGAATCCTGCATGTCTGGCTCTGTCTCGCGGTGGCGCTGGGCGGCCTGCTGTTGTCGGGTTCCACCGCGTCCGCGGCCCCGGGCAGCTGCGCGACCGCGGGCTGGGTGCTGCGGTCGGCCGACGTCGTCAACCACGGCAACGGCGCCGTGATCGGCAAGGTCTACACCTACGTCAACTCGTGCAACCAGTACTGGGCGCAGCTCAAACTCGACAAGGCGCTCGGGGCGGGCCAGTGGGCCAACGCCTTCATCGACGTCTACCTGCACGGCAGCATGGCAGGCCGCCTGACCTGCGCGAGTGCCGACGGCGGGAACGCCGAAGTCTCCCAGGGGCAGACCAGCTGCTACACCGGGTACTTCGGCTCGACGGAAACCGGAATCACCTACCAGTCGCACGGTTACGTCTACAACTACCCGTCCAGCATGTTCGCCTCCGGGATCACCCAGAACTGCAGTCGCTGGGAATGCATCTGACCGGTACGCGGCCCGCATCGGGCCGGTGACCGCCGGCCTTCGGCGAACGCGAGGTCGTCGAAGGCTCGCGGTCACCTATTCAGGCAGACGCGCGGGCGAACAGGATCGCTTGCGAGACTTCCTTTTCCGGGTTGAGCGCCCACTCCGCCTCGATCGTGAACCCCGCCTTCCGCACCCGCCGGGCCAGCCACCACGGCTGCCGGAGGTGGACGTGGACCCGCATCGGGTGCCCGCCGTAGCCTTCGGTCTTCAGCCGCGTTCCCGCGCCGACGTGGTAGCCGATCACCAGCAGCCCGCCCGGCCGCAGCACGCGCCGGAAGTGCGCGAGGGCCACCGGGACGTCGTCGTCCGGGACGTGGATCAGCGACCAGAACGCCAGCACGCCCGCCATCGACGCGTCGGGCAGCGGCAGGTCCGTCATCGAGCCGACCTCGAACCGCGGCCCCGGGTGGTTCCGGCGCGCGATCTCGATCATCGCCGGCGAAAGGTCGATGCCGGACGCGTCGACGCCCAGCGAGTCCAGGTACGCCGTGAACTGTCCCGGTCCGCAGCCGACGTCCACCGCCGGTCCGTCGACCTCGGCCGCGAACAGCGTCAGCGCCGCCTTCATGTGCGGCTGTGAAGACAGAGCGTCCGCCACGAATTCGGCATAACTCGAAGCCACCGTGTCGTAGGACGTGCGGGTGTCCGCGAGCCAGGTCATCGCGCGCGCAGCCCGTCGAGGACCATGCCGAGCGCGCGCCGCCAGTCGGGGGACGCCGTCGCCGCGGCGAACACGATCGCCAGGTCTTCGCCGCGGAAGTCCCGCCGCAACGCCCCGGCCTCCTGGGCCCGGGTGATGATCCGGTTCAGCCGGGAAGCGTTGGCCTGCTTGGCTTTCTCCAGCCCGGACGCCGGGTCGAAGACCCGCGAGCAGACCTCGGTGAAGCCTCGGTCGCTGACCTGCATCAGGATCGACCGTTCGAGGAAGAGGACGAAACCGTCCCAGGGGTCGTCGAGGGCGAGGGCCTCTTCGGTGACGGCTTGGGCTTCCACCAGCGTCGGCAGGAACGCCGCTTCGACGAGGTCCGTCCGCGTCGGGAACCGGTTGTAGAGCGTGCCGATCGCGACCTCGGCGCGGCGGGCGATCTCGTCGAGCGGGGCGTCGACGCCCTTGGCGCCGAACACCTCCCGCGCCGCCGCGACCAGCGCCTCCCGGTTGCGCCGGGCGTCCGCGCGCAGGGGGCGTTGCTCGACCGTCACGGCCCGGAGTATAGCCAAGCCGGTGCCGATCCCGGATTCCTCACGCTTGGGCGCTCTGTCCGGTTGCCCCCTGATCGGAACCTCACAGTGCCGCGCCGCCCCGCCCGCCGGGAGCACAATGGGGTAGCGGGGGTGCCCCGCGTCGAGGCGGGCGGACGAGGGAGGCCGGCACATGCACTCCGACCTGTCGCCGTCGGGCCGCACCGGAGTCCTCCTGGTCGGCACCCGCGGGCAGCGGGGACCCGGGGAGGTGCTGATCAGGATCCGGGGTGGCTTGGAAACCTTCCTGGCCTGGTCCGACACGGAGCTGCCGAAGGGGACGACCGTCCTGGTCGTCGAAACCCGCGGACGGCGCACGGTCGACGTCGTGGCGTGGGACGTCCCGGAAACCACGCCAGAACCCACTTCCTAGTGTTCGTCTAAGGACAGTCGATGTTCGGTTATCGCGTGCCGGCCCCCAACGAGGCGATGCTGATTTCGGGCGGCAAGAGCAGCAAGGGCGCGTCGCCGTTCCGGGTCGTCACCGGACACGGCGCGTTCGTCATGCCGGTGTTCCGGAAAGTCCGGTTCCTCACGCTTTCCATGTGTGAGGCCGAAGTGACCGAAGTGTGCGTCACGAAACAGGCCATCGCGCTCACGGTGCGGGCGGTGATCGCGTTCAAGGTCGGCAACGACACCGAGAGCATCGTCAACGCCGGCCAGCGGTTCCTCTCCGACCAGGACCAGATGTCCGTGCTGACCGGCCGCATCTTCTCCGGTCACCTGCGCTCGATCATCGGGTCGATGACCGTCGAAGAGATCATCACCGAGCGGCAGAAGCTCGCCACCGAGGTGCTGGACGGCTCGGCGGTGGAGATGGCGAAGATCGGCCTGTCCGTCGACGCGCTGCAGATCCAGTCGATCGACGACATGAAGCTCGGCTACATCGCCGCGATGGCCGCGCCGCACAACGCCGCCATCCAGCGGGACGCCCAGATCGCCCAGGCCGTGGCGAACAAGAGGGCGGCCGAGGCCGAGCAGGAGTCGCAGCGGACGCAGGCGGAGTACGCCCGGCAGACGTCGATCGTGCAGGCGCAGTACCGCGCCGAGGTCGAGGCGGCGCAGGCCCAGGCGGCGCAGGCCGGGCCGCTCGCGCAGGCGAAGGCGCAGCAGGAGGTCATCGACGCGCGCACCGAGCTGGCCCAGCGCGAGGCGGAGCTGCGGCAGCAGCAGCTGGTGGCCGAGGTGATCAAGCCGGCCGACGCGGAGGCCGAGCGGATCCGCATCCTGGCGCTGGCCGACGCGGAGAAGATGCGCGTCCAGGCGGAGGCGGCCGCGTCGAACAACCGGGTCGCGCTCGACCGGATGCTCATCGACCAGCTGCCGCAGATCGTCAAGGAGGCCGGGCGCGGCCTGGCCGGCGCGAACGTCAACATCCTCAACGGCGCCGACGGCCTGGGCGAGATGGCCGCCGGGCTCGTCGGCCAGGGACTGTCCATCTTGGACTCGGTGAAGCGCGGCCTGACCACGCCGCCGCCCGCTCCCACCGCGGCGCCGGAAGAGAACGGGCAGGCGCCGGTGAAGGGTGAGCTCACCCAGTAGCGCCTTGTCGACTCAGGAGGCGGGCTTCACCGCGACGACCAGGTCACGCAGGATGGCCTGGTCCACCCGGTGGGTGAACTCCGCCCACGGGCCGCCTTCGCGGACGTCGAGCCCGGCCTTGCCGAGCACCTCGACGAGGTCCTCGCGCGGGAGCACGGTGGTGTTCCACGAGATGCCGAGCGCCCCGCCGGGCCGCAGCACCCGCGTCCACACCGGGACGGCCGCCGCGAGCAGGTCGAGCGGGCTGCGCTGCAGGCCGGCTTCGCCGTGGCTGCCGTGCTGCACGCCGTACGGCGCGTCGGTGACGATCACGTCGCAGGAGTTCGCCCGCAGCACCTCGTCGGTCGTCAGCGTGTCGGCCTGGAAGTAGGTGAGCTTGCGGGTGTCGCCCGCTTTGTAGTCTTCCTTGCTCAGCGCGTACTCGATGTCGAGCCGGCGCCCGAGCCGGACCTTGTTGCGCCGCAGCTGTCCCGAGCCGGCGGTGTGCTTGACGCGCTTGTTCCGCAGCCACGTCTTGATGAACGCCTCGTAGGACTCGAAGTCCTTGGCGTCGACGTCCAGGCCGGTGGCGTGCAGGCCGTACATCATCGCCTGGTTGAGCGTGGTGCCGCGGCCGCACAGCGGGTCGAGCAGGTACTTCGGCTGGTCCGAGAAGGGATCGGCGGTGGCCAGCAGCGTGACGTTCAGCAGGAGCTTCGTGAACGACTCGTTGGTCTTGCCCGCGTACTTCTGGATCGTCAGCAGGTCCGAGTCGGCCTTCGCCAGTGGCGTCACGGTGACCGGGCGCAGGACGCCGTCACCCAGTTCGAACAGCGCGTAGAGCGACGACAGGTTCGACAACAGCGCGAGGTCGCGCTCACCCAGGGGCGCCGAACTGGTGAAGCGCACGTAGCCGACGCCGCCGAGCTCGAGCTCCTCGATCCCGGACAGCTCCACCGACAGCGCCGCGCCGAAGACCGCCAGCTCGGCGCGCAGCAGCGCGGGGGAGGAGGCGGCGTAGACCCGATTGGCGGACGGGTGGACCAGGATCACGTACTCAGGCATCCCGCAGAGCGTAGCGTGACGCACCGTGACCCCTACTTCGGCGCAGGACATCCGGGACGCGGCCGCGCTGCTCGCGTCGGCCACCGACGTGACCGTGCTCGGCCACGTCCGCCCGGACGCGGACGCCCTCGGCAGCGCGCTCGCCCTCGGCCGGGCGCTGCTCAAGCGCGGCGCGAAGGTGCGCGTCTCCTTCGGCGAGCCGGACGAGGCCCCGGAGACGCTGCGGTGGCTCGACGAGGACGGCCTGTTGACCCACCCGGACGACCTGCCGGACACCGAGGCGCTGCTGGTCTGCGTCGACACGCCGGTGCCGAAGCGGCTGGGCCGGCTCGCCGGGCGCGTCGAGCTCGCCGGCGCCGTGCTCGTGATCGACCACCACGCGACCAACTCGTTCTACGGCGGCTGCAACGTGGTCGACGAGACCGCCGAAGCCAGCGCGATCCTCGTGTTCCGGATCCTGGACGCGCTGGGCGTCGAGCTCGACGAGCCGATCGCGCGCGGGATCTACGCCGGGATCGTCACCGACACGAGTGGATTCCGGCGGGCGAGCCCGGAGACGCACCGGATGGCGGCGCGGCTGCTGGAGGCGGGCGTCGACGCCGAAGCGGTGGTGCGGCGGATCGTCGACGAGCGGCCGTTCACGTGGCTGCCGATGCTGTCGTCGGTGCTACGCGAGGCCGAGCTGGAGCCGGAAGCCGCGCAGGGCCGGGGTTTCGTGCACGCGGTGGTGCGTGAGGACGCGGCCCGGACGGTGCGCGCCGAAGAGGTCGAGTCGGTGATCGACGTCATCCGCTCGGTGCGCGAGGCGGCCGTCGCGGCGGTGCTCAAACAGGACTTGGCCAATCCGGGACAGTGGCAGATCTCGTTGCGGTCGGTGGGAATCGACGTCTCGGCGGTGGCGGCGGAGTTCGGCGGCGGCGGGCACCGGCAGGCCGCCGGGTGCACGATCGCGGGCCCCGCCGAGGAGGTACTGGCCGGGTTGCGGTCCGCCCTGGAGCGGGCACCGCTGCTGTGACCCGACGGCGGGTTCCCACCGGTCAGGAATGTCGGTGCCGGCGGTTAGAGTCCGGTTCGTGGTGAACGTGGAGGAGCCGGAGCGGATCCCGGCGAAGCGCGTGCTCGGCCTGGCCGTGCCCGCGCTGGGGGTGCTGGCCGCCGAGCCGTTGTACGTGCTGGTCGACACCGCGGTGGTCGGCCACCTGGGCGCGCTGCCGCTGGCCGGGCTCGCGCTCGGCGGCGTCGTGCTGGCCCAGGTGTCGAGCCAGCTGACGTTCCTGTCGTACGGCACGACGTCGCGCACCGCCCGGCTGCACGGTGCCGGCCGCCGGGCCGACGCGGTCCGCGAGGGCGTGCAGGCGACGTGGCTGGCGGTGTTCGTCGGGCTCTTCGTGCTGGTCGCCGGGCAGCTGCTGGCCTGGCCGATCACGCGGGTGCTCTCGGGCAGCGACGAGATCGCGGGCGCGGCGGTGTCGTGGGTGCGGATCGCGCTGTTCGGGGCGCCGCTGATCCTGGTGACCATGGCCGGCAACGGCTGGATGCGCGGGGTGCAGGACGCCGCGAAGCCGTTGCGGTACGTCCTGGCGGGCAACGGGATCTCGGCCGTGCTCTGCCCGGTGCTGGTCTACTGGGCCGGGCTCGGGCTGGAGGGCTCGGCGATCGCGAACGTCGTCGCGCAGGTGATCTCCGCGGCGCTGTTCTTCGCCGCGCTGGTCAAGGAGAAGGTCGGGCTGCGGCCGGACTTCAAGGTGATGCGCGCGCAGCTCGGCCTCGGCCGCGACCTGGTGCTGCGCAGCCTGGCGTTCCAGGCGTGCTTCATTTCGGCGGCGGCCGTCGCGGCCCGGACGTCGACCGAGGCGGTGGGCGCGCACCAGGTGGTGCTGCAGCTGTGGACGTTCCTGGCGCTGGTGCTGGACTCGGTGGCGATCGCCGCGCAGTCCCTGGTGGGGGCGGCGCTGGGGGCGAACGCGGCGCGGCAGGCGCGCGGGGTCGCCAACCAGATCACCGGGTACGGCCTGCTGCTGGGCTGCTTCCTGGGCGTGGTGTTCGCGGCGCTGTCGTGGGTGCTGCCGCACGCGTTCACGTCCGACCCGGGCGTGCTGGCGGAGATCCCGCACGCGTGGTGGTTCTTCGTGGCGCTGCAACCGATCGCGGGGGTGGTCTTCGCACTGGACGGGGTCCTGCTGGGAGCGGGCGACGCGGCGTTCCTCCGCAACGCGACGCTCGGCAGCGCGGCGCTGGGTTTCCTGCCGCTGATCTGGGCGTCCCTGGGCTTCGGCTGGGGCCTGACGGGCATCTGGACCGGCCTGTCCCTGTTCATGGTCCTCCGCCTGGCGTTCGTGCTGGTCCGCTGGCGCTCCGGAAACTGGGCGATCACCGGCGCAATCCGCCCCGCGTAACCCGTAACCCGCGTGATCAGGCCCGGAACTCGCGTGATCAGGCCCGGAACTCGCGAGTTCCGGGCTCAATCACGCGAGTTCCGGCTCCAGACACGTGAGTGACGGGTTCAGGCGCGGGACCGGCGGGCGTGGCGGACCCGGCGGTCCACCATGCGACGCAGGAACGGGGCCGCCAACGGGCCCAGCGCCGCCAGCAGCGCCACCGAGCGGTCCGGGTAGACCGCGTACCGCTCCCGTTCCACCGCCCGGACGATCGCCGACGCCACGGCCTCGGCCGCCATCGGGCGGATCGTCCCGCTGATCGCCGCGGTCTCCGCCGGCTTCCAGCGGTTCTCCTCCGCCAGCTGCGGCGTGTCGACGTCCGGCGGGTACACGCACGCGACGTGCACCCCGGCCGGGTTCAGCTCGTCCCGCAACGCCCTCCATCAGCCCGCGCACCGCGAACTTCGCCGGCGCGTACGCCGTGTAGCCGTAGATCCCCAGCACCGCGGCCGCCGACGAGATCGCGACGATCGAGCCGCTCCGCCGCCGGACCATCGACGGCGCCACCGCCCGGACCGCGTGCAGCGTCCCGAAGTAGTCGACCTCCACCATCCGCCGGAAGACCTCGTCGTCCAGCTCCAGGAACTCGCCCGGCCGCGCCTGGCCGGCGCACGTCACGAGCACGTCGCACGGGCCCGCCGCCGTCTCCAGAGCCGAGAACGCCTCCTCCACCTCGGCCTGCGACGAGACGTCGGCGACGGCGGTCCGCACCGAAGCCCCGCGTGACTTCAGCGACACCGCGGCCTTCCGCAGCCGCGATTCGTCGCGCGCCACCAGCGACACGGTCGCGCCGCGCGAAGCCAGCGCCGCCGCCGTCGCCAGGCCGATCCCGCTGGACCCGCCCGTGATCACCGCGTGCGCCCCGTGCAGCCCGGTCACGACACCACCCCCGAATGTGAAGAACATTCAGATACAACCATGTGGTGAACGCCACCGGGATAACGGCTATGTTTCGTCGTTGCTTAGGCGCTACAAGTAGTAAGGACGGCAGCGCAGGCGTCCGCACGCCCCGAACGCCGAATCCCTGGAGGAACTTGTGCCGCCCGCCACCGGCCGCGCCACCGCCCGGTCCTGGCTCATCTGGCTCGCTGCCGTCACCGTCTACCTCCTCGCGGTCTTCCACCGCACCTCCTTCGGCGTCGCCGGGCTGCAGGCGGCCGAGCGCTTCGGCGTCGGCGCGGCCGCGCTCGGGACGTTCACCGTGCTGCAGGTCGGCGTCTACGCCGCGATGCAGATCCCGACCGGCGTCCTGGTCGACCGCTACGGCCCCCGCCGCGTCCTCACCGTCGCGGTGCTGGTGCTCGGCGCCGGCCAGCTCCTGCTCGGCGTCGCCCACTCCTACGGCCTCGGCCTGCTCGCCCGCGGCGTGCTCGGCCTCGGCGACGCGCTCACCTTCGTCAGCGTGCTGCGCCTGGTCGCCGCCCACTTCCCGGGCCGCCAGTACGCGCTGCTGACGTCGTTCACCGCGGCCGTCGGCTACATCGGCAACCTCGCCGCCACGGTCCCGCTCTCGCTGGTGCTCGACAGCGCCGGCTGGACCCCCACCTTCCTCGCGGCCGGCGCCGTCACGGTCCTCTACACCGTGGTCGTGACGCTCCGGGTCCGCGACGTCCCGGCCGGCGTCGTCCAGCCGGCGCGCGAAGCCGTCCGCCCGCGCCAGCTCGCCCACCAGGTCGCCGAGGCTTGGCGCACGCCGGGGACGCGCCTGGGCTTCTGGGTCCACTTCAGCACGATGTTCGCCCCCAACGCCCTGACGCTGCTGTGGGGCGTGCCCTGGCTGGTGCAGGGGCAGGGACAGTCGATGGCCACCGCGAGTGCCCTGCTCACGGTGTTCGTCTTCGGGTCGATGGCCGGCGGGCCGCTGCTCGGCGGCGTGATCGGCCGGCACCCGTCGCTGCGGATGCCGCTGGTCGGCGGGTACATCGGCGGGGCCGCGCTGCTGTGGGCGGTGCTGCTGAGCTGGCCCGGGCAGGTGCCGGTGGCGCTGCTGGTGCCCGCGTTCGCCTTCCTCGCCCTCGGCGGCCCGGCGTCGATGATCGGCTTCGCGCTCGCCCGCGACTACAACCCGCTGTCCCGCGTCGGCACGGCGACCGGCGTGGTCAACGTCGGCGGCTTCGTCGCGACGACCATCGCCGCCCTCGCCGTCGGCGTGCTGCTGCAGTGGACCGGCGGGAGCTTCCGGATCTCGCTGCTGGCGATCGTCGCGATCTTGGCGCTGGGCACGTCCCGGATGCTCGTCTGGTGGCGCCGGACGCGCGCGCACCTGTTCCTCGCCGAAGCCCGCGGCGAGGAGCTGCCGGTGCGCATCACCCGCCGCCGCTGGGACGCCGCCCTGCCGGAGACGCCGATCGTGGCGGCCTGACCGGCCCAGGCGGTTCGGCCTGCAGCAGCTGCGGTGCCGGCGAGAACCCGCGCCGCTCGTAGGCCGGCACGGCCCGCGGCGACGAGTGCACGGTGACCCGCTCCAGCCCCAGCTCCCCGGCCAGCCGCAGGACGCCTTCGATCAGCAGCCCGCCGAGGCCGCCGTCACGGGCTTCCGGGACGACGTACACGCTCTGCACGTCCCCGGCGGCCCGCGACAACGCCGACGGCGTCGGCACGCGCGGGGTGACCGCCAGGAACGCCATCCCGAGCACCCGGTCGTCGCGCACCAGGACGAGGCAGCGGTGGGTGGCCGCGTTCTCCCGTGCCCACGCGGCGAACTCCCGCACGAACGCCTCGCGGCCGGCACCGGGCAGGCCGTCCCGGTCGGCCACCCAGCGCCACCGGAGCGCGGCGACCGCTTCGAGCTCGGCGGGCCGGGCGGCCCGGACTTCGATCTCCGTCACCCCTCCATGGTGGCCCGGCCGAGCGGCCTGATCGAACCACGACGTGTGGCCGCTAGGGTTGCCGCGTGTCGAGCCCCAAACCGCCCCGCCGTCCCGCCCCGCCGCCTGGTCTCGTGATCGTCGACAAGCCCGCCGGCATGACGTCGCACGACGTCGTCGCC
Source organism: Amycolatopsis sp. NPDC048633 (assembly GCF_040650695.1). Lineage (NCBI taxonomy): Bacteria > Bacillati > Actinomycetota > Actinomycetes > Pseudonocardiales > Pseudonocardiaceae > Amycolatopsis > Amycolatopsis sp. NPDC048633. Next base: position 80,041 of record NZ_JBEZHS010000003.1, read on the forward strand.
CGTGCCCGCCGGATCATGGGCACCCGCAAGGTCGGGCACGCCGGCACGCTCGACCCGATGGCGACCGGCGTGCTGGTGCTCGGCATCGAGCGCGCCACCAAGCTGCTCGGCCACCTGGCGCTGGACCGCAAGACGTACCTGGCCACCCTCAGCCTCGGCAGCAGCACCACGACCGACGACGCCGAGGGCGAGGTCCTCACGACCGCGGCCACCCAGGACGTCACCGACGACGCCATCGCCGCTGGGGTGGCCAAGCTGACCGGCCCCATCCAGCAGGTGCCCAGCGCGGTGAGCGCCGTCAAGATCGACGGCAAGCGCGCCTACGCCCGCGTCCGCGCCGGCGAGGACGTCGTCCTCCCGCCGCGCCCGGTCACCGTCTACCGCTTCGACGTCCTGGCCGTCCGCCACGAAGACGACCACGTCGAGGTCGACGCCGTCGTCGAGTGCTCGTCCGGCACCTACGTCCGCGCGCTGGCCCGCGACCTCGGCGCGGACCTCGGCGTCGGCGGCCACCTCCAGGCGCTCCGGCGCACCACGGTCGGCCCGTTCACGCTGGCGAAGGCGAAGACGCTCGACGTGCTCGAGGAGCAGCCCGAGCTGAGCCTGGACCTCGACGCCGCCGTCGCCGCGGCCTTCCCGCGACGCGACCTCGACGCGGCGTCCGCCAAGGCGATCCGCCACGGGCAGCGCATCCCGGCCGCCGGTGTCGAGGGCACCTACGGTCTCTTCGGCCCCGACGGCCGGGTGCTCGCCCTGGCGGCCGACGAAGAAGGCGTGTCCCGAGCAGTGGTCGTGTTGCTGCCCGCCTAGGGTGGCGTCTGAGAGACGGGAGTCTGACGTGCTGCGGTGGCGTGGGCTGGGGGACCTTCCCGGCGGCTGGGGCCGGTGCGTGGTCACCATCGGCGTGTTCGACGGTGTCCACCGCGGACACCAGGAGCTGGTGAGCCGGACCGTGGCCGCGGCGGCCGAACGCGGGCTGCCGAGCGTCATGCTGACGTTCGACCCGCACCCGTCGGAGGTGCTGCGCCCCGGGAGCCACCCGGCGCAGCTGACCACGTTGCGGCGCAAGGCGGAGATCGTCGAAGGCCTCGGCATGGACGTCTTCTGCGTGCTGCCCTTCACCTTGGAGCTGTCCCGGCTGCAGCCGGAGGAGTTCGTGCATGAGGTGCTCGTCGACCGGCTGCACGCGGCCGCGGTGATCGTCGGCGACAACTTCACCTTCGGCGCCAAGGCCGCGGGCGACGTCGCGATGCTGCGCACCCTCGGCCGCCGGTTCGGTTTCGCCGCGTACGGCGCCGAACTGCAGGGCAAGGAACTGTCCGAAGAGGACCAGTCGGCCATCACGTTCTCCAGCACCTACGTCCGGTCGTGCATCGACGCCGGGGACGTCGTCGCCGCGGCCGAGGCGCTCGGCCGCCCGCACCGCCTGGAGGGCATCGTCGTCCGCGGTGACGGCCGGGGCCACGAACTCGGCTACCCGACGGCGAACCTGTCGACGCCGCGCTTCGCCGCCGTCCCGGCCGACGGCGTCTACAGTGCCTGGTTCACCCGCTCGGCCGACCCCAGCCGGCGGTTGCGCGCCGCGGTCTCGGTGGGCACGAACCCGACGTTCTCCGGGCGCGAGCGGACCGTCGAGGCCTTCGTCCTCGACGTCGACGAGGACTTCTACGGCCAGCACGTGGCGATCGACTTCGTGACCCGGCTGCGCGACCAGGTGCGGTTCGCCGACTCGGCCGGGCTGGTCACGCAGATCGACGACGACGTCGTCGAGACGAGAAAGGCACTGGACGTGCCCCCGGACGCCCCGACCGGGGGCGAATAGCGGGATTTCGCGTTCACGCACGTGACAGCGATGGCAAGATGCTCACGGACAGTGTGTGCGCAAGCGGCACGAAGCAGTTTAGGGGAGCGGGACTGGTGGAGGACCACAAGATCGTCCAGCGGAACATCGCGTTGCAGCGCGAGTGGTACGGGGAGCCGCTCGGTGACCGGGTGCGCCGCCTCGTCGTCGCGTTCGATGTTTCGCAGGCGTTCCTGGCCGAGGTCCTCGGCATCAGCGCCCCCATGCTCAGCCAGGTGATGAGCGGGCGGCGGGCGAAGATCGGCAACCCGGTCGTGCTGGCCAGGATGATCATGCTCGAGCGCAAGATCCTGGTGCCCGAGGTCGCCGCCGGCAACCGTGACGCGATGCTGGCCGCGATGGAGGACGTCCGCGACTCCCGGCCCACCGTCGGCCGCGACAACATCCCGGTGGTCAACGAAGACCAGAAGGTCCTCGCCTACCTGCGCGACCTGGCCGAGGACGAGGACCTGGGCGAAGCCGCCAAGCGGCTCGACGACGAGTTCCCGGCCATCGCCGACCTGCTGCGCCGGGCGGGCCACGGCGCCTGATGCCGGTCCTGTTCAGCGCGCTGGTCCCGCCGGACGACGTCGCCGAAGCGGTGGCCGAGGCCCTGGGCGACCCCGGGGACGGCCTGCGCTGGGAGCCGCCGGAGCGCTGGCACGTCACCCTCGCCTACTACGGGCCGGACGACCCGGAGACCCGCGCAGCCTGGCTGGCGGACCGGCTGGCCGGGCGGGCGGGCGTCGACGTCCGGCTGGAAAAGGCCGCGACGTTCCCCGGGGTGCTGTGGTTGACTGTCGCCGGAACGGAGCTGACGCCGCTCGCGCTCGCCGCGGGGGCCGGTGCCGAGGCGAGGCCGTACGTGCCCCACCTGACGCTGGCGCGGTTCCCCCGGGAAGATCCGGGGCTCGCCGGGCGTTGGACCAGGGCGTTGTCGGAATTTCGCAGCCGCAGGTGGACGGCCACGCAGGTGGTGCTGATGACCAGCGAGCGCGAACCGGCCGGGCCCCGCTACCGGGTGGCCCGGGCGTTCGAGCTGGACCGTGCCTGAAGGCCCTGCTCAGAGCCGGACGTTAGCAGAATGCTAACGTCAAGGTCGGGTCCGGCTGCAGTCCGTGGCGGCCGTGACCGACTTCCCGGCGTTCATTCCGCGTCCGGGGCCGCACGGCACTGATCATTTCGAGGAGCAACACAAGTGGCGCTGTCCACCGAAGAGAAGAAGTCGATCCTGGCCGAGTACGGCGTGCACGACTCGGACACGGGATCCCCCGAGGCCCAGGTCGCGCTGCTGACCAAGCGGATCGTCGGCCTCACCGAACACCTCAAGGAACACAAGCACGACCACCACTCGCGTCGCGGGCTCCTGCTGCTGGTCGGCCGTCGCCGCCGGCTGCTGAACTACGTGATGAAGGTGGACATCGAGCGTTACCGTGCGCTGATCCAGCGCCTCGGCCTGCGCCGATAGCTGTTGCCCGAGGGGGAGTGACCGCCGGTCGCTCCCCCTCGGTCCAGCAGGAGAAAGAAACGGCGCGAGCGCGCCCGGGGAACCGTCCGCCGGTCCTCGGTAGTGGTTCCCGGGAAGAGTCCCGGGGACTTCGATCGAAGACCGGCATCACTCCTCGAGCGTCCTCAGCGAAGCGGGTCCCAGGGTGGGAGACTCGCGCCGTATAGAAGGAACTAAAGAGGAGAAACACCCTATGACCGACTCCACCGGAGTCACCGTGCACGAGACCGAAGCCGTGATCGACAACGGCCGGTTCGGCACCCGCACCGTCCGCTTCGAGACGGGCCGCCTGGCCAAGCAGGCCGCCGGCTCCGTCGTCGCGTACCTCGACGAAGAGACCATGCTGCTCTCGGCGACGACCGCGTCGAAGCACCCGAAGGACCACTTCGACTTCTTCCCCCTGACGGTGGACGTCGAGGAGCGCATGTATGCGGCCGGCCGCATCCCGGGCGCGTTCTTCCGTCGCGAGGGCCGTCCCTCGACCGACGCGATCCTGACCTGCCGCCTGATCGACCGGCCGCTGCGCCCGTCGTTCACCGACGGTCTCCGCAACGAGATCCAGGTCGTCATCACCGTCCAGAGCCTCAACCCGGACGACCCGTACGACGTGCTGGCCATCAACGCCGCGTCGGCGTCGACCCAGATCGCCGGCCTGCCGTTCTCCGGCCCGGTCGGCGGCGTGCGCGTCGCGCTGATCGAGGACCAGTGGGTCGCGTTCCCGACCTGGTCGCAGCTGGAGAAGGCGACCTTCAACATGGTCGTCGCCGGCCGCACCGTCGGTGCAGACGTCGCGATCATGATGGTCGAGGCCGAGGGCACCGAGAACACGCTCGACCTGATCGCCGCGGGCGGCAAGGCGCCGGACGAGGTCTCGGTCGCCGAGGGCCTCGAGGCCGCCAAGCCGTTCATCAAGGTGCTGTGCGACGCCCAGCAGAAGCTGGCCGACGTGGCCGCCAAGCCGACCGGCGAGTTCCCGGTCTTCCTGGCCTACGAGCAGGACGCCTTCGACGCCGTCGCCGCGATCGCGACCGACGACCTGGCGAACGCGCTCCAGATCGCCGGCAAGCAGGACCGCGACAACGCGACCGACCAGGTCAAGGCCGCCGTGCTCGAGAAGGTCGGCGTCGGCGAGGGCGAAGCCTTCGAAGGCCGCGAGAAGGAGATCGGCGCCGCGTTCAAGGCGCTGTCCAAGAAGGTCATGCGCAAGCGCGTCCTCACGGACAAGATCCGCATGGACGGCCGTGGCCTCACCGACATCCGGTCCCTCGCGGCCGAGGTCGCCGTGATCCCGCGGGCGCACGGTTCCGCTCTGTTCGAGCGCGGCGAGACCCAGATCCTGGGTGTCACCACGCTGAACATGCTTCGCCTGGAGCAGCAGATCGACTCGCTGTCCCCGGAGACGCACAAGCGCTACATGCACCACTACAACTTCCCGCCGTTCTCCACCGGCGAGACCGGCCGCGTCGGTTCGCCGAAGCGGCGCGAGATCGGCCACGGCATGCTCGCCGAGCGCGCCCTCGTGCCGGTGCTGCCGAAGCGCGACGAGTTCCCGTACGCGATCCGCCAGGTCTCCGAGGCGCTGGGCTCCAACGGCTCGACCTCGATGGGCTCGGTCTGTGCGTCCACGATGGGTCTGTACAACGCCGGCGTGCCGCTGAAGGCGCCGGTCGCGGGCATCGCGATGGGCCTCATCTCCGACCAGGTCGACGGCGAGACCCGCTACGTCGCGCTGACCGACATCCTCGGTGCCGAGGACGCCATGGGCGACATGGACTTCAAGGTCGCCGGCACCAAGGACATCATCACCGCCCTGCAGCTGGACACGAAGCTCGACGGCATCCCCTCCGAGGTGCTCGCCGCCGCGCTGAAGCAGGCGAAGGACGCTCGCCTCACCATCCTGGAAGTCATCGCCGAGGCGATCGACGGCCCGGACGAGATGAGCCCGTACTCGCCGCGCGTCACCAGCGTGAAGATCCCGGTGGACAAGATCGGCGAGGTCATCGGCCCGAAGGGCAAGATGATCAACTCGATCACCGAGCAGACCGGTGCCGACATCTCCATCGAGGACGACGGCACGATCTACGTGGGCGCGGCCGACGGCCCGTCGGCGGAGGCGGCGATCGACCTGATCAACGCCATCGCCAACCCGCAGCTGCCCAAGGTCGGCGAGCGCTTCCTCGGCACCGTGGTGAAGACGGCCGCGTTCGGCGCGTTCGTCTCGCTGCTGCCGGGCAAGGACGGCCTGGTGCACATCTCCAAGCTGGGCAACGGCAAGCGGATCAACAAGGTCGAAGACGTGGTCAACGTGGGCGACAAGCTCCGCGTCGAGATCGCCGACATCGACAACCGCGGCAAGATCAGCCTGATCGTGGTCAAGGAAGACGACGCCGCCCCGGCCGAGGCGCCCGCCGCCGACGCCGAGAAGGCCGACGCGTAGTAAGAAGCTCGTTGGTCCGTGAAGGCCTCCTTATCGGCGTCTATGGCCGGTAAGGAGGCCTTCACGGCATTCGTGAGTAAGGAACCCATGGCACGGCAGGTTTCCGGGCACGAGCAGCCCGTCGGCACCACCCGCACGCTCGAGTCCACTCCGGACGGCGCGGTCGTCAAGCGCAGTGTCCTGCCCGGCGGTCTGCGCGTGATCACCGAGCACGTCCCGGCGTCCCGCTCGGCCACGGTCGGGCTGTGGGTCGGCATCGGCTCCCGCGACGAGCCGGCCACGGTGGCCGGCGCCGCGCACTACCTCGAGCACCTGCTGTTCAAGGGCACGAAGAACCGCGACGCCATGCAGATCGCCGAGGAGGTCGACGCCGTCGGCGGTGAGTTCAACGCCTTCACGGCGAAGGAGCACACCTGCTACTACGCGCAGGTGCTCGACGCCGACCTCCCGCTGGCCGTGGACCTGGTCACCGACGTCGTGTTCGAGGCGCTCTGCACCGACCGCGACATGGACATGGAACGCAGCGTCGTCCTCGAAGAGATCTCGATGCGCGACGACGACCCCGAAGACCTGCTGCACGAGACGTTCGTCAGCGCGATCCTCGGCGACCACGCGCTCGGCCGCCCGGTGCTGGGCACCGAGAAGTCGATCATCGAGATGTCGCCGACGGCGTTGCGGGGCTTCTACAAGCGCCGCTACACGCTGCCGCGGATGGTCCTGGCGGTGGCCGGGAACGTCGACCACGGCCAGGTGCTTCGCCTGGTGCGCAAGGCTCTTCGCGACCGGTTGGCGGGAGATGCCACGCCGCTCGCGCCGCGAGAGGGCCGCGCCCGGATCAAGACCGTCCCGAAGCTCGCCCTGCACACCGACGACACCGAGCAGGCGCACGTCATGCTCGGCCTGCGGTCGCTGTCGCGCCACGACGACCGTCGCTTCGCGCTTTCGGTGCTCAACGCGGCGCTCGGCGGCGGCATGTCCTCGCGCCTGTTCCAGGAGATCCGCGAGCAGCGCGGTCTGGCCTACCAGGTTTACTCGTCCGTCGCGAGCTACGCGGACACCGGGCACATGGCCGTGTACGCGGGCTGCCAGCCGGAGAAGCTCGGGGACGTCGCCGGCGTCATCCGCGAGGTGCTCGACAAGGTCGGCGTCGACGGCCTGACCGACGCCGAGGTGGCCCGCGCCAAGGGCCAGCTGCGCGGCGGGCTCGTGCTGGGCCTGGAGGACACGTCGTCGCGGATGTCGCGGATCGGCAAGAGCGAGCTCAACTACGGCCGCTACCTGGGTGTCGACGACACGATCGCGCGCATCGACGCCGTCACCACCGACGAGGTGTGTGCGCTCGCTCGCACTTTGTTCGCGCGGCCGGGCGGGGTCTCGGCGGCGGCGGTCGTGGGGCCGTACGCTCACGCCGACGACCTTCCGGACGATCTGCACGAGGTGATCGCTTCATGACCATCAACGTCGGTGTGCTCGGTGCGCGCGGCCGGATGGGTGCGACGGTGGTGAAGGCCGTCGAAGGCGCTCCGGACATGAAGCTCATCGCCGCGCTCGATGCGGGTGACAACTTCGCGGCGCTGGCCGGGGCTCAGGTCGTCGTCGACTTCACGCACCCCGACGCGGTGATGGACAACGTGAAGTACCTGATCTCGCACGACATCCACGCGGTGGTCGGCACGACGGGCTTCAGTGAGGAGCGGCTGGCTTTGCTGCGTTCGATGCTGGAGCCGTCTCCGTCGCTGGGCGTGCTGATCGCGCCGAACTTCGCGCTCGGCGCGGTTCTGGCGATGCGGTTCGCGGCCCAGGCGGCGAAGTTCTACGCCTCCGCCGAGATCATCGAGCTGCACCACAACCGCAAGGCCGACGCGCCGTCGGGGACCGCCGCGCACACCGCGCGGATGATCGCCGCGGCGCGCGCGGAGGCCGGCGTGACGCCGGGGCCCGACGCGACGACGTCCGAGCTGGACGGCGCCCGCGGCGCCTCGGTCGAGGACGTCCGGGTGCACTCGGTCCGGCTGCCGGGACTCGTGGCGCACGAGGAGATCCTGTTCGGCGGCGAGGGGGAGACCCTGACCATCCGCCACGACTCGCTCGACCGGACGTCGTTCATGCCGGGCGTGCTGCTCGGCGTGCGCACGGTGGTGGCGCGGCCCGGCCTGACGGTCGGGCTGGAAAACGTCCTCGACCTGTGAAGGCTCGTAACGTCGCGCTGCTGATGACGGCGGCGCTGGTCGTCTACCTGGTCCTGCTGGCCGACCGGGCGTTCGCGCTGTTCCGGTCGGGGACCGCGGCGGGCATCGCGCTCGGGATCGGCGTGCTGCTGCTGCCGCTGCTGGGCATCTGGATCGTCGTCGTGACCTGGCGCAACGGCCTGCAGATCCAGCGGCTGTCCCGCCGGCTCGACGAGGAGAACGCGCTCCCGGACGTCTCGGACCTGCCGCGCCGGCCATCCGGCCGGGTGGACCGCGACGCGGCCGACGCGTGGTTCCAGGACCGCCGCGCGGAGGTCGAGGCGGACCAGGAGAACTGGCGCACGTGGTACAAGCTGGCGTACGCCTACGACATCGCGGGTGACCGGCGACGGGCCCGCGAGACGATGAAGAAGGCCGTGGAGCTGGAAGCCGCCGACCGCTGAGTCCGGCAGACTGGACCCGGTGACGCTGCTTTTGAAGCTCGTCCTGGCACCGCTGCTGGTGGTCGGCTCATCCCTGGCCGGCCGGCGCTGGGGGCCGGGCCTGACCGGCTTGCTGGTCGCGTTGCCCCTGGTGGCGGGGCCGATCCTGCTGATCACATACCTGGAGCACGGCCGGACGTTCGTGGCACGGGCGGCGTCGGCGTCGTTGCTGGGGCTGGTGTCGCTGGCCGCGTTCGCGGTGGTCTTCGCGCGGGTGGCGCGGGTGCGGAGCTGGACGGGCACGGTGCTGCTGGGTTGGCTGGTGTGCTTGTCGTTGGACTTGGCGCTGTCTTATGTGCCGGTGCCTGCGTGGGTCGCGTTGGGGTTGGCCCTGGCTGCGGCTTGGGCGGGTTCGCGGCTTCTGCCGGTGCTGGGTGACTTTGGGCCGGTGGCGGGTGACTTTGGGCCTGCGCGCGGCGTGGTTGAGCCGGTGCTGGGTGAGGGCGAGCCGGTACCGGGTGAGATCGGGTCGGTCCCTCCCGAGGGCAGGCTGGTGCCGCGCGAGGTCGGGCCGGTGCCCGGCGAGGGCCGTTCGTTGCCGGGTGGGGCCGGGCCGGTGACCTTGCCGTGGTGGGACCTGCCCGCCCGGGCGGTGGTGACCGCGGGACTCGTCCTGGCGGTGACCGCCGCCGCCGGGCGGCTGGGGCCCGGCCTCACCGGGGTGCTGGCGCCGTTCCCGACCGCGCTGAGCGTGGTGGCGGTGTTCACGCTGGCGCAGGGCGGCCCGCGCGCGGCGGCCGCGACGATGCGGGGCGTGCTCCGCGGACTCGGCGGGTTCGCGGCTTTCTGTTTCCTGGTGGCCGTGCTGGCCGAACCGATCGGCGGGTGGGCTTTCGCGGTCGCGGCCTGCGGTGCTTTGGTGGGGCAATTCGCTTACAGTTGCCGTTCATTCGGGAAATGACGGCTCTTCGCACCATCTCCCGCATGAAACCGACCTCTGCTTCCCCTGGTGCGCGGGCGTTGTCTGCTTCGCTGCGCGAAGCACGCGAAGCGCGGAAATTCAGGATGCGCGTTCGCATTGTGCCAGCCGATGTGGGCTATCACCCGGGCAAGATCGGCACGTTCGCCCTCTACGACTTCCCGGCGGACCCCGCCAAAGACGAATGCGTTGAGGTTCTGCTCACCGAAGCCGTCGGCGTGCGGGACACGAAAGTCCGTCACCTAAGCGAATGCACCGTCGCCCGCGCGGCCTGGACAGCGCAACACCACTGAAATTTCAGTGGTGCAGCCAGCCCGCGAACACCGCGGGTGAAGCGGCTATCAAACTGAAGCGGATCCACCTTCCAGCGAAGCCCGTGGTCAGGAACGTCACGAGCCGCATCCGGACCACGCCGGCCAGCACGCTCGTCGCCATGAACGGCGGCAGGCCCACCAGCGAGCTCACCCCGTAGGTGCCGGCCATCCAGTGCGGGTGCCGGTGGCAGCGCTCGCGCAGCCGGTCGATCCAGCCGCGCAGCCGCTTGGTCCGCAGTTCCCAGCGCACGCGCCGGGCGGTCATCGGCCGCTCGCGGTGGAGGCGGTCGTGCAGCGGCTTCGGCAGCTTGATCGTGCCGCGCGCGGCGAGAAAATAGAGCGTCTTCCCGGCGATCTGCCCGAGGGCCACCGCCGCGCCGAGCCACAGCCAGTGCAGCCCGGGCTGGCTCGCGCACAGCCCGATCAGGAACACTTCGGCGTTGATCAGCGGCACGATGGCCGAACCGAACGCAACCCCTAGCGTCAGCAGGATCCAGCTCATCGTGTCACCTCCCGCGCTCTTTCGTGTTCCTCCAAGTTATCAGTTCGAAACGCGGAGTCACGGGGGTTAACCCCCCTATGCGGTAGGGGGGTCGCCCCAGAAGATCACCTGCAAGACGGCCTCCGGTCACCTTCCCTTGCCACGCTGAGCGGGTGGCCGCCGACCTTTCCCGAACGCCCGCTGACCGATTCGGCGCCCTCTGCCGGGCGATCGTGCGCGTACTGCCACTGGGTCTGTCGCGGGTCGTGGCGCCGACGTTTCTCGGCTTCTGCCTCATCAACGGCTGCACGTTCGGCATCGATCTGGGGCTGCTGTCCGTTTTCCACGGTGTGCTCGGCTGGCCCGTGTGGCTCGCGATAACCCTGTCTTACGTCTGCGCGTTCGGGCTGAGCTTCGCGCTGAACCGGACGTTCAACTTCCATTCCCACGCCGCCGTCGGAATCCAGCTGGCGCTTTACATCGGCGCGATTGCTGTCAATTACGCGGCGTTCTTGCTGGGTGTGGGCGCGGGCTTGACGGCGCTCGGCGTCGAATACCACCTGTCCCGGGTCCTCGCGGGCGCGTGCGAGGGCGTGTTCATGTACGCCGTGATGCGGTGGGTGATCTTCCGCGACTCAGGCGAGCCCGAGGTCGAGGGTGCCGGTGAGGCGGACCTCGCGGACCATGCGGTCGCCGGTGTCGAGGGTGCGGACGGTGGCGTCGGGGTTCCAGCCGGCCCGGCGGTAGAACCCGAGGGAGGCGTGGTCGCCCTGGGCGACCCAGGCGATGCCGCGGGTGGCGCCGTCGGCCCGCAGGCCCGCGGCGGCCGTCGCGAGTAGCCGTCCGGCGTGCCCTCGGCGCCCCCACCGCGGCTCGACGAGCAGCGTGGCGACGAGGCCGGTGGTCTCCGCGTCCTCGGGCAGGCTGCCGTCGGCAGCGGCGACCTCGCCTTCGGGCGCTCGGCCCGCGACGCAGAACCCGACGGTGAACTCGCCTTCGGTGGCGACGTAGACCTGGCTGCCGGGGTAGTCGATGGTCTCGGTCCAGGTGCCGACGAGGTCGGCGGCGTCCAGTTCGGCCAGGGCGTTCTTGCCGAGGAGGTCCTCGTAGGCGGCGTGCCAGGTTTCGCGCTGGATGCGGGCGATCTCCGCGGCGTCGGACAGGTCGGCGGGGCGGACGGCGGCGTCGCTCATGGGTCCTGAATCTAGCGGGACGCGTTTTTGTCGGTGGTGGGTGGCACCATGACGGGACCATGCAAACGATCAGTGTGGCGACGGCCCGGAAGACCTTCCTGGCCGCGCAGGGCTTCAGCGATCCGCGTCCCGCCGGCGAGCCGTCCCGGCGGCACCTGAAACGCGTGCTTTCGCGCGTCCAACTGCTGCAGCTGGACTCGGTGAACGTCGCGGTCCGGGCGCACTACATGCCGGTGTTCTCGCGGCTGGGGGCGTACGAGCCCGCGTTGCTGGACAGCGCGGCGTGGTCGCATTCGGCTCGCCAGCCCAGGATGCTGGTCGAGACGTGGGCGCACGAGGCGAGCCTCCTGCCGGTCGAGGACTGGCCGCTGATCCGTTCGGGCGCGAAGCGTGACGGCTGGTGGAAGCACTACGGGCCGCTGATCGAGAAGTCGCCCGGGCTGGTCGAGGAGATCCTGTCGGTGGTGAAGGAGCTGGGCCCGATCGGCGCGGGCGGCATCGAGCGCGAGGTGGCGGCGGACGCGCAGCACCGCGGCCCGGGCTCGTGGTGGGAGCGCTCGGAGGTCAAGCGCGTCTGCGAGTACCTGTTCGGCATCGGCCAGCTGACGACGGGTACGCGCCGCTCGTTCGAACGGCTCTACGACCTCACCGAGCGGGTGGTCCCGCCGGAGATCCTGTCCCGGTCGGTCTCCGCGGAGGAAGGCGCGCGCGGGCTGATAGAGCGTTCGGCGCGGGCGCTCGGCGTGGCGACGGAGACGGACCTGCGCGACTACTACCGCCTCGGCCCGGCCCCGGCGCGCCAGGCGGTGTCGGAGCTGGTGGAGTCGGGAGTCCTGGAGCCGCTGGCGGTCCACGGCTGGAAGGCGACGGCGTACCGCCACACGGAGGCGCGCACGCCGCGCGCGGTGACGGGCCGGGCGCTGCTGTGCCCCTTCGACCCGCTGATCTGGGAACGCGCCCGCACGGAGCGGCTGTTCGGGTTCCGCTACCGCATCGAGATCTACGTCCCGGAGCCGAAGCGGGTGTACGGGTACTACGTGTTCCCGTTCCTGCTGGACGGTTCACTGGTGGCGCGGGTGGACCTGAAGTCCGACCGCGCGGCGGGGGTACTGCGGGTCCAGGGAGCATTCGCCGAGGAGGGCGCGGACGTGGCGCGGGTGCTCCCGGAGCTGGCGGCGGAGCTGCGGCACATGGCGGAGTGGCTGGGCCTGTCCGGTGTTGCGGTGGGTACCCGCGGAGAACTGGCTCGGCCGCTGGCGAAACTGGTGCGCTGAAGCGCCCCGATGTGGCGTTGGGTGCGTGAGCCGGACCCGGCCGAAAAACTCCGCCGGACCGCACGACCGCAAAGAAACGGGCCGTTCCCGGAAACCCCCACCGGGAACGGCCCGTCACCCCCTTTTCCTCAGCCGGCCGCGCGCGTCACCACGGCGTTGCCGGAGCCCGTGCGGGCTCGCACCTTCAGCTTCACTCCGCCATCGGGGGCGCTGTCGGCGACGTCCAGCTCGCTGGACACCCGGCCGCCGCTGGAGGTCAGGTCGACCTCGGCGGCCGTGCCGCCGCGGATGCCGATGCGGACCTCGCCGGAGCCGGTGATCAGGTCGAGCGAGCCCGACCCCGCGTCGGCCACCGACAGGTCGCCGCTGCCCGTGCGGGCCATCACCTCGCCCGACACCGCGCCCAGCCAGACGTCGCCGGTGCCGGTGGCCAGCGTCGCGGAGCCGGCGATCGACGACGCCTCGACGTGGCCGCTGCCGCTGCGCAGCTGCAGCCCGCCGAGCGTCGGGCCGAGCTTGATGCCGCCGCTGCCGGTGCGGACCGTCGCCGAGCCGTCGGCGCGGTCGAGCTTGACCTCGCCCGAGCCGGTCAGCAGGTCGACCCGGCCGGCCGAGCCGGTCACGGTGACGTCCGCCGCGCCGGCCCGCACCTCGACGTGCGAGCCCGCCGGGGCGCGCACGGTCACCGACAGCGCGACGTTGCGCAGCTGCCACGCCTTCGGAGCCTGGACGACCAGGCGGTTGCCGAGCTTCTCGATCCGGCTCTGCCGCACCGCGTCGGCGGGGTTGGCCCCCGACGGGTCGACCCCGAGCTGGTCGCCGAAGCGCTCGCCGACCCAGGACAGCAGGCTGTTGACCCCCGCGACCCACGGCTGCTGTTCGCCCTGGTCGTGCCGCAGCTCGACGCGGGCGCCGGAGTCGCCTTCCAGGACGACCTCGACGCGGCCGATCGTCACGCCGATGTCGAGCTCCAGCGGGACGCCGGTCTCGAACTCGTCGATCCGCACCAGGTCGTCGCGGGGAGCGGGCTCCTCCGCGGGTGTGGCCGTCTCTTCGGCCGGTGTCGTCTCTTCGTCACTCATCTTCGATCCCCTCAGCCTTCGACCCAGCCGTGCAGGTGCGACCCGGGCCGCTCGCCCTTGCCGTGGTGCTTGCTGCCGCCGCCGAGCGAACCGTGTCCCAGTGCGCCCTGGACGGCCTGGGAGACGAACGTGTTCAGCGAGACGCCCTGCGCCTGCGCCGCGCGCTCGGCCTGGCCCTTGATCTGCTCGACCAGGCGCAGCGTGATGCGCGAGATGTCACCGGTGTCGATCGGTGGTGGCGGCGTGGTGTCACGTGGTGTCGCGCGCGGCGCCGCCTCCTCGGCGGCTCCCGAAACGACCACGCGGACGTCCCGGCCGTCCAGCCGCACGTCGACCACCTGGCCGGGCAAAGCCGCTGTGACCTCGGCGGCGAGGTCGGCGAGGGCGTTCATCAGGGTCAGGCGGACGGCGGGTTCGAGCGCGGAAGACAGCAGCGCGGCCGCCCGCCGGGTGTGCTCGTCCCCGGCGGCAGCCGTGTTCGCGAGGTCCTCGCGAAGGTTGGCGATGTACGGCGTCAGGTCCATGACGCCACTATGACGTCATTCGTGGTGTCAGTCAAGGAGGCCGGTGCTGTCACGTGTCCCCCGGGAGTGGGCGCCTCCGCGCGGTTAGGCTGCCGGGGGAGCCTGCGGAAGGAAGTGCGTACGTGGCCGAAACCGTGTCACCGAGGGTGCAGCTGATCGCGAAGACGGAGTTCCTCCCGCCCGCGGACGTCCCGTGGACGACCGACGCGGACGGCGGCGAGGCACTCGCGGAGTTCGCCGGCCGCGCCTGCTACCAGTCCTGGAAGAAGCCGAACCCCGCCACCGCGACCAACGCCGGCTACCTCGAGCACATCATCGACGTCGGCCACCTTTCGGTGCTGGAACACGGTTCGGTGACCTTCTACATCACCGGCATCTCGCGCTCCCTGACCCACGAGCTGATCCGGCACCGCCACTTCTCGTACTCGCAGCTCTCCCAACGGTACGTGCCCGAGCGCGAGGCCGAGATCGTCGAACCGGACGTCATCGCGAACGACCCCGTGCTGCACGAGAAGTTCCTCGCCGCGGCACAGGCGAGCGTCGACGCCTACACCGAGCTCCTGGCCGGCCTCGAAGAGAAGTTCGCCGACGTCCCGAGCGCGACCCTGCGCCGGAAGCAGGCCCGCCAGGCCGCGCGGGCCGTGCTGCCGAACGCGACCGAGACCCGCATCGTCGTCACCGGGAACTACCGGGCCTGGCGCCACTTCGTCGCGATGCGCGCCACCGAGCACGCCGACGTCGAGATCCGCGAACTGGCCGTGGAGTGCCTGCGGCACCTGCAGAAGGCCGCGGCGAACGTGTTCGCCGACTTCACCATCTCGACGCTGCCGGACGGCACCGAGATCGCTACGAGCCCGAAGGTGTTCGAAGGCTGATGAAGCGTCTCGCGATCGATGTCCGGCCCGGTGAGTACGCGGTCGTGCGGCTGCCTGCCGACGCCCCGGTGCCCGCCGAGCTCCTCGCCCCCGGCGAGCCCGCGTTCGTCTCGGTGACCCGGACGCCCGAAGAGCTGTCCGTGATCTGCCCGGCCGGACGTGAACCGTCCGGCGGCACGGCCTCCGAGGACGGCTGGCGGCTGCTGTCGGTCCGCGGGCCGCTGGAGTTCACGCTCACCGGCATCATCGCCGCGCTGGCCTCGGAGCTGGCCGCGGCCGGGGTCGCGCTGTTCTCGATGTCGACGTTCGACACCGACCACATCCTGGTCCGCGCCACCGACCTCGGCCACGCGGTGAAGGCGCTGCGCGAGTCCGGCCACGAGGTCGCGCACCCCTGAGCTCGGGTACCCGGAGGCGAGGGTGGGAGCCGTCACCCTTGAAATCGAAAGTTCGGCATGCCTAAACTTCGATTTGGGGTCCCCGACATCCGGTTGAGAGGCAGGCGCCATGGCGGTCACCGAGGCTGACCGGCCGAGACTCGCGACGCGCCTGCGCACCGGGTCGGCCCTGCTGGGCCCGGCGTTCGTCGCCGCGATCGCCTACGTCGACCCCGGGAACGTCGCCTCCAACATCAGCGCCGGCGCCCGCTACGGCTACCTGCTGGTCTGGGTGATCGTCGCGGCGAACCTGATGGCCGTGCTCGTGCAGTACCTGTCGGCGAAGCTCGGCCTGGTCAGCGGGATGTCGCTGCCGGAGGCCCTGCGCGCCCGGCTGTCCCGGCCTGCGCGGCTGGCCTACTGGCTGCAGGCCGAGGTGGTCGCCATCGCCACCGACCTCGCCGAGGTCGTCGGCGGCGCCATCGCGCTCTACCTGCTGTTCGACCTGCCGCTGGTCCTCGGCGGCCTGATCACCGGCGCCGTCTCGCTGACGCTGCTGGCGGTCCAGGACCGCGGCGGGCAGCGGACGTTCGAGCGCGTCGTCACCGGCCTGCTGCTGGTCATCGCGGTCGGCTTCCTGGCCAGCCTGTTCGTCGAGCCGCCGTCGGCGGCGGGCACGCTCGGCGGACTGGTGCCGAAGTTCGACGGCGCCGGCAGCGTCCTGATCGCCGCCGCGATGCTGGGCGCGACCGTCATGCCGCACGCCGTCTACCTGCACTCCGGCCTGGTCCGCGACCGGCACGGCCTCCCGGACGTCACCACCCGCCGCCGGCTGCTGCGCGCCACCCGCGCCGACGTCGGCCTGGCGATGCTGCTGGCCGGCGCGGTGAACCTCGGCATGCTGCTGCTCGCCGCGACGAACCTGCAGGGCCAGGAGGGCGTCGACAGCATCGAGGGCGCGCACCGCGCGGTCGGGGTGGCGCTCGGCCCGGGCATCGCCCTGATGTTCGCGATCGGCCTGCTGGCCTCGGGCCTGGCGTCGACTTCGGTCGGCGCGTACGCGGGCGCGATGATCATGCAAGGGTTGCTGCACAAGCGGATTCCGCTGGTCCTGCGCCGTCTGGTGACGCTCACCCCGGCGATCGTGGTGCTCGCCCTCGGCGCCGATCCGAGTGCCGCACTGGTCGTCTCGCAGGTGGTGCTGTCGTTCGGGATCCCCTTCGCACTGGTGCCACTGATCCGGCTGACAGCGGACCGTGATCTGATGGGGGCGGACGCCAACCGCAGGCTGACGACCATCGCGGCATCATTGATCGCGGTGGTGATCATCGCGCTCAACCTGGTGCTGATCTACTTGACCTTCACCGGGTGAGCCCACGAGCAGGGAGGCCGCGGCCATGGCCTGGATCTTCGCCCTCAACGCCGAATGCGGCGGGCGGGAGACCCACGCCCGGGACCTCGCGCGCCACTTCCGGGGCTGGTCTACCCGCATCTTCTCCGACAGCGGCGCCGGCTGGTGGTGCGGCGTCACGCCCGAAGACCTCGGCGACAAGGGGATCGAGTCCGCCGAGGACGCGACGAACCTGACCGCCGCCGGGCGCCGGCTCTACTGGATGCTCCGCACGGCGCCGCCGGTCTACCGCTACGCGCTCGCCGGGGTCGAGACCGACGGGTTCCGCACGTACGACGAGCTGATGGCCGAGAACGACCTGACGCGCTTCCCCGGGCTCGTGGTCAGCGAAGACATCTGGTCCGCGACCGGCAAGCGGGCCGCGTTCAGCGACTTCGCCCCCGGCTACCGGTGGATCCCGTACCGCGGCGAGGCGTACAAGTCACCCCGCTGAACCCCGCTGAGTCACGAATTCCACGGAACCCCGAACGCTCCGGAGCGGTCCGACTAGCATCTGCGCGACCGCCGCTTGAAGGAGCACCGTGACCGACGAACAGACCCGGCCGTACCCACCGCAGGCGCCCGCCACGCCTGGTCAGCGGGTTGTCGCCGGCCGTTACGCCCTCCTCGGTGAGCTCGGCCGGGGCGGCATGGGCGTCGTGTGGCGGGCCCAGGACCAGGTGATCGGCCGGCAGGTCGCCGTCAAGGAGCTTCGGCTGCCCGACGCCGAGTCGGCCGCCGTCTTCTCCGAGCGCGCGCTGCGTGAGGTGCGCACCGGCGGGCGGCTCAACGACCCGGCTGTCGTCACCGTCTACGACGTCGTCACCGACGGCGGCACCACGTTCATCGTGATGGAGCTCGTCGAGGCGCCTTCGCTGGCCGACCTCGTGCGCCAGCGCGGCCCGATGCCCGCCGCGCAGGCCGCGCTGATGGGGGAGCGGGTCCTGGCCGCGCTGCAGGCGGCCCACGCCGCCGGGATCGTGCACCGCGACGTCAAGCCGGCGAACATCCTCGTCGCGCCGGACGGCCGCGTGAAGCTCACCGACTTCGGCATCGCCCACGCCGTCGACGACCCGCGCCTGACCACCAGCGGCATGATCGTCGGCTCGCCCGCGTTCATGGCGCCGGAGCGCGTCGAGGGCCGCGAAGCGCTGCCCGCGTCCGACCTGTGGTCCCTCGGGGCGACGCTGTTCTTCGCCGTCGAAGGCTCGATCCCGTTCGAGCGCGCGACCACCGCCGCGACGCTGCACGCGATCATGACCGAGATCCCGTACCTGACCCGCGGCCAGGGCCCGATCGCCGCGGCCATCCTCGGCCTGCTCGTCGCGAACCCCGACGCGCGCCTCACCGCCGCCCAGACGCAGAACCTGCTGACCACGGCGCAGGGCGTCCGCCCGACGCCGCCGAACGGCACCGCGATGGTCCACCCCATGACCCGGATCGCACCGCAGCCGCCGAAGAAGAACCTGCGCGCGCTGTGGATCTCGCTCGCCGCGGTGCTCGTCGTCGGTGCCCTGGTCGGCGGGTTCTTCGCGGGCAAGGCGTTCGAGGCCCCGGCCGCCGACGAGCAGAAGCTGCCGACGATGACCTTCGGCCTCGGCGGGCAGATGCGGGTCGACGCCAGTTCGAGCTACCTCTGCTACAACGCCCCGGTCCAGGACGGCGGCGTCATCAGCGACGCGAACGACGGCGACTGCAAGGAAAGCCACACCCTCGAGATCTACGACAGCGGGGACGCCATCGGCACCACGAACTGGTCCGACAGCGACGCGACGATCGCCGCCTACCCGGGCCTGGCCGCCGTCACCGCCGCCGCCGAAGCCCGCTGCGCGGCATCGTTTCGCTCGTCGATCGTCCCCGACACCAAGCGCGACGGCCTCACGTACCGGGCGCTCGTGCCGACGCAGGCGCAGTGGCAGAGCATGCCGGCCGAGAGCGGCGAGTACCCGACGCGCGAGTTCTACTGCGTGCTGGCGAAGGCCGACGGCGGCCCCATCTCCGCGCCGATCGTGACCAAGGTCAAGTAGAAGTTCCGCGACGAGCGGCAAGCTCACGGAAATCCTCCGCACTTCGCCGGACGTGACCAGGTCGGCGCGGTTTTCGCCCGCGTGACGGGGTACCGTCTCAGCATGTCCAACCCACCTACCGCCGCGCCCGGAAGGCCCTTCGGGCGCGTGCTCACCGCGATGGTCACCCCCTTCGACGCCGAAGGCGCGCTGGACGTGAAGCGGGCGCAGGAGCTGGCCGAGCACCTCGTGGAGCTGGGGAACGACGGCCTCGTCATCAACGGCACCACCGGCGAGAGCCCGACCACGAGCGACGCGGAGAAGCAGGAGCTCATCCGCGCCGTGGTCGAGGCCGTCGGCGACCGCGCGACCGTCGTGGCCGGCGCGGGCACCAACAACACGGCGCACAGCATCGAGCAGGCGAAGCAGGCCGAAGCGGCCGGCGCGCACGGCCTGCTGGTCGTGACCCCGTACTACTCGCGGCCGAGCCAGGCCGGCCTGCACGCGCACTTCACGGCGGTCGCCGACGCCACCGGGCTGCCGGTGATGCTCTACGACATCCCGCCGCGCTCGGTCGTGCCGATCGAGGTCGACACGCTGCTGCGGCTGGCCGAGCACCCGCGGATCGTCGCGGTCAAGGACGCCAAGGGCGACCTGATCGCCGGCTCCGAGGTCATCGCCAACACCCACCTCGCGTACTACTCGGGCGACGACGGGCTGAACCTGCCCTGGATCTCCGTCGGCGGCACCGGCGTGGTGAGTGTGATCGGTCACGTCGTCGCGGGCCGGATCCGCGCGATGATCGACGCCTACGAGAACGGCGACACGTCCACCGCGCGCACCAACCACCGCGGCATGCTTCCGGTGCTGCGCGCGATGTCGCGGGTCGGCGGGGTCGCGTTCAGCAAGACAGCGCTGCGCCTGCGCGGCTTCGACGCCGGCGAGCCGCGGCTCCCGATCGTCGCCCCGACGGCCGAGCAGGCCGCCCTGATCGCCGGCGATCTGGGGCAGGGCGGCGTGCCGCTGGGCGACACGGCGGCCCAGGACTGGCATGGTGAGCGGGTGGCACAAGCAGATTCGAGGGCCGCCTACGTGGCGCCGACCTCGCACACCAGCGTTGGGACCCTGCCTCGGTGAGCTCACTTCCCCCAGGTCCAGGCCCTACCAACGCCCCGCCCGAACTGCCCGCCGGGGCCCTGCGCGTCGTCGCGCTGGGCGGCATCGGCGAGGTCGGGCGCAACATGACCGTCTTCGAGTACGCCGGCAAGCTGCTCATCGTCGACTGCGGGGTGCTCTTCCCCGAGGACGACCAGCCCGGCGTCGACCTGATCCTGCCCGACTTCCGCGCGATCGAGGACCGCCTCGACGACATCGAAGGACTGGTGCTCACCCACGGGCACGAGGACCACATCGGTGCCGTCCCGTTCCTCCTGCGCCTGCGGCCGGACCTGCCGATCTACGGCTCGAAGTTCACCAACGCCCTGCTCGCGGCGAAGGCCAAGGAGCACCGGCAGCGGCCCAAGCTGATCCAGGTCCGCGAGGGCGAGCGCCGCGACGTCGGCGTGTTCAACCTCGAGTTCTTCGCGGTCAACCACTCCATCCCGGACGCGCTGGCCGTGGCCATCCGCACCCCGGCGGGCGTGGTGCTGCACACCGGTGACATCAAGCTCGACCAGCTCCCGCTGGACGGGCGCCTCACCGACCTGGCCGGCTTCTCCCGCCTGGGCGACGAGGGCGTCGACCTCTTCTGCGTCGACTCGACCAACGCCGAGGTACCCGGGTTCGTCATGCCCGAACGCGACATCGGCCCGGTCCTCGACGACGTCATCCGCCGCGTCGACCAGCGCGTGATCGTGGCCTGCTTCGCCAGCCACGTCCACCGCGTCCAGCAGGTGCTCGACGCCGCCCAGCGGCACGGCCGGCGCATCGCGTTCGTCGGCCGGTCGATGGTCCGCAACATGGGGATCGCGGCCGAGCTGGGCCTGCTCAACGTGCCGGACGGCCTGCTGGTCGACCTCGACCAGGCGAGCAACCTGCCGGAGAGCAAGGTCCTGTTCGTCTCGACCGGGTCCCAGGGCGAGCCGCTCTCGGCGCTGTCGCGGATGGCGCGCGGCGAGCACCGGCAGATCTCGATCCGCGCGGGCGACACCGTCGTGCTGGCCAGCTCGATGATCCCGGGCAACGAGACCGCCGTGTTCGGCGTGGTCAACGGCCTGACCCGGCTCGGCGCGAACGTCGTGCACCAGGGCAACGCCAAGGTGCACGTGTCCGGTCACGCGTCGGCGGGGGAGCTCCTGTACCTGTACAACGCGGTGCGCCCGAGCAACGTGATGCCGGTCCACGGCGAGTGGAAGCACCTGAAGGCCAACGCCGAGCTGGCGATCCGCACCGGCGTCGCGGCGGACAACGTGGTGATCGCCGAAGACGGCGTGGTCGTCGACCTGATCGACGGCAAGGCGTCCCGCACCGGCCGCGTCGAGGTCGGGCACGTCTACGTCGACGGCCTCTCGGTCGGCGACGTCGGCGAGTCGACCTTGTCCGACCGGCTGGTCCTCGGCGAGGGCGGGTTCATCTCGATCAGCGTCGCGATCGAATCCGCCACCGGGCGCCCGGTCAGCGCCCCGACGGTGTCCGGCCGCGGCTTCTCCGACGACCCGAAGGCGCTCGACGCCGTCGTGCCGCTGGTGGAGATGGAGCTGGCGCGCACGGAGTCCGAGGGCATCACCGACACCCACCGCATCGCGCAGGCGGTCCGCCGGGTGGTCGGCCGCTGGGTGGCCGACACCTACCGCCGCCGCCCGATGATCGTCCCGACGGTCATCCCGGTCTAGTTCCGGCCAAAGCCGTGAAGGCCACCTTGAGGGACTCAGAGTCCCTCAAGGTGGCCTTCACGGCTTTCTAGCGCTTCCCCTTGGCCAGCAGCAGGGCGACGGCCACGGAGACGGTCTGGCGGATCAGCGCCCGGCGTGCCCGGCGCTGGTCGGTTCGTGTCGGTTTCACGCGTACCCCCAAGCGGTCAGGCCCCCAGTGTTCCGCGCGAGCCGGGCGCGGACATCCCACTCCGGGACGGACCGCCTCCCCCTCAGGTATGAGGCCGCCTGTTACGCCGTCTGGACCACGAACCGCCGCTTCACCGGGGACTAGCCTTGATCCCATCCCGCCTCGGGAAGAGAGGCCGTGCCGATGGGACGTCACTCGCCGGACGGACGGCGACGCCGGTTGCTCTTGCCCACCGTCGCGACCGGTCTCGTGGTCGTCCTCGGGGCCGCGGCGTGGATCACCGTTTCGGTCGTGAAGTCCCGGCCCACCTGCGAGCACCCGGCGAAAGTCCTCGTCACCGCGTCCGCCGACGTCGCACCCGCGCTCTCGCTCGTCGCGCGTGATCTCGACCTGGGGTGCGGCAGCGTCGAAGTCCAGAGCCGGGAGGCGGCCGCGGCCGCCGAACGGCTCGCGATGTCCGACGGCAGCCCGCGGCCGCAGGTGTGGGTGCCGGACTCGACCCTCGCGCTGCGCCGGGCCCGCGAGCTCGGCGCGGCGGACGTCCCCGAGACCGGCGCGTCGGTGGCCAGCTCGCCGGTGGTGCTGGCCGTCGCCGAGGACGTCGCGAAGGGCATCGGCTGGCCCGACCACCCGCCCACCTGGGCCGAGGTCCTGGGCGCGCAGGGTGCCGTCCCGGGGATGCCCGACCCGGCGCGCGAGTCGGTCGGCGCCCTGGCTCTGCTCGGCCTGAAGGAGACGGTCAAGACGGCCGCCGAGCCGGCGGGCGCGTACGTCGCGCTGCTGCGGCAGTTCTCGGCCAACACGCTCGGCGCGGAGACGGACCTGATCGCGCGGCTGCCGGGGTCGGGCGGCAGCGGCGGCACGGCCACGGTGTCGACCTTCCCCGTGTCGGAGAACTCGTTGCTGCGCCACAACATCGAGGACGCGACCTCGCCGCTCGTCGCTGCCTACTCGACCGCGGTGCCGACTTTGGACTACCCGTTCGCCGAGCTGGGCGGGATCACACCGCAGCAGCGCCCGATCGTCACCGCGCTGCGGGAAGCGGCGCTCGGCGACGCGGGCGCGGAGGCCATCGCGAAGACGGGCCTGCGCGCGGCGGGCGGGCAGGCCCTGCGAGAGCACGCCGACGACCCGCGGGTGTCGCCCGCCGGTTTCCGGGCCGCGAACATGCCGCCCGCAGCGACTGTCGACGAGCTGCTCAACCAGTGGGCCGGGATCAACCTGAGCGCGCGGGTGCAGGTGCTCGTCGACGTGTCGGGGTCGATGAACGCGCAGGTGCCGGGGACCGGGCTGAACCGGATGCAGCTCTCGATGCAGGCGACGGCGAAGGCGCTGCACCTGTTCAAGCCCACGACCCAGCTGCGGATGCTGGCGTTCTCGACCCGCCTGGACGGCGACAAGGACTACCGCGAGCTGCTGCCGATGGCCCCGGTGGCCCAGCACCTGGCGAGCGGTGCGCTGGACAAGCTCGCCCAGGTGAAGGCCACCCCGGACGGCGGGACGGGGCTGTACGACAGCGTGCTGGACACGTACCGGACGGCGCGCCGCGAGTGGGAGCCGGGCCGGCTCAACCTGGTGATCGTCCTGACGGACGGCAAAAACGAGGACCCGCGCGGGATTTCGCGCCCGGACCTGCTGACGGAGCTCGCGAAGCTGCAGGACCCCCGCCGCCCGATCCCGCTGATCGGCGTGGGCGTCGGCCCGGACGCGGACAAGGCGGAACTGGACCAGCTGACCGCGGCGACCGGTGGCCAGGCGTTCCTGGCCCCGGACCCGGCGAAGATCACGGACGTGTTTTTCGGGGCGCTGAGCCGGATCGCGGGCGGCTGACTATCCACGAAGGGGCCCAGCCTGGGCAGCGCAACGCGGACATCAGCTCGTCAGGATCTCCGACTTCCGCTGCACCAGGTACGCGCCGCCGAGCAGGATCGCCGAGCCGAGCAGCTGCAGCCAAGTGAGCTCTTCGCCCAGCAGCGCCCACGCCGTGACGGTGACGATCACGGGCTCGACCAGGCCGAGCACACTCGCCACCGATGCGGGCAGGTGCCGCAGCGACGAGATCCCGCAGACGTAGGCGAGCACCGTCGCGACCAGGACCAGCAGGACCATCAGCAGCCACACGGGCGGGTGCCAGGCGCCGAACTCGACGTCCACGGCGAGCAGCTCGACCGGCCACGTCCACGGCGGCGCGACCAGGCTGACCAGGACCGCGCCGATCACCATGCCCCAGGTGACCAGGCCCAGCGGGTCGATGTCGGCCACCGCGCGCTCGCCGAGCAGGAAGTACCCGGCCGAGCACAGTGCCGCGCCGAAGCCGGCCAGCAGCCCGACGCCGTTCAGCGTGACGCCCTGCCAGACCTGGGCGACCAGCGACAGCCCCACCATCGCCAGCGCGATGCCGCCCCACACCGACCGCGGCAGCCGGTGCCGCCGCACGAACCGCACCCACAGCGCGATGAGCACCGGCGAGATGAACTCCAGCAGGATCGCGATGCCGACCGGGATCCGGCCCGCGGCGACGAAGTAGAGCAGCTGCACGCCGGCGACGCCGAGCAGGCCGTAACCGGCCAGTACCGGGAGCTCGGCCCGGCGCACCCGCAGCTTCTTCGGCGCGACCAGCGCCACCCCGGCGAGCAGCACGAGCCCGGCGAGCCCGATCCGCATCGCGGCCACCTGCTCGGGGCTGAAGCCGGCGGACATCGCGGACTTGCCCAGCGTGCCCGACGTGCTGAAGAACAGCGCCGCGAGCAGGACGAGCGTGGTCCCGCGGCCGCGGTGGGCGACCCGGGGAGGTGCGAGGACGGGCAGCTCGGTGGTCACCACCGCGACTGTAGGGCCCGGCGCATCACTGCCAAAACGGTTTTCGCGGTTACTCGGTCCGCTTCAGCCCGGTCGCGACGTGCGTCGTGATCGTCGCGAGCCGCCGTCCCTGCACGCGCAGCGCGCCGAGGGCCAGCTCGTCCGGCGCCGCCGACTTGCGGGACACGAACGAGCCGCCGTACGGGTTGCCGGACTCCATCAGGTGCGGGTCGGTGTAGCCGAGCGGGACCACGATCGCGCCCCAGTGGTAGAAGACGTTGTTGATCGCCAGCAGCGTCGACTCCAGGCCGCCGTGCCGGGTGGACGCCGTCGTGAACGACGTCGCGACCTTGTCGGCCAGCTTTCCCTGCGCCCACAACCCACCCGTGCTGTCCAAATAGGACTTCAGCTGGGCGGCCGGGCCGCCGAACCGGGTCGGGCTGCCGACGGCGAGCCCGTCGGCCCACACGAGGTCGTCGAGCGTGGCCAGCGCGTGGTGCGGGCCCGAGTCGATCCAGGCCTGCCAGCGCGGGTTCTGCGCGATGGCCTCGGCGGGCGCCGTCTCCGGCACGGTCCGCACCCGCACGTCGGCGCCGGCCTCGCGGGCCCCCGCACCAAGAGCTTCGGCGAGGGCGGCGGTGTTCCCGGTCGAGCTGTAGTAGACGACGAGTATCCGTGTGCTCACGTCCGCCGACTCTAGGGGCAGCCGCGGCGGCGTCTCAGGATCCGGACTTCGGCTGCTGAGGCTTCCACGGGCTGACGGTGTCGGTCGGCCGCGTCGGGTCGTGGAAGCGGGGCCGGTCGAGCTCGCCCGCGCGCAGCGGGATCAGGCCGTCGGTGATCGCCTGCATGATCTTCGCGTGCGCCCGGACCCCGGCGCCGGGCCGCTCCGGCTCGACCTCCGACAGGTCGACGGGGTCGCCGAAGTGCACCCGGAACTTCGGCCGCCGCAGCGGCGCGCTGAGCCCGGAGCGGGCGAGCGGGAGCAGGTCGGCCGGGCCGTTGACGGTCTCGGTGCCCCAGTAGACGGCCTCGTGCGCGCCCCACTGGCTGATCGGGATCACCGGCACGCCCGCCGCCAGCGCCAGCCGCGCCGCGCCGGTCTTGCCACGCTCCGGCCACAGGCCCGGGTCGTGACTGATCCGGCCCTCCGGGTAGACGATGATCGGCTCGCGCGTGGTCTTGAGCGCTTCGACGGCCTCGGTGAACTGCCCGACGGCGGTCGCGGCCACCTTCCGGTCGACCCGCAGGTGGCCGCTGACCCGCAGCGCCGGGCCGATGACCGGGGCGTCCAGGATGCCGCCGGCCAGCATGAACCGCGGGTTGATGCCGATCCGCTTGCACGCGGCCATCAGGACGAACGCGTCGAACACGCCGATGTGGTTCGCGGTCATGAGCAGCGGCCGGCCGCGCAGCTGCGCCGGGATCCGGCCGGACACCGTGAGCCGGCCGACCAGGTTCACCAGCCCCCGGTCGATGTTCAGCATGGTCCGCCAGATGGCGGGGGCCCGGCGAGAGGTGTTGTCGGAGTGCAGCGCGACCATGGGGCAGAGCATGGCAGACGCCGGATTCACCCGGATGTGCACTGGCCGGATCGGTTCACCCCAAGCGCCCCAAGGTGGCCTTCGGTGCGTCTGACGCACCCAAGGCGGCCTTGGGGGCGTTCACCCGGATGGCCGCGCGTGCCCGGATGTGAGGCAGAAGTTCACCCTGCGCTGAGAGTGGCGCATGGGGCTAACTGGCAATGCCAGTTAACGTTGAGGGCATGGCTGGGTCGGCGACGAGGAAGCGAAGCACGGGAAGCGGCGCCAAGGGGGCAGCGGCGCGTAAGCCGCGTACACCCGCGAAGCCACGTACGTCGTCCGCTCGCAAGCCCGCCCCCCGCTCGCGCCGCAAGACGCCCGGGATCTTCGGGAAGGGCCTCCGCGGCACCTGGAACCTGCTGGCCAAGGGCATCGGCACGCTGGCCAGGACGGTCGGCCGCAGCCGCGAGCTCGAGGCCGAACACCGCCGTGACGGCCTGGCGCTGGGCCTGATCGCCCTGGCCATCGTCGCGGCCGTCGGGGTCTGGTGGCGGGCCGCCGGGCCGATCGGGGCCGGGGTCGAGATCGCCACCCGGTCCGTTCTCGGTGCCGGGGCCGTGACGCTTCCGCTGGTCCTCGTGGTCGTGGCCGTCGCGCTGATGCGCTCCGAGCCGCACCCCGAGACGCGGCCGCGGATGGTCATCGGCACGATCATGGTCGTCCTGTCCGTGCTCGGGATGCTGCACATCTTCACCGCGCTCCCGGCCACCAACGACGGCCGGATGTACGCCGGCGGTGTCATCGGCGCCTTCTCCGGCGGCCTGCTGACCATGGGCGTCACCACCTGGGTCGCCGTACCGATCCTCATCCTCGCGCTGGTCTTCGGCGTGCTCGTGTTCACCGGCACCCCGGTCCGCGAGATCCCGCACCGGCTGCGCAACTGGGGCCTCGACGAGGAAGAGATCGCCGAGGCCGAGGGCGCCGGCTTCGCGACCGACGAAGACGCCGTCACCGAGGCCGACCCGAAGTCCGCGCGGCTGCGCAAGCCGTCGCGGCGCCGCCAGGCCAGCGACGCGAACCCCGAGCAGCTGGACATCGACGCCGCGCTCGCCGAGCTGCCGACGCCGATCAAGCCGCCGAAGGCGCTGCCCAAACCGCCCGCCGAGGTGCCCGAGAAGAAGCCGAAGAAGGCCGCGGAACCCCCACTGGCGGTCACCCGGACGGTGGAGGGCGACTACCAGCTGCCACCGCCCGACCTGCTGAAGCTCGGCGACGCGCCGAAGTCCCGCAGCAAGGCCAACGACGCCATGATCGAGGCGATCACCGGCGTGCTGGAGCAGTTCAGCATCGACGCGCAGGTCACCGGCTTCACCCGCGGTCCGACCGTCACCCGGTACGAGGTCGAGCTCGGCCCGGGCGTCAAGGTCGAGAAGATCACCGCGCTGACCAAGAACATCGCGTACGCGGTGGCCACCGACAACGTCCGGCTGCTGGCGCCGATCCCCGGCAAGTCCGCGGTCGGCATCGAGGTGCCGAACTCCGACCGCGAGATGGTCCGCCTGGGTGACGTCCTGCGCGCGCCGACCACGGTCAAGGACAACCACCCGATGGTGATCGGCCTCGGCAAGGACATCGAGGGCCACTTCGTCACCGCGAACCTGACGAAGATGCCCCACCTCCTGGTCGCCGGTTCGACCGGTTCCGGTAAGTCGAGCTTCGTCAACTCGATGCTGGTGTCGCTGCTCGCGCGGGCGACGCCGGACGAGTGCCGGATGATCCTGATCGACCCGAAGATGGTCGAGCTGACGCCGTACGAGGGCATCCCGCACCTGATCACGCCCATCATCACCCAGCCGAAGAAGGCCGCCGCCGCGCTGGCCTGGCTGGTGGAGGAGATGGAGCAGCGCTACCAGGACATGCAGGTCAACAAGGTCCGGCACATCGACGACTACAACAAGAAGGTCAAGTCGGGCGAGATCACCGCGCCGCCCGGGTCCGAGCGCGAGTACCGGCCGTACCCGTACATCATGGCGATCGTCGACGAGCTCGCCGACCTGATGATGACCGCCCCGCGCGACGTCGAGGACGCGATCGTCCGGATCACCCAGAAGGCCCGCGCGGCCGGGATCCACCTGGTCCTGGCGACGCAGCGGCCGTCGGTCGACGTCGTCACCGGCCTGATCAAGACGAACGTGCCGTCGCGGCTGGCCTTCGCGACGTCGTCGCTGACCGACTCGCGGGTCATCCTCGACCAGCCGGGCGCGGAGAAGCTGATCGGCATGGGCGACGCGCTCTACCTGCCGATGGGCGCCGGCAAGCCGGTCCGCATCCAGGGCGCGTTCGTCGGCGACGAGGAGATCTCCGCGGTCGTCAACTACGCCAAGGAGCAGGCGCAGCCGGACTACCAGGACGGCGTCACCGCGCAGAAGGCCGGCGAGAAGAAGGAGATCGACCCGGACATCGGGGACGACCTGGACGTCCTGCTGCAGGCGGCGGAGCTGATCGTGACGTCCCAGTTCGGCTCGACGTCGATGCTGCAGCGCAAGCTCCGGGTCGGCTTCGCCAAGGCGGGCCGCCTGATGGACCTCCTGGAGAGCCGGGGGATCGTCGGCCCGTCGGAGGGCTCCAAGGCCCGCGACGTGATGATCAAGCCGGAGGAGCTGGAGTCGGTGCTGTTCATGATCCGCGGCGGCGACCCGGTCCCGGCCGACCCGGACGACGAGTAGTGCAACCCGCCGGCGGGCTCGGTCCGTCCTGAGCACATGGACCTGCAGCGAATCGCAGCCGGACTGTTCGCCTTCGCCGTCGTCGCGGTGGGCGCCGGGAGCTCGGTGGCCTCCGGGCAGCCCGTCCCGGCCCGGCCGGCGGCGCCGTCGACCGTCAGCACCGCGCCGCAGGGTGACGTCACCCTAAACCTCGGTCAGGAAGCCGCGATCCAGGGGAAGGACCTGACCGTCCGCTACCTGCGGGTCGTCTCCGACTCGCGGTGCCGGCCGAACATGACCTGCATCTGGCAGGGCGAGGCGACGCTCGCGTTCCTGCTGAGCGAGCCCGGCCGCGGCGAGAGCACGACGGCCGAGCTGCACAGTGGACCGCGGACCGGCCCCCAGGCGACCTCGTTCGCCGCCAGCCGGGTCGAGCTGGTGTCGGTGAGCGAGGACGGCCTGGAGGCGACGGTCCGGGTCGGCTGAGCGTGCGTCAGCTGCCGAACTTGCGCACGGCCTGGTAGTACGTCCAGGCCGCGGCCTTGCAGGCCACGTTGGAGCCGCAGACGCCCTTGAGGTCCGAGTACAGGTTGTCGTCGATCTTCAGGCGGTTCGCCTCGGAGAACCGGCCCTGCTTCTTGTAGTTGCGGTAGCCGAAGTCGTGCCGGTGGCAGCCGGGCAGGAACTTCCAGCCGAACGGGTTGTCCGGCGCCCACGAACAGCCGTCCGAGGACCAGTCGAGCTGGCCGTTGTACGGCGCCTGGCCGCGGATCGTCTCGAAGCTCGAGAGGGAGGTGCTGAAGAGGTACTGGTCGGTGACGGTCGGGATGTCGACCGCCGCCGCCGTGCCGGCGCCCAGGAGGGCACCTCCGCCGACGGTCGCGGCCACCGCGATGGTGGCCCCCAGGTTCCGCAAAGTGCCCATTGTTGTGGTGTTTCCTCGCTGATCAGGGGATGAATGTGCGTGATCAGCATCGGGCTTCGGGTGGCGCGCGTCACCGCCCGAAAGAATGTTGTCGGGAAACTTTCAGATTTCGGGCGTATAGGGGTCGCTCAGAGTTCGAGCAGCATCCGGGAGTTGCCGAGGGTGTTCGGCTTGACGTAGGGGAGGTCGAGGAATTCGGCGACACCGGTGTCGTGCGAGCGCCGCATCTCCTCGTATACCTCGTGCGAAACCGGCGTCCCCTGGATCTCCACGAAGCCGTGCCCGGTGAAGAAGCCGGTCTCGAACGTCAGCACGAACAGCCGCTTGAGACCCAGCTCACGCGCTTCGTCGATCAGCCGGCTCACCAGGACCCGCCCGACCCCCTGGCCGCGGGCGGCCTTGTCGACCACGACGGTGCGCAGCTCGGCGATGTCCTCCCAGAGCACGTGCAGCGCGGCCGCCCCGGCGACCTCGCCGGCCACCTCGGCGACCCAGAACTCCTGGACCGCTTCGTACAGCGTGACCAGGTCCTTCTCCAGCAGGACACGGCCGGCGTCCGAGTCGACCAGGTCCTTGATCTTGCGGACGTCGGCGATCCGCGCGCGGCGGACGGTGGGCGAGGCGGACGGCACGATCGTCAACACTGCCACATCGCCCGGCGCCGGCCCCGACACAGCTGCTTTCGGGGGTCCGGGTGGCGAAGCCCCCGGCCCGGGGCGAAGCCCCGGTCGTCACGACCGGGCTACGCCGTCGTCGGCTCGCCCGGGCCCGGCGGCTACCCTCAACGTCGTGCCTTCTCCCACCACGGAACCTGCCGCCACCCGACGCGTCTCCCTGCTGACCCTGGGCTGCGCCCGCAACGAGGTCGACTCGGAGGAGCTGGCGGGCCGGCTGGCGGCCGGCGGCTGGGAGCTGGCGGCCGATCCGGAGGACTCCGACGTCGTGGTGGTCAACACCTGCGGCTTCGTCGAGTCGGCCAAGAAGGACTCCGTCGACACGCTGCTGGCGGCGTCGGATACGGGCAAGAAGGTCGTCGCGGTCGGCTGCATGGCCGAGCGCTACGGCCACGAGCTCGCCGACAGCCTCCCCGAGGCCGACGCGGTGCTGGGCTTCGACCACTACGCCGACCTCTCGGACCGGCTCGACGACGTCGTCGCGGGCCGCAAGCTCGCCTCGCACACGCCGGGCGACCGCCGCAAGCTGCTGCCGATCAGCCCGGTTCAGCGGCCCGCCGCGGCCGAGAGCGTCGAGGTCCCGGGCCACGCGCAGCACGGCTGGGGTCCGCGGGTGCTGCGCACGCGCCTCGACGACTCGCCCGTGGCCGCGCTGAAGATCGCCTCCGGCTGCGACCGGCGCTGCTCGTTCTGCGCGATCCCGTCGTTCCGCGGCTCCTTCGTGTCCCGGCAGCCGGACGAGATCGTCGCCGAGGCGATGTGGCTGGCCGAGCACGGCGTCAAGGAGCTGTTCCTGGTCAGCGAGAACTCGACCTCCTACGGCAAGGACTTCGGCCGCGACGGCGCCACCGCGCTGGAGCGGCTGCTGCCGCGGCTGGCCGAGATCGACGGCATCGAGCGCGTCCGCGTCTCCTACCTGCAGCCGGCCGAGACGCGCCCGCAGCTGGTCAAGGCCATCGCGACCACGCCGGGTGTCGCCGAGTACTTCGACCTGTCGTTCCAGCACTCCAGCGAGCAGGTGCTGCGCCGGATGCGCCGGTTCGGCTCGACGGACTCCTTCCTCGCGCTGACCGAGCAGATCCGCGAGTACGCGCCCGAGGCCGGCATCCGCACGAACGTGATCGTCGGGTTCCCCGGCGAGACCGAGCACGACCTGGCCGAGCTGGAGCGCTTCCTCACCGGCGCGCGCCTCGACGCGGTCGGCGTCTTCGGCTACTCGGACGAGGACGGCACCGAGGCCGAGACCTTCGACGGCAAGCTCGACGCCGACGAGGTGACGAAGCGCGTCACGCGGATCTCCTCGCTGGTCGAGGAGCTGACCGCGCAGCGCGCCGAGGACCGGGTCGGCACCTTCGTCGACGTGCTCGTCGAGCTGGACGACGACGGTGAGCTGACCGGGCGCGCCGCGCACCAGGCCCCCGAGGTGGACGGCGAGTGCGTCATCCTCGACGCGCCGGAGAAGACGGAGGTCGGTGACTTCCTGCGGTGCGAGGTCGTCGACTCGGCGGGGGTCGACCTGATCGTCCGCGCGTCACCGGACGCCGACCGGTGAGTGCGCTCCCCAGCGACGCCGACGAAGGCACGGGTCACGAGAGCGTCGCCCCCGCGCAGGTCCCGGAGCCCACTCCGGTGCCGACGCTCAACGTCGCCAACCTGCTGACGCTGTCGCGCCTGGTGCTGGTGCCGCTGTTCATCGTCGCGCTGTTCACCGGCGACGGCGTCGACACGACCTGGCGCGGGATCGCAACCGGCCTGTTCGCCGTCGCCTCCGCCACCGACCAGCTGGACGGCTGGGTCGCCCGCAAGTACGGCCTGATCACCGACTTCGGCAAGATCGCCGACCCGATCGCGGACAAGGCGCTGACCGGCGCCGCGCTGGTCGGGCTGAGCATCCTCGGCATGCTGGGCTGGTGGGTCACGATCGTGATCGCCATCCGCGAGGTCGGGGTCACGCTGCTGCGGTTCTGGGTGATCCGCCACGGCGTGATCCCGGCCAGCCGCGGCGGCAAGGCGAAGACGCTGGCCCAGATCGCCGCGATCACCGCCTACCTGCTGCCGCTGCCCGCCGGCGCCGACCCGGTGCGCTGGGCGCTGATGGGCCTGGCGCTGGTGCTGACCGTGGTCACCGGCGTCGACTACCTGGTCCGCGCGGTCCGGCTGCGCGCCGCCGGGCGCCGCGTCACCGGGAGCTGAGGCGTGGCCGAAACCCCGGCCGACGTGCCGCGAATGACTCATTCGGGACCTCCGGCGCCGCGAATGACTCATTCGCGACCCGCGGTG
Organism: Amycolatopsis sp. NPDC048633; assembly: GCF_040650695.1. NCBI lineage: Bacteria > Bacillati > Actinomycetota > Actinomycetes > Pseudonocardiales > Pseudonocardiaceae > Amycolatopsis > Amycolatopsis sp. NPDC048633. The sequence continues at coordinate 112,837 of NZ_JBEZHS010000003.1, forward strand.
GGGCCGGCCGCGGACCTGATCGCCGCCCTCACGGCCCGCGGCGAGACCGTCGCGGCCGCCGAGTCGCTGACCGCCGGGCTCGTCTGCGCGACCCTGGCTCAGGTGCCCGGGGCGAGCGCCGCGCTGCGCGGCGGCCTGGTCGTCTACGCCACCGAGCTGAAGACGGCGCTGGCCGGCGTCGACCCCGAGCTGCTCGCCGAACACGGCGCCGTCCACCCGGAGGTCGCCGCCCAGCTGGCCGCGGGCGCCCGCGAGCGGTGCGGCGCCACCTGGGGCCTCGGGCTCACCGGCGTGGCCGGGCCGGCCGCCCAGGACGGCGTTGCGCCGGGCACCGTGCACGTCGGACTCGCCGGGCCGGGAACAGTCACAGTCCGTACCCTGGCCCTCAGCGGCGACCGCGACTTGATCAGGACCGAATCGGTCCGGGCCGCGTTTGCCCTGCTCGGGGAACATCTGACGTGAAACGGGCGTTCGCCCTTGGCGTACGGACACACCAACTCCTGCGCTCGGGGCGCCGCTCTGGGTAACGTAGGGGGTACTTGTTCGGAAGGGAGGCGCGTGATGACCGTGCTGTTGCGTGAGGCGATCGGTGATCGGCTCCGTCATGCCCGCACCAACCAGCGTCGTACGCTGCGCGACATCTCCCGCGCCGCCAGGGTCAGCCTCGGCTACCTCTCGGAGGTGGAACGGGGCCAGAAGGAGGCGTCGAGCGAGCTGCTCGCGTCCATCTGCCAGGCTCTGGACCTTCCGCTCGGCGAACTGCTGCACAAAGTGGCGGCGGACGTTTCGGCCCTCGACAACGTCGAGGTCGCACCGGTCGACGAGCGGATCGGGGACGGCGCGCCCCGGGAGAAGGTGCCCGAGCGCGGCGCCAAGGCCTCCGCGGCCGGCATCGAAGGCGGCCGCCTGATGTCGGACTTGATCGGCAACGACCTCGCCGACCTGCGGATTTCCCCCGCGCCGCGGATGAACACGACGTTGCGCACGACGATCGGGCAGCCGAAACTGGCCTCGACGATCGCCGCGTAGTTCGGATCGGATGCGATGACGGCCCCGGGCAACCCGCCCGGGGCCGTCGGCGTTATCTCCAGGGGTGATCAGGGACGAACCCTGAAATCCCCCGGGGTCGCCTGGAACGGACGTGGCCGACCTGACACGATGGAACCCAACGCCGGGGTCGGTGCGTTGCATGAGCAGGGGAGCGACGCCCCACCCCGAGGTACTCAGGCCCGTGGGACGCAAGAAGGCAGGCGGAGGAGATGGCCAACCCGTTCGTGAAGTTCTGGAAGTACATGATGGCGGCGTTCTCGTCGAAGATCGACGAGCATGCCGACCCGAAGGTACAGATCCAGCAGGCCATCGAGGAGGCGCAGCGCAACCACCAGGCGCTGACGCAGCAGGCCGCCTCCGTGATCGGCAACCAGCGGCAGCTGGAGATGAAGCTCAACCGGCAGCTCGGTGACGTCGAGAAGCTGCAGGCCTCGACCCGGCAGGCCCTCGTCCTCGCGGACGAGGCGCGGTCCAAGGGTGACGAGCAGAAGGCCGTCGAGTTCGAGAACGCCGCGGAGAGCTTCGCGACGCAGCTCGTCACGGCCGAGCAGAACATCGAGGACCTGAAGACGCTGCACGACCAGTCGCTGCAGGCCGCGGCCCAGGCCAAGAAGGCCGTGGAGCGCAACTCGCAGATGCTGCAGCAGAAGCTGGCCGAGCGCACGAAGCTGCTCTCGCAGCTCGAGCAGGCGAAGATGCAGGAGCAGGTCTCCGCTTCGCTGAACCAGATGAGCCAGCTGGCGGCGCCGGGGAACACCCCGTCGCTGGAAGAGGTCCGCGACAAGATCGAGAAGCGCTACACCACGGCGCTGGGCTCGGCGGAGCTGGCGCAGAACTCGGTCCAGGGGCGCATGATGGAGGTCCAGGCCTCCACCACGCAGCTGGCCGGGCACTCGCGGCTCGAGCAGATCCGCTCGTCCATGCGCGGCGATTCGGTCGCCCAGGTGACCGACGGCGGCAAGACGGCCCAGCAGCCGGCGAGCAGCAGCTCGGCCGACATCCAGCGCGAGATCCAGTCGCGCGTGCAGGCCGAGCAGGGCAAGAACCCGGCCTGACGCGGGTACGGAGTTCGAAGGGGGCGAGCATGGGGCAGCAGGGCAGACGACGCGACTTCAGCGAGTTCAGTGCGAAGCTGGAGAAGCACATCGAGAAGCTGCCCGACTACGCCGTGCGCGCCCAGGAGAAGCTCCAAAAGGTGCAGAAGTACTTCCCGCCGGCCGACCAGGCCGGCGGGAAGCCCGCACCTCAGCGCCCTCGTCCGAACCCGCTGCAGCGGCCGCCCGTGCGGCGGCCCGACATGTCGGGGACGTTCTCGACGATGGCGAACCAGGTCCCGGCGTTCGCCGAGGCCCGGGCCAAGTGGGACCGCTGGAACCACCCGGCCGCGAAGCACGAACGCCGCAAGCGCCGCACGTCGCGCGCGATGACGTTGTGGATCCTGCTGACGATCCTGTGCGGCGTCCTCGCCGTGGCGGCCGGGCTGGGCTGGATGAGCGCCGCCGGCGCGCCGATGATGCCGCAGGCGATCATGGCGTTCGCCGGAGCGGTCGTCTTCGGCACGTTCGGCGTCCGGAGCGGACTCAAGCTGCGTGAACTGAAGCGCACCCCGCTCCCCTCCGCACCGGCCGGTCCGCCGCCGCTGCCGCCCGCGGGGTCCGCCGCGCGCGAGCCGATGGAACGGCTGGCGGAGTGCGAGGCCTCCTTGGGCGAGCTGCTTCGCCAGCTCTCCGTACCGTCCTCGGTCGGCACGACGCCGGTGTCCGAAGTGTCCGTTGCCGACGCGGGCCAGACGGCCGTCGAAGCCGCGGGTGCCCTGCGCGGCCTGGCGGGCCGCATCCAGGCGATCGAACGCGGCCGCAACTCCGCCCCGGCCCGCGAGCAGGCGGCCCTGGACGCGGCGGTCGGCAAGCTCCGCGAACAGCTCGACGACGGCCTCGAGGGCTACCGCGGCCTGGTCGCCGCGGCCGGCCACACGGTCGCGGCCTCGAGCGACGGCCTGGTCACGTCCAAACAGGCCCTCACCGACGCCACCGACCGCCTGGCCGGCCTGGCCATGGCCCTGCGCGAACTCTCCTGACCCCGAACCGGCGTGACCCACGTCGGAACTCGCGTGATCAGACACGTAACTCGCGTGATCCGAGCCGGAACGGGCCCGATCACGCGAGTTCCGGCTTCGATCACGCCGGTTTCGTCCCTGATCACGCGGATTCGGGCGTTGCTGGGCCGTTGGGATTTGAAACTCGGCCGTTCGGGTGCCGCGTCCTGCGGTTTCGGCTCTTCGTCACCCCGCGTGCGTGATCGTGCGTTTCACCCCGGCGTCGCGCCCTGTTCACCTCTTGGTGCCGAAACCCGCGCGTAATCGGAAACAGTGGGCTACGGAAACGTCCACCACCTAACGTTTCTGTCATGCATGCAGAGGTGTCACTAGCCGGGAGGCCCGTCGTGCTTTGAGGATCGCCGGCGCCGACCGTACACAGTGGACTTTCTCGATCGCCGAGGGAAGGACGCCCCGTGAACACGCTCCCGCCGGACCCGGATCCCACCCCGCCGACCCCGCCCAGCGCCTCGCAGCGCGTCATCGCGGCCTTCGAGCGCATCACCGAAGCCAACCGTCCCGAGCTCTGGTCCACCCTCCGCGCGGTCGAAGACGTCCTCGTCGACGCCAAGGCCGTGGAAGAACGCGTGCAGGCGGGGGAGGACCTGCCGCTGGCGGGCACCGTCTTCGCCGTGCCGGAGCTGATCGACGTCGCCGGGCAGCCCTCGGGCCGCTCGGTCCCGGAAACCAGCGCCACGGTCGTCTCCCGGCTCACCGCGGCGGGCGCCGTCGTGCTCGGCAAGACCGGGTGCGCCACCGTGGCCTCGGCCTGGGACCGGACGAAGGCCGGCGGCCGCGGCGCGGCGGTCGTCGTCGCCCTCGGCATCGTCGACCTGGCGCTGAGCACCGCGGGCGCGGTCCCGGCGGCCCTGAACGCTGTCGTCGCGCTGAAACCGACCCGCGGTCTGCTGCCCATGACCGGCGTCCGCAGCTCCGAAGCCGTCTCCGTGTACACGAACGGCCTGGTCGCCGGCCGTCGCGCGCTCGCGCTGATGACCGGACCCGACGGCGTCTCCGCGACCCGCACCTGGCCCGCCGACGTCCGTCTCGGCGCCGGCGAGCACCCGCGCGTCGCGTACGCGCAAGACCCGACCCTGGGTGCCGCCGCGACGATCGCGTTCGAGAACACCGTGAAGCGGCTGACGGCGGCGGGGGTCGTCCTCGAACCGGTCGCCGCCTCGGCTCAGGTGCCGGAGGGCTTCGACGCGCTCCTGCTGCCCACCGTGCCGGACCACCCGGAGCTCGCCGAGGCCCTGGCCGACCCGGCCGCCGTGAACCACCGCCTGGCCCGCTGCACCGCCTTCGCGAACGTGCTCGACCTCGCTGCGGTCACCGTCCCGGTGCTGCCGGGCGACAAGCGCCCGTTCGGCGTCACCTTCCTGACGCGGCCGTTCGAGGACCAGATCGGCCTCGACCTCGCGACCGTCTGCACGGACGAGCCCATGACGCCCTACCCGGAACCGGGCGAGGACGTCGTCGTGTTCGGCGCGCACCTGCGCGGCCAGCCGCTCAACGCCCGGCTCACCGAGCTCGGCGCCCGGTTCACCCGGCCGGTCCGGACCACCGAGAGCTACCGGATGGTGCTGCTGGACACCGAACCGCCGCAGCCGGGCGTGCTGGACCACGCCGAGGGCAGCAGCCTCGACGGCGAAAGCTGGCGGCTGTCCCCGGCCGCGTTCGAACGGTTCGTCACCACGCTGAAGGAACCCTTCGTGCTGGACCGCGTCGAGCTCGACGACGGCTCCCGGCCCCTTGCCGTCCGCTGCGCCGCGACGACGGGCGGCGCCGGTCTGGACCGCTACGAATCCTGGCGCGGCTACGTCCGGTTCACCTCGACGGCCGGGCTGCGAGGCCCCGGCTGACCCGGCGCACCAGGCCCGGCCCGTGCAGCGCGAACCCGGTGTAGAGCTGCACGAGCGACGCCCCCGCGTCCACCAGGCGGACGGCGTCGTCCGGGCCCAGTACGCCGCCGACGCCGATGATCGGCAGGTTCCCGCCGGTGTGGTCGTGCACGAACCGCACGACCTCCGCCGCGCGGGTGGTCAGCGGCCGGCCGGACAGTCCTCCCCCCTGTCCGGCCAGGCCGCTCTCCGCGGGCACGATGCCGTCGCGCGAAAGCGTGGTGTTCGTGGCGATGATCCCGGCGACGCCGTGCTCGAGCGCGACCTCCAGGAGCTCGGCCAGTGCGTCGTCGGTCAGGTCCGGCGCGACCTTCACCAGCACCGGCGTCGGCGTGCCCGAGCCGGCGAGCTCCGCCGACGTCGTGCGCAGCTCGCCGAGCAGCTCGGCGAGCGCGGTGCGGTCCTGCAGCTGCCGCAGCCCGGGCGTGTTCGGCGAGCTGACGTTGACGGCGAAGTAGTCGGCGTCCGGGTGCAGCGCACGCAGGGAGAAGCGGTAGTCCTCGACGGCGTCTTCGAGGGGGGTGACCTTCGACTTGCCGATGCTGATGCCGAGCGGCACGCCGGGTTTCCCGCCGCGCGCGAGCTTGGCCGCAAGCGCTTCCGCGCCGTCGTTGTTGAAGCCCATGCGGTTGATCACGGCGTCGCTGGCGGGGAGGCTGAACAGCCGCGGCTTCGGGTTGCCCGGCTGGGCCAGCCGCGTCACCGTGCCGACCTCGATGAAGCCGAAGCCCAGCGCGGCCCACGCGGGCAGGGCGCGGCCGTTCTTGTCCATCCCGGCGGCCAGGCCGACGCGGTTGGGGAACCGCAGGCCCAGCACGGTCACCGGGTCGTTGACCCGCAGCGCGCCGCCGACCGCGGGCGCGACCTTGCCGAGCCGGGCCAGGACGGCGATCGTGCGCTCGTGCACCAACTCGGGGTCGTGGTAGGACAGGCGGTACAGCGCCGGGCGGACGATCTTGTCGAAGAACACGCCCCCATGCTGCCAAACCGCCCGGAACGCGCGACCGGAGCGTCGCGTCCGCGTGAAGGGGGCCACTACGCGCCGGTGGCCCGCAGGTCCTTCCACTCGTCTTCGAGCATCGCGTAGACCAGCTCGTCGGTCCACTCGCCCTTGACGATCTCGTTCTCCCTCAGGTGCGCCTCCTGGCGCATGCCGAGGCGTTCCATCAGCGCGGCGGACGCGGTGTTCCGGCCGTCGCACCGGCCGATGACGCGGTGCAGCCCCAGGTCTTCGAAGCCCAGCCGCAGCAGCTCCGTCGCCGCCTCCGCGGCCAGACCCTTGCCGTGCTGGTCCGGGTGGAAGACGAACCCGATCTCGCCCTGCCGGTGCTCGCTGCTGAGCCACTCCAGGTTCAGGTCGCCGATCAGTTGCCCGGTCGCGGCCAGCTCGACCGCCACGGCCAGGAGCTGCCCTTCCTTGGTCAACGTCGAGCTGTGCACCCGTTTCGCCAGTGCCGCGGCCGATTCGGCGCGGCTGCGCGGGCCCCAGTAGAGGTAGCGGGCGACGTCGGCACGGGACTGGAAGGAGTTCAGCGCGTCGAGGTCGTCGGGCGTGAACGGGCGCAGGAGCAGCCGAGCCGTGGTGATCGGGTAGTCGGGCCTGAGCATGCTTCCAGGCTAGCGACCTTCAGCCGTTCGGGGGACGGAACGTAGTTACGCGTTCGTCGAACACAGCGCTCGGATCGCCGGGCGGTCATCTCGCCCCGGCAGATGGCGTGACCTGCACAAATGAGCGCATGAAGGAACCCCCGGGGTGTCTCTCAAACGCCGTCAAACGCTTGAGCCCGAGCCGGACTGGTGCTCGGAAACCCCGGGGGCACGGTGACTGCCTGGTATTCGCTATCAGGCATCACGTGGAGCAGGCGATGAGCCGAAGGTGGCTCAGCTGTAACGCTGCTCAAAGTCCTCCACGTGCCATCCGCTAGCGGACAGCCACCTCACAAGTCCTGTTGGAATACAACTTAGGACCACCTCCTCTCTTGTGTACTGCCACGCTAGGCGAAGATCCCGGTGTCCGGCAACGTCATTTCACTTATCTCACGTCGTAGCGCGGCTTTCCGGGCTTCGCCGAGGAACGACGCGTCGACGGCGTTCTCCGCCAGTCGGGCCAGCTCGGCCGCGGTCAGCCCGAGGGTTTCGGCTACGGCGACGTACTCGCCGGTGAGCGTGGCGCCGAACATCGGCGGGTCGTCGGTGTTGAGCGTGACGACGACGCCGTGGTCGAGCATCCGCCGCACCGGGTGCGCGGCGACGCTCGGGACCTGGCCGGTCCGCACGTTCGACGTCGGGCACACTTCGAGCGGGATCCGGTGCGCCGCAAGGTGTTCCAGCAGCGCCGGGTCGGCGGCGCAGCTGGTGCCGTGACCGATCCGCTCGGCGCCGAGGTCGTGCAGCGCGGACCAGATCGTGGCCGGGCCGGTGGTTTCGCCGGCGTGCGGGACGCTGTGCAGGCCGGCTTCCCTGGCGCGGGTGAAGAACGGCTCGAACTGTGCCCGACCGACGCCCAGCTCCGGGCCGCCGAGGCCGAAGGACACCAAGCCCTCAGGGCGTTCGCGCAGCGCGAACACGAGCGTCTCCTGTCCGGCCTTCGTGCCCTTTTCGCCGGGAATGTCGAAACACCAGGCCAGTTCCACGCCCAGTTCGGCGGCGCGGGCCCGGCCGGACGCGAGCCCGGCCAGCAGGTCGTCGCCGGGAACGCCGTCGAGCAGGTGGTTGTACGGCGTCACGGTGACTTCGGCGTAGCGGCAGTTCTGCGCGGCGAGGTCCGCGGCCAGCCCCGTCACGAGCGTGTGGACGTCGTGGCGGTCGCGCACCAGCGACGTGACCGCGAGGTAGACGGTGAGGAAGTGGGCGAAGTCGCGGAAGGTGAAGAACTCCGCGAGCTCGCGTTCGCCGGTGGGGACGCCGGCGGCCGGTCGCCGCCGGGCCAGCTCGAGGACGGTCGGCAGGCTCGCCGAGCCGACCAGGTGGACGTGCAGTTCGACCTTGGGCAGGGCGTGCGCGAAGGCGCGCAAGGCCTGCCCGGTCAGGATTCCGGGCATGACTGAGCTCCCTGGGAAAGCGGGGGTGACGGACTGCGAGCGCGGCCGGCTCAGGGAGCGAGGTCGCCGCGTTCGGTGTCGGTCCCGTAGAGCGGGAGCTTGAACGACGTCACGGCCTCAGCCTAGCTCGCGGGCGCCGGGCCGTGCTGACATTTCGGGCAGAACCAGGTCGGCCGCCGCTGGACGTCGTGGCCTTGGGTGCGCACCAAGGTGCGGCCGCCGCAGCGGAAGCAGCCCTGGCGGGTGCGTTCGTAGACCCAGTTCTTCCGCTTGCGGTCGACGTGACCGGTGGTGCTCTGGATGAAGCGCCCGGCGGCGGCGTTGGCCAGCAACAGCTTGCGGGCGAGCGCGACCGTGCGCCCGGCGTCCACTTCGGACACCGGGGTCCACGGGGTCACGCCGAGCAGGAAGGCGATCTCGCACTTGTAGAGGTTCCCGACGCCCGCCATGACGCGCTGGTCGAGCAGCGCGAGCCCCAGCTCGCGCGCGGGATCGGCGGCCAGCGCCGCCGTCGCGCGCGCCGCGTGCTCATCGGTCCACTGTGGATCCAGCAGGTCCGGGCCGAGGTGGGCGACGAGGTCGCGCTCCTTCGGCGTGGCCACGAGCTTGAGGTCGTGGACGCGGAAGCCGACCACCTGGACGTCGGCCGCGGTCAGGATCACGCGGGCATGGTGGGCGGGGCTGCGCCACCGCGCGCCGCGCGCGTTGACGTCCCACATGCCGTCCATCATCAGGTGCGAATGCAGGGTCAGGTCGCCGGAGAAGCGGGTGAACAGGTGCTTGCCGACCGTCCCGACGCCGAGCACGTCCCGGCCCGCGAGGTCCACAGTGGCCAGCTGGGGCACGCGGAACTCCCCGCGCAGCAACGTCTTTCCCGCCAGTGCCTGGTCGAAGCGCTTTCCGACGAGGTACACGGTGTCACCTTCGGGCACGGCTCACCCCGTGGATTCGGACACCTCGGCCGGAGCCTCGGGCGTCTCCGGCGCCGGGCCCTCGGGCCAGTCCGGGCCTTCGGGCTCTTCGCCGGCGATGCGGTGGCGGCCCGCCCGGTTGGAGCGCAGGATCTTCGCCAGCACCATGTTGAACGTCAGCGCGATCTCCTGCGCGCCGGGCGAATGCCACTCGTGGATCGGGCTGCACGCGCCCTGGGCCTGCTGGACCGCCAGCCGGTCGGGGATCGCCGTCGGCATCACCAGCGAGCCGAAGTTGTCGCGCAGTTCGGCGATCCGGAACTGGTGCTCGTAGGAACGCACGCGCAGCTTGTTGACCAGGACGCCGATCGCGCGCAGGTCCGGGTTGAGCTCTTTGCGGATCTTCTCGATCGCTTCCAGCGCCCGGTTCGCGCCGGCGACGGCGTAGATCGTCGGCTCGGTCACGATCAGCGCGCTGTCCGCGCCGACCAGCGCCGACTTCGTCAGCCGGCCCAGCGACGGCGGGCAGTCCAGGATCACCAGCTCGTACGGCGTCTCGCGCAGCGGCGTGCGGTGCAGCTCGTCCAGCGCGCGGGAGAAGTTGGCGAGCCGGTCGCTGTCGGCGTCCGGATCGTTGAGCAGCTCCAGTTCTTCGGTGCCGACGAGGACGTCGACGTCTTCGCTCCAGACGCTGGGTGCGATGGCGCGTTCGAGCATCTCCCGCGTCGGGGTCTCGAGCACGTCGGCGAGGGTCGCGTCGGTGTACGGCGGGTCGAGCGAGGTCGTGGCGTTGCCCTGCGGGTCGAGGTCCACCACCAGCGTCCGGGTGCCCCTACGCAGGGCGGCGGACGCGATACCGAGAGCTACCGTCGTCTTGCCGACGCCTCCCTTGAGGCTGAGTACGGCGACCGTGTGCACGTTCACCAGCCTACGGGTGCGGGCCAGGCCCGCCGCCGGGCAAGGGGCGTTCACTCGAAGGGAGGAGCCGGGGAGGCGGGCGGGGGCGGGCACTACCCTGGCGGCATGAAGACGGAGACCGTGGCCGCCCGAGGTTCGGGCGCCGTCCGCCGGGTGCTCGAGGCCGAGCTGAAGGCCGCCCGCGCCCGGGGCGCCGAGCACCCCCGCGTCGTCGACGTGGGTGGCGGCAGCGGCGGCTGGGCGGTGCCGTTCGCGGCGGCGGGCTGCCGGGTGACCGTCGTCGAGCCGAGCCCGAACGCCCTGGCCACGCTGCAGCGCCGGGCCGAGGAAGAAGGCGTCTCCGAGCTGATCACGGTCATCGCGGACGACTCGGACGCGCTGGGCCGGTACGTCGAGGCCGGCTCGGCCGACCTGGTGCTGGCACACGGGCTGCTGGAGATCGTCGACGACCCGGCCGCGGTGCTCACCGCGCTGGCCACGGCGGTCGCGCCGGGCGGGGCGGTGTCGGTGCTGGTCGCGAACCGGCACGCGGCGGTGCTGCACCGCGCCCTTTCGGGCCGGGTGGGCGAGGCCCAGCGGCTGCTCGAAAGCGCGGACGGGGTCGTCCCGGGTGACACGGTGCTGCGGCGGTTCTCCGCTGCCGGTCTGCGTGCCGACCTGGAGGCCGCCGGCCTCGAAGTGGCGTCGCTGCAGGGCGACCGGGTGATCTCGGACCTGGTCGGCGGCGACGTCCGTGAGGACGAGCTGGCGGAGTTCGAACGGGTGGCGGCGGGGTCGCCGGCACTGCGGGACATCGCGGGCCGGCTGCACGCGGTCGCGCGGCTCGCCTGACTCTTTCCGGCGGGTTTCGGCCTCGGTCGTCGGTGGTGCCGGAAACTGTCGGTGGCGGCCGGTAGCGTCCCGGACGTGGGGCGAAACGCTGAGCTGCCGGGCGGGATGGGCCGGTTCCGCGTCCGGCCGGGGGAACCGGCGCCGGACGACACCGGGTGCGGGATGCTGCACGTCGACATGGACGCGTTCTTCGTGTCGGTCGAGCTGCGCACCCGGCCCGAGCTGGCCGACAAGCCGGTCGTCGTGTCCGGCGGTGGGCCGCGGGCCGTCGTCGCGGCGGCGAACTACCCGGCGCGGAAGTTCGGCGTGCGCTCGGCGATGCCGTTCTCGACGGCGAAGCGGCTGTGCCCGCACCTGATCAACATCCCGCCGACCGGCGGGCTCTACAGCGAGGTCTCCCGCGGGGTGATGGGGATCTTCCGCGAGCTGACGCCGCTGGTCGAACCCCTGAGCCTGGACGAGGCGTTCCTGGACGTCAGCGGGGCGTTGCGGCGGCTGGGGGCGACCCCGGCGGCGCTGGGCGCGCAGATCCGCGCGCGGGTCGAGGCCGAGCACGGCATCACCTGCTCGGTCGGGGTGGCGAAGGTCAAGTTCGTCGCGAAGCTGGCGTCGGGGATGGCGAAGCCGGACGGCATGGTCGTCGTGCCCGCGGCGGAGACCCTGGCGTTCCTGCACCCGTTACCGGTTTCGGCGCTGTGGGGCGTCGGCGCGCGGACGGAGGAACACCTGCGGCGGCTGGGGCTGGGCACGATCGCCGACGTCGCGGCGTTCCCGCCGGCGCGGCTGAAGAAGTCGCTGGGGGTCGCGGCGGGCGAGCACCTGTACCGGCTCGCGCACGGCGTCGACGAGCGGTCGGTGGTGGTCGACTCGCCGGAGAAGTCGATCGGCGCCGAGCACACGTTCGACGTCGACCGGCATTCCCGGGCCGAGCTGGGTCTGGAGCTGTTGCGGCTGGCCTCGCGCGTCGGGGCGACGTTGCGGGAGCGGGGCGTGCGCGGCCGGACGGTCTCGATCAAGGTGCGCTTCGCGGACTTCCGGACGATCACCCGGGCCCGCACGCTGGTCTCGGCGACCGACGTGGCGCGGGAGATCCACGCGGTGGCGGTCTCGCTGCTCACGGAGCACGCGCCGACGGGGGCCGTCCGGTTGATCGGAGTGCGGGTCGAGGGGCTCGACACGGGGGAGGCGGGGGAGCAGCTGGTGTTCGACTCGCGGGAACCGCGCTGGCGGGATGCCGAGGTGGCGGCGGACGTGGCGCGGTCGAAGTTCGGGTCGGCGGCGGTGCGGCCGGCGTCGCTGCTGGGGCCGCGGGAGGAATGAGCCGGGTCTCGGGTCGGGTCGTGGGATAGGTGAGCCGGGCTTCGGGTCGGGTGGATCGGGCTTCGGCCGGGTCGCGGGTGGTTGAGCCGGGCGCGTCCCGGATGTGCGGCTGCCCGAGCATCCGGATCGCGGCCGTGCGGTCGCGAGCAGCGGCCCCCAGGGCGCCGTGCACGGGCGGTGATCTTCGGCCCGGCCGGTGTTCCCCACATGGCCGCGGAAGCCGTAAAACGGTCACGATCGGCGACGGTGACGGTCCGCAACCCTGCTCGGGCGGGATTTAGCCCAATTCGATCCCTTCTGGATGCGGGATCGGGTAGTCGTCCGGGCGCGGGCCTCGTATCCTGGACAGTGCCACCCCGCCTGGGGTTGGCTGTTGGGTCCAGAACGTTGCGCGGCCCGGCGCCCGCGACAGCTGTGCCGGAGGAGGAAAGATGCCACTCTCCGAGCATGAGCAGCGGCTGCTCGATCAGATCGAGCGCGAGCTCTATGCCGAGGACCCCAAGTTCGCATCCACGGTGCGTGGCACCCGGTTGCGTCGCCCCGCTCGCCGACGGCGTATCCAGGGCATCGCCCTGTTCGTAGTGGGCGTGGCCCTGCTGGTGCTGGGCGTGGTGGTGCCGCAGTTCCGGGTGGCCGACATCCCGCTGATCAGCGTGCTCGGGTTCCTCGTGATGTTCTTCGGGGTCATGTTGGCCGTCACATCGATTCGGCACGGCGCCGAATCCGACGGCAAGGGCGGTGGATCGGGATCTCGCGGGGCCAAGCAGTCGGGCCGTCGCAGCTCCTTCACCCAGCGCATGGAAGAGCGCTTCCGCCAGCGCTTCGAGGAGCAGTAGCGCCGCAAGACCATGAGATCCGGGTCCTGCCCGCCCGTGGTGGGACGCGGATCTTCTTGTGTGCTCAGCCACTCCCGGCGGCCACGCACCGACCGCCGTGACAATGGGTGACGCCCGGACGTGTGATCCGCGTGACCAGCCCCGCGACTCACGTGATCGGACCCGGAACCCGCGTGATCAGAGACGTGACTCGCGTGATCAGAGGGTCATCACCCGTGATTGAGGGGTCGACACGGCGGTGAAACCCGTGTCGACCCTTCAATCACGTGTGTCGACCTTTCCCGCACACCTCAGTCGCGGTTGCGGAAAAGGGACTTCGGGAACAAGCGGCCCTTCCAGGACAGCGGGGCGTTCTTGTGCAGGCTTCGCCGCAGGTGGTCGAACGCCGGGGGGAGCGTCGGGTCGGCTTGGCCGTCCTCGCCGTACCAGGACTTCTCCACCACGCCGATCACCGTGCGCAGGCCGTCGCGGCCCGCGTCGTCCAAGTGGTGCTTCGCCGCCAGCTTCTGGCCGGCCACGCGGACCGTGTCGCTCGGCGGGATCGGCAGCCCGCGGTCGGCGCACTCGGCCCGCAGCTCGGACCACGCCGCGTCCGCCGCACCCGGGCGCTGCCCGGCGATCTCCTGCAGCCGCCGGCGCCGGCCGACGTCGCGCGCCGCCGACGGGCCCAGCAGCCCGGCCAGCAGCAGCACCACGATCAGGCTGAACCACCAGGCCACCAGCCACGTCAGCACACCCAGCACCGCCACCCACAGCCCGGCGGCGATCAGTGGTAGCCAGTTCTTGAGCACCGCCCCGAGCCCGGCCGCCGCGGGTTCGCGGTCCGGCCGTCTCCGGCGCCCGCCGGCGACCACCAGGATCGTGGCCGCCAGCGCGAGCGCGACCAGCGCCCCGACGAGCACCCACACCCAGGTCGGCGTGCCCTCGTCGGCGGACTCCGGACCCTGCGCCTGCGGGTTCTGGTCGGTGTCGCGGGGCGCGCCGGTCGGCGCGGCGCTCGACTGGACCGTGCTCGGCGCCACCTGGGTGTCATCGGGCTCGTTGCCGTCCTGCGTGCCGGCCTGCAGGTACGACGGGGTGATGCCGCGGCCGTCGGACAGCGGCGTCGGGTCGAACGTCACCCAGCCCTTGTCGCCGAAGTACGCCTCGACCCACGCGTGCGCGTCCTGGGTGCTGATCGAGAGGTAGTCGTTGACCGGCACCCCGGGCGTGAACCCGATGGCCACGCGCGACGGGATGCCCGCCACGCGCAGCATCACGGCCATCGCCGACGCGAACTGCTCGCAGAAGCCGCGCTTGCCGTTGAGGATGAAGTCGGCCAGCGCGTCGGCGTCGTTCGCCGGCGCGGTCTTCGTGTCGTAGACGAACCCGTTCTGCGCCGTGAAGTACCGCCAGATCGCCGACGCCCGGTCGAAGTCGTTGGACTCGTTCGCGATCAGCTGCTGCGTCTTCGCGCGGACACGGTCGTCGACGCGGTCGATCTGGGTGTAGCGCGGTGGCAGGTCGTCGACCCGCGGGGTCACGCGCAGCTCCGGGGCCGTCGGTTCCTTCAGCGACGCGTATTCGGTGTAGGACGGCGGCACCTCGCTGCGCGTGGTGAACACCGTGCCGCTGACCTGGTCGTAGAGGTAACCGTTGGCGGCGCCGTCGATCACCCGCGGCGCGCCGTACACCGGCAGCCAGTTGTCACGCCAGCTCGTCGGCTCGACGTCGATCCGGCGCGCGGAGCCGCTGCCGTCGTCCCCCGGTGCGGGCGGCAGCTCCGGCCCGACCGGGACGCCCTGCTGCGAACGGCCTTCGTCGTGCAGGCCCCAGCCCTTGTTGGGGTAGTAGGTGTCCAGCGTCATCGCGCGCAGCAGCCGCCGGTCGGTGCCGAGGCCGCGGACCTTGAACAGCTCGCGGTTGGACCCCTGGTCGAGCATGCCGCGCAGCTCGGTGAACGGCTGGATGCCGAACCCGCCGGACCCCGCGCCGGGGCCGTCGCCGCCGGTGCCGAACGGGATCCGCCCGACCGTGCCGACCCAGGTGATCGCGCCGCCGAACAGGCCGAGCACGATCGCCGCGGCCACGACCGCGACCGGCGCGGACAGCACGCCCGGCTTGCCGCTGCGTCCGGGGGCTTCCCGGGTCCGCCAGCGCTGGTGCCGGTGGTTGCCGTCGACCGCCAGCAGGCCGGCGAACGCGGCCCCGCCGAGCAGGAACGTCCACCACGGCAGCATTTCCTCGGACAACGCGGCCGGCACCGCGTAGACGCAGAGCAGCACGAGCCCGGTCGCGGCGGGGGCCGCGGCGGCGACCGTCAGCGTGTCGACGAGGACGGCGACGAGCCCGACCAGGATCGTCACCAGGCACAGGATCGGCTGGCTGCCCTCGACCGGCGGCAGCCCGGTGCGGATCTGGTCGGCGGCGGCCGAGAGCGTGTTCCCGATCTCGCCGAACGCCTCCGGACCGGGGATGACCTGCAGGATCCCGTGCGTGGTGAACGCGCCGGTGATCAGGAAGAGCAGCACCAGCAGCTGGCCGAGGCCGACCAGCACGGTCGGCACCTGCAGCGAGCGCAGCGCCAAGCCGGTCGCGGCGATCAGCAGCACGGCGACGAACAGGTAGCCGAACCACGCCAGGCCCGACACGACGCTCGTCACCGACGTCGCGGCGCAGAGCGTCGCGATCCCGGCGGCGGACGGCGCGAGCAGGCTGCCGCGCCAGGCCGACAGGGGGTGCTGGGAAGCGGGGCGCCGCGGCGGGGTCGCGGACGGGCGTGGCGGGGCGGCGGTGCTCATCGGTTACCGCCGATCAGCGTGCCGCGGCGGGCGCCCGCCTGGCAGAGCTCGGCCCAGACCTGCGGCATCGGTGAGCCCGGACCGGCGATCACCACGCCCCAGCCGGACGCGCGCAGCAGCGCGGCCGAGTCTTCGGTGGCGGCGGCCCGCTGTTCGGGCGCGCTCACCCCGGCCGCCCACGTGGGCGTGTCGAGCAGGACGGCGAGGCTGCGGATGCCGCGCGGGCGGAACTGGGCCAGCTCGTGGACGGCCTCGGTGCTGACGGTGCCGAGCACGGCGATCAGCTCCTGGCCGTCGGCCGGGTCGCCGGCCAAAGTGATGTCGCGCTGGTGCGCGGGCTGCAGCGCGGCCAGTGCGTCGAGCACGACGTGGTCGTAGTGGTCGCCGCCGTCGCCGGGGGTGTCGGCGAGCGTGACGCCGTGTTCGCTGACCAGCCGGACGCGGTGCCCGGACCGGCGCAGGTGCAGCGCGGCCGAAGCGGCGAAGGACACCGCCCACTCGAGGCTGGCGGCCGGGCCGCTGCCGTGGTGGGCGGCGGCCCGGTGGTCGAGCAGCACCGTGGTGCCGCCGCGCCACGGCCGTTCCTCGACGCGCACCATGATCTCGTCGCGGCGGGCGGTCGAGCGCCAGTGCACCTTCCGCAGGTCGTCGCCCTGGCGGTACTGACGGACGATGACGTCGGCCTCGCCCTGCCCGGCGTGCAGCCGGACCGTGCCGTCGTCGCCGACGCCGATGCCCGCGCCGCTCGGCAGGCCCCACAGCGGGACCACCCGGGGCACGACGACCAGCCGCGAGTGCGCGATCAGCTCGCGCTCGAACTCGCACAGCCCGAACGGGTCGGTGATGGTTGCGCGCAGCGGCCCCACCTGCTGGATCCCGCGCAGCACCGGCTGCAGCGGGTAGCGCAGCGCGACCCGCCGGTCGTGGGGGAGGCGTTCGACGACGAACCGCGGCCGCGAGCCCAGCGCGTACGGCACGCCGTCCTCGAGCAGGATCTCGCCGGCCGGCAGCCGCCCGCTGCGCCAGAGCTCGAGCTGGACCTCGCCGGCGCCGCCGACGGCGACCCGCTGGGGGTGCAGCGCGCGGGTGGCGCCGATCCGCAGCCGGGTCGCCGAGATGAACGCGGCGACCAGCAGCGGCAGTGCCACCACGAAGACGGCGACCCGCAGCAGGTCGCGTTCGTTGAGCACGAACGAGCACACCGCGGCCGCCAGCCCCGCGGCCAGCAGGCAGCGGCCGCGGGTGGTCAGGCCGGACAGGGCACGCAGCACGTCGTTCTCTCCCCTTCGCGGTGCGTTACTGGGGCCGGGAGCCCTGCGGCACCGGCACCCGGTGCAGCACCGCACGGACGACGTCGGTCGCCGAGCGCCGGGCCGCGTGGGCCTCGGTGGTGAGCATCAGGCGGTGCGCCAGGACCGGGACCGCGACGGTGTGCAGGTCGTCGGGGACGACGTAGTCGCGGCCCGACAGCGCCGCCTGCGCGCGCGCCGCGCGGACCAGGTGCAGCGTCGCCCGGGGGGACGCGCCGAGCCGGATCTCCGGCAGCTGCCGGGTGGCCGCCACCAGGTCGACCGCGTACCGGCGGACCTCGGGGGCCATGTGCACGCCGCGGACCGTCTCGATCAGCCGGTGCACGGTCTCGCCGTCGGACACCGGCTGCAGGTCTTCGATCGGGTTGTGCCCGGCGTGCTCGTCGACCATGGCCAGCTCGGCCTGCTGGTCGGGATAGCCGATGGAGACCCGCGCGGTGAAGCGGTCGCGCTGGGCTTCGGGCAGCGCGTAGGTGCCTTCCATCTCGATCGGGTTCTGCGTCGCGATCACCATGAAGGGCTCTTCGAGCTTGTAGGTCGAGGTGTCGACGGTGACCTGGTGCTCTTCCATGCACTCGAGCAGCGCCGACTGCGTCTTCGGCGAAGCGCGGTTGATCTCGTCGCCCACCACGATGTTCGCGAACACCGGGCCGGGGCGGAAGTCGAACTCGCCGGACTGGCGGTTGTAGATGGAGACGCCGGTGACGTCGCTGGGCAGCAGGTCCGGGGTGAACTGGATGCGGCTGACCGTGCAGTCGATCGACCGGGCCAGCGCCTTGGCCAGCGACGTCTTCCCGACGCCGGGCACGTCCTCGACCAGGAGGTGGCCTTCGGCGAGCAGCGTGACCAGCGCGATCCGGATGACCTCGGGCTTGCCGACCAGCACCCGCTCCACGTTCGCGGCGATCCGCCGCGCGGCCTCGTGCAGTTCGTCCAGCGACACTCTGGCGGGCCGGCCGGCGGCCCGGCCGTTGCCCGAGGGCTCCGCCGGATAAGGCGGTCGCCCGGATGCCTGCTCGCCCGATCCGGGCGTCGCAGACTGGATTCTCGACGTCACTCGACCTCCTGGTGGCGCATGGCCGCGCGCACTGTGCGCACCGCCGGGCCCGATCGGCCCCCTCGCTGCTGTCCGCGCGCAGCGACCAGCCTTCCATCCAGTGTGTCAAACCCGGGCGAACCCGGGGGCGGAACCCCGTGAAGCCCGGGGCATCACGGCTGGCACGTCGGTTGATGACACTGCGCAAGCAGGGACGATACCCCGAATGGGTGTGTTGTCACCCGATTCTGGGTGCTCCCGCTGACACCCCGCACTGTCGTATGCTGCGATTCGAGGTCGGTCGGCTACGGAGAGGCGTAACCGCTCATGAGCGACGTGCGAACGTACGACGTCCGCGGCTTTGCGGTCGCGCCCGAGCTGGCCACGGACGCCTACGCGAAGCTCGGTGCCCTGCAGGACGTCGTCGGCGAGATGGTCCGCGAGGCCAAGGTGCTCGGCCGGACCGTGCCGCTCGGCGGCGGGTACGCCGGGGAGATCGGCAAGTTCATGGCCGAGTACGGCATCGGCGGGCGGGGCTCGGCCGTGCAGCAGCTGACGGCGTTCGGCAAGGAGCTCGAGACGCTCAAGCACCGGATCGGCCAGGCGCTGGCGAAGTACCAGCACGCCGACGAGACCGCCGCGGACGGGGTGGACTGCTCGGGTGGCTGATCGGGTGCGCAAGAAGTATCTGTGGGCGCCGGCCGTCCTGCTGCTCGCCGGGTGCGGGCAGCACCAGGCCGCTTCGCCGCGGGTCGGTCACACCTCGGCCCAGGCCACCGCCACAGCCGGGCAGCCGCCCGTCGTCGCGTGGACCGGTCTCGCGGCGATCGACCCGTGCACGTTGCTCGACCCGCGGGACCGTTCGGCCGCCGGGGTGAGCGTGCTGGGCAAACCCAAGGAGATCGCCGGCGCCCGCGCGTGCGACTGGACCGTGCCCGGCACCTTCGGCGTCACCGTGACCCTCAGCGAGACCGACGGCCTGGCCGACCTCGAGGTCGCGAAGAAGACGGCCACCAAGACGAAGGTCGGCGCGCACCCGGCGCTGCAGGTGGCGGACAAGAAGGCCGCCGACGGCACCTGCGCCGTGCTGCTCGGGGTGGGCGACGCGGCCAGTGTCCAGATCGACGTCAGCAACACCGGCTTCTCGGACACCCCGCTCGCGTGCCGCCGCGCGGGCACGGTGGCCGGGCTGGTCGAGCCCAAGCTGCCCTGACTCCGAGAGGTGTGCCGTGGAACCACCCGTCCCCGCCGCGAGGTACGAGGCCT
This sequence comes from Amycolatopsis sp. NPDC048633, assembly GCF_040650695.1. NCBI lineage: Bacteria > Bacillati > Actinomycetota > Actinomycetes > Pseudonocardiales > Pseudonocardiaceae > Amycolatopsis > Amycolatopsis sp. NPDC048633. Next base: position 132,132 of record NZ_JBEZHS010000003.1, read on the forward strand.
ACAGCCACGAGGCGATGGCCGCGGAGGTCGAGCGGGACAACGACCCGGTCGCCGCGGGCGAAGCGGGCGCGCGCTGGGACGGGCTGGCGAAGCGGCTGCACGAGTCGACCGCCGACCTCGCCGCGCTGGTCGCCTCTTCGGAAGAGAACTGGCGTGGCCAGGCGGGCGACGCGGCGCGCTCGGCGGTGAGCCGGGCCGCGCAGTGGCTGTCCCACTCCGCCGCGGTGTCGGCGTCGGTGGGTAGCGCGGTCGGCGCGCAGGCGGAGGCGGCCGCGCGGGCCCGCGCCGACATGCCCCCGCCGGTGGCCTACGACCCGGCGGCGATGATCCGCGACGCCGCGTCGTCCGGGAACGTGTTCGCCCTGGCCGGGCTGGCCGACGAGATGGCGGCCCGCCGCGCCGAGGCGGAAGCCGCGCGGCAGAAGGCGATCGACGTGCTGCGGACCCGCGACACGGCCCTGCGCGGGCACGTGCCCGCCGAGTCGTTCGCGGCCCCGCCCACCCTGGGGCCGGCTTGATCCGCGTCTCGGCGTCGGCGTTCGACATCCTCTGGACCGACCTCGGGTACGACCGACCGCCGGAGCCGCTGACGGTGCGCAGCGTCGGCGGGACCGACTCGGAGCGTGCCGAGGTGCGCAAGGCGGTGTACGAGAACCTCGCCGAGCGCGGCCTCTACGACGGCACTTTGGAACCGGCGCTGGCCTCGCGCTTGGACCTGCTCGCGGGCGGCGACGTGTTCGTGGCGTGCGAAGCGCTGGCGGACATGACGGCGCCGGCCCCGTTCCGTGCGGTGACGGCGGTCCGTGGCCGCCGCGGCGTACTGGCGACCCAGCCGGAGCAGACGATCGCCCTGGACTCGATCCGCTCTAGTGAGCTGTGCACGGCGCTCGTCGACGTGTTGCCGGAGCTGACCGCCGGGCCTGGTTACGGCGTCAACCTTGCGGCTTCGGTGCTTTCTGCTTCTTCTTCGGCCCAGCAGCGGGAGGTTCTGGCTATCCAGGCCCGGCCGGTGTATGCCGCTGGGCAGTTCAGCGTGAGCCGGCGCTCGGCTTCGGGTCGGGTTTCGCGGGTGGGCGGGCTGACTTGGTTCGACACCGACGTGGGGGCTTACTGCGCGACCAAGACTTCGGGGCGGGATGGGGAGGAGTGGGTGAACGTGGCTCCGGTCGACAGCTCCCGGCTCGCTTCCCGCATCGCGGCCCTGGTCACCCCGGAGGACTGACCCGCCCGCTTGGCATGAACGACTCTTTCATGTCGTCAGAGGCCATGAACGAGTCGTTCATGACGTCCGGACAGGACCACCGGTGGGCGTGGGCGCGCGGCTGCGGATTCAGGTGCAGCGGGAGGAGGACGTGGATCGGTTCGCCCGGGCGGGCATCGCGCTTCAACCCCTGCCGGCGGAGCGATTCCAGCCCCGTGACGACCGCCTGGTCGCCGCAGTGGAGAAGGGCGCCGTCGACCAGCTGCCGCCGGGTGGGCTCACCGGTGCGCAGCAGCACCACGCCCGGCAGGAGCCGCTGCCACGGGCCGCCGGGAAGGCAACGTCGGTAGCTGGTTCCCGGCGGTACACCCAGGGACTCCAGGTGCGCCACCGTGATCACGCCTCGCCGGCTGGCGGCGAAGAGTGCCTCCGCGTCGCGCGTCCAAGATCCTCTGGTCACGAGTCGATCGTGACCGGCCGGGCGGCTCGGAACCAGACCTTTCCGTGATCTGTGGACTACTCGGGGTGACTTGAGGGGCCCTGTGGACAACTTTGGCGGCCGGCAGATGCCATGAACGACTCTTTCATGGCGTCGGACGCGGTGAACGACCCTTTCATGACGTTCGGGGCGGCTCCACCCATGCCCCCACTGGGCCCCACCCCGGCTCCCCACCCGGCCCCACGGGGAGGCCCGTGGGTTCTTTCGCGGCCGTTATGCGGACGCATGGGGTGCAGCTGAGGTTGCTCCGGTCCACCACGGCGGGGGATCTTGGCCACGGTGCCCCACCACACCCCCCATCGGCCCCCACCCTGCTGACCTGCGCAAACAAAGCACACGACGGAGTGGTCCGGCCATTTGTCGCGTTGACTGTGGTGAAAAGTGGGGTACGGTGGTGGCCAGTGGGGCGGAAGGGAAGCCCCGTAGCCGTTCAAGGTAGTTCGCTGCCGAGGGCGGTAGGGAGGTGGAGGCCGTGTTCCTCGGCACCCACACCCCGAAGCTGGACGACAAAGGGCGGCTCGCGCTGCCCGCGAAGTTCCGCGACGCCTTGGCCGGCGGGCTGATGCTCACGAAGGGGCAGGATCACTGTCTTTTCGTCTTCCCCCGCGCCGAGTTCGAGCAGATGGCGCGCAAGGTCGCCGACGCCCCGTTCACGAACGAGGCGGTCCGGGCCTACCAGCGTTACCTGTTCGCCGGGACGGACGAGCAACGGCCGGACGGCCAGGGGCGCATCAGCATCGCGCCCGAGCTCCGCCGCTACGCGGGGCTCAGCAAGGAGTGCGTGGTGATCGGGGCGATCACCAGGCTGGAGATCTGGGACGCCCAAGCGTGGCAGGGCTACCTGGAAGAGCACGAAGACAGCTACGCGAAGGCTCGAGAGGAAGTACTGCCGGGCGTCTTCTAGGCGCGTGGTCGCGGTGCACCTTCGTCGTCGGGGGACGAGAGGTTCGCCGCCCGCGCGGTGAGGGGAACGCCCACTCGGATGCCGTGAGGCCTCTGTCCGCTCAACAGCCCTGGTGCACCTTCCCCGGTACCAGGTCGGCAGCGGGCGGACAGGGACCTGACGGCATCCGCCATATTTCCCCCGGGCCGCCCAGGCGAGAGAGGGGGAGGGGAACATGACGGCACCCGAGCACGTCCCGGTGCTGCTCGACCGCATCGTCGAGCTGTTCACCCCCGTGTTCGCCGAGCGCGACGCCGTCCTCGTGGACGCGACTGTCGGCCTCGGCGGGCACTCCGACGCCCTTCTCGAAGCGTTCCCGCGGCTGCGCCTCGTCGCGCTGGACCGGGATCCCGCCGCGCTGGAGAAGTCGGCCGAACGCCTCGCCCGGCACGGTGACCGCGTCGATCTCGTGCACACCGTCTACGACGGACTTCCCGAAGCCCTGGCCGGGCTGAAGATCGCCAAGGCCGACGGCATCCTGTTCGACCTCGGCGTCTCGTCGATGCAGCTGGACCGCGCGGAGCGGGGCTTCGCCTACTCGAAGGACGCGCCGCTCGACATGCGGATGGACCCGACGACCGGGTTCACCGCCGCCGACGTCCTCAACACCTACACGCCCGGCGAGCTGATCCGGATCCTGCGGGACTACGGCGAGGAACGGTTCGCGCAGCGGATCGTCCGGTCCGTCGTGAACGCCCGCGAGAAGGAGCCGTTCACGATGAGCGGCCGCCTGGTCGAGCTGCTCTACGACGCCGTGCCGGCGGCCAGCAGGCGGACCGGCGGGCACCCGGCCAAGCGCACGTTCCAGGCGCTGCGGATCGAGGTCAACGGCGAGCTGGAGGTGCTCCGCCGGGCCATGCCCGCCGCGCTGGGCGCGCTCGCCGTGGGCGGGCGGATCGTCGTCGAGGCTTACCAGTCCCTGGAAGACCGGCTGGTCAAGCAGGCGCTGGCCGAGCTCGCGAAGTCCCGCACCCCGGAAGGACTTCCGGTGGAACTGCCGGGGCACGGACCGGAGCTGAAGCTCCTGACGCGAGGCGCCGAGAAGGCCGGCGAAGAGGAGATGGAACACAACCCGCGCGCCGCTTCGGTGCGGTTGCGGGCCGCAGAGAGGATCGGAGAGCCGCGATGACCGCTCCCACGAAGTCCCGCCGCCGGAACGCGCCGGCTACGCGGGGCCGCAGCGAGGCCGCCCGCACCTCGACGACCGCCGAGCCGGACCCGCAGACCCTCGAGCAGCCGGGCAAGGCCGCGCCGCGCCGCGCGTCGCGGGGCCGCACGTCCGCGGCCGAGCGTGCCTACGCGCGCCGCGCCCAGCGAGCCGACCTGCTCAAGGAGCGCGAGCCGCGGCCCGCGCCGAAGACCGCCGAGCCGGGCGTGCCCAAGGTCCGGCTCAAGCTGCGGCTGCCGAAGTCGCGCGCGTCGTTCGTGCTGCTGATGATGGCGCTGCTGGCCGCCGGCGTGGCGACCACGCTGTGGCTGACCACGCAGGCGATCGCCGACTCCTACCGGCTCGAGCAGCTGCGCACGACCAACTCGAACCTGGCCGAGACGAAGGAACAGCTGCAGCGCGAGGTCGCGAAGGCCGAGTCGCCCGCGTCGCTGGCCCCGGCGGCCGAGCAGCTGGGCATGGTGCCGGGCGGCGACCCGGCGCGCATCGTCGTCGGCCCGGACGGGAAGACGTCGCTCGTCGGCGAACCCAAGAAGGCCAAGGCGGACGCTCCGGCGGTGCCGGCCGCGCCGCCGGCCGCGCCCGCCGCGGGCACGCAGTCGCAGCAGGGTGTGCCGATCGAAGGTGACCAGCCCGCGGTGCCCGCCGAAGACCAGCCGCCGGCCGGCCAGTGATGGCTTCGTCGAGCCGCGGACAGGCCCGCGCGCGCTCCGCGGGGAGCGCCCGCCGGACGTACGCCGCGGGGACGCGCAGCGCGACGGCGCGCCGGGGGAACGGCGGGAACCGCGGCCGGTTCTCCGCGGTGCGCCTCATCCTGGTCGCCCTGCTGCTCGTCGCGGGCGTGAAGCTCGTGCAGGTGCAGTGGTTCGAGGCCGGTGAGCTGTCGCTGGCCGCGGAGAAGCAGCGCGCCCAGACCATCGACATCCCCGCCCAGCGCGGGTCCATTGTGGACCGCAACGGCGCCAAACTGGCGTTCAGCGTCGAGGTGCGCTCGCTGTCGGTGAACCTCAAGGCGTTCCGCAAGAACATGGACGACTTCGCCACGAAGAACCCCGGCACCAAGAAGACGTTCGACAGCGAGACCGCGGCGGCCGCGAAGTACATCGCGGCCAAGGTGCCGAACCAGCTTTCCGAGCAGCAGCTGCTGGAGCTGCTGCACAAGCCGACCTTCACCTACCTCGAGCACAACGTCGAGCCGTCGGTCGCCGCCGACATCGTGAAGAACTTCGCGTGGATCAGCGTCGAGAAGCGCGCCCTGCGCGAATACCCGGGCGGCAGCCTGGCGGCGAACATCGTCGGCGCCGCGAACTGGCGCTCCGACGACCCGGTCGCCTCCAAGCACAACCTGCACGGCCTCGTCGGGCTGGAGCAGCTGCGCGACAACGACCTGGCGGGCACGCCGGGCCGGATGATGGTCAACACGAAGAACGGCAGCGACAACGTCGTCATCCCGGGCACCGAGCGCGACCTGCAGGCTGCCGTGCCGGGGTCGGACCTCGAGCTGACCATCGACTCCGACCTGCAGTACGAGGTGCAGCGGCAGCTGACGGACTACGTCCAGCAGTCGCACGCCAAGGGCGGGCAGGCGGTCGTCCTGGACGCCAAGACCAGCGAGGTCTACGCGCTGGCCAACGACAAGACGTTCGACCCCAACGACCCGCCGAGCGACTGGTCGGCCGACGACCTGGGCAATCCGGCGGTCACCACGCCGTTCGAGCCCGGGTCGGTCAACAAGGTCGTCACGGCCACCGGGGCGATCGACTACGGCATCGCGACCCCGGAGTCGACGATCCAGGTGCCCGGCCAGCTGCAGGTCGCCGACAAGACCGTGCACGACGCCTGGACGCACGGGACGCAGACGTTCACCACCGCCGGGATCTTCGCCAAGTCGTCGAACATCGGCACGCTGCTGCTGGCGCAGAAGATCGGTGAGGAGCGCTACGCCGACCTGCTCAAGAAGTTCGGCCTGGGCCAGCGCACCGGCGTCGGCCTGCCCGGCGAGAGCGCGGGGGTCGTGCCGGCGCGCAGCCAGTGGTCGGCGACCACCTTCGGCAACCTGCCGATCGGGCAGGGCCTGTCGATGACCGTGCTGCAGATGGCCGACCTCTACCAGACGATCGCGAACGACGGCCTGCGCGTCGAACCCCGGATCGTCAAGGCGAAGGTGAACCCGGACGGCACGACGGTGCCCGAGCCGGCGCCGAAGTCGGTCCAGGTGGTCAGCCCGCAGACGGCGAAGACGGTGCGCGACATGATGCGCGCGGTCGCGCAGAACGGCAAGGGCCTGCAGAAGGGCACCGCGCCGACGGCGGCGGTCGAGGGCTACCAGATCTCCGGCAAGACCGGCACCGGCCAGCAGATCGACCCGCGGAACAAGGGCTACAGCGACCACCTCTACAACATCACCTTCGCCGGGATCCTGCCCGCCGACCACCCCCGGTTCGTCGTCGGGATCCGGCTGGACGCACCCGACACCACGCTGCCGGTGGGGCACTCCGCCGCACCGCTGTTCCACAGCATCGCGTCGTACCTGACGCAGCGGTACCAGATCCCGCTGTCGGACGGGCCGTCGCCGGAGGTCCCGCTCATCGTGCCGTAGGCACAGTCCGTGAAGGCCCCCTCACCTGCGTGAGGGGGCTTTTCTTCGTCCAACGTCCACATCGGTCCGAAGCGCCCGGGAAAGTGTTGCGGCGCAACGGGGTGCGGGTCGCCGTCTAGCACATCTGCCTCAGCCGCCCGCAATCGCCGTACCGCGTGCGGGCCCCCGGAACGGCCGCCGGTAGCCTCTTGGCCGTGTCCGTGTCCTCGTCCAGTTCCCAGGTGCCGGAAAGCCCGGTGAAAGCGGTCCCCGCGCCGCCGCGCCCGGCGCGCATCGACCCGGTCCCGCTGGCGACCCTCCTCGCCAGGGCGGACGCCCGCCTGATCGCCGACTCGCCCGACGCGGCCGAGGTCACCGTCACCGGTACGACGCTGCGGGCGCAGCACGTGCTCCCCGGTGACCTCTTCGCCGCCCTCCCGGGCGCCCGCGCGCACGGCGCCGACTTCAGCGACCAGGCGATCGCCGCGGGCGCCGTCGCGGTCCTCACCGACGCCGACGGGGCCGGGCGCCCCGCGCTGCGCGACGCCGGCGTCCCGATCCTCGTGCACGCCGACCCGCGCGCCGCCCTCGGCGAGATCGCCGCCTGGATCTACGGCGAGCCGTCGCTGCGGCTGGCCGTCCTCGGCGTCACCGGGACCTCGGGCAAGACGACGACTTCCTACCTGGTCGACGCCGGCCTGCAGGCGGCCGGCCTGACCACCGGCCTGATCGGCACCGTCGAGACCCGGATCGCCGGCGAACGGCTGGTCAGCGGGTTCACCACGCCGGAGGCGCCGGACCTGCAGGCGCTGCTCGCGGTCATGCTGGAGCGCGGTGTCACGCACGTGCCGATGGAGGTCTCCAGCCACGCGCTCGCGCTGGGCCGCGCCAACGGCACCCGGTTCGCGGTCGGCGCGTTCACCAACCTCTCCCAGGACCACCTGGACTTCCACAAGGACATGCAGGAGTACTTCGCCGCGAAGTCGCTGCTGTTCGACGGCCGCTCGACCACCGAGGTCGTCGTGGTCGACAGCGCGTGGGGCCAGGCCCTGCTCACGCCGTGGACGGTCACGGTGACGACGGACCCGGGCACCGAGGCCGTCTGGAAGGCCACCGACCTGCTGGCCACCCCGCACGGCGAGCAGACGTTCACCCTGCACGGCCCGGACGGCGTCAGCGCCCCCGCCCGGATCCCGCTGCCCGGCGAGTTCAACGTCGCCAACGCCGTGCTCGCCGCCGCGATCCTGAGCACCGCCGGGGTGAGCCTGGAGCACATCGTCGCCGGGCTCGCCCAGGTGCAGGTGCCGGGCCGGATGGAGCGCGTCTACGTCGGCCAGGAGTTCACCGCCGTCGTCGACTACGCCCACAAGCCGGCCGCCGTCTCCCAGGGCCTGGACGCGCTGCGGGCCCGCGCCGAGGGCCGGATCATCACCGTGCTCGGCTGCGGCGGCGACCGCGACACCGCGAAGCGCCCGATGATGGGCGAAGCGGCGGCCCGCCGCAGCGACGTCCTGATCGTCACCGACGACAACCCGCGCTCCGAAGACCCCGCGGCGATCCGCGCCGCGATGCTCGCCGGCGCTCGCGCCGTCGGGCCCGCCGAAGGCGGCGAGGTCGTCGAAATCGGCGACCGCCGCGAAGCCATCGAGCACGCCGTCGCGCTCGCCGGGCCCGGCGACATCGTCTTCCTCGCCGGCAAGGGGCACGAGTCCGGCCAGGAGGCCGGCGGTGTCGTGCACCCGTTCTCCGACCGCGACGAGCTGGCCGCGGCCATCCGCAACAAACTCGAGGTGAGTGTGTGATCGTGCTCAGCCTGGCCGAGCTCGCCGACGTCGTCGGCGGCCGGCTGCACCACGCCGAGCCGGGCGCCGAGGTGACCGGCAGCGTGGAGTTCGACACCCGGAAGCTCACGCCCGGCAGCCTGTTCGTCGCCCTGCCGGGGGAGAAGGTCGACGGCCACGACTTCGCCGCGCAGGCCGTCGAGGCCGGCGCTGTCGCCGTGCTGGCCGCCCGCGAGGTCGACGCGCCCGCGATCGTCGTCCCGCCGCTGGCCCCGGGCGAGGCCCACGAGCGGTCGGTCGCGCTGACCGGCGACAAGGACGGCTCCGGCGCTGCGGTGCTGGCCGCGCTGGCGAAGCTCGCCCGGTACGTCGTGCAGCGCCTGGCCGAAGGGAACCTGACCGTCGTCGGCGTCACCGGCTCCTCCGGCAAGACGTCGACCAAGGATGTCATCGCGCAGCTGCTCGAGCCGCTCGGCCCGACGGTCGCGCCGCCCGGGTCGTTCAACAACGAGCTGGGCCACCCCTGGACGGCGCTGCGGGCCGACGCGGAGACCCGGCACCTGGTGCTGGAGCTGTCCGCGCGCGGGCCGGGGCACATCGCCCACCTCGCCGAGATCGCGCCGCCGAAGATCGGCGTCGTGCTCAACGTCGGGACCGCGCACGTCGGCGAGTTCGGCTCGCGCGAAGGCATCGCGAAGACCAAGGGCGAGCTGGTCGAGGCGCTGCCCGAAGACGGCGTCGCGATCCTCAACCTCGACGACCCGCTGGTCGCGGCCATGGTGAGCCGCACGAAGGCCCGCGTCGTGTTCGTCGGCGAAAGCCCCTCGGCGCAGGTCCGCGCGGAGAACATCACCCTCGACGACGAGGCCCGCGCCTCCTTCCGGCTGATCACCCCGGCGGGCGAGGCCGACGTGCGGCTGCCGCTGCACGGCGAGCACCACGTCGGCAACGCGCTGTCCGCCGCGGCGGTCGCCCTGGAGCTGGGCGCGACGCCGGCGCAGATCGGGGCCGGGCTCTCCGGGCTCGAGCGGCGCTCGGCGCGGCGCATGGAGGTCGTCACGCGGCCCGACGGCGTCACGATCCTCAACGACTCCTTCAACGCCAACCCCGAGTCGATGCGGGCCGGCCTGAAGGCCCTCGCGGCGATGACGCGGGAGAGCGGCCGCCGGTCCTGGGCCGTGCTCGGCGTGATGGGCGAGCTCGGCGCGGACACGGTCACCGCCCACGACGAGATCGGCAGGCTGGTCGTCCGGCTCAACATCGCCAAGCTCGTCGTGATCGGCCCCGAGGCGGCGGCCATGCACCAGGGGGCGCACCAGGAGGGCTCCTGGGGCGAGGAATCGGCTCTGGTACCCGACGTCGAGGCCGCGACCGCCCTGCTGCATGATCAGCTCCGTCCCGGGGACGTCGTGCTGGTCAAGGCCTCCAAGGCCGCCGGTCTCTGGCGGGTCGCCGAGGCCCTGCTCGAACCCCGGGAATCCGACAACTCCGAGAATCGCTCGAACGGTGGTGACGCGTGATCAGCATCCTGATCGCGGCCGGGGCGGGCCTGCTGATCTCCATCCTGCTCACGCCGTACCTCATCCGGGTGTTCTCCCGGCAGGGTTTCGGCCAGGAGATCCGCGAGGAAGGCCCGCAGGGACACAAGTCCAAGCGCGGCACGCCGACGATGGGTGGCGTCGCGATCATCATCGCGATGGTCGTCGGGTACTTCGCCGCGCACTTGATCAACTGGATGTTCAACTCCCGCAGCGGCGCGCCGACGGCCTCCGGGCTGCTCGTGCTGATGCTCGCGGTGGGCCTCGGGATCGTCGGGTTCCTCGACGACTTCATCAAGATCCGCAAGCAGCGCAACCTGGGGCTGAACAAGACCGCGAAGCTGGTCGGCCAGCTGGTGGTCACCATCGCCTTCGCGGTCCTGGCGCTGAACTTCGCGGACTCGCGGGGCATCACCCCGGCGTCGGAGAGCCTCTCCTACGTCCGTGACCTCGCGCTGATCACCTTCCCGTCGGTGATCTTCGTGATCTTCTGCTACATCGTGATCTCCGGCTGGTCGAACGCGGTGAACTTCACCGACGGCCTCGACGGCCTGGCGGGCGGCTCGGCGGCGATGGTGCTGGCGACCTACGTCGTGATCGCGTTCTGGCAGGAGCGGCTGAACTGCGCCAACGGCCCGGCGCCGGCCTGCTACGACGTCCGCGACCCGCTCGACCTGGCGGTGGTCGCCGCCGCGGCCGCCGGTGCCTGCGTCGGGTTCCTCTGGTGGAACGCGGCCCCGGCGAAGATCTTCATGGGCGACACCGGCTCGCTGGCCCTCGGCGGCCTGGTCGCGGGGCTGTCGATGACCACCCGCACCGAGCTGCTCGCCATCGTGATCGGCGGCCTGTTCATGGTCGAGATGATCTCGGTGGTCGCGCAGATCGCGGTGTTCCGGACGACCCGGCGAAGGCTGTTCCGGATGGCACCGTTCCACCACCACTTCGAGCTCGCCGGGTGGGCCGAAACCACGGTGATCATCCGGTTCTGGCTGCTTTCGGCGATCTGCTGCATGTTCGGCCTGGGCCTGTTCTACAGCGAGCAGCTCGGCTTCGGGGGCTGACCTTGGACATCGCCGGTCGTCACGTCCTGGTCGCCGGTGCGGGGGTCACCGGGAAGTCGATCGTGCCCGTGCTCACCGAGCTGGGCGCGAAGGTCACCGTCACCGATGGCAACGCCGAGCGCCTGGCCGAGCTGGCGGGCCTCGGCGCCGAGCTGGTGCCGGGGCTGACCGAGCCACCCGAAGGTACAGCTCTCGTCGTCACCAGCCCCGGCTGGCGGCCTACGTCGCCGTTGCTGGTGGCCGCCGCCGAAGCGGGTGTCGAGGTGATCGGCGATGTCGAGCTGGCCTGGCGGGCCGGGCAGCTGCGCGACCACCCGCCGTCGTGGCTGGTGGTCACCGGCACCAACGGCAAGACGACCACGGTGGGCATGCTCGAGTCGATCCTCAAGGCGGCCGGCGCCCACGCCGTGGCCTGCGGGAACATCGGCTACGCGGCCCTCGACGCGGTGCGCGCGGGCTACGACGTGCTGGCCGTGGAGCTGTCGAGCTTCCAGCTGCACTGGTCCTCGACCCTGGCGCCGGACGCGGCCGTGGTGCTCAACCTGGCCGAAGACCACATCGACTGGCACGGCTCGATGGACGAATACGCTGCCGCCAAGGGACGCGTGTACACCCGGGCCAAGGTCGCCGTGCACAACGCCGACGACGAGTGGTCCACGCGGATCGCAGAGGAACACGCGGCCGCCGACGCCCGCCGCGTCGGGTTCCGGCTGGGCACCCCCTCCGCCGAAGAGCTGGGCCTCGTCGAGGACCTGCTGGTCGACCGTGCTTTCGTGGCCGACCCGGCGAACAGCGCCGAGGAGCTGGCCACGCTGGCCGACGTCCGCCCGGCCGGCCCCCACAACGTCTCGAACGCCCTCGCCGCGGCCGCGCTGGCCCGGGCCCACGGCGTCCCGCCGGAGGCCGTGCTGAAGGGCCTGCGCGAGTACCAGCCGGCCCCGCACCGGGCCGTCGAGGTGGCCGAGGTCGCCGGCGTGCGGTACGTCAACGACTCGAAGGCGACCAACCCGCACGCCGCCGGCGGGTCGCTGCGGGCGCACCAGAGCATCGTCTGGATCGCCGGGGGCCAGCTCAAGGGCGCCTCCGTCGACGAACTTGTGAGCAGCATCGCCGGCCGCCTCAGAGGAGTTGTGCTACTCGGTGTCGATTCACCCGTGATCGCCGCCGCGGTCGCGCGACACGCGCCGGATGTCCCGGTGAACAGCCTCCGTCCGGGTGACCATGAACCCATGACTGCGGCGGTGAGTGCGGCCAGCGCGATGGCCCGGCCAGGTGACGTGGTGCTGCTCGCACCCGCCGCGGCGTCGTTGGACATGTTCCGCAACTACGGCGAGCGCGGCGACGCGTTCGCCGCGGCGGTGCACGTCCTCCGCGACGACGCAGCGGGGGCGCCGAGTGACGGTCACTGACCCCAAGACCCGGACCGCGCCGAAGCGGCCGCGCCGCGAGCGTAAGGAAAGCGGGTTCGTCGCCTTCCGGACCGCGCTCACCGCGTGGCTCTCGCGCCCGCTCGCGTCCTTCCACCTCGTGCTCGCCCTCACCGGTGTGCTCACCGTCATCGGCATCGTCATGGTGCTGTCGGCGTCGTCGGTGGCGTCCTACAACCCGAAGACCGGCAGCGGCGTGTACTCGCTGTTCACCAAGCACCTCGTGTTCGTCGCGATCGGCGGCGTGGTGTTCTGGCTGGGCCTGCGGGTCAAGCTGGAGCGGATCCGGCGGATGTCGGCCACGGCGACCGTGATCTCCCTCGGCCTGCTGGTGCTCGTGCTCACCCCGCTCGGCTCGACGGTCAACGGCTCGCAGGGCTGGTTCCGGATCGGCGAGTTCACCTTCCAGCCGGTCGAGGCCGCGAAGGTCGCGCTGGCCTTCTGGGGCGCCCACATCCTGGTGATCAAGTACAACGTGATCCACCAGTGGCGGCACCTGCTGGTGCCGGTGGTGCCGATCGCGCTGCTGATGTTCGCCCTGGTCATGCTGCAGCCGGACCTCGGCGGCACGGTCACCCTGGCCGTGGTGCTGCTGGCGCTGCTGTGGTTCGCCGGCGCGCCGAAACGGCTGTTCGGCGTCATCCTCGCGGGCGGCCTGGCCGGCGTGCTCGTGCTCGCCGTGATCGCGCCCTACCGGCTCGCCCGGGTCATGTCGTTCCTCTCGCCGGACGCCGACGTCAGCGCCGAGGGCTTCCAGGCCAACCAGGCCAAGCTGGCGCTGGCCGACGGCGGGCTGTTCGGCAAGGGCCTCGGCCAGGGCGCGGCCAGCTGGAACTACCTGCCGAACGTGCAGAACGACTTCATCTTCGCCCTGATCGGCGAGGAGCTCGGGCTGATCGGCTGCGTCGTCGTGCTCGCCCTGTTCGCCGGGGTCGCCGTCGTGGGCCTGCGGATCGCCACCCGCAACATCGACCCGTGGATCCGGATCGTCTCCGGCACGCTGACCGTGTTCCTCGTCGCGCAGGCCGGTATCAACATCGGCTACGTCGTCGGCTTGCTGCCGGTCACCGGCGTCACGCTGCCGCTGATCTCCTACGGCGGCACCTCGCTGGTGATCACCATGCTCATCATGGGCGTGCTCGCGAACGCCGCCCGGCACGAACCGGAGGCGGTGGCCGCACTGCGCACACAGGGGCCGGGTAAATTCGGACGCCTGCTGCGGCTGCCCGCGCCCGATCCGTACCGCCCGCCCGCCACCCGCAAGGGTGCGGCGCGCACCGGGGCGAAGGCGGCCAGGCCCGCGCCCCGTGCGGCGCGGCCCGCCCCGGCGCAGGAACGACGCAGGTCGGTCCGCGAGCCGGTGCGCCGCAGCGCGGCACGGACGAGCACGGCCACGTCTCGCGGCGGGGCCGCGCGGTCAACAGCGAGCCGTGGTACCCGGAGTACCGCGAACCGGAGAGGTCATTGGTGAGTAAGCCCGTCAAGGGAACCGAGCGATCAGCCGCGGGCCGGGCGCCTGTGGTCGTGGTCGCCGGTGGTGGCACCGCAGGACACATCGAACCCGCACTCGCCCTGGCCGACGCCGTCATGCGGCTGCGCCCGGACGCGACGGTGATCGCCCTCGGGACCGAGCGCGGCCTGGAGAGCAAGCTCGTCCCGGCCCGCGGCTACGAGCTGGAGCTGATCCCGCCGGTCCCGCTGCCGCGCAAGCCGACGCCGGAGCTGCTGCGGCTGCCCCTGAAGGTCCGCGACTCGGTGCGGCGCACCCGCGAGGTCCTGGACCGGGTCGGCGCGGACGTCGTCGTCGGCTTCGGCGGCTACGTCGCCCTGCCCGCCTACCTGGCCGCCCGCGGCCGCGTCCCGATCGTCGTGCACGAGGCCAACCAGTCGCCGGGCCTGGCGAACAAGGTGGGCGCGCGGTTCGCCAAGCGGGTCGCCGTCGCGGTCGCGGGCACGCCGCTGCCGAAGGCCGAGGTCGTCGGGATCCCGCTGCGGCGGTCGATCACGTCGCTCGACCGGGCCGCGCTGCGCGCCGAGGCCCGCGAGCACTTCGGGCTGGACCCGGACGCGCCGACGCTGCTGGTGTTCGGCGGCTCGCAGGGCGCGCAGTCGATCAACTCCGCGCTGTCCGGCGCGGCGAAGGACCTGGCGGATGCCGGGGTCGGCGTGCTGCACGCGCACGGCCCGAAGAACACCCTGGTCGTGCAGGAGTTCCCGGGCAAGCCGGCGTACGTGCCGGTGCCGTACCTGGAGCGGATGGACCTGGCCTACGCCGCGGCCGACGTCGCGGTGTGCCGCTCGGGCGCGATGACCGTCGCCGAGGTGACGGCGGTCGGGCTGCCCGCGGTGTTCGTCCCGCTGCCGCACGGCAACGGCGAGCAGGCCACCAACGCGCGGCCCGCGGTCGACGCCGGCGCGGCGCTGATGGTCTTCGACGGCGACCTCACCGCGGCCAAGGTCGCCGACCTGGTCGTCCCGCTGGTCACCGACGCCGACCGCGTCGCGAAGATGGGCGCGGCCGCGGTCGGCATGGGCCACCGCGAAGCCGACGAACTGCTCGCTCGCATCGTCTTGGAGGCCGCTGGTGCTTGAGTTGCCTGAGGAGCTGCGCCGGGCGCACCTGATCGGGATCGGCGGGGCCGGCATGTCCGGCATCGCGCGGATCCTGCTGGCCCGGGGCGCTTTCGTGTCGGGTTCGGACGCCAAGGAGTCGCGCGCGCTGCTGTCGCTGCGCGCCCAGGGCGCGGAGCTGTTCGTCGGCCAGAGCGCCGGGAACATTTCCGCCTTGGCCGAGCCGCCGTCCGCGGTGGTCGTTTCGACGGCCATCAAGGAGACCAACCCGGAGCTCGTCGCGGCGCGGGCCGCGGGCATCCCGGTACTGCACCGGGCGCAGGCGCTGGCCGGGCTGATGGAAGGCCACCGCGTCGCCTGCATCGCGGGCACGCACGGCAAGACGTCGACGACGTCGATGCTCACCGTGGCGCTGCAGCACTGCCGGCTCGACCCGTCGTTCGCCATCGGCGGCGACCTCAACGAGTCCGGTGCCAACGCCCACCACGGCGAGGGCGGCGTCTTCGTCGCCGAGGCCGACGAGAGCGACGGCTCGTTCCTGACCTACTCGCCGTCGGTCGCGGTGGTGACGAACGTCGAGCCGGACCACCTGGACCACCACGGCACGGCCGAGGCCTACACGAAGGTGTTCACCGAGTTCGTCGGCCGGATCGTGCCGGGCGGGCTGCTGATCGTCTGCGGCGACGACGCCGCGGCGGACGAGCTGGGCAAGCAGGCTGCCGAGCTGGGCGTCCGGGTTCGTCGTTACGGCCGCACGGTCACCGACGAAGGTGACGCCCGCATCCTCGACTACACCCCGGCTCCGGATGGCGGAGTCGTGCGCCTGTTGCTGGACGGCTCCGAGCTGTCAGTGCGGGTCGCGGTGCCGGGTGAGCACATGGCGCTCAACGCGGTCGCGGCCCTGCTGGCCGGGCTCGAGCTGGGCGCCCCGGCCGAGGGACTGGCCGAGGGGCTGGCGGCTTTCGGGGGCGTGCGGCGGCGGTTCGAGTTCAAGGGCCGCTCCGGCGACGTCCGCGTCTACGACGACTATGCCCACCACCCGACCGAGGTCGCCGCGCAGCTGCGCGCGGTGCGGACCGCGGCCGGGGCCGGCCGGGTCGTCGTCGTGTTCCAGCCGCACCTGTACTCGCGGACGAAGCTGTTTTCGGCGGAGTTCGCTTCGGCGTTGTCCTTGGCCGACGAGGTCGTCGTGCTGGACGTCTACGGCGCCCGCGAGGAGCCGGAGCCGGGCGTGACCGGGGCGCTGATCGCCGACGCGGTGACCGTGCCGGTGCACTACGAGCCCGCGTTCGACGTCGCCGCCGGCCTGGCGGCGAGCCTCGCTCACGGGGGCGACCTCGTCGTCACCATGGGCGCCGGGGACGTGACCCAGCTGGGCCCGGAGATCCTCGCCGAGCTGGACAAGCGCTGAGCTCATGAGTCCGACCAGGGAACGCCGCCGTCCGTCCGAAGAGGACGAACGGGATCGCGCTGCCCTGGCGCGGGAACGCCGGGGGCGGCGCTCCGAAGAGGAACGCCGCCGCACCCGCGCCGCGCGCCCGAAGCCCGGTGCGCGCCCGAAGCCCAGTGCGCGCACCCGGCCCACCCGGCAGGTGGAGATCCGCCGCCGGTGGGTCGCGCTGCTCACCGTGCTGACCCTCGTCGCGCTGGTCTACCTGCTGTTCTTCAGCTCGATGCTCGGGGCGAAGGACGTCTCGGTCAGCGGCTCGCGCACGGTGACGGCCGACCAGATCCGCGCGGTGGCGGCGGTGCCGGTGGACAAGCCGATGCTGCGGCTGAGCACGGACGAGATCCGCGACCGGGTGGCGGCGATGCCGGGCATCGCGACGGTCGAGGTGTCGCGCTCGTGGCCGAACACGGTCGAGATCACGGTGACCGAGCGGACGGCGATCGCGTTCTTCGACAGCGGCCCGGGCGGCGACGGAGTCCACCTCGTCGACGGCGGCGGCGTGGTGTTCAAGACCGTGCCCGCCCGCCCGGCGGGGTTGCCGGAGCTCAAGCTGCCCAAGGTGTCGGCGGACGACCCGGTGACGCGCGCGGTGACGGCGGTGCTGGGGGTGATCCCGGAGCAGCTGCTGAAGCAGGTCACGACGGCGACGGCGAAGACCCCGGCGAGCGTGGAGTTCACGCTGTCGAGCGGCAAGATCGTCCGCTGGGGGACGGCGGAGCAGACGGACCGCAAGGCCAAGGTCCTCGCCGCGCTGCTCACCCAGGACGGCAAGGTCTACGACGTCGCGGCGCCCGAGCTGCCGACCATCACCTCCTGAAATCCGTTTTATGGGCATCCTGGTTCTCGTATGCCGTACGATCTCGTATGGCATACGAGAATGAGGAGGGTGTCATGACGATCCTGGTGACGGGCGCGACCGGCAGCGTGGGCCGCCTGGTGGTGGACGAGCTGCTCGAAGCCGGCGTACCCGTGCGGGCGCTGACCATCGACCCCGGCCGCGCGAAGCTGCCGCCGGAAGCCGAGGTGGTCGTCGGGTCGCTCGCGAAACCGTCGACACTGCCGCTGGAGGGTGTCGACGCCGTGTACCTCGCTCCGATGGCGCGGACCGTCCGAAAGTTCTGCGAACTGGCCACCGAAGCGGGCATCAAGCGGGTCGTCGCGCTGTCGGGCAGCAGCGTCGGCGACGACCACGAAGGCTCCAGCGGCAACGAATACGGCGCTGTCGAGAAGGCGGTCCGCGAAGCCGGCTTCGCGTGGACGTTCCTGCGGCCCGGCGTCTTCATGAACAACACCCTCGACTGGGCGCCCATGGTCCACGCGGGCGAAGCCGCGATGGCCTACGGCGACGCGACCCAGACCCCGATCGACCTGAAAGACATCGCCGCCGTGGCCGCCCACGTGCTCACCACCGAAGGCCACGAAACCGCCACCTACGTCCTCAGCGGACCCGAGGCGATCAGCCTGCGTGGCCAGGTCGAGACCCTGGAATCCGTGCTGGGCAAAGAAATCCGCTTCCACGAGCTGACCCGCGCCGAGCAGCGCGCGCAGTGGGTCGGGTACGGCGTCCCCGAACAGGCCGTCGACTGGCTCCTGGACGGCTTCGAGGAATCCCTCCGGCACCCGCAGGTCCCGACCGGCGTCGTCGAGAAGCTGCTCGGCCGCCCCGGGACGACGTACGCCGAATGGGCCGAGGCGAACCGGGCGGTGTTCTCCTAGCTCACAACGCGCGGACGAACCCGACCGCGCGCTGCCAGCGTTCGTCGCCGGCCAGGGCCCGCTCCGCCTCCGGCTGGCGGAGCGGGCGCCCGGCGGCTCGGGCGTGGTCGTTGGCCAGCATCGTGAACGCGCCCTCCAGGTACGTCGTCACGGTCGCCCGCAAGGTGGACTCGAGGTCGTCGTCCGCCAGGGCGGCCAACAGCATCGTCGTGACGTCGAGGACGTGCTGCCACTCGGGCGACCCGTCGTCTTCGACGTCGAACGCGCCGAGCCGCGCCAGGTCCTCGTCCGCCGGATCGGCCGAACCCGTGGCCCGGGCCAGCGCCGTGCCGAACGCCGCGTCGGCCGCGGTCCGCAGGTGCGGCCACTTGACCCACCCGGGGCCGGCTCGGACGTAGACCCGCGCCCAGATCGAGGCGCAGGCCGCCCAGCCGTCCGCCGGGGGGCGAGTGGCCAGCCCGCTGGTCGTCTCGCCGACCAGCGAGCCGATGTCGACCGACGTCATTCGGCTCCCTCGATGATGCCCGTGACGATCTTCGCGCACATGTCCGGGCACGGTAGCGGCTTGTTGTACTTCGCCTGGGCGATGCCCCACCGGACCTGCGTCGCGCCCTCCGGTACCGCCCTGAGGATGTTCATCTCCGCGTGCAGCGGCCCGCTGACGAGATTGGCTTCCGGCACGCCGAGCTCCACCAGGCGGGCTTTCTGCGCGGTCGACAGCGAGCCACCGGAACGCGCGGCGAAGATCGCCGTCGTGCCGTCGGCCAGCCTCGTTTCGTGCAACGCCACGGTGGACATCGCGTGCCTGATGTGCCCGCCCTTCTCGGCCAGAGCCAGGTTGTGCACCTCGACCGCGGCGGTGCGCAGCGCGCCCGGCTGCGACAGCCCGCCGGCGATCAGGCCGGTGGCACCCACCGTCCGGGCGCCGCCACCGCCACCGCCGCCGGCCGTCATCCCGAGGAGCTGGGGTGACCGGGTGGCCGCCGACATGACCATCGAGGCGCCGAAGGAAGCGGAGGCTTCGCCCAGGTCGACGGACTGCTTGCTCAGCCCGGTCGTCGCCTGGATGGCCTGGCTGGTCAGCGAGCTCTCGTCCTCGCCGGAGACGAGCTGCCGCAGGCCGGTGGCCGCGGTGTCGGCGCCGTGGACGAACACCACGGCTCCGGCGACCGCGCCGACGCCGGTCCACGACGCCGCCACGCCGAACGCGGCTCCCGTGGCGGCTTCGGAGAACCCGCCGACCAGCTTCAGCCCGCCGATGACCCGGTTCCACGTGCTGAGCCCGTCCGGATCGGCCAGCCGCACCGGGTTGTCCGACGCGTAGCTGTAGGACGCCAGGTTGAACGGCTGGGCGACGCCGCCGTTCGGTGCACCGTCCAAATAGGAGCCGGCGGCGGGGTCGGCGCTCTGCCAGAGGTTCGTCCGCGGGTTGTAGTAGCGGGCGCCGTAGAAGTAGAGCCCGGTCTCCTTGTCGAACTCCTTGCCGTTGTACTGGTACGGCACCGGTTCCTGGGTCTTGTTCTCCTCGACCCAGCTTTCCCCGTAGGCGAAGTACTCCTGGTGCGAGGCGAGCTTGCCGCGTTCGTCGGTGACGTACGTGGCCGAGCCCAGCTGGTCGGCGTGGAAGTAGAACTGGTCGTGCTCGTAGCCCGAGTCGCCGGCCTTCTTGGACAGCAACCGGGTGTCACCGAGGAAGTAGTGCTTGACGGCCTTGCCGTCGACCCGGCTGTAGGTGGTGCCGATCGCGACGTGGGTCTGCTTGCCCTCCTTGGCGACCCGGTTGCCGGCGTCGTCGTAGACGAACCGGACGGTGGGCTGGTCGCCCTTGTCGTCACAGGACGCGGGTTCCTGCTTGACCGTGTCGTCTTCGTCGTCGTAGGCGCACTCGAGCCGGTTCTCCTCGTTCCAGACGAACTGGGTCCGCTGGCCGCCGCCGGTGTCGGCGGCCAGCACCACGGAGTCCGCACCCGCGGCGTCGGCGCTCCTGCCGCCGGTGATGTCGATCAGGTTGCCGCCGGCGTCGTACTTCTGGACGTCGGTGCCGACCTTGCTCGGCGCGTGCGGCCGGTCGGCGTAGGTGTACTTCTGCGTGTAGCTGGTCTTGCCCTGCGGCTGGGTGGCCCCCGACGGGGCCGTGAGCTCGTGCTTCTGCTGCTTGGTCGTGGTGTTGTTGATCGTGTCGTAGGCGAGGTCCAGCCGGTAGTGGTCGAGCTTCGCGTTGTCGTTGCGGTACGAGCCGGTCGCCGAGGTGAGCCGGTAGAGGTCGTCGTAGCCGTAGGTCTGGCTGCTGGGCCCGCCGAGCTCCTTGGCGCCCGGCACCGCGACGTCGTTGGTCAGCGTCGTGACGTTGCCGACCTCGTCGTAGCCGTAGGAGAGGTTCTGGAACGTGTTTCCGTCGGGCTGGGCCGACTTCAGCGTGGCCAGGCGCCGGTCGGTCTCGTTGTAGCCGTACGTCGTCCGGACGCCGGAACCCGTCTCCTGCAGGACTTTCTGCTCGAACTTGTCGTAGTCCAGCCGGGCCAGGTAGGTGTACTGATTGCTGCCCTTGACCCCGATGGCCGTGGTGACCTGGCCGCCGGTGTCGTAGCCGTAGGTGAGCTCCTCCCCGTCGGGGTAGGTGGTCTCCAGCACCCGGTTCCAGGTGTCGTACCGGGTCGTCGTGGTGAACGACTTCGCCCGGTCGTCCTTGGTGCCCACGTCGCTGCCGAGCGTCCGGGTTTCCCGCGTCAGCTCGCCGAGCGGTCCGTAGCCGCGGGTCACCGTGCCGGCGGCGTCGTGGGTCGACGTGATCCGGCCGGCGCCGTTCTCCGGAGCGCCCAGCGCGCCGTAGGTGTAGGTGACGTCGTTGCCGGTGAAGACCGGGTACCGGATCCCGGTCAGGCGCGTGAACTCGTAGTCGTACTGGATCGCCTTGCGCTGGGCGCGCAGTTGCGGCGTCACCTTGCCGGTGACGTTGCCGGCCAGGTCATAGGCGGTCTCGACCTTTCCCGAGTCCGGGCTCTCCACGACCGTGCGCCGGCCGAAGTTGTCGTACGCCGCCTTCGTCGCGTTGCCGCGGTCGTCGGCGACGGACGTGATCTGGCCCATCGCGTCGTAGCCGTAGCTCGTCCAGATCACCGGCTGGCCGCCGGCGGGGTTGGCTTCCTTGACCGCGGTGGTCAGCTCCCGCGTGTCGGAGTAGCTGCGGCGCTGCTTGCCGTTGGCGTCGGTGGAGACCGTTTCGAACCGGGTCGTGCCGGACCGGTCGGGCCCGAACCCGAACGCCGTGGCGGACTCGCTGCCGTCCGGGATCACGGTGCGGGTCGTGCGGTCGAGGACGTCGTAGCCCAGCCGCGTCGGGGTGACGGGGTCGACCGCGCCACTGAACGTGAAGTTGTGGTCTCCCTTCGGTTCGGTGACCGGGTAGAACTGCTCGACGGCGCGCCCGGCGAAGTCGTACACCGCGTGCCCGGACACGGTCATCACGGCCACCGGGTCCGCCCCGGGCTCGGGTGGGACGCTCGCGTCCTTCTTGGTCTGCAGCACCCGGTCGAGCCCGTCGGTGAACTGGACGACGTCGATGGTGTCGTCCCGGACGCTGCCGGCCGTGGTGTCGATGTGCCGGCTGACCGCGTACGGAACCACGGCTTCGGGGTGGTACTCGAAGCTCACGGTCACCCGGTTCTCCGGGATCTCGTACGGTCCGGCCACGAAGGACACCCGGCCGAACCGGTCGTAGTTCGTGTGCACGCGCTGGAAGTTCTTGTCCAGCGTGGACTCCGGCAAGCCGTACTTGTAGTTGTGCGTGGTGACCGTGCGGTAGCCGTAGCTGTCCACGATGGTCTCGATGTGGACGCCGACCACGGGGTCGTAGCCGTAGTCCAGCCGGTACCGCTGGCCGGCCTTGTTCGCCGGCCCGACGACGGCCTTGAGGTTGCCGTTGCCGAGGTACTCCAGGTCCGTGACGGCCTTCGAACCGTCGGCCAGCATCGCCCGCACCTGCCGGACGTCACCGGTCGCACAGTCCACTGTGGACTCCCGGTGCCGGGTCGTGGCCTTGGCCGCGACGGCCACCACGTCCAGGACGTCGGGCAGGCCCACGATGTTGCGGTCGCGGCAGGCCGGGTCGGTCGCCGTGTACCGCATCTTGGTCTCGACGTCGTCAGCGGCCCCGGTGTCCGCGGTGTCGAGGACGCGGGTCAGGTTGCCGAACTGGTCGTACTCGTTCTCGGTCGCGGTCGTCTTGCCCGCTGCCGCGCCACCTTCGTAGAACCGCTCTTCGGTGCGCGCGAGGAGCGGGAACACCGTGGCACCGGTGCTCGCCGGGTCCGCGACCTTGCCGGTGGCCACGTCCCGCAGGACGTAGCTGTTGAGCGTTTCGGTGAACAGGCGCCCGCCGCCGTCGGCGGTGAAGGTCCGGGTGAGCAAGCCGCGCGCGTAAATCGTGTCGGTGCGGTATTCGCTGGTGGTGCTGCGGTAGACCGCGTCGCCCGCGCCGGGGTCGCGCTGTTCGCTGAGCACGCGCCCGTAGCCGGTGAACTGCCTTTCCAGCCGGTCGAACCGGCCGTCGGTGTAGCGGAAGGTGGACGTCTGGAGGTCCTGGCCGTCACCCGGGTGGCCGTCGAACAGCGTCGTGCGCGACAGCACCCAGCGCGACTGCGGCAGGTTCTCCGTGTTGCCGTCGCGGGTGTAGTCGAGCTCGAACCGGGCGCCCAGCGGGCGGTTCACCGTGCGCAGCAGGTTCGTGCGCCCGGTCCGGTTCTCCGCGACGACCAGCTCGTCGTCGCGGGTGGAGCGGACCTGGTCGGCGTACCCGTCGCCGTTCACGTCCCGCAGCGCGACCTCGGCCCGCCCGATGCCCCGGGAGGTGTCGGCGCCGGGGTTGAACACGACGCAGCCGCCGGCCAGGATGCCCAGGCAGAACCCGAAGGTGAAGTAGGCACCCGCGCCGAGGTTCGCGGCGGAGTCGGTGGTGATCCCGGCCTGGCTGCCGCCGAACGGCGTCGGGGCCGTGAAGCCGCTGCCGGTGTTGATCGCGACGGACAGGGGCTGGCCGTTGCGGGAGAACACGCGGTCCGCGAGGCCGTCGCCGGTGACGTCCTGGAGCCCGGCTTCGGTCTTCGCCTGGCTGGTGGTGGCGGAGACGCCGCCCGCCAGACCGTAGAAGTCGGTGTTGAACCCGAGGTTGGCGGCGCTGCTGCGGGTGGTGGAGTCGGCGAGCGGGCCACCCGGCCACGGTTCGGGCGCCGCGAACCGGTACCCGAGGTTGAGCGCCGCGGTCCCGTCGGCGTAGACGCGGTCCGGCAGGGTGTCACCGTTGATGTCCAGCAGGTCGAACGCGGCGTCGGACTCACCGCCGCCGACGCTGCCGCCGATCCCGAGGTTCGGCAGCTCGCTGCCGGACTCCGCCGTGGTGGCCGACCGGTCCGCCGAGGGCGCGGACTGACCGCGTCCGTTGGCTTCGGTCCGCGCGGGGCTGCCGGCGTTCGCCGACGCCGTGAACGCCGTGGAGTCGGATTCGCGCACGCTGCCGGTGCCGAGGCTGCCCCGCGTCGCGCCGAGCCCGCCGGTCACGTCGGAGTACTGGATCCCGGCCGGGCCGACGACGTCGGGGAAGCGGTCGCCGTTGAGGTCGACGAAGTCCACCTGCCCGGAGCTGCGGCCGCGGGCCACGCTCGCCCCGGCCCCGATCGGGATCCCGGGCAGGCTCGCGCCGAACGTGGTCGAGACCTGCTGCGTGCGCGCCACCCGGGACACGCCGGTCGCGCCGGCGAGGTCCGCGTCCTGGGCGACGTCGATGCGGTCGGTGCCGAACCGGGACGAGGCCGCGCCGCCGGCGGCGACCCACGTGTTGCCGTCGTCGCTGCCCCAGCGGTCCAGCGCGGGCCGCGGCGCGAGCACGACCGCGTTCGGCCGGCTGACGCGCCCGTCGAAGCCGGGCACGTCCGATTCCTGGGGAGCGCCCGGGATCTTGTCGCGGTAGCTCGCGTCGAGCACGAGGTCGGACTGCTTGATCGGCGCCGTCGCGCGGTCGCGGTTGCCCTGGTAGCCGATGGCCGCCCAGCCGCGGTAGGGCTGCGCGAAGGCACCCTGCTCGGCCGCGGCGTGCACCGCGCTCGGGACCGGTGTGAAGGCCATGCCGTCGGTGCTGACCGACGCCGACTGGGTGATCACCTTCGCCGGCAGCCCGGTGTCGAGCGCCGAGTAGTCGAAGAACAGCTCGTCACCTTCGGCCACCGGCACGGTCACCCGCAGGGACTCCGGGGCCGGCACCTCGCCGGCGACGACGTCGATCACGCGCTTGGCCAGCAGCGCGCCGCGCCGCTTGACGGTGAACACGACGTGCGCGTCCCCGTCGAGCGCCAGCTCGGGCTGGACGACCAGGTCGCCGGCGCGGTCCGCGGTGTAGGTGCCCTGCGGTGCGGTGGAGCTGTCGACCGGGTACAGGTCCAGGTCGAACGGCGGGTCGATGACCAGGGTGGGGTTGCCCTGCTGGTCGACGACCGGTACGCCGCCCGCGGCCGCGACGTAGTGCGCTCGCGGCACCCAGTTCAGCGTCCCCGCGTCGATCGGGGAATCCACCTTCAGCCGCCAGGACAGCGTGTCGTTCGCCGACACCGGGATGTCGAGGTCGATCGGCACGGTCGTCCCGCTCGCCGCGGGCAGGGTGCGGCTGAAGACGTCGGCGCCGTTGCGCGTGATCACCACCGCGACGTCGTCGGTCGTCGGGCCGACCTTGGCCACGTCACCAGAGAGGTGCAGGGTGCCGGTCAGGGGAGCGGTGACCGTCGAGGGCCGGCCGCCCAGGGTGAAGTCGCGCGAAGCGAGGTAGCGGTAGGCGTCGAGGCCGTTGACGTCGGTCGCCGGCGTGACCCCGGTGTAGGTGACGTCGGGATCCCAGTCGACCTGGTCGAAGCGGCCGTCGGCGACCGACTGGACGCGGAAGTAGAGCCGGTCGCCGCGGTGCACCGCGACACTGTCCACACCGGACGGTGCGTACCCGGCGTGGTCGCGCGCGGTGATGCGCTGCGCCCACAGCTCGGTGTCCTCGTGCTGCACGGCCACCCGGACGCCGTCGGCGGCGCGGTCGGCACCGGGGTCGGCGGTCAGCTTCGCCGCGCCGGCGATCCGCACGGTGCCGTCGTAGGGCGCGATCCACCGGCGCACGCTGTCGAGCAGCGGGAAGGCGTCGACCTGCCGCTCGATCTCGGCGGTCTGGTCGCCGACGATCGTCCCGCCGGCGGTGCCGCTGCCGATCGGCACCGGGGTGTCGTTGCTGTCGGCGGTGTAGACCGGGTTGCCCTGGGCGTCGAGGTGGCCGAACAGCACACCGCCGTCGTTCACCAGGTCGGCGATGCCGTCGGCGTTGACGTCGGTGAGGTACCGGTCGGTGCGCGTCGTGGTCGAGACCTGGTCCAGCTGCGCGGCCACCCCGAAGTACGCCTCGACCCCCGAGGTCGTCGACCGGGTCGACTCTTCCGAGATGCCCGGCAGGTTCGAGAGCTTGATCGGGGTGTCGCCGAACTTCGGCGCGCCGCCGGGCCCGGCCAGGTTCGGCCGGTAGAAGACGCCGGCGCCGGTCCGGAACACCTTGTCCGGCAACGAGTCGCCGTTGACGTCGGTCAGGGAGAGCAGGCCCTCGGACGTGCCGGCGCTGAAGCCGGCCTTGGCGCCCGCGGAGCCGGACTTGCGGGGCACGGCCGGGTTGAACCCGACGTAGAGGTGCCCGCCGGCGCTGCGCGAGGTGGTTGCCGACAGCGCGCTCGCGTGGCCGCCGGGAACGCTTTCCCCGAGAGAGTCGCCCGGGACGCCCCACCCGAGCGGGTCGCCGAACGCCTGGTACCCGCCGTCGGCGGTGCGGATGTCGTCGTAGTAGTCGAAGGTGTGCGTGGTGAAGGGGGAGCCGTCTTCGCCGAACTGCGTCACCGACCGCAGCAGGGTCTTGGCGAAGGCGCCGGTGCGGTAGTTCAGCTCGTAGCTTCGGATCGGCTTGTCGTCGATGAGGATGTCGACCCGGCGCAGCAGATCGGCGGTGACCTGCTTGAACCCGTTCCGCCCGTCGATCACGACGTCCGGCCGCCGGGGCTCGCCGCGCTCGCGGTCCCGGGTGAAGGTGATGCTGTAGCGGCCTTCGATCTTGCCCTGGCCGGTGTAGGTGATCTTCTTCGCGTACAGCGCGACGCCGGGCACGGTGCCCCCGATGACGCCCGGGTCGCTCACCCGGACGTGGTGGTAGCGCACGAAGTTGTCGTGGGTGTCCCGGGTTTCGCTCAGGGCCCAGACGGCGATGTCGCCCGCGTCGTCGGTGAGGGTGGTGCTGTCGGCGGTGGCGGTGGCGGGACCACCGAAGATCGACCGCGTGCCTTTCTTGTCGGTGACCTCCCACCAATATTCGCGCGGGGTGGCACCGTGCCGGACGATTTTGCGGAATTGTCCTTCGACACGGGTGTGGAACACCTTTTCCGCGGTCCGCGCTTGCAGTGGCGTCCGATTGGCCACCGGGGTGAGCTGTTCGCCGTCGAGCAGATAGGTCTCGGTTTCGAGGCCGGCGTCGTAGCGCGGCACGCCCCAGCGGGTGTCGATGGTGATCGACGACACCGGCAGGTCCCACCCGGCGCCGGCCCAGCCGCCGGTGCCCGACGAGTTGTACGCGAGCGACAGCTGCGGCTGCGCGTCACCCCGGCCCGGCGGCAGTTCGATCGGGTAGCCCAGCCGCGCTTCGCCGCTGTTGTTCGCCGTCGGCGGCTCGATCAGGTTGACCCCGGTGCCGGGGTCGGCCGCCTGGATTCCCTTGAGCTGGTTGGGGTTGAAGGACACGCCGTCCGGGTGGGCGGGCACGTCGGCCACCCCGGCCCCGGGCGCGGCGGTGGTCAGCAGCGGCGCGAGGCCGGCGTTCTGGGCCGGGGGCAGCAGGGCCAGGACGAGGAGGAGAACCACTCCCCGGGCCACGTGCTTGCGGTTCTTTCGAAGGGTGACCGACAGGCGACGACGAGGGTTCCAGGCCATGATCCCGAGACCTCCAGTTGGGTGGCACCGGAGTCGTCGTGTCGATCAGCTGGAGAGTTACCGTTTTTGTCCGGTTTTCGTCACTTCCGGACATTTGCGGCCGTAAAGCCGCTTATGGACTGAATCCATTGCGGCAAGCGTCTGGGCTTTTCGGCTGCACTGTGGACGGTGGACGGGTTTTGTCGAATTCATCGATTTCACACCCGGGTGCGTGTCATTCCGGCCAGGCCGAGCAGCGGGAGGACGCCGGCGAAGACGACGACCGCCGTCCAGCCGCCGAGGTGGTAGGCGATCGAGCCCGCCTGGGAGCCGATCGCGCCGCCGATGAAGAACGTGCCCAGGTAGATGCTGTTGACCCGGGCGCGGGCCGACGGGTCGAGCTGGTAGATCACGTGCTGGCCGGTCACCAGTGTCGCCTGGACGGCCATGTCGACCGCGATCGCCGCGATCGCCAGCAGGATCACGCTGTGCGCGCCGAAGCCGGCGAGCGCAAAAGCCGCGGCGCACAGCACGAACGCGCCCGCGGTGAGCTGCCGGCCGTGGCCGTGGTCGGACCACCGCCCGGCCAGCGGCGCCACCGCGGCGCCGGCCGCCCCGGCCAGGGCGAACAGGCCGACGCCCAGCTGGCTGTAGTTGAACGGTGGTGCGGTCAGCACAAAGGCGATCGTCGTCCAGAACGCGCTGAACGACCCGAACATCGCCGACTGGTACAGCGCGCGGTGGCGGAGGTCGGGGTGCTTCTTCCACATCGCCAGGGTCGAGCGCAGCAGCTGTCCATAGTGGACGTCGGTCTTGGGTGCGCGGCGCGGCAGGATGAACCGGAGCACGACGGCGAGCGCGGCCATCGCGGCCGCCGAGATCAGGAACACCACGCGCCAGCTCGTCACCTCGGCCAGGAAGCTGGCGACCACGCGCGAGAGCAGGATGCCGAACAGCAGCCCGCTCACGACGCGCCCGACGATCCGGCCGCGGATGGCGTCGGGGGAGATGTCGGCGGCGAACGGGATGAGGATCTGCACGACGACCGACGTCGCCCCGACGACGAGGGAGGCGATGAGCAGCACGACGAACCCCGGGGCGACGCCGGTGACGACGAGGCCGGCGCACGCGACCGCGAGCAGCGTCGCGACGAGCCCGCGGTTCTCGAGGCGGTCACCGAGCGGGACGAGCAGCAGCATCCCGGCGGCGTAGCCGATCTGGGTGGCGGTGACGACCCCGCCGGCGGCGGCCTCGCCGACGCCGAAGGTCTGCCGCAGCTCGGCGAGCAGCGGCTGGGCGTAGTAGAGGTTGGCGACGGTCAGTCCACAGGAGACGGCCAGCAGCAGCACGAGCCAGCCGGGCGGGGCTTTCTGCTCGGTCTCGGTCATGCGCGCCCCCTCGTGGAACCGGTTTGATCGGTTCCCGACGGTACCAGTCAAACCGGTTCCGGCGTACTGTGACCAGAATGACGGACCGATTCCGCGCGGGAGCGGGCAGACTGTGCCTCGACTTCATCCGGACGCTGCGCTACCGCGGAACACCCGCTCCGGTGGAGGAACTCCCGGACGCATCGGCGTGGGGAGCGTGGATCGACGCGTTCGGCCCGTTCGGGACACCGGTGCGCCCTGCGTCGGTGGACGATGCGTGGGCGGCGCGCGAGTCGATCCACGCGTTGCTCACGGACGCCTTGCGTCCCTCGCTGCGACAGCGCCTGAACAGCTTCGCGGCCTTGCCGGTCCCTGCGCCCGCCCTGACGCCGTCGGGCGAACTGCGTTGGCAGGCGGACGATCCGGCGTCGGCGATGCTGGCCCTGCTGGTCCGGGACGCACTGGAGCTGGTGACGTCACCGGAGTTCGCGAGGGTCCGCCGTTGCGCCGGTCCGGCGTGCGGCGCGCTGTTCCTCGACACGTCACGCCCGGGAACGCGACGGTGGTGCTCGATGGAGATCTGCGGGAACCAGGCGAAGAAGTCGACTTATCGAGCCAAGGCCGAGACTCGCTGATAGCGCCCCAATGTGGCGTTGGTTGCGTCAGACGCACCCAAGGCGGCCTTCGGTGCGTGAGACGCAACCAAGGCCGCCTTGGGGCGCTGGGGACTCAGCTGAGGGCCGCGTCCATCGTGATCGTCGTGCCGGCCAGGGCCTTCGACACCGGGCACGTCTTCTCGGCCGTCTCCGCGTACTCCGCGAACTGCTCGGCGCTCACGCCGGGCAGGGACGCGCGCAGCGTGATCGCGATGCCGCTGATCTCGAAGCCGCCGCCGGCTGCCGGGCCGAGGGTCACCTCCGCGCTCACGTCGATCGAGTCCGCCGTCAGCTGCTGGGCCTCCAGCACGCCCGACAGGTTCATCGCCAGGCACGACGAGTGCGCCGCCGCGATGAGCTCCTCGGGGCTCGTCTGGCCGTCCGGGCTGCCCGCGCGGGTCGGGAACGAGACGGAGAACGTGCCGGCGTTGGACGAGTCCAGGGTGACCTCGCCCGTCCCCTTCTGCAGTCCGCCGGTCCAGTGGGTGGTCGCGTCACGGCTGGGCATCAAAGCCTCCAGATGAGTACGAAGCGGCCGACGCTGTCAGCCGCCGCAGGGTGTCGATGAGCTGTCGCCGCTCGGTGTCGTCGAGGCCGAGCGCGCAGCCGATGGCCGACGGGACGCCCGCCGCGCGGGTGCGCAGGGAACGGCCCTCCTCGGTCAGGCTGATCACCACGGTGCGCTCGTCCGCGGGCAGGCGCGCCCGCGTCAGCAGCCCGTTGGCCTCGAGTCGTTTGAGCAGCGGGGAAAGCGTGCCGTAGTCCAGGTGCAGCGCCTCGCCGATCTCCTTGACCGGCCGGGCGTCGGACTCCCACAGCACCAGCAGCACCAGGTACTGCGGGTAGGTGAGCCCCAGTTCGCCGAGCAGGGGACGGTACGTGTCCGTCACCGCGCGCGACGCCGCGTAGAGCGCGAAGCAGGTTTGCTCGTCCAACAGGAACTCATCCGGCACGCCCGTAAACCTAGCCCACGATTACATCGTGCGCAAGGTAATCCGGAAAACCTGTCGGTGGTGCCTGGCAGACTCCCGGACATGACCGAACGACCGCAGCGCCCGAACGTCCCGCTCACCGGCGGGGAGTCCGAGATCCTCACCGCGATGCTCGACTACCACCGCGCCACCGTCGCCTGGAAGAGCCAAGGGCTCACCGGAGACCAGGTCCGGCAGGTGCACCTGCCGAGCGAGTTGACGACCATCGCCGGCCTGCTCGCCCACCTCACGCTGAACGAGTGGTTCTGGTTCGCCGTGGTCGTCGACGGCGAAGAGGACACCTGGGAGGCGAAGCTCGAGCAGGACCCGGACGCGGAGTTCCGGATCCCGCCCGAGACGACACTGGCCCAGCTGCTCGCCGGCTACGAAACCCAGTGCGCCCGCAGCCGCGAGATCGTCGCGAAGCACGAGCTGGACGACGAAGTGACGCACAAGGACGAGACCTTCAACGTCCGCTGGGTCCTCACGCACATGATCGAGGAGACCGCCCGGCACGTCGGCCACCTCGACGTGCTGCGCGAGCTGACCGACGGGCTCACCGGGGAGTGACCTTCTTGGGCGGCAGGGGGAAGAAGCCGCTGGTCCGCTCGACGTAGTGTGCGTACGCCGGGCGGGTCTTCGCCATTCCCTTCTCCAGCATGGGTTTCCCCGTGCCGCGAGCCAGGGTGAACGTCATCGCGATGGGGGAGAGGATGGTCGCCGCGCCCGGCCACGTCGAGCAGGCCAGCAGATAGAGGCCCCACCACACGCACGCGTCGCCGAAGTAGTTCGGGTGCCGCGTGTAGCGCCACAACCCCGTGTCGAGCACCTTGCCCTTGTTCGACGGGTCGGCCTTGAACCGGCGCAGCTGGTCGTCGCCGACGGTCTCGAACGCGAAGCCGACCAGCCACACGAGTACGCCGAGCCAGCCCAGTGCGCCGATCCCGGTGCCGTACCCGGCGAACTGCACCGGGAGCGAGACGAAGTACAGCACCAGACCCTGGAACAGGTAGACACGCACGAAGATCCGGAGCGGATCCTGCCGCATCCGCGCGTACCGCGGGTCTTCGGGCAGCTTGTGGTTGCGCAGGTGCAGGTGCACGGAGAGCCGCACACCCCAGACCACGGTCAGCACCGTGACGACCAGCCGCAGGGACAGCGGCCCGTCACCGAACGGGAACGCGGCGGCCGCGACGATCGCGAAGCCGAGCCCCCAGAACGTGTCCACCGTGTCGTACCGCTTGCGTGCCCGCGCGATCCCGAAAGTCACCACCACCGCGACGAGCGTGACGCCGGCGGTGACCAGCAGCGTGCCGCCGAGGGGCATCAGTTCCACTCCCGCGTCGCCGGCATGCCGCTGCCGCCGTGCTCGTCGGGCCGCACGCTCAGGATCTGGTCCACGCCCATCCGGTTCTCCTCGAACGCCAGTGCCCCACCGACCAGGTAGAGCCGCCAGACCCGCGCACCCGTCTCGCCGATCAGCGCGACGACGTCGGCCCAGTTCTCCTCCAGGGTGTCGGCCCAGGCCCGGACCGTCCAGACGTAGTGCTCGCGCATCGCGTGCACGTCCCGGACCTCGAGGCCGGCCGACTCGAGGTGGCCGACCGTCCGGCCCACCGGCCGCATCGTCATGTCGGGGGCGATGTAGCGCTCGATGAACGCGCCGCCGCCGGGCGCGACGTTGCCGCGGGACATCTGCTGGATGAGCACCCGCCCGCCGGGCTTCACCATGCGGTGCAGCGTCGCGGTGTAGGCCGGGTAGTTGACCTCGCCGACGTGCTCGCCCATCTCGATCGACGCGACCGCGTCGAACGGCGCGTCCGGCAGCTCGCGGTAGTCCTGGCGGCGCACCTCGACGCGGTCTTCGAGGTCGTGCTGGGCGAGCCGGCCGCGGATGTGCTGCAGCTGCTCGGCCGAGAGCGTGATGCCGACGGCGTGCACGCCGTGGTGCTTGGCCGCGTGGACCAGCAGCGAGCCCCAGCCGCAGCCGACGTCGAGCAGCCGCATGCCCGGTCGCAGGCCCAGCTTGCGGCAGATCATCTCGAGCTTGTCGGACTGTGCCTCCGCCAGGCCGTAGCCGGGCTCGTCGGAGGTGAAGTACGCGCTGGAGTAGGCCATCGAGTCGTCCAGCAGCAGCTGGTAGAAGGCGTTGCCCAGGTCGTAGTGGTGGGCGATGGCGGACTTGTCGCGCAGCAGGCTGTGCAGCTTGCCCGTCAGCCGGGCTTCTTCGACGGGCGGCTTCGGCGGCAGGCCGACGACCCCCAGTCGAGCGGCGAGGGAGACGGCTTCGGCCCAGTCGCGCGGGCCGATCTTCACTCGATTGAGCTCACCCGTGCGGGTGAGGGCCCAGATCCGGCGGAAGCCGTCCGTCAGGTCTCCCTCGACGTCGAGGTCACCGGTCACGTAGGCGCGGGCGAGCCCCAGCTCGCCGGGTGCGTAGAGCAGGCGGCGCAGGGCGCGGCGGTTGCGGAGGACGACAGTGGGCGCGTCCACTGGGCCGGCGCGGGTTCCGTCCCAGGTCCGCAAGCCCACGGGGAGCTGCCCGCCGAGGAGCTTTTCGGCGAACGAGGCGAGGCGGTGCGCGGTGCTGTTCGGCATGTCCGGGATTCGCTCCGTCCGGCGTGGTGGATTGGTGCCGCGTCCATCCAATCCACATCCGGCGCGGCGGCGAAGTACCGGTGTGGAGATCACGGGAGAACGCATCGCCGTCATCGGCAGCGGGGTGGCCGGACTGACTGCTGCCTACTTGCTGCAACGCAAGCACGAGGTCCTGCTGTTCGAGTCCGACGACCGGCTCGGCGGGCACGCGCACACCCACGACGTGCCCAGCGCCCACGGCGGCACCATCGGCGTGGACTCGGGCTTCATCGTCCACAACGAGCGCACCTACCCGACGCTGCTGAAGCTGTTCGGGGAGCTCGGCGTGCGCACCCGCGACACCGAGATGTCGATGAGCATCCGGTGCGACGGCTGCGGCCTGCAGTACGCCGGCGCGAAGGGGCTGCCCGGGCTGTTCGCCCAGCGCGGCAACCTCGCGCGGCCCCGCTACCTGCGCATGCTCAGCGAGGTGAAACGGTTCCACCGGCACGCGAAGCGGCTGCTGGAGGCGAAGGAAGCCGGCGACGTCACGCTCGGCGCGTTCCTCGCCATCGGCGGCTACACCCGCTACTTCGTCGACCACTTCATGCTGCCGCTGGTCTCGACGGTCTGGTCGGCGGACCGCAGCGACACGCTGCGCTACCCGGCGCGCTACCTGTTCGAGTTCCTCCGCAACCACGGGATGCTGAGCGTCAAGAACTCGCCGTCCTGGCGGACCGTCGTCGGCGGGTCCCGCGAATACGTCGAACGCGCGGCCAAGCAGCTCACCGCCGTCCACCTCTCGACGCCCGTGCGGTCAGTGCTGCGGACCGCCCGCGGCGTCGAAATCCGTGACGACGCCGACACCCCGCACCGGGTGGACCGGGTCGTCGTCGCGACGCACGCCGACCAGGCGCTGTCCCTGCTGGCCAACCCGACCGCCGCCGAGCGCGACGTGCTCGGCGCGTTCCGCTACTCCGAGAACGAAGCCTGGCTGCACACCGACACCAGCGTGCTGCCGTCGCTGGCCGACGCCCGCGCGGGCTGGAACTACCGGGCCCCCGTGTGCGGCGCCCCGACCGGCGCGGTCCAGGTCAGCTACGACATGAACCGCCTGATGCGGCTGGACGAGCCGACCGGCTACGTCGTCACGCTCAACCCCGGTGACGGTCCCGGCAAGGACGCGCTGGTCGCGAAGATGCGCTACGAGCACCCGGTCTACACCCCGGAAGCCGTTGCGGCGCAACGACGGCTGCCCGAGCTCAACGACGGCGTGCTCGCCTACGCCGGCGCCTACCACGGCTGGGGCTTCCACGAGGACGGCTGCTCTTCGGGGGCCCGCGCCGCCGAAAGCCTGGGGGTCGCCTGGTGACGAACGCGCTCTACGACGCCACGGTCGCGCACATGCGGCGGATCGACCCGCCGCACTCCTTCGCGCACCGCGTGTACCTGTGGCTCGTCGACCTCGACGCGCCGCCGCGGCTGCCGTGGTGGGCGCGCCCGTTCGCCCGGTTCGACGACCGCGACCACTTCGTCGCCGGCGACCCGCGGGGGATCCGGGAGAAGCTCGACTCGTGGCTCGCCGAACGCGGGGTCGACCTGCGCGGCGGCAAGGTCGTGATGCTGGCCGCCGCGCGCGTGCTCGGATACGTGTTCAACCCGATCAGCGTCTACTGGTGCCACGACGACGGCGGCCGGCTCGCCTGCGTCGTCGCCGAGGTGCACAACACCTACGGCGGCCGGCACGCCTACCTGCTGCACCCCGACGAGGCCGGCCGCGCCCGCGCGGACAAGCAGTTCTACGTCTCGCCGTTCCAGGAGATGGACGGCGAGTACCGGATGCGCCTGCCCCACCCGGAAGCGTTGCTCGACCTCACCGTGGCGTTGCGCCGCGGGACCTCGACGCCACTGGTCGCTACGCTTCGGGGTGTTCGCCGCCCGGTGAACCCGCGGTGGCTGGTCCGGCTCGTGCTGGCCCGGCCGCTGCTCCCGCAGCGGGTGTCCGCGCTGATCCGCCGCCACGGCGTCGCGTTGTGGCTGCGGAAGGCCGCGGTCGTGCCGCGCACGCCGCAGAACGCCGGAGGACAGCTGCATGGATGAGCCGGCCCGCCCGCGCCCCGTGGCGTCAGTACCTTCCGAGCCCTCCGGCGCCCCCGCGGCGCCGACCGCCGAGGAGCTGATGGTGCGTGTCGCGAAGGGCGACGAGCGGGCCTTCGAGCTGCTCTACGACCAGTTCGCCGGGCCGATCTTCGGGCTCGTGCGGCGGATCGTGCGTGACGCCGCCCAGTCCGAAGAGGTCGCCCAGGAGGTGCTCGTCGAGCTCTGGCGCACCGCGACGCGGTACGCGCCCGAGAAGGGCTCGGCGCTGAACTGGGCGATGACCCTGGCGCACCGCCGGGCCGTCGACCGCGTCCGCTCGGCGCGCGCCAGCACCGAGCGGGAGCAGAAGGCGACCTTCGAAGCCGCCCGCGGCCGGCCGTTCGACGAGGTCGCCGAGTCCGTCACCGCGCGGCTCGAACGCTCCCAGGTGCGCAAGTGCCTGTCCTTCCTGACCGATCTGCAGCGCGAGTCCGTGCTGCTCGCCTACTACCAGGGCTATACGTATCGCGAGGTGGCCGAAGTGCTGTCGACGCCGCAAGGAACCATCAAGACGCGGCTGCGGGACGGCTTGATCCGCCTGCGGGACTGCTTGGGGGTGACCGCGTGAGCACTCCCGAGATGCACACCCTGGCGGGCGCGTTCGCGCTCGACGCGGTGTCCGACCTCGAGCGGGCGGAGTTCAGCCGCCACCTCGAGCAGTGCGAGTCGTGCGCGCAGGAGGTCGCCGAGCTGCGCGCGACCGCGGCCCGGCTGGGCGCGGCGATGGCCGAGGAGCCGCCGCCGGAGTTCAAGGACCGCGTCCTGGCCGCCATGCACGCCACGCGTCAGCTGCCGCCGCGGACCCGGCCGGTCGCCGAACGGCACCGCCGCTCGGGGCGGGCCCCGCGCTGGGCGGTCGTCGTGACGGCCGCGGCCGCCGTCGCCGGCCTCGCCGCGGGCGGGGTGTTCGGCGGGATCGCGCTGACCCAGCAGCAGGAGCTGCAGACCGCACAGACCCGGCTCGACCAGGCGAAGCAGCGCTACGAGCCGGTGGCGGCGCTGCTCGCCGCGCCGGACGCGAAAACCGCGCACGGCGAGGCGCCCACCGGCGGCGGCGTGACGGTCATCCTGTCGAAGTCCCTGAACCGCGTGATGGTGATGGACGCCGGGCTGCCGGCGCAGCCGGGCGGGAAGGTGTACGAAGCCTGGCTGATCACCGGCTCGGCCGCGCCGCGGTCGGCGGGCGTGATCGCCGCTTCCGGCGACGGTGGCCTGGTCGTGGCGGACGGCATCGGGTCCACCGACCACCTCGCGGTGAGCCTGGAACAGGCCGGCGGATCGCCCAGCGGGGCGCCCACGGACGTGCTCATGAGCATGCCCGTGCCCGCCTGATCCCACGCCATAGCAGACGGGGCCGGAGGGGTGCTCGCGGCTCCCAGGTCTTGCGCGCTCGAACGTGTTGTGGCAAAACACCTTTGCGACACACGGCGTGCCTACTGGATTAGAGCCTGCCTGGTGCCTACCGTCCTGCCTAACGTCGGCAGTTGACATAACTCTCAATCTGGGGTTTAGGTTGAGAGTTGATCACCGGCCGGCGGGCTGTACGGGCACAACGATCAGGAAGGCGGACTTCGATGACGCCCCCGCACAACTACCTTGCGGTGATCAAGGTGGTCGGCATCGGCGGTGGCGGCGTGAACGCCGTGAACCGCATGATCGAGGTCGGCCTCAAAGGCGTCGAGTTCATCGCGGTGAACACCGACGCCCAAGCACTGCTCATGTCCGACGCCGATGTCAAGCTGGACATCGGCCGCGAGCTGACCCGTGGCCTCGGCGCGGGCGCCGCCCCCGAGGTCGGCCAGAAGGCCGCCGAAGACCACCGTGAAGAGATCGAAGAGGTCATCAAGGGCGCCGACATGGTGTTCGTGACGGCCGGTGAAGGCGGCGGCACGGGTACCGGCGGCGCGCCGGTCGTGGCGCAGATCGCCCGCAAGCTGGGCGCGCTGACCATCGGCGTCGTGACCCGGCCGTTCACCTTCGAGGGCAAGCGCCGCGGCAAGCAGGCCGAGGACGGCATCCAGTCGCTGCGCAACGAGTGCGACACCCTCATCGTGATCCCGAACGACCGGCTGCTGCAGCTCGGCGACATCGGCGTGTCGCTGATGGACGCGTTCCGCTCCGCGGACGAGGTGCTGCTGTCCGGTGTCCAGGGCATCACCGACCTGATCACCACCCCGGGCCTGATCAACCTGGACTTCGCCGACGTCAAGAGCGTCATGTCCGGTGCGGGCTCCGCCCTGATGGGTATAGGGAGCGCACGCGGTGAAGGCAGGGCCATCCAGGCCGCGGAGAAGGCGATCAACTCGCCGCTCCTCGAAGCCTCCATGGATGGTGCGCACGGCGCACTGCTTTCGATCGCGGGTGGTTCGGATCTGGGCCTGTTCGAAATCAACGAGGCTGCATCGCTGGTGCAGGAGTCCGCGCACCCGGACGCCAACATCATCTTCGGCACGATCATCGACGACTCCCTCGGCGACGAGGTCCGCGTCACGGTGATCGCCGCCGGGTTCGACGCCGGCGCGCCGACGCACAAGAAGCTCGACCCGTCGACGTTCGGCTCCGGCTCGCGCTCGGGCGGGACCACCGCGTCGGCCTCGGCCGGCCAGGTCTCGCACCCGCCGAGCCCGCAGTCGGGCGCCACCCCGGTGCCGTCGGCCGGCAGCTCCGGCTACCCGGTCGCGCCGCCGCGGTCGCACTCGCCGCTGCCCTCGGCCACGGGGAACCAGTCTTCGGGCGGGCTCCCGCAGCCGGGCGGCGGTTCGCGCGGCTACTCGCCGATGGGCTCCAACGCGACCCAGGGCAGCCTGCCCGGGCGCGCGATGCCGGTGCACGACGACCCGTCGGACGACGAGGTCGACGTCCCGCCGTTCATGCGGCGCTGACGACACACTGTGGTCCGTGAAGGCCACCTTGAGGGACTCTGAGTCCCTCAAGGTGGCCTTCACGGCGTTTGGGAGGATGACGGCATGCGGGTTCGGCGAGTGGTCACGACCAGGGCGGGCGGCGCGTCCCGGCCGCCGTACGACACGTTCAACCTGGGCGACCACGTCGGTGACGACGAGGGCAACGTCTACGCGAACCGCAAGCGCCTCGCCGCCGAGCTGGGCCTGGCCGAAGACAAGCTGGCCTGGATGGAACAGGTCCACGGCCGCACGGCGGCCACTGTGGACGGCTCCGAGACCCAGGCCGCCGAGGCGACCGACGCGCTCGTGACCGCGACGCCCGGCGTCGCGCTCGTCGTGCTCGTCGCCGACTGCGTCCCCATCCTGCTGGCCGACGCCGAAGCCGGAGTGGTCTCGGCGGTGCACGCGGGGCGCGTCGGCACGCGGGTCGGCGTCGTCCCGGCGGCGGTCGCCGCGATGCGCGAAGCGGGCGCCGAGCCGCACCGGATCGAAGCGCTGCTCGGCCCGGCCATCTGCGGCGACTGCTACGAAGTGCCGGCCGAAATGGCCGCCGACGTCGAGAAACACGTTCCCGGCAGCGCCTGCAAAACCCGTAAGGGGACGCCCGGGCTCGACCTGCGCGCCGGGCTCTGGCGGCAGCTCGCGGACCTGGGTGTCGGCAAGATCGGCGTCGACCCGCGGTGCACGAACGAGGACAAGACGCTCTTCAGCTACCGCCGCGACGGGACCACCGGGCGGATCGCCGGGATCACCTGGATCGAAGGATGACCGCCGATCGCAAGGCCGAGCTGGCCGCGAACCTCGCCGAGGTCGAAGAGCGGATCGCCGCCGCGTGCCGCGCCGCCGGCCGGGCGCGCGAGGAGGTCCGGCTGGTCGCGGTCACCAAGACGTTCCCCGCCTCGGACGCCGCGCTGCTGGCCGACCTCGGTGTCACCGACGTCGGCGAGAACCGCGACCAGGACGCCGGGCCGAAGGCGGCCGAAGTCGCCGAGCTCCGGCCGGACGCGACGCTGCGCTGGCACATGGTCGGCCGGCTGCAGCGGAACAAGGCGCGGTCCGTGGTCGGGTGGGCACAGGAAGTGCAGTCCCTCGACTCGGCCCGGCTCGCCGACGCGCTCGCGAAGGCCGTGCGTGCGGCTCGCGACGCCCAGATACGTGACGAACCCCTCGACGTGCTGATCCAGGCGAGCCTCGACGAAGACCCCGGGCGCGGTGGCTGCCCGCTCGACGAGCTCGGCGCGCTCGCCGAGCTTGTCACTCACATGGGTGAACTGCGGCTTCGCGGCCTGATGGCCGTCGCACCCCTCGGCGCGGACCCGGCGGCGGCCTTCGAACGGCTCTCACTGGCCGGTGAGCGGCTCCGCAAAGATCACCCGAATGCCGCAGAAGTCTCTGCCGGGATGAGCCATGATCTCGAGCAGGCGATCACGCACGGCTCGACCTGTGTGCGTGTCGGAACCGCGTTGCTCGGCGGACGCGGTTTAGCCTCGCCGTAGGGAGCTCGCGCGGTCGTCACGTTTAGTGGCCGCCCGTGCGGGGCACTGACGGCGTGGAGAAGCGTTGGTGCGGGAGCGGCTAGGGCTAGGGAGAGGCATGAGCGCGCTGCAGAAGCTGAAGGCCTACTTCGGGATGGTGCCCGCGGACGACGACGGCTATGAGGCCGAGGACGACTACCGGCGCGGTTACGACGACGACTACGACTCCTACGAGGAGCCGGCGCCGCGGTCGTCCCGCTCACGGTACCGCGACGTCGACGACACTTACGACGAGCCCGTCAGCCGCAGCCGGTCACGCTCCGTGGCGTCAGCCGAGCCCGCCGTCCACGGTGCGCTGGCGATGGACCGGCAGCCGGAGCCGGTGGCCCGCCTGCGCCCGGTCACCGAGCCGGCGCGCCCGCCGCTGCGTGACCCGCTGAGCCGGATCACGACCCTGCACCCGACGAGCTACGTGGAGGCGCGCGCCATCGGCGAGCACTACCGCGAGGGCATCCCGGTGATCATCAACCTCACCGAGATGGAGAACGCGGACGCCAAGCGGCTCGTCGACTTCGCCGCCGGGCTGGCGTTCGCGCTGCGCGGGTCGATGGACAAGGTGACCAACAAGGTGTTCCTTCTCTCACCGCCCGATGTGGACGTCACGGCGGAAGACCGCCGGCGGATTGCCGAGGGCGGATTGTTCCTGCGCGGGTGAAGTCGCGCTGACCGCTGAGCGCAAGCAGACGTGATTTTGTCGACCCGATGCCGCGTCGACCCCCTCAACTGCGTCTTCTGCGAGGACGCCCGGTTAGAGTAGGTACGTGGAAGCTGTGTGGCTGGTCGTCTGGTACGTGCTGTTCGCCTTTTGGCTGCTGCTGACGGCGCGGATCGTGATCGAACTCGTCCGGACTTTTGCGCGTGAGTGGCATCCGGCCGGGGGGGTTGCGGTGACGCTCGAGACCATCTACACAGTGACGGACCCGCCGGTTCGTCTGTTCAGACGAATCATTCCGATGGTTCGAATCGGCGGCGTCGGACTGGACTTGTCGATTATGGTGCTGCTGTTGGTTGTGTTCTTCGCGATGCAACTGGCGACTCCAAGTTGATCGGGGAAACTTGGGTGGACCCTGCAGGCCATGGAGTGCGTGAGGTGATCTGATGTCGTTGACCCCCGCTGACGTGCATAACGTCGCGTTCAGCAAGCCGCCCATCGGCAAGAGGGGCTACAACGAGGACGAGGTGGACGCGTTCCTCGACCTGGTGGAGACCGAGCTGGCCCGCTTGATCGAGGACAACAACGAGCTGCGCCAGCAGATGGAGCAGCTCGACGCCGAGCTCGAGTCGACTCGTGGCGAGCTCGACAGCGCCAAATCCGCGCCACCCCCGATGCGCGAAGAGCCGTCCCGGCGCCTCGCGCCGGTGCCGCCGCCGCAGTCCGCCATGGAGCAGACGCAGGCGCACTCGATGGTCGGCGACAGCACGGAGCCGAACGTGCAGGCGGCCAAGGTCCTC
This sequence comes from Amycolatopsis sp. NPDC048633, assembly GCF_040650695.1. Lineage (NCBI taxonomy): Bacteria > Bacillati > Actinomycetota > Actinomycetes > Pseudonocardiales > Pseudonocardiaceae > Amycolatopsis > Amycolatopsis sp. NPDC048633. The sequence goes on from NZ_JBEZHS010000003.1 coordinate 172,629, forward strand.
GGGCTCGCCCAGGAGATGGCCGACCGGCTGACCGCCGAGGCGAAGACCGAGTCCGACGGGATGCTGGCCGAGGCCCGCACCAAGTCCGAGCAGCTGCTCTCGGACGCGCGGGCGAAGTCCGACTCGATGGTGAACGAGGCCCGGACCCGCGTCGACACGATGCTGAACGACGCGCGGACCCGGGCGGAGACCTTGGAGCGCCAGGCGCGCGACAAGGCGACCACGCTGGAGCGCGAGTCCCAGCGGAAGTACACCGAGACGATGAACAGCCTGAACTCCGAGAAGGGCGGGCTGGGCAAGAAGATCGAAGAGCTGCGCACGATCGAGCGGGAGTACCGCACCCGGTTGCGCGGGTTCCTCGAGTCCCAGCTGCGCGAGCTCGACGACCGCGGCTCCGCGGCACCGGCCTCGGCCTCCTCGAACTCCGGGCAGTCGTCCGGTTCGTCGGGCGGCGGCCAGGGCTACTCGTTCGGCCCGCGGGCCGAGGCCGGCTGAGTAATTTCCTTCCGGGCCCACCCCGCCGGCACGAGCCGGCGGGGTGGGCCACGGTTCGGAGTCGATCCGGTACCGCACGTGGGCGGGTCGACCGACGATCTTGCCCCGTTCGTGCTGTAATTCAGCGTGCTTTACATCGTGCTGGTCCTGGTACTGGCGGCTCTGGGGTTGCTCGTCTCCGCGCTCATCACCGCTTCTTCGCTGTGGGCGTGGGTTTCCATCGGCCTCTCGGTGCTGGCCGGGCTGATCCTGGTCGCCGACTGGCTGCGCCGCCGGCGTCGCTCGTCGGCACGCCCCGAGCCCGCGCCCGAAGAACCGGCCGCCGAAGAGCCCGTCTCCGAGGAACCGCCGGCCGAAGAGCACCCGGCGGAAGAGCGCCCGGTCGAGGAAGAACAGACCGTCCTCATCCCGGCCGCCGGTGACCTGGGGGATCCGGCCGACACGCCCGAGCCCGACGAGCCGGTGGTGGCGGAAACCCAGCCCGAGCCGGAGCCCGAAGCCGAGACCGACCCGGGCGAGGAAGAGACCTCGGATGCCGACATCGCCATCCTGGCCGACCTCGAGGACGAGGTCGTGGTCGTCGACGAGCACCCGCGCTACCACCTGACGACCTGCGTCTGGCTGGGCGCCCGCGACCGGATCCCGATCGGTATCGGCGAGGCCCGTCAGCTCGGCTTCACTCCCTGTGACCGCTGCTGCCCCGACGCGAACCTGGTGGCCGCCCACCGCTAGACGACGACACGCGAGCCAGACGCGACGACACGCCGTCAGGCGGCGAGGTCCGCCAGACCCAGATGCGTGTCCAGGGCCCGCGCTCCGTCCGGCGTCAGCCGCAGGGCGCGCTGCGCCTGGCCGCGCCGCCGCACCCAGCCCGCGTCCACGAACCTCGTCGCGACGGCCGCGCCCAGCGCGCCCGCCAGGTGGTGGCGCTGCTCACTCCAGTCCAAACAGAACTTCAGCAGCGGACGGCGCCCGGCCGCGGCCGCGTCGAGATCCACGCCGAGCGAGCCGAACACTTCGGTCGCATGAGGACCCAGCGTGTACGGGTGTTCGCGCAGGGGAGCCGAAATCCGGTCGTCCGGACGCCGCCGCGTGTCCGCCGCCCCGGCCAGCGCGCCGCGCGCGAGCAGCGCCGACGTCACGGCCACCCCGAGCCGGCCCGCGAGGTGGTCGTAGCACGTCCTGGCCGTGCGCAAGGCCTCGGCGCGCGTGCCTTCGCGCAAGGACGACACCGGCTGGGACGGCGAGAACCGCGCCAGCGTCTCCATCAGCTCGGCCGGGTCCGGGCCGGCCAGCCGGTAGAACCGGTGCCGCCCCGACTTCTCGGCGACGACCAGGCCCGCCGCCCGCATCTTCGCCAGGTGCGCGCTGACACCCGGCGCGGACAGCCGGGCCTCGGCCGCCAGCACGGACGCCGCCAGCGCCCGGCCGTCGGCGAGCGCGATCAGCACGCGGACCCGCGCCGGGTCCGCGAACAGCGCCGCGGTGCGGGCGATGTCGGCGTCACCTTCCATGCCTCCAGGATGCCCCCGGCACACTTCCACCGCGACGGAAGCGTCCGCGCGGTCCACTGGGGACATGCGTTCCGCCCTCATCGTCACCATGTGCGCCGGCATGTTCCTCGTGCAGCTGGACGTCACGGTCGTCAACGTCGCCCTGCCCGCCATCGGCGCGGACCTGCACGGCGGCCTCGCGGCGCAGCAGTGGGTGGTGGACGGCTACTCCGTCGTCCTGGCCGCGCTGCTGCTCACCGGCGGCGCGCTCGGTGACGTCTTCGGTCACCGCCGGGTCGTCCTCGCGGGCTTCGCGGTCTTCGCCGCGGCGTCGGCGGCGTGCGGGCTCGCCGGGGCGGCGTCGTGGCTCGTGGCCGCCCGGGCCGCGCAGGGGCTGGGCGCCGCGTTGCTGCTGCCCGGCACGCTCGCCGTGATCACGAACGCCTACCCGGGACACGCCGAGCGCGCGCGGGCCCTCGGCGTCTGGGCCGGGGTGTCGGCCCTGGCGCTGGCGGCGGGCCCGGTGCTCGGCGGCGCGGTCGTGTCGGCGGCGGGCTGGCGGCCGGTGTTCTGGCTCAACGTCCCGATCGTGCTGGTGGCCGCCCTCGCGACCCGGCGGCTCGTGCCGCGCGGCGACCGCGCGCCCGGCCGGCGGGTCGACGTCGCCGGCGTCGTCACCGCCGCGCCCGCCCTCGGCGCCGGCGTCTACGCGGTCATCGGCGGCAGCGTGGTGGCCGCGGTGGTGGCGGTCGTCGCGTTGGCGGCGTTCCTGGCCGTGGAACGCCGCTCTCCGGACCCCATGCTGCCCCTCGACGTCGCCCGGCGGACGCTGGGCGCGAACTTCGTCGCAGCCTCGATGAACTTCGCCGGCATCGGCGCGATCCTCGTGCTGACGCTGTACCTGCAAGGCATGCGCCACGCGTCGCCGCTGACCGCAGGGCTCGAGGTGCTGCCGCTGTTCGGGCCGCTGTCGGTGCTGGCGCCGGTCGCGGGCCGGCTGACCGGCCGCTTCGGGCCGCGCCCGCTGATGGTCGCCGGGCTGGCGCTGGGCGCGCTCGGCATGCTGAACCTGGTGCGGCTCAACGGGAACAGCGGCTACCCGGACCTCCTGCCGACGCTGCTCGGGCTCGGCGTCGGGATGGGCCTGCTGACAGCGGCGGTGGTGACGGCCGCGGTCGGCGGCATCCCGCCCGGGTGCGCCGGCGTCGCCAGTGGCATCAACAACACCGCCCGGCAGGCCGGCGGCGCGCTCGGTGTCGCGGTGCTCGGCGCGGTCGTGGGCGAGCCGGGCGCGGGGTTCCTCGGTGGCCTGCACGCGGCCGGCCTGATCGCGGGCGCCTTGTGGCTGGTGGCGATCGGCGTGACGGTGGCCGGGGTACGTGCCCCTCGTGACAACCGGGTTGCGCGGGCCGGTTAACCTGGTAACCAGCAAGGCGTCGATCCGGCCATCACCGGGGAGCCTCCGGAAGAACCGAGCTTCGGCTCTCAGTAGAACCGGACGGGTGCGGCCCGTGACAGCCGTCGAACGAGCGGCCCGGTGCACTCTGCCGGGCAAGCGGGGTGGTACCGCGGTGCGCCGCCAAGGCGTTTCGTCCCCGTGTGGGTGACCGGAAACCCGGTTGTCCGTACGAGAGCGACGAACCGAGGAGCACCGGGATGTACCCCCAGGCCAAGCTCGACGACAGCGCGGGTGTGCCGTCGCAGCCGTCCTTCCCCGAGCTGGAGAAGCAGGTCCTCGCCTACTGGGAGACGGACCGGACGTTCCAGGCATCCATCGACGCGCGCTCCGCCGGCGAAAACGGCGACAACGAGTACGTCTTCTACGACGGCCCGCCGTTCGCCAACGGCCTGCCGCACTACGGCCACCTGCTCACCGGGTACGTCAAGGACCTGGTGCCGCGCTACCAGACGATGAAGGGCCGCAAGGTCGAGCGCCGCTTCGGCTGGGACACCCACGGCCTGCCCGCCGAGCTCGAAGCGATGCGCCAGCTCGGCATCACCGAGACGTCCGAGATCGAAGAGATGGGCATCGCGAAGTTCAACGCCGCTTCGCAGGAGTCCGTCCTCCGCTACACCGACGAGTGGCGCGACTACGTCACCCGCCAGGCCCGCTGGGTCGACTTCGACAACGACTACAAGACCCTCGACGTCACCTACATGGAGTCGGTGCTCTGGGCGTTCAAACGCCTGTGGGACAAGGGACTCGTCTACGAGGGCTACCGCGTCCTGCCCTACTGCTGGCGCGACGCGACGCCGCTGTCCAACCACGAGCTGGGCATGGACGCCGACGTCTACCGCAACCGGCAGGACCCGGCCGTCACGGTCGGCTTCCGGCTGGAGGGCAACGGCAACGAGCTCGACGGCACCTACCTGCTGATCTGGACGACCACGCCGTGGACGCTCCCGTCGAACCTCGCGACGGCCGTGCACCCCGAGGTGCCGTACGTCGTCGTCGAGAGCGAGAACCTCCCCGGCAAGCGGTTCCTGCTCGCCGAGGCGCGGGTGGCCGCGTACGAGCGTGAGCTCGGCGAGGAGCCGGCGGTCGTCGCGCGCTACACGGGTGAGCAGCTGCTCGGAACCCGTTACGCGCCACCGTTCCCGTACTTCACCGACACCGAGAACGCGCACCGGGTCCTCGCCGCCGACTACGTCACCACCGATGACGGCACCGGGATCGTCCACATCGCCCCCGCCTACGGCGCCGACGACAAGGTGGTCACCGACGCCGCCGGCATCCCGCCGGTCACGCCGGTCGACGCGCACGGCAAGTTCGACGCCACCGTGCCCGACTACGAGGGCCAGCAGGTCTTCGACGCCAACCCGAACATCGTCCGGGACCTCAAGAACGGCACGGGTTCGGCCGGGCAGCAGGGTTCCGTGCTGCTGCGGCACGAGACCTACGACCACTCCTACCCGCACTGCTGGCGCTGCCGGAACCCGCTGATCTACCGCGCGGTTTCGTCGTGGTTCGTCGCGGTGACGCAGTTCAAGGACCGGATGGTCGAGCTGAACCAGCAGATCACCTGGTACCCGGAGAACGTCAAGGACGGCCAGTTCGGGAAGTGGCTGGAGAACGCGATCGACTGGTCGATCTCCCGCAACCGCTACTTCGGCACGCCGATCCCGGTGTGGCAGTCCGACGACCCGGCGTACCCGCGCACCGACGTCTACGGCTCGCTCGACGAGCTGGAGGCCGACTTCGGCGTGCGGCTGGACAACCTGCACCGGCCCTACATCGACGAGCTGACCCGGCCGAACCCGGACGACCCCACGGGCGCGTCCACCATGCGCCGGGTCCCGGACGTCCTCGACGTCTGGTTCGACTCGGGCTCGATGCCCTACGCCCAGGTGCACTACCCGTTCGAGAACGCCGAGTGGTTCGAGCACCACTACCCGAGCGACTTCATCGTCGAGTACATCGGGCAGACCCGCGGCTGGTTCTACCTGCTGCACGTGCTCGCGACGGCGCTGTTCGACCGGCCGGCGTTCCGCGCCTGCGTCGCGCACGGCATCGTGCTGGGCTCGGACGGCGCGAAGATGTCGAAGTCGCTGCGCAACTACCCGGACGTCAACGACGTGTTCGAGCGCGACGGCTCCGACGCCATGCGCTGGTACCTGATGGCGAGCCCGATCCTGCGCGGCGGCAACCTGGTCGTCACCGACAAGGGCATCCGCGACGCCGTCCGCCAGGCCGTGCTGCCGCTGTGGAACTCGTACTACTTCCTCGCGCTGTACGCGAACGCCGAGGGTGTGGAAGGCAAGTGGCGCACGGATTCGCCGAACGTGCTCGACCGGTACGTCCTGGCGAAGACGCACGAGCTGGTCACCGACGTCGAGTACGCGATGGACAGCTACGACGTCGCGGGCGCGTGCCAGACCGTGCGGGACTTCCTGGAGACGCTGACGAACTGGTACGTCCGGCGCTCCCGCGACCGCTTCTGGGCGGGCGACAAGGACGCGATCGACACGCTGCACACCGTGCTCGAGGTGACGTCGCGGGTCGCGGCGCCGCTGCTGCCGCTGACCACCGAGGTCGTCTGGCGCGGGCTCACCGGCGGCCGCTCGGTGCACCTCACCGACTGGCCGAACGCGCTCGACCTGCCCGCCGACGCGGCGCTCGTCACCGCGATGGACCGGGTGCGGCAGGTGGCGTCGTCGGCGCTGTCGCTGCGCAAGAGCAACAAGCTGCGCGTGCGGCTGCCGCTGTCTTCGCTGGTCGTGGCGGCCGGCGACGCCGAGTCGATGGCGCCGTTCGCCGACATCCTGCGCGACGAGGTGAACGTCAAGGCGGTCGAGCTGACCACCGACGTCGCCGCGCACGGCGGGTTCGAGGTCGCGGTCAACGCTCGCGCCGCCGGCCCGCGCCTGGGCAAGGACGTCCAGACCGTGATCAAGGCCGTCAAGGCGGGTGACTGGTCGCTGCAGGGCGACACCGTCGTCGCGGCCGGGATCTCGCTGCGGGAAGGCGAGTTCGAGCGGCGGCTGGTCGCCAAGGGCGGCGGCGCGGCGGCGGAGCTGCCCGGTGGGTCCGGGCTGGTCCTGATCGACACCGAGGTGACGCCGGAGCTGGCGGCCGAGGGCCTGGTCCGCGACCTGGTCCGGGTCGTGCAGCAGGCGCGCCGCGACGCCGGGCTGGACGTCGCCGACCGGATCTCGCTGACCGTCGATGCGCCTGCCGACGTCGTCGAAGCGGCTCGGACGCACCAGGAGTTCCTGGCGTCGGAGACGCTGGCGACGTCGGTGACCCACGCCCCGGTGGCCGACGGCTCCGCCGGCACGGTCGGCGACGGCACGAAGGTGACGGTCTCGGTCGCAAAGGCCTGACGCCCGCCGCGGGTGGCCGGTAAGATCGGCCGGCCACCCGCGGCGGTGGCGTTCCTTGGGGGAGGGGTACGCGGAAATGAGTCCTGCCAAGAGACGCGGCGTCCTGATCGGCGGCGCGCTGCTCGTGGTCGTGGTCGTGGTGGCGGCGTTCTTCGTGCTGAACGGCGGGGGAGCGACGCCGGAAGCGGAGGCCGGGGCCACGAGCGTCGAAAGCCCGGGCGCCCTCGACCCGCACTCGGCGATCACCGAGTACCTGCAGGATCTTGCCGAGAACAACACCGACGCGGCGAGCCGGCTGACCGACGCCGCCCCGGCGGCCGCGGTCGCCCTGCGGGACGCGCGGAACACGCTGAACCCGTCGTCGATGACGGCCAAGCTGACGGTCCTGCAGCCGACCCCGGCCGGGGGGACGCAGACGGGCGGGACGTTCAGCCTGGCGTGGGCGCTGAAGCCGGGGAAGGTCTGGACCTACGACGTGCCGTTCCAGCTGGTCCAGACCGGCGGGAAGTGGCTCGTGCACTGGGCGCCGTCGCTGCTGCACCCGAAGCTGGAGGCGGGCCAGCGGCTCGTGGTCAGCACGGCCGTGCAGGACACGACGGCCGTGGCCGACCGCGACGGCAAGCCGCTGCTCATCAGCGGGTCCGCCGGCCTGCGCGCGGTCGAAGGCGACCCGGCGCCGCTGCTGCGTTCGGCGCTCGGGGGACAGGTCACGGCGGCGGCCGGCGGCGGCTTCGCCGTCGAGCGCGTCGACACCGGTGGCAAGAACGTGGAGACGCTGTTCGGGAAGGCCGACGGCGAGGCCAAGACGCTGACGTCGAGCCTGAGCCTGGCCGCGCAGAGCTCCGCGCAGGCCGCGGTGAACAGCTACCAGGGCTCGGCGATGCTGGTCGCGCTCGACACCGGTTCGGGCGACATCCTGGCCGTCGCGCAGAACGCGGCCGCCGGGAACGCACCGAAGGCGCTGCACGGCCTGTACGAGCCGGGTTCGTCGTTCAAGATCGCGACGTCGGTCGCCGCGGTCCAGCAGAGCGGCCTGAACGCTGCCTCGCCGGTCGACTGCCCCGGCGTCGCGACCATCGGGACGCGGACGGTCAAGAACGAGGGCTTCGAGCTGGGCGCGACGAACCTGCAGACGGCGTTCGCGCGGTCCTGCAACACGACGTTCGGGCAGCTCGCGCTGGCCCTGCCCGCCAACGGGCTGCAGAAGGCGGCCGACGAGCTGGGCCTCAACGCCGACTACGAGATCCCGGGGATCGACACCGAGCTGGGCAAGGTGGAGCCCGCGGCGAGCAAGGACGAGCAGGTCGAGGACGGGTTCGGCCAGGGCCGGATCCAGGCGAGCTGCCTCGGCGGCGCGCTGATGGCGGCCACGGTCGCGTCCGGCAAAGCGATCACGCCGCGGCTGTGGCACGACCTCGAGACGACGGTCGTCAAGGGTTATTCGCCGCCGCCGGCGTCGGTGCTCGGCCAGGTGCGGAAGATGATGCGCGCGGTGGTGACCAGCGGAACCGGTCGTGGTGCCGCGGGCGCGGGCGAGGTGTTCGGCAAGACGGGCACGGCCCAGTTCGGCGACGGCTCGGACGCCACCGGCTGGTTCGTCGGGTACCGCGGGAACGTCGCGTTCGCGGTGGTCCTGGAGGACTCGAACGACTCGGGCCCGGCGGTCACCCTGGCCGCGAAGTTCCTGAAGGCCCTCTAGCCCCCCCGTACCCGGAGGGTCGGTTCGCGTACCCAGGGAGTCGGCTCACGTACCCAGAGGGTCGGCTCACGAGCCGACCGTCCAGGTACGCGAGCCGACCCTTCAGGTACGCGAGCCGACCGTCCAGGTACGTGAGCCGACCGTCCGGGTACCTCGCTTCGGCCGCGGGCGAAGGGTGGCCGCCGTACCGTGGTCGCATGGAGACGATCGCTCTCGCCGAGGTCGCCGCGGTGCTGGCCGACCCGAGCCGCGCCACCATGTGCCTCGCCCTGCTGGACGGGCGGGCCTGGACCGTCGGCGAGCTGGGCAAGGCCGCCGGGATCGCGCTCTCCACGGCCAGTGAGCACGTCACCCGGCTGGTCGACGCCGGGTTCGTCGTCCGGGTCAAGCAGGGCCGGGCCAGCTACGTCCGGATCGCCGACCCGCGCGTCGCCGAGCTGATCGAGCACCTGGCCCAGCACGCCGAGCACCGGCCGGTGACCGGGCTGAAGTCGTCGCTGCGGGTGAAGCGGCTCGGGTTCGCACGGACCTGCTACGACCACCTCGCCGGCGTGCTCGGCGTCGCCGTCCGCGACGGCATGCTCGCCACCGGCCTCCTCGACACCGCCGACGGGCTGACGCTGACCGGGCGTGGCCGCGAGGTGCTGGCCGGTCTCGGCGTGCCCCTCGCCGCCGGGCGGCGGCCGCTGCTGCGCGACTGTCTGGATTGGACGGAGCGCCGCGACCACCTCGCCGGCGCGCTGCCCGCGGCGCTGCTCGACCGGGCGGTCGAAGCCGGCTGGGTCGGCCGCGACGGGCACCGCGCGGTGAAGATGTTTCCGGCGGCGGAGAAACCCTTCGCCGCACTCGGTGTCGATCTCGCCGCGCTCGGTGGGCCTTAACACACCACGCCCTCGGCGCGCCCCAGCGGTACACGAAGGAGTTAACTCGCCCGCTTCACTATTCTGAGGGCCCACGGCACTCGGAGGGAGGCGGCATGGACCAGCTTCCCGTGCTGCTCGGCGTCGGCGGCGCCGTGCTGCTCGCCTCCGTGCTCGCCGTGCGCGTGTCGATCCGGCTGGGCCTGCCTTCGCTGCTGCTCTACCTCGCGATCGGGGTGCTGCTGGGCGAGGCCGGCTTCGGCATCCGCTTCGACAACCCGGAGCTGACCCAGTCGCTCGGGCTCGCCGCACTCGTCATGATCCTCGCCGAAGGCGGGCTGACGACGCGCTGGTCGGCGGTGAAACCCGCACTGGGCATCGGGATCGCACTGTCCACTGTGGCCGTTGTGGTGAGTGTCGCGGTGACCGGCGCCGCCCTGCACTGGCTGCTGGGCCTCGACTGGCGGTTCGCGCTGCTGTGGGGCGCGGTGCTCGCGTCGACCGACGCGGCCGCGGTGTTCTCGGTGCTGCGCTCGGCCGGGATCGGAAAACGGCTCACCGGAGCGCTGGAACTCGAGTCGGGCATCAACGACGCGCCGGCGTACATCGCCGTCGTGGTGCTGGCCGAAGGCACCACTGTGGACTGGACGCTCCCGCTGCTGGTGGTCTACGAGCTGGGCGCGGGCCTGGCCATCGGGCTCGCCTTCGGCTGGCTCGGCGGGATCGCGCTGCGCCGGGCCGCGCTGCCGGCGACCGGCCTCTACCCGCTGGCCACGGTCGCGGTCTGCGTGGTGGCGTACTCGTCCGGGCAGCTGCTGCACGCGTCCGGGCTGCTCGCCACCTACGTCGCCGCGCTGGTGCTCGGGAACTCGCGGCTGCCGCACCGCTCGGACACGCTGTCGTTCGCCGAAGGGCTCGGCTGGCTGGCGCAGATCGGGCTGTTCGTGCTGCTCGGCCTGTTCGCCTCCCCGGGCCGGGTGCTCGAGGCGGTGGTGCCGGGCCTGGTCGCCGGGGCCGTCGTGCTGCTGCTGGCCCGGCCGATCTCGGTCGTGCTGGCCATGCTGCCGTTCCGGTTGCCGTGGCGGGAACAGGCGTTCCTGTCGTGGGCCGGGCTGCGCGGCGCGGTGCCGATCGTGCTCGCCATGATCCCGCTGTCGCAGGGGGTGCCCGGCGCGCAACGGCTGGTCAACGCGGTGTTCGTGCTGGTCATCGTGCTGACGCTGCTCCAGGGCGCGACGCTCGGGCCGCTCGGGCGGTGGCTCGGGCTGGCGAAGAAGTCCGAGGCGCACGAGATCGAAGTCGACTCCGCGCCGCTGGACGAGCTGGGCGCCGAACTGCTGCAGGTCCGCATCCAGCCCGGGTCGAAGCTGCACGGCGTGTACCTGTCGGAGCTGCGGCTGCCGGTCGGCGCGACGGTCAGCCTGGTCGTGCGCCAAGGCGCCGGCTTCACGCCGCAGAAGACCAGCCGGCTCCAAGAGCACGACCAGCTGCTGGTGGTCACGACCAGCGAGGTCCGCGACACCGTCGAACGCCGGCTCCGCGCGGTGGACCGGGCCGGCCGCCTGGCCCGCTGGAAGGGCGAGTCGGGTCGTTAACCCGTTCGTGGTCGTGGCCGTGCCGTGACCGATCGGACGACTCGGTCGTCGCGGACCTGCTCGTTGTCCGGTCGCTGTCCGGTTCTCGTGCTGACCTGGTGATCTTCTTCCACGAGGGTGAACTCTGCCCGTCAAGATCTTCCCGATGATCCAACCTTTGGCCTACTGTGCGCTCGATCCGGTTAGTTCGAATGGGTGAGCGTTAGGCCAAAGGAGTACGCACGGTGACGAAACTGCACGTTCGTGGGGCGGTTCTGGCCGCCGCGATGACCGCCGCTCTCGGACTGGCCGCCGCGCCGGCCGCGACCGCCGAGGTGGCTCCGTTCCCGGTGCTCGCCCTGCCGTTCAAGGCCGGTCAGCAGGTCTACTCGGCCGGCATCCACTCCGACGACGGCGACACCGGCGTCAAGAACGCCATCGACGTCAGCCCGGCCGACCGCACCGTGCGCGCGCCGCTGGCCGGCACCGTGCACCTGCAGCACTGCGCGGGCGGGGACTGGGTGACCATCGACCACGCCGGCGGCTGGCGGACCGGGTACTACCACATGGAGGGCATCGCGGTCACCGACGGTGAGCACGTCGAGGCCGGGGCCGAGCTCGGCTCGACCGGCAACGCGCTCCCGTGCGGCGGCAGCAGCACCGGCGCCCACGTGCACTTCACGCTCTGGACCCTGCCCGACGCCCCGGCGGCGAACTGGGACGGCGTGGCGTTCGACCGGTTGTCCACGACCGTTGCCGCCGTCAACGGTGAGGCGGTCGACGGGAAGACCATCGGCGGCTGGCTCTTCACCGCGGGAACCGAGCAGTACACCGGCACGGCGACGCACCTCGCCGACCACGCCGTGACGCAGCTGCCGGGCCACTTCCGCGCGAAGCTTTGAGCCTTCACTGTGTGTGAGCGGCGTCTCAGAATGTGAGGCGGGGGTTGGCCGCCGGCGCGATTCTCGGTTACCTTCTGACTCAGGTCATGAGTGCCAGCGCGAAGCCCCGGCTTGCTGGCCGGCAACCCTCCTACCGCGGTGGGGTGCCCCGGGTGAAGACCGGGCCGGTCGCGCCGTGCGACGGGCAAGCGCGGGCCCCTCGTCGGGGTCCCCCGGACCGCCGAGGAGGCACCGATGACTCTCGCCATCGACCGCACCAGCACGACCACCGCCCCGGAAACCGCGCCGGCTGTCTTCGCCGCTCCGGCCGAATCCGCCGGAACCCTTGCCGCACAAAGCGGCCCGGCCGTCGCCGGAGCCTCGCTGCGGGTCCCGCTCGTCACCGGCGAAACCATCGGCTACGCCAACCTCGACCACGCCGCGAGCGCCCCCTGTCTCGAGGCGGTCCGCAGTGCGGTGGACGAGTTCCTGCCCTGGTACGCCAGCGTCCACCGCGGCGCCGGGTTCGCGTCGCAGGTCTCGACCCGTCTCTACGAGCGCACCCGCGACGTCCTGCGCCGCTTCGTCGACGCCCGCCGGACCGACACCGTCGTGTTCACCCGCAACACCACCGACTCCTTCAACCTGCTCGCCCGCAGCCTGCCCCGGCACACGACGGTGATCGTCTTCGACACCGAGCACCACGCCGCGCTGCTGCCGTGGCAGGGGCCGAACGTCCGGCGGATCCCGACCCCGCGCACCCGGCTCGCGGCAGTGTCCGCTGTGGACGAAGCGCTCGCGGATTCCCCGCAGGGGCCCCGGTTGGTCGTGGTCACCGGAGCGTCCAATGTGACCGGTGAGCTGCTGCCGGTGGCGGAGATCGCCGCCGTGGCGCGCAGGCACGGCGCCCGCATCGCGCTCGACGCCGCCCAGCTGGCCCCGCACCGCCGGATCTCGATCAAGGAGCTGGACGTCGACTACGTCGCCGTGTCCGGCCACAAGCTGTACGCGCCCTTCGGTGCGGGCGCGCTGATCGGCCGCGCCGACTGGCTGCGCGCCGCCCGGCCGTACCTCGCCGGTGGTGGCGCGACCAAGCTCGTCACCGAGGACGCGGTGGTCTGGAACACCGGGCCCGAGCGCCACGAAGCCGGCTCGCCCAACACTGTCGGCGTGTACGCGCTCGGCGTCGCGTGCGAGAAGCTGAGCGAGAACTGGGACGCCGTCGTGGCGCACGAGCAGGCGCTGCTCACCCGGCTGCGCAAGGGTTTGGCCGGCATTCCGGGCTGCGCCGAGCTGCGGCTGTTCGACGCGCCGGTCGACCGCGTCGGCACGGTCAGCTTCGTCGTCGACGGCTTCGACCCGGGCTGGCTGGCGGCAGTGCTGTCCGCCGAGTACGGCATCGGCGTGCGCGACGGCGCCTTCTGCGCCCATATCGCGGCCCAGCGCCTCATCGGCATCACCGGCGGCGACGGCCGGCAGGCGGTCCGCGTCAGCCTCGGCCTGGGCAGCACCGAGGAGCACGTCGACCGCGTGGTGCTGGCGCTGCGCCAGATCGTCGCGCGCGGGGCCCGCTGGGAGTACGCGAAGGTCGACGGCCGCTGGGCTCCGGTGGGCGACCCGCGGGAGCTGCCGCCGTTCTGCTGAGCGCGGGCCTCGTAGTCCTGGCGGCGGCGCTATCCTGCCCCGATGGGGGATGGACGACGATTCTGGTTCCCGTTGGCCGCGCTGGGGTTCGCCCAGCTCGTGATGGCCGTGGTCGCGCTGGTCCCGGACGCCCCGGCGGCCGGCGAGTTCGTGAACATGCGCGGCTACCAGATGTCCCAGGAGCTCCACGGCCTGGCGGTCGGCGGGGTCGGCGGCACCGGCGGCTGGTACTCGACCGGCGCCGTCGCGGTGGACGTCGTGCCGCCGGCGGCGCTCGGCTGGCTCGCCGGTCTCGCTTGCGTGGTGCTCGCCGTCGCGGGCTGGTACTGGCTGAGCCTGCGCCGGGCCGGCACGCCGCCGCGGCCCGTCCGGTTCGTGCTCGGCACCCTGGGCGCCCTGGTGGCCCTCCCGCTGCTCGACCTGGTCGGCGCCGTGGAGCTGCGGCTCTCCGGTGACGTCCGGGGCGAGCTCGTCGCGGCACTGGGGCTGCTGGTGCTGGCGGCCTACGAGCGCAGCTGGTTCGTGCTGGCCGTGACCGTGGTGTTCATGCTGGTCAGCGTGCTGTTCCCGACACCGGTGACCGGCACGCTGAGCGCGGCGGGCGTCCTGTTCACCGCCGCCTTCGCGGTCCTCCTGCGGCGCCCCCACGACACTGCCGCCGACACACCCTGACCAGCCGTGGACAATGGACGGGTGAGCACCGAGCCCAGCCACTCCGAACCCGACGCCGACACCGCCGCCGAGGCGGTGCCCGACCCCGCTGCCGACGCGCCGGAGAACCCCGGGGTCCCGGCGAAGCCGCTGCTGCCGAAGCGCCGCGTGGGCTGGGTGTTCGCCATCGCGGTCGTGTTCTGGGCGATCGACCTGGTGACGAAGAACCTGGTCGCCGCCAACCTCGAAGGCAAGGAGCCGGTCCGGATCCTCGGCGGGCTCATCTACCTGCAGGTGATCCGCAACCCGGGTGCGGCCTTCTCGATGGCCACCGGCATGACGTGGGTGCTCGCGCTGGTCGCGCTGGCCGTCGTCATCGCGATCATCTGGCTGTCCCGGCGGCTGCGCTCGATCGGCTGGGCCATCGGCCTCGGCCTGGTGCTCGCCGGCGCCACCGGCAACCTGACCGACCGCATCTTCCGCGCGCCCGGCGGGCTGCAGGGCCACGTCGTCGACTTCATCTCGGCGTTCGCCCCGAACGGCAAGGGCTTCGCGATCTTCAACATCGCCGACTCGGCGATCTGCGTCGGCGGCGCGCTCATCGTGCTGCTGTCGCTGCTGGGCAAGGACTACGACGGCACGTCGACCAAGGACAAGAAGAAGACCGAGAAGCAGGAGGAACAGGCGTGACGTCGCGGATGCTCCCGGTGCCCGACGGGCTCGACGGGATGCGGGTCGACGCCGGCCTCGCCAAGATGCTCGGGCTGTCCCGCACGGTCGTCGCCGAGCTCGCCGAATCCGGTGCGGTGCTGCTGAACGGCCAGCCGGCCGGCAAGTCGGACCGGCTCACCGCGGACGGCCTCCTGGAAGTGACCCTGCCGGAGCCGGCGAACCCGGTCGAAATCATCGCCGAGCCGGTCGAGGGCATGCGGATCCTGCACGACGACGACGACATCGTCGTGATCTCGAAGCCGGTCGGCGTCGCCGTGCACCCGAGCCCGGGCTGGACCGGCCCGACGGTCGTCGGCGGCCTGGCCGCGGCCGGCCTGCGCATCGCGACGTCGGGCGCGGCCGAGCGCCAGGGTGTCGTGCACCGGCTCGACGCGGGCACGACCGGCGTGATGGTGGTGGCCAAGAGCGAGCACGCGTACACCGTGCTGAAGCGCGCGTTCAAAGAGCGCACGGTCGACAAGGGCTACCACGCGATCGTCCAGGGCCACCCCGACCCGACGCGCGGCACGATCGACGCCCCGATCGACCGCCACCCGCGTCACGACTACAAGTTCGCGGTTGTCCAGGGCGGCCGCCCGAGCGTGACGCACTACGAGGTCGTCGAGGCGTTCCGCGCGGCGTCGCTGACCCACATCAAGCTCGAAACCGGGCGGACGCACCAGATCCGCGTCCACTTCTCGGCTTTGAAGCACCCCTGCGTCGGCGACCTGACGTACGGCGCGGACCCGGTTTTGGCTCGCCACCTGGGCCTGAACCGCCAGTGGCTGCACGCGAAGACGCTCGCGTTCGCCCACCCGGCGGACGGCCGGTGGGTCGAGTTCGAGTCGGAGTACCCGGACGACCTCGCGAACGCGCTGAAGATCCTGCAGGACGAAAGCTACTAGTCCTCGATCGACCAGGTCAGCGTGCGTTCGTCCGGCTCCGGCCGCGGGCTCCACCGGACCGACACGACCCGCGTCGCGTCCGGGAGGACGTACACCGTGTGGCCGCCCAGGGTTTCGCCGGGCGGGACGCCGATCTTGTGCGGTGGCCGCGACGTCAGCGAGACCGGGGCCTTGCCGATCGCGGTGCCGTCGGCGGCGAGCAGCTCGAGGTAGTTGTCCGGCAGCGAGGCGAACGGGATCGCCCCGCGGTTGGTGATCTCGGTGTGCACGACCACCGCGCGTTCGCCCTCTTCCAGGCGGTAGCCCGCCGCGCTGAACAGGTAGTCCGCCGGGTCCTGGACCTCCAGCAGCTGCACCGACAGCTGCTCGCCCTCCAGGCCCTGGGTTTCCAGGACCTCGCGGAGCCGGCCCTGCTTGCCGCCGGCCGGCGCCGCGGGGCGGGCGGGTTCGTCGCCGCGGGCCCACGACGCCGTCTGCGGCAGGCCCCACGTGCTCACCACCGGGTCCGGGGCCACCGGCGGCGGGGCGAACTGCTGGGGCGGACGCTGCTGCTGCCGGGGCGGCGGGCCCGGGTACCGCCCGGACGGCGTCCCTTGGACGTTGTACGGCCCCGAGGGTGCCCCTTGGACGTTGTACGGCCCCGAAGGCACGCCTTGCACGTTGTACGGCCCGGAGGGCACGCCGTGCGGGCCCGGCGGCGGCATCGGCGGCGCGGGCTGCTGCGGCACCGGCTGCGACGGCGGGGGCTGGAACTGCTGAGGTGGCCGGTTCGCCCACGACGGCGGCGAGCCCGCGATCGCCGCCCGGAGCCCCTGGGGGTCGCTTTCGACGCCGACGAGCAGCGGCAGCCCGCTGCCGGACAACGCCACCAGCCGGTAGGCGACCTCGCGCGGATCCATGCCGACCTTGGCCGCCAGCTCGTGCACCGCGGCCTTGCCGAGGTCGGCGAGCGCGGCGAGCAGGCGGGTATCCACGGGATCGGTCACGGCCACCCGCAAGACGCTACCGCCTCCCCGGAGCGGCTGCGCCGAGGTGGTCCGCCCCCGGCGAACGGCTCACCGTTCCTGTCGGTGATCTCCGTTACCAAGCCGGCCAAAGGTAGGCCGGCCCTCGAGCGGTACGTGCCATTGCCACGAAAGCCATCCGGCCGTGACTGTGGTCGGATTGGTAACGAACGGCACAGTAGGGTCGGCCGGGAGCACACCATCGACGCTGGGGGTCCTGCCATGACCGCGGTCACCGAGCTCGCCGACGAGTTCGTCGAAGCGCTGTTCGCCGCCGATCCGCTGACGCCTGCCGTGCTGGGCGTCCGCCCGGCCGAGCCCGGGCTGCCGGACCTGTCCGCCGAGGCCGAGCAGGCGCACCGGGCCCGGCTCGCGGAGTTCGCCGAGCGGGCCCGCGCGCTGGCCGTCGACGGGCTCTCGGCCGAAGACCGCGTCACCCGCGAGGTCCTGATCGCCACGGCGGAAGACCGGGTCGCGTCGATCGACAGCCGGATGGCCGAGTACACCGTCACCGACATCATGGTCGCGCCCGCGGCCTCGCTGCTCATGGTGCTGCCGATGACGACGGTGACGGCGGGCGAGGCCGCGGAGGCCCAGCTCGGCCGCCTGGCGGCGATCCCGGAGTACCTGCGCCAGGCCGCGCGGCGCCACGCCGAGGGCGTCGACGCCGGGCGCGTCCCGGTGGCGCACCTGGTCGACGCCGCGATCGCGCACCTCGACCGCTACCTCGCCGACCCGGACGCGGACCCGCTCCGCCGCCAGCCGGCGCCGGACGAGGAGTTCGGCCGCCGTCGCGACGAGCTGCTGGCCGAAGTCGTCCGCCCGGCCTTCGCCGAGTATCGCGAGTTCCTCATCGCCGAGGTGCAGCCGCACGGGCGCCCCGCCGACCGGCCGGGCCTGAAGTGGTTGCCCGGCGGCGAAGAGACGTACGCGCGGCTGGCGAAGGTGCACACGACCACCGACCGCACCCCCGAGGAGCTGCACCGGACGGGGCTCGACATCATCGACGCGCTGGCCGCCGAGTACCGCGAGCTGGGGCAGCGGGTGTTCGGCACCGACGACCTGGCGGAGATCTTCGAGCGCCTGCGCACCGACCCGGCCCTGCGCTGGACCAGCGGCGAGGAGCTCCTGGACACCGCCCGCACGGCGGTGGCCCGGGCCACCGCCGAGGCGCCGAAGTGGTTCGGGACCGTGCCGTCGCAGCCGTGCCTGGTCGAAGCGGTGCCCGAGGAGGCCGCGCCCGGCGCGCCCCCGGCGTACTACCTGCGCCCGGCCGCCGACGGCTCCCGGCCCGGCATCTACTTCGCGAACACCCACGAGGCCACCGAGCGGTTCCGGCACTCGGCCGAGTCGGTCGCGTTCCACGAAGCGGTGCCGGGGCACCACTTCCAGCTGAGCGTCGCGACCGGCCTGACCGACCTGCCGCTGCTGCGCCGCATCGGCTCCTTCACCGCCTACACCGAGGGCTGGGGCCTCTACAGCGAGCGCCTCGCCGAGGAGATGGGGCTGTACTCCGACGACGTCGCCCGGTTCGGCATGCTGACCGCCGACTCGATGCGGGCGGGCCGCCTGGTCGTCGACACCGGCCTGCACGCGCTGGGGTGGAGCCGCCAGGAGGCCGTCGACTACCTGGCCGAGCACACGCCGATGGCCCGCGTCGAGATCGAGGCCGAGATCGACCGCTACATCGCGTGGCCGGGCCAGGCGCTGGCGTACATGGTGGGGCGGCTGGAGATCCAGCGGATCCGCACCGGCGCCGAGGAGCGGCTCGGCTCCCGGTTCGACATCCGCGCGTTCCACGACCTCGTGCTCGCCGGGGGCGCGCTGCCGCTCTCGGCGCTCGCCTCCGCCGTCGACGACTGGGTGGCCGGGCACGGCGACACGGCCAACGGCCTGGCCGCCGAGCTCGTCGAGCTGACCTTCGAGCAGGAGCCGCTGTACCCGTCGGTCTTCGGCCTGCCCGCCGACCACGACCGGCTCGCCGACCAGAGCCGGGCCGCGCAGGAGCGGTACCTCGCCGCGTTCCGGGACCTGGCCGCCCGCGCCCGGGCGTTGCCCGCCGGCAGCCTGTCCGCGGAAGAGGCGGTGACGCGCGAAGTCGTCGTCGCCTCCGCCGAGGTGGAGGCCGACCGGCTCGGGGCCCGCAGCGCCGACATCGCGGTCAGCGACGGGCTGACCGCGCCCGCGCTGGGGCTGCTGCTGTACCTGCCGTACTACCAGCTCGACGACGAGAAGAAGGCCCGCGGCTACCTCGCCCGGCTCGGCGCGATCGGCACGTTCCTCGAGACGCTGACCGAGCGGCAGCGGGAGAGCCTGGCCGAGGGGCTCGTGCCGGCGGCGTACCTCGCCCGCGTCGGCGTCGAGTACATCGAGCGCTACCTCGCCGCGCCGGACAGCGACCCGCTGAAGGTGGGCACGACGGCGGCCGTCGAGGGCTTCGAAGCCGAACGCGACCGGCTGCTCGCCGAAGTCGTCCACCCGGCCTACGCCCGCTACCGCGACTTCCTGCGCACCGAGGTCGAGCCGGTCGGCCGGCCCGACACCGCGCCCGGGATCGGTCACGTGCCGGGCGGCCCGGAGCGCTACGCGGCTTTGATCCGCGCGGAGACGACGACCGAGCGCACGGCGCAGGACCTGCACGACACCGGGCTGGCGATCATCGAATCGCTGGCGGAGGAGTACCGCGAGCTGGGGCAGAAGGTGTTCGGCACCACCGATCTCGCCGAGATCTTCGAGCGCCTGCGCACCGATCCGGCGTTGCGCTGGCGCGACGGCGAGGAGCTGCTGTCCGCGGCCCGGGACGCCATCGCCCGCGCCGAAGCCGTGGCGCCGCAGTGGTTCTCGCGCATCCCGGCCGAGAAGTGCGAGGTCGCGCCGGTGCCCGAGGCCGACGCGGCGAGCGGCACGATCGCGTACTACCTCCAGCCGTCGCTCGACGGTTCGCGGCCGGGCACCTACTACGCCAACACGCACGAGGCCGACAAGCGCCCGCGGTTCACCAGCGAGGCGATCGCGTTCCACGAAGCCGTGCCGGGCCACCACTTCCAGCTCAGCCTGGCCCAGGAGCTGCGGGACCTGCCGCTGCTGCGGCGGATCGGCATGTTCAACGCCTACGCGGAGGGCTGGGGGCTCTACGCCGAGCGGCTGGCCGACGAGATGGGCCTGTATGCCGACGACGTCGCCCGGCTGGGCATGCTGACGCAGGACTCGATGCGGGCGGGCCGGCTGGTCGTCGACACCGGGATGCACGCGCTGGGCTGGAGCCGGCAGCGGGCGATCGACTTCCTCGTCGAGAACACGCCGATGGCGCGGATGGAGATCGAGGCGGAGATCGACCGGTACGTCGGCTGGCCGGCCCAGGCCCTCGGGTACATGGTGGGGCGGCTGGAGATCCAGCGGCTGCGCGCCGGGGCCGAGGAAGCGCTCGGCGAGGGCTTCGACATCCGGGAGTTCCACGAAGTCGTGCTGGGCCACGGCATGCTGCCGCTTTCGGCGCTGGCCAAGGTCGTCACCGACTGGGTCGCGAGCCGGACCGACACCCCGGACTCGCTCGCGGACGAGTGCCTGGAGCTGATGTTCGAGGCGCAGCCGCTGCTGCCGTCGCTCTACGGTCTCCCCGGCGCGCACGACCGGCTCGCCGACCAGTCCGCCGAGGCGGGCGCCCGGCAGCGCGCCGCGTTCGCCGGGCTCATCAGGCGGGCCGAAGCCCTCGACGCGGCGGCGTTGGCACCGGACGCGCGCGTCACCCGCGACGTCGTGATCTGGCAGGCGCGCACGCTGATCGACGTGCTCGACTCGGGCCGCGCTGACATCGCGGTGAGCGACGGGCTCGCGGCGCCGGCGCTGGAACTGCTGATGGAGCTGCCGCAGACGGTGCTCGACGACGAGGCGAAGGCCCGCGGCTACCTGAGCCGGCTCGCGGCGGTCGGCACGTACCTGGACCAGCTGATCGAGCGGCAGCGGGCGGCGCTCGCCGAGGGCCTCACACCGCCGGAGTTCCTGGCGCGCATCGGCGTCGGGTACGTCGAGCGTTACCTCGCGGCTCCGGAAGCCGATCCGCTGAAGGTGCCGGTCCACGGGCTCGAGGCCGAGCGTGACCGGTTGCTGGCCGAAGTCGTGTACCCGGCGTACGCGCGCTACCGGGACTTCCTGGCCGGCGAAGTGGTCCCGGTCGCGCGGCCGGAGACGTCGCCGGGCATCGGTGACCTGCCGGGCGGCCCGGAGCGTTATGCGGCGTTGATCCGCGCGGAGACGACGACCGAGCGCACGGCCCAGGACCTGCACGACACCGGGCTGGCGATCATCGAGCGGCTGGCGGGGGAGTACCGCGAGCTGGGGCAGAAGGTGTTCGACACGACCGACCTCGCGCAGATCTTCGAGCGGATCCGCACGGACCCGGCGCTGCGCTGGCGGGACGGTGACGAGCTCCTGGACGCCGCCCGGCGGACGATCGCGCGGGCGGAAGCCGTGGCGCCGCAGTGGTTCTCGCGCATTCCCGAGCAGAAGTGCGAGGTCGCGGCGGTGCCCGCCGCCGAGGCCGAGAGCGGCTCGATCGCGTACTACATCGACCCGTCGCTCGACGGTTCGCGCCCGGGCACGTACTACGCCAACACGCACGAGGCGGACCAGCGGCAGCGGACGCTCGGCGAGTCGGTCGCGTTCCACGAAGCCGTGCCGGGGCACCACTTCCAGCTGACGCTCGCGCAGCAGCTCACCGGAGTCCCGCTGCTGCGGCGGATCGCCATGTTCAACGCCTACGCCGAAGGCTGGGGGTTGTACGCGGAACGGCTCGCCGACGAGATGGGGCTGTACTCCGACGACGTCTCGCGCCTCGGCCTGCTGACGCAGGACTCGATGCGAGCGGCCCGGCTGGTCGTCGACACCGGGTTGCACGCGCTGGGCTGGAGCCGGCAACGGGCGGTGGACTTCCTCGTCGAGAACACGCCGATGGCGCAGATCGAGATCGAGGCGGAGATCGACCGCTACGCCGGCCACCCCGGCCAAGCGCTCGGCTACATGGTGGGGCGCCTGGAGATCGAGCGCCTGCGCGCCGACGCCGAGCGGGCGCTGGGCGAGCGGTTCGACATCCGCGAGTTCCACGACACGGTGCTGGGCAGCGGAACCCTGCCGCTCCCGGTCCTGGCGGACGTGGTGGCCACCTGGGTCGCGGCCCGCTCCACCGGGGACAAGGAGTGAAACGCCGTGTCGACCCGCCAATCACGCGTGTCGACTCCCCGATCACGCGTGTCGGCTCTGTGAGCACGGGTGAGATGACCCGGCTCGGCCCGGACGACGAGGAGCAGCAGACGTGACCTGGCTCGACCTTGCCGACGACACGCCGTTCGGTCTGGACAACCTGCCTTACGGCGTGTTCTCGGTCGGGGGCGCGCCCGAGCGGCGGGTCGGCGTGCTCGTCGGGGAGCAGGTCCTCGACCTGACCGCCGCGGCCGCCGAGACCGCGTCGGCGTTCGCTCCGCTGCTCACCGGCGGGGTGCTCAACCCGCTGCTGGCCGCCGGGCCGGAGACCTGGCGGGAGGTCCGCGAGAGTGTCCGGACCTGGCTGACCGAACCCCGGTACGCCGACTCGCTGCGCCCGCACCTCGTGCCGCTGGCCGAGGTGAGCACGCACCTGGCGTTCGAGGTCGCCGACTACGTCGACTTCTACTCGAGCGAGCAGCACGCCCTCAACGCCGGCCGGATCTTCCGGCCGGACGCGGCCGGGCTGCCGCCGAACTGGAAGCACGTGCCGATCGGCTACCACGGCCGGGCGGGCACGGTCGTCACGTCGGGCACGCCGGTCGTCCGCCCGCACGGGCAGCGCAAGCCGCGCAACGCCGACGCTCCTTCGTTCGGCCCGTCGCAGCGGCTGGACATCGAGGCGGAGGTCGGGTTCGTCGTCGGCGTCCCGTCCACCCCGGGCACGCCGGTGTCCACAGAGGACTTCGCGAGCCACGTCTTCGGCGTCTGCCTGGTCAACGACTGGTCGGCCCGCGACATCCAGGCCTGGGAGTCCCAGCCGCTGGGCCCGTTCCTCGGCAAGTCGTTCGCGACGTCGGTGTCGCCGTGGATCGTCCCCCTCGCGGCGCTGGAGCACGCGCGGGTCGAGGGCCCGCCGCAGGACCCGGAACCGTTCGAGTACCTGCGCACCGGCGAAAAGTGGGGGCTGGACCTGGCGATCGAGGTCCGGCTCAACGGCCACCTGGTGTCGAGCCCGCCGTTCGCGACCCAGTACTGGACGGCGCCGCAGCAGCTGGCGCACCTGACGGTCAACGGCGCGAGCCTGCGCACCGGCGACCTGTTCGCCTCGGGCACGGTGACGGGCCCGGACCGCGACCAGCGCGGCTCGTTCCTGGAGCTGTCCTGGGGCGGCCGCGAGCCGCTGGACCTCCCGGACGGCAAGCGGCGAACGTTCCTGGAGGACGGCGACGAGGTGGTGATCAGCGCGACGGCCCCCGGCCCGGCCGGAACCCGAGTCGGTTTCGGCGACGTGCGCGGCACGGTGGTCCCCGGCTGACCCGCGGCGAATTCCGGAATCCGCGTGATCCGAACCGGAACTCGCGTGATTGAACGCGTGACTCGCGTGCTCGGAACCGGAACTCGCGAGTTACGGCCCCGATCACGTGAATCACGGGCCGGATCACGCGAGATCCGGCTGTGATCACGCCGGATCGTGCGAGATCCGGCCGTGACGTTTTCGCTGCTGCCGGGTCGGACTGCGGGGGACGCGCGCGGATGAGAGGGTCGGCCGGTGGGACGTGGAGCGGGGAAAGCCGCCTTGGGCAGGGGCGTCCGGCGGGCCGGGGCGACCCTGGCCCGGTACCGCGAACGCGACGGTGACCATTACGCGGCCGCGGTCACCTTCTTCAGCCTGCTCGCGCTGGTCCCGCTGGTGATGGTCGCCGTCTCGGTGGCCGGGTTCGTGCTGGCCGGTGACCGGCTGCTCGCGACCGAGCTCGACCGGGTCATCGACGGCTCGCTGCCGCCCGAGATCGGCGGGCAGGTCACCGGTGTCGTGCACACGGTCGTGGGCGAACGCGGCCGGATCGGGCTGCTCGCGCTCGCCGTCGCCGCCTACTCGGGCTGGAGCTGGATCAGCAACGTCCGCGACGCGGTCACCGCGATGCTCGGCCAGGAACGCACCGCACGGCCGCTGCTGCGCGGCATCGTCGCCGACGTCTTCGCGCTCGCCGGCGTCGGGCTCGCGATGGCCGTGTCGTTCGGGCTGGCCGCGCTCACCGGCGCGGCCGGCACCTGGCTCCTGCACCTGACCGGGCTGGGCGGCGGCTTCGCGCGCTTCGTGCTCGTCGCGGGCTCGCTCCTGCTCGGCCTCGCGGCGAACTGGCTGGTCATCGCCTGGTGCCTGGCCCGGCTGCCGCGCCGGCCGCTGCCGCTGCGTTCGACGCTGCGCCCGGCCGTGGCCGCCGCCGTCGGGCTCGGCGCGATCCAGCAGGCCGGCGGGCTCTACCTGGGCCTGCTGGGCCGGTCGCCGGCCGTCGCCGCGTTCGGCACCCTCGTCGGCGTGCTGCTGTTCGTCTACCTGATCGTCCGCTGGCTGCTGATGGTCACTGTGTGGCTCACGGTCCGGGACGAGCGCCCGGCCGGCACGCTCGCCGCCGACGTCCGCTACGCCGGGACGACGCTCGGCGCCGGCGCGTCGGCGGAGCTGGTGGTCCGGACGCTCGCCGGACGCTGAGCTGCCGGTGTGGTTCGATACCCGGCGTGTCGGCGACGTCTGTTCCACACTCGGCCACGGTCGTCATGACGGACGACCCCTGGTACGCCTCCGGAACTTTCTGGACGATTGTCGCTGTGGTCGTCGCGATCGTCTTGGGACTCGGCGCGATCGTGGCAACCTACCGTTCGGCCGGTCCCCGGCACCGGCTGCACCTCTACACGTCGGCGCGGACACCACTCCTGCACCACAACGGCAAGCAGCTCGGCCTGCGGATCATGCTGACCGATCAAGAGCCGGCGGATCCGCAGCTGGTGACGGTCAACGTCGTCAGCCGGGGTCGACGAGACATAACCAGGGGCAGCTTCGACGGTCCGATCGTCCTGGATGTGGGAACCCGGATCATCGGGCAGCTCGCCTTCGACTCCGAGGGGGCGGGAGTGACTCCGCCGCCCCCGGTCGAACTGGTCGAGGAGCGCCTCGAAGTCCAGCCCAGCCTGATCAAGGCCGGCCAGCGTCTGAGCTACACCTTGCTCGTCGACGGCACACCGGCGTTCTCGCCACGGTGCAAGCTCAGCGACGTCGAAGTCGTCACGGTTCGGCCGGAGCCCGAGATCACTGTCGGGCGAATACTGAGGACCTACCGCTGGCGGGTGCACGCGCTTCCGATCTTGGTCGTCCTGACGATTCTCGTCGTGCTCGACCTGGTGGCCGGCTCCTGGGACCGGTGAGTGGTGCTGCGCACACCGCCGGGCCGCCGGCTTGCCGCATAATGACCCCTACTAAGCGCTTGCTCAGCACGGGAGGACGTCCATGAGGATCGGGACCGCGATCAGCTACGCCGGAGGCTTCGCCGAGAGCGTCGCCGACGTCGTCGAACTGGAGAAGGCCGGCCTCGACGTCGTCTTCGTGCCGGAGGCCTACTCCTTCGACGCCGTCAGCCAGCTCGGCTACCTGGCCGCGAAGACCGAGCGCGTCCAGCTCGCGTCGGGCATCTTCCAGATCTACACCCGCACGCCGACCCTCACCGCGATGACCGCGGCCGGGCTCGACTTCGTCTCCGACGGGCGGTTCATCCTCGGGCTCGGCGCCTCCGGGCCGCAGGTCATCGAAGGTTTCCACGGCGTGAAGTACGACGCGCCGCTGGCCCGCACCCGCGAGATCGTCGAGATCTGCCGCCAGGTGTGGCGCCGCGAGCGGGTCGTCCACGACGGCAAGCACTACACGATCCCGCTGCCGCCGGAGCAGGGCACCGGCCTCGGCAAGCCGCTCAAGCTGATCAACCACCCGGTGCGCGAGCGGATCCCGGTGCTGCTGGCCTCGCTCGGGCCGAAGAACGTCGCGCTGACCGCCGAGATCGCCGAGGGCTGGCAGCCGATCTTCTTCCACCCGGAGAAGGCCGCCGACGTCTGGGGCGAGTCCCTGGCCGCGGGCAAGGCCAAGCGCGACCCGGCGCTGGGCGAGCTGGACACCTTCGTCAGCCTCGCGCTGGCGATCGGCGACGACGTCGAGCCGCTGCTCGACCACCTGCGCCCGCTCGTGGCCCTCTACGTCGGCGGGATGGGCGCGCGCGGCAAGAACTTCTACAACGACCTCGCCCGCCGCTACGGCTACGAGGCCGAGGCGAAGCTGATCCAGGACCTCTACCTCGACGGCAAGAAGGAAGAGGCCGCGGCGGCCGTGCCGCTCGAGCTGCTGCGCTCGATCTCTCTGGTCGGCCCGGCCGGGTACGTCAAGGAGCGGCTGGCGGCGTTCAAGGAAGCGGGGGCGAGCACGCTGGTCGTCAACCCGATGCTGCCCGGCCGCGAGGCGCGCGTCGCGGCGGTGGCCCAGCTGCGGGACCTGCTCGGCTGAGCCCGGACGCCGCGAATGAGTCATTCGCGACCGGCGTCAGACCGGGACCGCGTAGACGGCGATCCGCGGGGAGTCGGTCCCGGCGAGGTCGTGGGTCCCGTCGCTGGTGATCAGCCGCAGCTCGGGGCCCGGGCCGTCCGGGGCGACGAGCGTGCTGTCCGGCTCGCCCGGCGGGAACGACGCGGTCTTGCGGACCTGGAAGCGGGCCTCGCGGCCTTCGTCGTCGCGCACGACCACCGCGGCGCCCGGCATCAGCGCACCGAGGCTGGCGAACGCTCCGCTCGAGTACCCGAAGCCGGAGTGCCCGGACAGCACCGCGACGCCCGGGGCGCCGGGGGCCGGGCCGTCGGCGAACCAGCCGACGCCCAGCGCCGTGCCGGGCTGCTCCCGGCGGCCGCCGACGTGGCCGAGGTGCACCAGGTGGTTCAGCGCGAGGCCCAGGTCGGGGATCACCAGCGCGACCGGCAGGACGCCGGCGCCGACGGTCACGGGCCGGTCCACGGCCGCACCGTGGCCGGCCGGGGCGCCCGGGGTGAGCACCGCCGTGACGCCGAGCAGGACGCAACCGAGCCCGGCCACCACCGCGAGCACGGCGGCGGCCGGCCGTACGAGCGTCGCGTGCCGCTCACCCACGTTCCCCTGCCGCACGCCGGTAAGTCGGGACGCGGGGAGCGGGCGTTACCGAATCGTGTCCAGCAGTGGTGCGGTTCACTCGATCGGGTTATCCCACTGTGACCTTCGCGTCAACAAGGCACGACCGGAGGGGGTAAAACCGTCAATCACCGGCAGATCTCGGCGATTTCGGGCAGTATTGCGTGTTTCGACCTGTCGAACTGGGGATATCCACCCGTGGCGGAAGTGAGGTGCGCCGAGTCGTGCGAAAAATCGAAGAGCCCGCGGTGGGCGTACTGGACGTCGGATCGTTCAGCGCCCGCTTGGTGGTGGTCTCGGTGGACGGTTCGCCTCGCGAGCCGCTGCTGAACCACCAGACGCGGCTGCGCCTCGATCGCGAGCTCGACACCCGCGGCCGGCTTTCCGCCCGCGGCATCGCCGCCGTCACGGCCGCCGTCGCCGCCGGCATGACCAGCGCGTACCGCCACGGCGTGAGCCACATCTACCCGCTCGCGACGTCCTCCATCCGCGACGCCGCCAACGCGGCCGACGTCGTCCGGCACGTCGCCGGCGAAACCGGCGTCGAGCTGCGGTTCCTCTCGGGCCGCCGCGAAGCCGAACTGACCTATCTGGCCGCCCGCCGCTGGTACGGCGCCGAGGCCGGGCCGCTGCTGGTGCTCGACATCGGCGGTGGCACGGTCGAGCTCGCCGCGGGCCGCGGCGACCAGGCCACGTTCGCGCGGTCGCTGCCGCTGGGCGCGCGGTCGATGACCCGCGACTGGATGCCGGGCGAGCGCGTGTCGACCAAGCAGGTCAAGGCGCTTCGCGCGCACGCGCTGGACGTCGTGACCACCACGTTGCTGGCCGCGGACGTCGACGACCCGCGCGTCGTCGGCTGTTCGAAGGTGCTGCAGCAGCTCGCCCGGCTGGCGGGCGCCCGCCCGAGCCGGTGCCGGGAGCTGCGGCTCGACGACCTGCGCGCCTGGATCCCGCGGCTCGCCGCGCTGCCGCCGTCCAAGCGCGCGAAGCTGCCGGGCATCTCCCGCAGCCGCGCGCACCAGGCTCTGGCGGGCGCGATCGTGGCGGAAGCGCTGCTGACGGTCGCGGGCGGCAAGGTCGCGATCTGCCCCTGGTCGACCCGTGACGGCCTGCTGCTGACCCTGCAGGACAAAGCCCGGGAAAAGGCCGGGAACAAGGTCGCGGCGGCCTGACCCCTGGTCGTGGCCGGGAAAACCGGGTATTCCGGAAGAATGAGCCAACAGCAGCACAGCCACGCCCGTGACGACGAAGACGACGAGCTCCCGAAGCTCCCCACTCCCGGCGCGCTGACGCACGACGTGCCGACCGCGCCGGACCCGGACGTGAACCCGGGCGGGACCGAAGATGTGCCGGTCCCACCCGGGCGGGATGCCGTCAGCGACCTTCCAGGGTGACCGGGTTGGTCGGATCCGCGTACTGACGCACCTTTTCCGAGTCACGCCGCATCGGCGCCCGGCCCGGGGGCTGCCCCGGCGGGTCGCCCGCGTCGATCTTCGGGATCGCGAACCGCTGCGGCTCGGCGGTGACCGTGACGCGCTCGCCGTGGTGCCGCACTTCCAGCGGCTCGCCGTCCAGCACGTGGTAGGTCGCCTGGTCGCGGTCGATCTCGACCTGGAACCGGGTGCCGCGGAACATCAGGCGAAAGGTGATCCGGTCCAGCTGCGGCGGCAGCCGCGGCGAGAACGCCAGCGTCGAGCCGTGGTCGCGCAGGCCGCCGAACCCGGCCACGGCACCCTGCCACGCCCCGGCCAGCGACGCCATGTGCAGGCCGTTGCGCACGTTGTTGTGCACGTCGTGCAGGTCGGTCAGCGCGGCTTCGGCGAGGTAGTCGTACGCCAGCTCGAGGTGCCCGACCTCGGCCGCGACCACCGCCTGCGTGCCCGCCGAAAGCGAGGAGTCGCGCACGGTCCTCGCTTCGTAGTAGGCGAAGTTGCGGGCTTTCTCCTCCGGGCTGAACGAGTCGCCGCACAGGTACAGCGCCAGCACCAGGTCCGCCTGCTTCACGACCTGCTTGCGGTACAGGTCGAAGTACGGGAAGTGCAGCAGCAGCGGGTAGTGCGCGATGTCCGTGTGCTCGTAGTCCCACTCGTCGTGGTCGAGGAAGCCCTCCGACTGCGGGTGCACACCGAGTTCTTCGTCGTAGGGCAGGAACATCGCCGCGGCCGCCGCGCGCCACGAGTCCAGCTCGACCGTGTCGACGCCGAACCGCGCCGCCACGTCCGGCTGGCGTTCGCACGACTCCGCCGCCGCCAGCAGGTTCCGCTTCGCCATCAGGTTCGTGTAGACGTTGTTGTCCGCCACCGCGGAATACTCGTCCGGCCCGGTGACGCCGTCGATGCGGAAGGCGCCGTGCCGGTCGTGGTGGCCCAGCGACGCCCACAGCCGCGCGGTTTCGAGCATCAGCTCGGTGCCGTAGTCGCGCTCGAACTCGTCGTCGCCGGTCGCGTTGAGGTAGCGCACCACGGCGTCGGCGATGTCCGCGCTGACGTGGAACGCCGCCGTGCCCGCCGGCCAGTAGGCCGAGCACTCGGCGCCGTTGATCGACCGCCACGGGAACGCCGCGCCGCGCAACCCCAGCTGGTGCGCGCGTTCCCGCGCCTTGTCCATTGTGGAGTGCCGCCAGCGCAGGGCGTCGCGCGCCGCGTCCGGCATCGTGTAGGTGAGCACCGGCAGGACGAACGACTCGGTGTCCCAGAAGGCGTGCCCGTCGTAGCCCGGCCCGGTCAGCCCCTTGCCGGCGATCGCGCGGCTTTCGCCGCGGGCCCCGGCCTGCAGGAGGTGGAACAGCGCGAAGCGAACCGCTTGCTGCAGCTCGGGATCGCCCTCTATCTCGATGTCCGAGGTGGCCCAGAAGTCGTCGAGGAACTGGCGCTGCTCGGTGACCAGGCCCTTCCAGCCGGTCTGGCGCGCGCCCGCGAGCGCGGCCTCGACCTGCGACCGCAGTGCGGGCACCGACCGCTGCGCCGACCAGCCGTAGGCGAGGAACTTCGTGATGCGCAGCCGCCCGCCCTTCGGCACGTCGACCGCGACGGTGAGCCGCGCGAGGTCCTCCTCGGAGTGGATGCGGGCGCGGATCCCGTCGTCCACCTCGATCTTGTGGTCCATCGCCGCGGCCATCCGCAGCCCGGACCGGCGGGTCTGGTGCACCAGCACGGCGTTGTAGTCGGACGCGCGGTGGAACTCGCCGACCAGCGGCGAGTTCAGCGCGGCGGCCACCCGCGGGTCGCTGGTGTCGGACTCGATCGGCTCGTTGGCCAGCAGGTCGGACTGGACGACCAGCTGCAGGTCCTCGTCGAGCGGCTCGACCTCGTACCGGATCGCGGCGACCGCGCGCTGGGTGAACGACACCAGCCGCTCGGTGCGCACGCGGACCCGCCGCCCGGTCGGCGACGACCATTCGGTGCTGCGGCACAGCGTGCCCTTGCGGAAGTCGAGCACCCGGTCGTGCTTGGTGGCGGCGCCGTAGCGCATGTCGAGCGGCTCGTCCTCGACGAGCAGCCGGATGATCTTGCCGTCGGTCACGTTGACGACGGTCTGGCCCTCTTCGGGGTAGCCGTAGCCCGCTTCGGCGTAGGGGAGCTCGTGCTGCTCGTAGAACCCGTTGAGGTAGGTGCCGGGCAGCCCGCGCGGCTCGGCCTCCTCGAGCGTGCCGCGCATCCCGATGTGCCCGTTCGACACGGCGAACGCCGACTCGGTGCGCTGCAGGGCGTCGACGTCCATGCCGCGCCAGCGCAGCTCCCACGGCGAACATTCGTAGCCGCGGGGTTCTTCTTCGGTCATCAATCCTCCAGGAGGTCGGCGAGGTCGTCGACGACGATGTCGGCCCCGTGGGCCCGGAGCTGCTCGGCCTGGTTCGCGCGGTTCACGCCCACGACGTAACCGAAGTTGCCGGCCTTCCCGGCCTGCACGCCGGACTGGGCGTCCTCGAACACGGCCGCGTGCGCGGGCTCGACGCCGAGTGCTTCGGCGCCGGCCAGGAACGAGTCCGGCGCGGGCTTGCCCTTGAGGTTCCGCTCACGGATGGTGAGGCCATCGACGCGGGCTTCGATGTACTTGGTCAGGTCACCGGCGTCGAGCACCTTGGCGCCGTTCGCCGACGACGTCACGACGGCGATCCGCAGGCCGGCCGCCTTGGCCGCCTCGAGGTACCGGATCGAGCCGGGGTAGGGGTTGACCCCACGTTCGTCGATGATTTTCAGGACCAGCTCGTTCTTGCGGTTGCCGACGCCGTTCACGGTCGGGGCGTCCGGGGCGTCGTCGGGAGTGCCTTCCGGCAGCTCGATCCCGCGCGAGCGCAGGAATTCGCGAACTCCGTCGGCGCGCGGGCGGCCGTCCACATAGGTCGCGTAGTCCTGGTCGGTGAACTCCCGGAAGTCAGCACCGTCGCGGGCGTGCAGAAACTCGTCGAAAGTCCGTTTCCAGGCTTGGCTGTGGAGAACCGCGGTGCCGGTCAACACTCCGTCGAGGTCGAACAGGCAGGCGGTGATGGTCTCGGGCAGTCCCGTCATGCCCGCACGCTACCGGTCCTCGTCGGTCACGGGCTGTGCCGGGTGCGGCCGTACCCGATGGATGAGCTCGTGCACGGTGGCGTCCGCGAGTCGGTAGCGCACGACGCGCCCGGTGCGCTGCGTGGTGACCAGCCCGTGCGCGCGCAGCAGCCGCAGGGCCTGGGAAACCGCGGTGTCCGTCATGCCGGTGACCGCGGCGAGATCGGTGACGCTGATTTCGCGGGCGTAGTGGATCGAGACCAGCAGAGCCAGCCGGGACGGGTCGGCGACCACGGAGAAGCGCTGGGCCCACTCGTCGATGACGGCCCGGTCGCCCAGCCCGTCGACCGCGGCGGCCACCCGTTCGGGGTCGATGAGCTTGCGGCCGGCGTCGTTGTCCACCCCCGGATGATTCCACCCGGGCCGGGACCGCCGGTGGCCTGGGTCACGCCCCGCTTGACGCCGGCGGGCGCGCGGGCGAGGCTGCGATTAAGACAGTCGTCATAGCCGAGGAGCCGAGATGACCGACGTGGCCGCCGGGGCGCAGACCCGTTCGAAGACCATCACCTGGCAGGACCCGCTGCCGACCGCCCGCCTCGGTATCACGATGACCGGGTTCGAGTTCATGACGGCCATCGCCGAGGGGCGCGTGCCCGGGCCGCCGATCGCCGCGCACTTCGGGCTGCGCTGGGAGCACATCGGCCACGGCGAGGTGGTCGCCGTCGCCGAACCCGACGAGTCGCTGTACAACCCGATCGGGATGGTCCACGGCGGCGTCGCGGCCACGATGCTGGACTCGGTGCTCGGCTGCGCGGTGCACACGACGCTGCCGGCCGGCGTCGGCTACTCGTCGGTGGAGCTGAAGGTGAGCTACCTGCGCGCCATCCACGCGGGCCGCGGCGAGATCCGCGCGACCGGCCGGGTGGTGAAGGAGGGCTCGCGGATCGCGTTCGCCGAAGGGGAGATCCGCGACGCCGAAGGCAAGCTGCTGGCGACGGCGTCGGGGACCTGCGTGATCACCCGGGCTGCTTGACGTCCCAGTGCTCGACGAGGAGGCCGTCCTCGACGCGCAGGATGTCGACGATGGCCGTGCCGGCCACGTGCAGGTGCACCATGACGAGGTCGTTCTCGGCGACGATGTGCTCGATCTCCGCGGTCGCCCCGGCCAGCGGCGAGTTCTTGACGGCGTCGGCGAACGCGTCGCGGCCGTTCGGCAAACCGGGGCTGTGGGTGACGAAATCGGGGTGCAGCGCGGCCTTTGCGGCGTCGAAGTCCTTGTGCACGAACAGGTTTTCCAGGCAGTCGACGACGATCATGCGGTTCGTTCGGCTCATGCGTTCATCGTCGGCTGCGCGGGCTTCGCCGTCGATTACGTGTCAGGTAATCATCGGGGCGGGCGAACCCTTCTCGCGCGGATCGCGTCGTCGCCGCCGAAGCGGCCGATGACCGCCGCCAGCAAGGCACGGGCGTCCTCGACGCGGGCGGCGCCGAACTCCGCCTCCAGTTCGTCCTGAAGTCCTGTTCTCAGGGTCCGGGTGGCTTCGACGGCGTCGTGCGCGTGCTCGGTGAGGTGCAGGAGCTTGGTGCGCGCGTCGTCCGGATCGGGCGCGCGCTGCAGCAGCCCCCGGCGCTCGAGGTCGGCGACGGCCTTCGACGCGGCCTGCTGCGTCACGCCCATCCGGTCGGCCAGCGCGGTGATGGACAGCGGCGCGGCCAGGACGTGCTGGATCACGACGCCGTCGTTGAACCGGAGGTCGCCGAAGCCCTGTCCGGTGAGCCGCCGCTGGACCTCGTCGGTCATCGCCCAGCCGGCGAAGAGGGCGGTGAGAGACAGGTCGAGGGTGCTAGGGTGCACAACCATGGTTGTGGAATCTAGCAGACTTCCGGTCCAGCTGGCCGGAGCGTTCGTCCGCGTGGCGCACCGGATCGTGTGGTGCACGCTGGTGACCGTCGACCGCCGGGGCCGGCCGCGGTCGCGGGTGGTCCACCCGATCTGGGAAGAAGGCCCGGACGGCCTCACCGGCTGGCTGTTCACCCGCCCGACACCGCTGAAGGTGGCCCACCTGGAGGCCTCGCCGTACGTGTCGTGCTCGTACTGGGACCCGCAGCACGAGGTGGCGGTGGCGGAGTGCCGGGCGGAGTTCACGGACGACGAGGAGACGCGCCGGTACCTGTGGGACCTGTTCGCGTCGACGCCGGAGCCGCTGGGCTACGACCCGAAGATCCTGGGCGGCGAGGACCACCGGGACCCGAAGATCACGGTGCTGAAGCTGACCCCGTGGCGAGTCTCGACGGGCGGCGAAGCCTGGCGCGCGGCCTGATCTCGGCGCCGGCGCGGCCTAAGCGCCGACGCGGCGGTCGAAGACCAGGCCCTGGGCCGCCCGCAACCCCACACTGATCGCCCCCGCCAGCACCGCGTCCTCGCCCAGTTCGCCCTGGACCACCTTCGTCACCAGCGGCGTGAACGCCCGCAGCGCGCGGTCCAACGGCTCCAGCAGCAGGTCCGCCGCCGCGCCCATGCCGCCGCCCAGGACGATCAGCTCCGGGTCGATCACCGCCGCCACCGAGGCCACCGTGTACGCCAGCCGGTCCGCTTCCGCCTCCAGGGCCCGCCGGGCGAGCTCGTCGCCTTCGCGGGCCAGGCGGAACACTTCGCGGGCCGACTTCGCTGTGCCCAGGCCGAGTTCGCGGGCGCCGCGGACCACCGACTGGGCCGCCGTCGCCTCTTCGAGGTGGCCGCGCGCGGGCGGGGAACCGGGAGAATCGGCCGCGCGCGTGCGGCCGTACGGGAGGTAGCCGATCTCGCCCGCCGCGCCCGTCGCGCCGCGGAACACCCGGCCGTCGACCATCATGCCCATGCCGACGCCCGTGCCGATCGTGATGCAGCCGAACACCGACGCCCCGCGCGCGGCGCCGCTTTCGCCCTCGCCGACGGCTGTCAGGTTCGCGTCGTTCTCCACCATCAGGTCCGGGCCCAGCGCCGCCTCGAGGTCGTCGATCAGCCCGGCCCGGCCCCAGCCCGGCAGGTTTGGCGCGTGCCGGAAGCAGCGCTTCTCCGGATCGGCGACGCCGGGGGAGCCGACCACGCGGACAACGATGTCGGCCGGCGACAACCGGGCCTCCGCGACGGCCGAAGCCGCGATCTTCCCGACCGCCGTGACCAGCGCGGCCCCGGAACGCGCCGTGTTTCGCTCGTCGCGGCGCGCCACGATCGTGCGGCCGAGGTCCGACACCGCGACGCGGAGGTGCTCGCGCCCGATGTCGACGCCCAGCACGTACCCGGCGGTCGGGTCGGCCTCGTACAGCACGGCCGAGCGCCCGGTGCCGGTGGAGGTGTGCCCGGTCGGGCGCGCCAGCCCGGCGGCTTCCAGCGCCAGCAGCGCCTGGCTGACCGTCGGCTTCGACAGCCCGGTGTCCTTCGCCACCTGCGGCCGGGTCGCCGGTCCGCTGCGGCGCAGCAGGTCGAGCACCGCCCGCTGGTTGATCTTGCGCATCCCGGCGGGGGTCCCGACCGTTGGAGCTTCTACGCCGGCCACCCGTGCCTGCTTCCTGTCGTCCTCGTGCTTCCTGCCACGCTAGCCGCCCGAACCCCGGTTTCGCCGGAATACGCCCGCTTCGGGACCCGTTGACCGGGGCATGAGCACTCCGGTACGCGGCCGGGTCCGCGTGGCACAAGGCACGAAGCGGGTACGCGTGTTCCTCGGCGGGCAGGTCGTCGCGGACACGGTGCACCCCCTTCTGGTGTGGGAAGTTCCCTACTACCCCACGTATTACTTCCCGCGCGCGGACGTCGTGGACGGCGTTCTCGCTCCCTCCGGCCGGACGTCGCACTCGCCCAGCCGCGGAGAAGGCGTTCTGTCGACGATAAAGGGTGGCGGAGCCGAGGCGGTGGACGCCGCGCTGGAATACCCGGATTCGCCGATCGAGGAGCTCCGGGACCACGTCCGCTTCGAGTTCGGCGCCTTCGACTGGTTCGAAGAGGACGAGCAGATCTTCACGCACCCGCGCGACCCCGGCGTCCGGGTCGACATCCTGCCGAGCTCCCGGCACGTGCGGATCGAGGTCGGCGGCGTCACCGTCGCCGACACCGTGCGGCCGCACCTGCTGTTCGAGACCGGCCTGCCGACCCGCTACTACCTGCCCCGCGTCGACGTCCGGATGGATCTGCTCGAGCAGATCGACACCGTGACGCACTGCCCGTACAAGGGCGCCGCCGACCACTTCGACGTGGCCGGGCACGAGGACCTCGCCTGGAGCTACCCGACGCCGCTGCCGGAGAGCGAACGCGCCGCGGGTCTGGTGGCGTTCCTCGACGAGAAGGTCGACGTCTACGTCGACGACGTCCGGCAGGAGCGGCCGAAGACCAAGTTCGCCTGACGCTTCACGCGTCCGGCAGCCAGTTCCCGTGGAAGCCCGCGGGAACCCGCTGCGGGAGGTGGACCGTGGCGACCGGGGCCGCGGCGACGTTCCCGGCGTCGAGCACGACGAGGTCGCTGCGGTCTTCCGCCGCGTCGTAGACGTAGGTGAGCAGCCAGCCTTCGCCGTGCTCCGCCGAGACGAACACCGCTTCGCCGGGGACGCGCCCGGGCGCGAAGACGTGCTCGGTGCTGGTCCCCGCGTGCAGGTCGTGGCGGCGCAGGACGTCGTGGCCGGTGACGTGCCCGAAGCGCGCGTCGGAGCCGGCGAGCCGGTCGTCGATGCGGGGGAACTCGCCCGGGCGGTCGTCGAGCCGGTCCTCGGTCACCGTCCCCGCGACGGGATCGATGGTCCACCGGTAAAGGAACGCCGGCGGGTCGTCGTGGCCGGCCTGCCACTGGTGGTCGTACCGCAGGACGTGCACGACGATCCGGCCGTCCGGCGTGT
Organism: Amycolatopsis sp. NPDC048633; assembly: GCF_040650695.1. Lineage (NCBI taxonomy): Bacteria > Bacillati > Actinomycetota > Actinomycetes > Pseudonocardiales > Pseudonocardiaceae > Amycolatopsis > Amycolatopsis sp. NPDC048633. The sequence continues at coordinate 208,897 of NZ_JBEZHS010000003.1, forward strand.
CGAACGCGTTGAGCGTGTGGAAGACGTAGCAGGGCTCGATCTCCAGCCAGCGCACGCCGGCTTCGGGCCGGTCGCGGCGCAGCACGCCGAGCCGGGCGCCGTAGCCCGCGTCCCAGTGGTAGGGCATGCCCTTGCCGACCGACGCCTGGTCGAACACCACCGGCAGGTCGTAGAAGACGGCGTGCTCCGCCGTGAGCGCGAAGTCGTGCATCATCGTCAGCCCCGGCACGTCGATGGGCTGCTTGACGACGAGCTTCCCGGCGGCGTCGGCGCGGTAGTAGCTCACGTGCGGCGCGGTGATGCTGCCGTAGCCGAAGAAGTGCAGTTCACCGGTCGTGGGGCAGATCTTCGGGTGCGCGGTCATCGAGTCGGCCAGCTCGCCGCCGAAGTCGTAGGCGCCGACGGTTTCGAGGTCGGTCGTGATCTCGTACGGCAGCGAGGATTCGACGAGCGCGAGCGTGCGCCCGGCGTGGTTCACCACGTGCGTGTTGGCGACGCTGGCATGCAGGTTGCGTGAGCCGTCTTCGTTGTACAGCTTGAGATCCGGGTCGCCGAAGCTGTCGGTGCGCACCCACCGGTTGCGGTACCAGGCGGCGCGGCCGTGTTCGAGCCGGACGCCGTGGACCATGCCGTCGCCGGTGAACCAGTGCTGGCTGTCCTCGCGCGGGTTCGGGCCGTTGCGCAGGTACCAGCCGGTCAGCTCGGGCGGGAGCGCGCCGGTGACGGGGAGGTCGAACGCGGTCAGCTCGTCGTGGACGGGGGCGTAGCCGCCGCTCAGGTGGAAGTCGCTGGTGGTCATGTCAGGCGGCCTTTTCGGCTCGGGCGCGCACGATGCGCGGGTAGCGGATGGTGAACGCGACGGGCACGGCGAACCCGAGGACCTTGAGGGTGATCAAGGCGGCGGTCGCGTGCGGCGCGAAGTGCAGGAGCGCGACGCCGGCGAGGCCGGTGACGGTGAAGCTCGCGGCCCACACGAGCGTGATGAGCACGTTGACCCGCTTGAAGACCGGGTTGTCCCAGAATTCCGGCGGCGTCATCGTCCGCGCGATGCCGAGGGTGAACGGCTTTCCGATGGCGAGCGAGCCCCAGGCGGTCAGCGCCAGCCAGGCGTCGGTGAGGGCGCCGGTGTAGGTCTTCAGCGGCGACGCCGGGAAGGTGAACGCGACGGCCGTGAGCAGGGCGAAGAAGGCGAGCGCGCTCCACTCGATGATGAGAGCGTCCGACTTGCGGCCTTCGCGGCGGGCGTTCAGCAGGAGCGCGGCCGAGAGGACGAGCCCGGTCAGGCCGGACCAGCGCCAGTCGAACTGCGTCGCGACCACGGCGAACGCGATCCACGGAAGGAAGCTCTTCAGGTAGTTCATGCCGGTCTCCCCCGGACGTTCCAACTGTGACATGTCGAAACTAGAACCTCCTGAGTAGACATGTCAAGAGTGGAATGTCAGACTGGGGGCATGAGCTTGCGTCACGCTGTCCTCGGCCTGCTGGAAGAGCACCCCATGAGCGGCTACGACCTGCTGAAACGCTTCGAGCAGGCGATGTCCAACGTCTGGGCGGCCACGCAGAGTCAGCTCTACGGCGAGCTCGGCAAGCTCGAGGCGGCCGGGCAGATCCGCGTCCACGCGGAGGGCCCGCGCGGACGCAAGGAGTACGCGATCACCGAGGCCGGCCAGGCGGAGCTGCGCCACTGGCTGGTCGAGGTCGAGCCGAACCGCGTGACGCGCAACGAGTCGCTCCTGCGCGTCTACTTCCTCGGCGCGGTCGGCCCTGAACGAGCGCGGGAGTACCTCGAGCACCTGGGCGAGACGGGCCGGCGCCGCTCCGGACGGCTGGCGGACCTGGAGGACTCGATCGACTGGGGCGACGACGACGCCTCGGTGTACGGCCGGCTGGTCCTGGAGTGGGGCAAGCGGTTCTCGGAGATGCAGCGGGAGTGGGCGGAGTGGGCGGTCAAGCAGGTCGAGTGACCCGCGTATAACGCCCTATACCGAGCGCCTCCCCAGCAGTCGGACGGCGGATCCGGGAGGGCGCCTCTCACTGATAAGTTCCGGATCATGACCCGCGGTGAGGACGACGAGCGCGTCACGACGTTGGCGATGGCGGCGGGCCGCGGCGATCGGCGGGCACTGGAGGAGTGGGTCCGCGCGACGCAGGCCGACGTCTGGCGCTTCCTCGCGCACCTCACCGATGCCGCCTCGGCCGACGACCTGACGCAGGAGACCTACCTTCGCGCCTTCGGCAGCCTTCGCCGCTTCGCCGGACGTTCGTCGTCGCGGACGTGGCTGCTGTCGATCGCGCGGCGGGTCGTCGTCGACCAGATCCGCGCCGCCGGCGCCCGTCCCAAGATCGCCGACACCGACTGGGAAGCCGCCGCCGAGCGCACCCGCGACCCCGCGGCGGGCTTCGAGGAGCTCGTCGAGCTGGGCCTGCTGCTCGACGGCCTCGACCCGGAGCGGCGCGAGGTCCTCGTGCTGACCCAGGTCCTCGGCCTGTCCTACGCCGAGGCCGCCGACGTCTGCGGCTGCCCGGTCGGCACCGTCCGCTCCCGCGTCGCCCGCGCCCGCGAGGACCTGATCCAGGCCCGGCGGGCGCGCGGCGCCGGCTAGCGGACGCCGGGTCCGTACCGCCGCGCCATGCCGGTGAGCCACTCCCGGCCCACCGGGTTCGCCGTGTGGACCCGCACTTCCGCGGGCCATCGGTCGTTCTCGCACAGCCAGCGCACGACCGGGCGGGTCGTGTCGTCGCCGAGGTCGTGGTCGTGGTCGATCGCGGCGAACTCGCCATCGGCCACCCAGAGCCTGGTCATGCGGCCAGCAACTCACGGGTGCGGGCCTGGTCCGCCGCCGACCCGAACGGCATCACCAGGAGCTCGGTCGCGCCCGCGTCTTCGAGGGACTTCACTTGGTGGCGCACGGTTTCCTCGTCTCCGATGATCGCGCTGTCCGAGGCGCGCGCGTAGCCGTCGCGGTCCAAAATGGACCGGTACGCGGGGACGCTCGCCGCCGCGCCGTAGGTCTCTTCCACCCATGCGCGGCGTTCGTCCACTTCGGACGTCACGCAGATCAGCTGGCCCGAAACGACGCGCGACGCGTCTCCCAGCGTCGGCACCACGAACTCGCCGATCGCCCGCGGGCCGGCCCACGTCGTGATCACGCCGTCGGCCAGTTCGCCCGCCAGCTGCGTCGAACCCGGGCTGACCGAGCCCACCAGGATCGCCGGCCGGGTGGCGCCGGGCGTGCGCAGGCCGCCCGCCGCGGTGAGCGACTCGCCGTGGACGTCCGCCTTTTCCCCGCGCAGCAACGGGTTCAGCGCCTGGAGGTACTCGCGCAGGTGCCGCAGCGGCCGATCGTAGGAGTACCCGAACTCCTGCTCGACGATGTACCGGTGGCTCAGTCCGACGCCGAGGTGGACCGGCACGCCGGTCGCCGCCTGGACGGTCAGCGCCTGCGCGGCCATGGTGATCGGGTGGCGCGGGTAGGTCGGCACGACGCACGTGCCCAGCTCGATGCCGGGTGCCGCGGCGCCGAGCACGGGCAACGCCGTGAGCGCGTCCCAGCCGCCGCGCTGCGCCAGCCACAGCGTGCCGTAGCCGAGCTTCGCCGCTTCGCGTGCTTGTGCGGTCATGCCGTCGAAGCCGACGTCGAGCTCGTCGATCAGGATTCCGGTGCGCATGAGTTCTCCCAGTTCAGTAAGCCCGCTCGAGCTGCTTCCGGTCGAGCGCGACGGATTCGGTGAACAACCGGCCGACCCGCGGCGCGATCGCGCGCAGCCGCATCGTCGAGACGGCGGCCGGCTCGAAGGCGTGCGCGACGGTGTCGGCGATCAGCGCAGGCTCCGGCGGGGGAGCGCCGACGAGGAAGCCGTGCAGCACGGCCTGGTAGGCGACGGCGAGTTCCCGGGCCGGCCGGTCGGCGCGCAGCAGGTCGTTCGCCGCCAGCAGTTCGAGGTATTCGACGAACGCCTCGTCGTGGCGCGGGTCGAGCTTGGCGTGCAGTTTCGGCAGGAGCTTGCCGAGCGTGCCCGCGTCGTCGGCGTACCCCGCGCGCAGCAGCGGGCGCCCGAGCACGTTGGTGTACTGGATCTCGGTCAGCCGTGACAGCCGCGCGGCGAGGGGGTCGGCTTCGAGGGCCGCGACGAGGTCTTCGAGGCTGCGCACGGACTCCCGGAGCAGGACCGCGAGGAACAGCTCCTCACGGTTCTTCCAGTGCAGGTAGACGGTCCCCTTGCCGACGTCCGCGCGCTCGGCGACGTCCTCGATCGTCGTGCGCCGGTACCCCGCTCGCAGCAGCAGCTCGGCGGCCGCGTCGAGGATCCGCTCGGCCCGTTCGGCGCGGTCTTCGGCAGGAGGCATGGGGCCATCGTATGACCAAATACGAAATCTGGTCAAACGTCAGGCCGAAAAAGCGGCGGGACGCTGGGCGCCCCGCCGCAAGTCCGTCGTCAGCCGTCTGAGGACCGCTTCCAGAGGTTGATGTCCGCGTCGGTGGCGTGGCCGTCGATCTCGGTCAGCTCCTCGGAGCTGAAGTCGAGGTTGCCGAGTGCGCCGACGTTGTCCTCGAGCTGCTTGACGCTGCTCGCGCCGATCAGCACCGACGTCACCCGGCTGTCGCGCAACGCCCACGCGAGCGCCAGCTGCGCCAGCGACTGCCCGCGGCGGCCGGCGATTTCGTTGAGCGCGCGGACCCGGCCCAGCCGGTTCTCGTCGAGGGTGTCCGGGTCGAGCGACTTGCCCTGCGCCGCCCGCGAGTCCGAGGGGACGCCCTTCAGGTACTTGTCCGTCAGCAGCCCCTGGGCGAGCGGCGAGAACGCGATGCAGCCCGCGCCCGCCTCCTCCAGGGTGTCGAGGAGCCCGTCCTCCTCGATCCAGCGGTTCAGCATCGAGTACGACGGCTGGTGGATCAGCAGCGGCGTGCCGAGCTCGCGCAGCAGCCGCGCGGCCTCCGCGGTCCGCTCCGAGTTGTACGAGGAAATCCCGACGTAAAGCGCTTTCCCGGCCCGGACCGCGGAGTCGAGCGCGCCGACGGTCTCCTCCAGCGGCGTCTCGGGGTCGAACCGGTGGGAGTAGAAGATGTCGACGTAGTCCAGGCCCAGGCGGCCGAGCGACTGGTCCAGTGAGGACAGCAGGTACTTGCGGGAGCCCCACTCGCCGTACGGGCCGGGCCACATGTCGTAGCCCGCCTTGGTGGAGATCACCAGCTCGTCGCGGTACGGCTTGAAGTCGGCAGCCAGGAGCCTGCCGAAGTTCTCCTCCGCCGAGCCGTACGGCGGGCCGTAGTTGTTGGCCAGGTCGAAGTGCGTGATGCCGAGGTCGAACGCGCGGCGGGTGATGTCGCGCTGGCTCTGCAGGGGCTTGTCGTGGCCGAAGTTGTGCCACAGCCCGAGCGAGATCGCGGGCAGCTTGAGCCCGGACCGCCCGGTGCGCCGGTAAGGGATCGATTCGTATCGGCCGGAAGCCGCAACGTAGGTCACGCGGCCGATGCTAACCCGCTCGGACGCACCCGGCGGTCCGGTACAGTCCGGGGTGAGCGAGCGCTTAGGAGGCCAGTGGTGGGCACCGGATTCTTCACTTCCGTCGACGACGTGTCGGCGAAGCTGGCCGAGGCCGGCTACCTGGCCTCGACGGCGGTGGCGACCACGGTGTTCCTCGCCGACCGGCTCGGCAAGCCGCTGCTGGTCGAGGGCCCCGCCGGCGTCGGCAAGACCGAGCTCGCCAAGGCCGTCGCGCAGGTCAGCGGCTCGCGGCTGGTGCGCCTGCAGTGCTACGAGGGCATCGACGAGGCTCGCGCGCTGTACGAGTGGAACCACGCGAAGCAGCTGCTGCGGATCACCGCCGGCCGCGACGAGACGTGGGAGGACGCCCGCACCGACATCTTCGGCGAAGAGTTCCTGCTGCGCCGCCCGCTGCTCACCGCGATCTCCTCCGACGAGCCGACCGTGCTGCTCATCGACGAGACCGACAAGGCCGACATGGAGGTCGAGGGCTTGCTGCTGGAGGTGCTCGGCGACTTCCAGGTGACCGTGCCGGAGCTGGGCACGATCACCGCGACGCGCGCGCCGTTCGCCGTCTTGACGTCGAACGCGACGCGCGAGCTGTCCGAGGCACTGCGCCGCCGCTGCCTGTTCCTGCACATCGACTTCCCGGACGAGGAGCTGGAACGCGACATCGTCCGGCTCAAGGTCCCCGGCATCGACGACGCGCTCGCGGATTCGATCGTCCGGGTGATCGCCGCCCTGCGCGCGATGGACCTGCGCAAGCTGCCGTCGGTCGCCGAGACCATCGACTGGGCGCGCACGCTCCTCGCGCTCGGCGCGTCGACGTTGGACGAGCGGGTCGTGCGGGAGAGCCTCGGCGTCGTCCTCAAGCACCAGGACGACATCGCCAAGGCCGGCGCCGGCCTGAAACTCGAACAGGTCCTGGACGCGTCGTGACCGGCGGCGTGCCGGAGCGGCTCGCGTCGTTCGTCAAGGCACTGCGGGCCCAGGGCATCCCGGCCGGCCCCGCCGAGACGGTCGACGCCGCGGCCGCGCTGGAGGTGCTCGGCCTCGACGACCGCTCGCTGGTCCGCGAAGGACTGGCCGCGGCGCTGGTCCGCCGCGGCGGGCAGCGCGCGGTGTTCGACGCCGCGTTCGACCTGTACTTCCCGGCCGGGATCGGCGCGCCGGAACGAGCCCGCGAAGATCAGCCGTCGACGCTGGAGGAGCTGCGCGAGGAGCTCGCCGCCGCGCTCGCCGACGGTGACCAGCAGGCACTCGGGCAGCTCGCCGGGCTCGCGGTGGAGATGCTCGGCCAGTACGGCTCGTCGTCCGGCCCCGGTGGCGGGTTCTCGGCCCATCAGACCCTGGAGCGGCTCCAGCCGCAGACGCTCATCGCGCGGGTGCTGGCCGCCGTGCGCGGCGGCGGCGCGCCCGGCGAGTTCACCGACCGGCTCGACCGCGACGAGATCCGCCGCCGCGTCGAAGGCTTCCGCGGCCAGGTCCGCACCGAGGCGCGCCGTCGTGCGGCCGAGGTCCGCGGTCGGGAGCGCGTCGCCAAGCACGCCATCGCGCCCGCGCCCGACCGCGTCGACTTCCTCATCGCCAGCCGGAACCAGCTCGCCGAGCTGCGGCGCACGATCCAGCCGCTGTCCCGCAAGCTGGCGACCCGCCTCGCCGCGCGCCGCAAGCGCACGACGCGCGGGCAGATCGACCTGCGCCGCACGCTGCGGCGGTCCCTGTCGACCGGCGGGGTGCCGCTGCGCCCGGCCTACCGCCACCGGCGGCCCGGCCGGCCCGAGATCGTGCTGCTGTGCGACCTCTCCGGGTCGGTGGCGGGCTTCGCGAACTTCACCATGCTGCTGGTCCAGGCCCTGCGCGACCAGTTCAGCAAGATCCGCGTCTTCGCGTTCGTCGACAGCGCCGACGAGGTCACGCACCTGGTCACCGGCGGCGCGGCCGACCCCGAGCACCTGGGTGCGCGCATGCTGTCCGAAGCGGCGCTGGTGCGCTGGGACGGCCACAGCGACTACGGCGGCTCACTGCGCCAGTTCACGGCGAACTGGCTCGACGCGGTCGGCCCGCGCACGTCGGTGCTGATCCTCGGCGACGCCCGCACCAACGGCGGCGACCCGAACCTCGACGCGGTCCGCGAGATCAAGGCGCGCGCCCGGCACGTCTACTGGCTGAACCCGGAGCGGCGGTCGCTGTGGTCGACCGGCGACTCGGCGGCGCTGGAGTACGCCGACGTCGTGGAGATGCACGAGTGCCGCACGGTGCACCAGCTCGGCACGCTGGTCACCCGCCTGCTGCCGGTGTGAGCCACGCGTCGATGTCCTGCAGCATTCGCGTCTTGGTCGCTTCGGGGGCGAAGGACGCGGTGACGCTCGCCCGTGCGAAGCCCGCCATCGCGGCGTCGTCGTAGCCGAAGGCGTCCCGGACGCGGGCGTACTCCCCGGCCAGGTTCGCGCCGGTGACCGACGGGACGTCGGTGTTGAGCGTGACCGTCAGCCCGGCGTCGAGGAGCCGGGGGAGCGGGTGCCCGGGCAGTGACGGCACCAGTCCGAGCGTCACATTCGATGACGGGCACACCTCCAGCGCGAGACCCCGGTCGCGGACCTCGGCGGCCAGCTCGGGGTCGTCGAGGACGCGGATGCCGTGGCCCAGCCGTTCGGTGCGGCCGACTTCCAGGGCCTCGCGGATGCTGTCCGGGCCGGCGTCCTCCCCGGTGTGGTGCAGCAGGTGGAGGCCGGCCGCGCGGGCCTTCTCGAAGACCGTCGCGAACGGACGGAGCGAGTGGTTTTCCTCGCCGGCCATGCCGATCGCGAAGACTTCGTCGTACTTCAGCGCGAGGTCGAGGGTGCGCTCGGCCCGCTCGACCGAGCGGCGGCGCGAGTGGTCCAGCAGCAGCCGCCACCCGAGCCCGGAGGTGCTCGCGTTCAGTCCTTTGAGGACGGATTCGAGCGGCATCTCCAGGTCGCCCAACCGTTCGCCGTGCGAGGCCGCGGTGAACGTGACTTCGGCGTAGCGCGTCCCCTGAGCGGTTTCGTCTTCGCCGTACTCGCGGGCGATCCGCTCGAAGTCCTCCGGACGCTGCAGGCACGCGCGGACGAGCGCGTTGTAGTCGGCGAAGGCGCGGAAGCCGTCGAACACCGGGGGCTCGACTGGGACGTCGACGCCGTTGGTCTCGCCGAGCTCACGGAGCGTGTCCGGCCGGATCGTGCTCTCCAGGTGGACGTGCAGGTGGGCCTTCGGCAGGGTGGCCAGGTCGCGCATGATCGTGAGCGTAGGTGCGCCCGCCCAGGTGCGCGCGCGATTTTCGCTGGCGGCCGCGGCCGCCAGGTTTGGCCTGGGTCACACGGGGAACCTCTGGGTGGTTCGTCCGCGTTGTCAGGATGACCGAAACCCGATGAGGGAGGACCACCGTGGCATTCCTGCGCAAGCTCACCGTGCTGGCCGGGGCCGCCGGCGCCGCCCGCGCCTACGCCAAGAAGAACCCGGAAAAGGTGAACCAGTACGTCGGCAAGGCCGCGAAGTTCGCCGACGACAAGACCAAGGGCAAGTACCACGAGCAGATCGCCGGCGCGGTCCGCAAGGTCAACTCCGTGACCGGGCCGGACGGGCGACCGGGACCCGGGCCGGCCGCCCGCTAGCTCACTCGGCGGTCAGCACCTCGAGGACACCCTCGCCGTACTTGGCGAGCTTGTTCTCGCCGACACCGCTGACCGTGCCGAGGTCGGCCAGCGAAGCCGGCCGTTGCGTGGCGATCTGGCGCAGGGTCGCGTCGTGGAAGATGACGTACGCGGGCACGCCCTGCTCCTTCGCGACGCCGGCCCGCCAGGCACGCAGGCGTTCGAACAGCGGGGCCGCCTCCGCGGGCATGTCCACCGCGGGGGCGGCCTTCCGCGTGCCGCGGACCTTCGCGGCCGCCGCACGCTCGGGCTCGCGGCGCAGCAGCACCTCGCGATCACCGCCCAGCACTTCGGCGCTGGCCTCGGTGAGCACCAGCGAGCCGTAGTCGCCTTCGACCGCGAGCAGGCCCTGAGCCAGCAGCTGCCGCACCACCGCGCGCCACTCCGGCTCGCGCAGCTCGGTGCCGATGCCGAACGTCTTGAGCGTGTCGTGCTGGAACTGCGTGACCTTCGGCGTGGACTTGCCGAGCAGGATGTCGATCGCCTGCCCGGCGCCGAACTTCTGCCGCCGTTCGTTGCGCAGCCGCACAATCGTCGAGAGCAGCTTCTGCGCCGGGATCGTGCCGTCGAACCTCTCCGGCGGGCTCAGGCACGTGTCGCAGTTGCCGCACGGCTCGGCCTTCTGCCCGAAGTAGTTGAGGATCTGCACGCGCCGGCACTCCACCGTCTCGCACAGCGCGAGCATCGCGTTCAGGTGCGCGCCCAGCCGGCGCCGGTGCGCGTCGTCGCCCTCGGACGTGTCGATCATCTTGCGCTGCTGCACGACGTCCTGCAGCCCGTACGCGAGCCAGGCCGTCGACGGCAGGCCGTCACGGCCCGCACGCCCGGTCTCCTGGTAGTAGCCCTCGACGGACTTCGGCAGGTCGAGGTGCGCGACGAACCGCACGTCCGGCTTGTCGATGCCCATGCCGAACGCGATCGTGGCGACCACGATCAGCCCGTCTTCCCGCAGGAACCGCGACTGGTGCCTCGCGCGGACGCGCGCGTCCAGCCCCGCGTGGTAGGGCACCGCCGGGATCCCGTTCTGCACCAGGAACTCCGCGGTCTTCTCGACCGAGTTCCGGGACAGGCAATAGACGATCCCCGCGTCGCCCTGGTGCTCGGTGCGCAGCAGCTCCAGCAGCTGCCGCTGCGGCGAGTTCTTGCCGACGATCCGGTACTGGATGTTGGGCCGGTCGAAGCTCGCGACGAAGTGGCGGGCTTCGTCGAGGTTCAGCCGGGTCGCGATCTCCTTGTGCGTGGCCTCGGTCGCGGTCGCGGTGAGCGCGATCCGCGGCACGTCCGGCCAGCGCTCGTGCAGCGCGGAGAGCTGGAGGTAGTCGGGCCGGAAGTCGTGGCCCCACTGGGCGACGCAGTGCGCCTCGTCGATCGCGAACAGCGAGATCTTGCCGCGGTCGAGCAGCCGCACGGTGGATTCCACCGAAAGCCGTTCCGGGGCCAGGTAGAGCAGATCGAGCTCGCCGGACAGGAACGCCGATTCGACCTCCTGGCGAGCCGCGTAGTCCTGCGTGGAATTGAGGAAACCGGCGCGGACCCCGGCGTTGCGCAGGGCGTCGACCTGGTCCTGCATCAGCGCGATGAGCGGCGAGACGACCACACCGACACCCGGCCGCACCAGCGCGGGGATCTGGTAGCACAACGACTTCCCGCCACCGGTGGGCATCAGCACGAGCGCGTCGCCCCCGGCGATCACGTGCTCGACGATCTCCGCCTGGTCGCCGCGGAAGCTGTCGTAGCCGAACACGCGCTGAAGGGTCTCCAGCGCCTCGGACACGGTCGCGAACTCGGTGTCTGCCACCCGGCCGAGTCTAGAGCCGGGGTCCGACAACTTCCGGACGCCCTCTCCGGCGTGCCGCCGGGCCGCCGGTGTCACACTGGCCGGGATGGACGAGTACTTCCCGGTTCCCGACCTGGCCGCGCATTTCGCCGGCGAATGGCGGCTCGACCGCGAAATCCTCACCACCGACGGCGATCCGGCGGGGGAGGTGACCGGCGTCGCCACCTTCACCGAAGAGGACGGCGTCCTCGTCTACCGCGAAACCGGTGAGATGCGGCTCGGCACGTACCGCGGCCCGGTGACGCGCACGCTGCACTACCGGCCCACCGCGCCCGGCCGCGCCGCCGTGCACTTCGACCACGGCGGGTTCTTCCACGACCTCGACCTGCGGGCCGGGCACTGGCAGACCGACCACCCCTGCCGCGACGACCTCTACCGCGGGAGCCACCGGGTGCTCGACGCGCGGCGCTGGCGGCAGGAGTGGGCGGTCCGCGGCCCGGCGAAGGACCACGTGATCGTCACCCGGTTCACGCGGACGGGCTGAGCAGGTCGGCCAGGTCGATCCGGCGCAGGAACTCGCTCCGGATCCGGTCGCCGACCTCCGCGACCAGCCACCCGCCGTCGTCGGCCGGGTCGATGTGCACCCGGAACGGCCGCTCGCCCTTCGGCAGGTCGACCACGCGCGCCAGCTCTTCGGCCACCTTCGCGACGTCCGCGCCGGGCGGCGTGATCTCGGCCAGCTTCCCCGCGACGTGCTCGGTCAGGCCCGCGTACCGCTCCTCGTAGGCGGCCGCGACGGCCTCGTCGGCCGGGTGCCCGGAGTGCGGAAAGTGGTTGGTGCCCGACGTGAACGCGCCCGGGACGATGATCGCCGTGTCGATACCGAAGCGGGCCACTTCGGCGGCGTAGCTGACCGCGAGGCTGTCCATCGCCGCCTTCGCCGCGAAGTACGGCGCGAGGTAGGGCGGGGTGCCGCCGCGGACGCTGCTGCTCGACACCCACACCAGCAGCCCGTCGCGCCGGGCGCGCAGGTGCGGCAGGGCGGCGCGGTTGACGCGCTGGGTGCCGATCGCGTTCGTGTCGTACAGCTGCGCGAGCTGGTCCGGCGTGAACGCCTCGGCCGGGCCGAGTGCCATGTGCCCGGCGTTGTGCACGACGACGTCCAGCCGGCCGTGCGCGGCGACGATCGAGCCGACCGCCGCGTCCGCCGAGTTCTGGCTGGCGACGTCCAGCTCGACCGTGCGCAGGTCGGCGCCGTGTTCACGGGCGAACGCCGCGGCCGCTTCGACCTGTGGTGCGTTGCGGCCGCCGGGGTCGCGCATGCCCGCGTAGACCGTGTGGCCGGCGCGGGCGAGCGCCCGGGCGGAGAGGGCGCCGATCCCGCTGGAGGCGCCGGTGACGACGATGATCTTCGACATGGGAGGTCCTCCTGACCGGCTCAGACGATTCCGCCGTTGGCGCGCAGCACCTGGCCGTTGACCCAGCGGGCCGGCCCGGCGAGGAACGCGACGACCTCGGCGATGTCCTCGGGCTTGCCGAGGCGCTCGAGCGGCGGCTGCTTGGCCATCCGGCCGATGGTCTCCTCGTCCTTGCCGTCGAGGAACAGCGCGGTCGCCGTCGGGCCCGGCGCGACGGTGTTGACCGTGATGTCGCGGCCGCGCAGCTCGCGCGCCAGGATCATGGTGATCGCCTCGACCGCGCCCTTGGTGGCGTTGTAGATGCCGTAGCCGGGCAGGTTCAGCCCGAGCACCGACGTCGAGGTGGTGATCACGGCGCCGCCGTCGCGCACCCGCTTCGCGGCCTGCTGGGCCACCGCGAACGTGCCGCGGATGTTGGTGCGGTGCACCCGGTCGAGGACGTCGAAGTCGGTGTCCGCGATCGGGGTCGGCGCGTTCATGACGCCGGCCAGGTGGGCGACGACGTCGACGCCGCCGAACGTGGCCTCCGCGGTGTCGAACAGCTCCGCGACGGCCGCGGGGTCGCCCACGTCGGCGCGGACGGCGATCGCCTGCCCGCCCCGCTCGGTGATGGCGTCGGCGGCGGCCTGGGCCTCCTTCTCGTTGCCGGCGTAGTTGACGACGACCGCCATGCCGTCGGCGGCCAGGCGTTCGGCGACCTGGCGGCCGATGCCGCGGGAGCCGCCGGTGACGATCGCGACGCGGGTTCCGGTAGTGCTCATCGGGTCCTTCTTCCGGTCAGGGCGGTGGCTGTATCACCGCTTCCGTCTTTCTGTTATCGACGATAGCACTTCGATGGTAACAACGCTAGTGCATGGTTGTTACCATCGTTACACCCGTTCGGGTGGCTCGGCATCCGGACGCATCCGCGCCGCCGGTCGGCCGAATCGCGGGCAAACCCGGTTTCCGGGCCCGGTGCGCGGGAACTCCGGACCCGTCGGGGGCGACATCCGTTAAGGAGTTTGTGCAATGCCCACATGGCTGATCGTCGTGATCGTCGTCGTGGCCGTCGCGGTGCTCGGCGCCGTGATTTGGCTTGTGACACAAGAAATGCAGCGAAAGCGGCTCCAGCAGCGGTTCGGCCCGGAGTACGACCGGACGGTCGAGGAGAGCGACAACCCGCGCGCCGCGCAGCGTGAGCTCGCCGAGCGGGAGCGCCGGCACAAGGAGCTCGACATCCGCCCGCTGTCGGCGTCGGCGCGTGAGCGCTACACCGGAGAATGGGCACGGGTACAGGAAAAGTTCGTCGACGAGCCCGCCACCGCGGTCTCCGAAGCGGACCGGCTCCTCGTGGCGCTGATGGGCGAACGCGGGTACCCGACCGAGGGGTACGAGCAGCAGCTGGCGGACCTTTCCGTGCGCCACGCCAAGACCTTGGAGAACTACCGCGCCGCGCACGACACGCAGCAGAAGCGCGACGGAGCGTCCACTGAGGACCTTCGCGACGCGATGGTGCGCTACCGCACCGTCTTCGAGGACCTGCTGACCGACGGCGCCGACGACGACCAGCGCCCGGACCAGGACCACGACCAGCACGAGCGTCGCAACGGGCACGACCACAACGGCCACGACCACGATCGCGCCGACCGTCGCGAGGCGGAAGCCCGTGACGAGGACCGGCACGAGGCCCACGAGGCCCACGAGATCCACGAGACCGGACAACACGAACGCCAAGCGTCCGCGCAGCCGCGGACCGAGTGGAACGGAGGACGCTGACCATGACCGAGCACCTGACCCGGCACAGCACCGATCACGACGACGACTTCACGGGGCGTGAGGACGTCCGCGAGCCGGACACCACCGGACTCGCCGGCCAGGACCGGACCGACTTCCGCGAGCCGGGCGCCGACGAGAGCTACGACGACGAGAGCCGCGCCGACGGTGGCGAGCACACCTTGAGCACCGCCGACCTGGCTTCGGCGTCCACCCAGCCCGCCGACTCCCGTACCGACACGGACACCGACACCGACACCGACCGGGATGCCCGGCCCGCGGAGTCGGGTGGTGACGTCGAGGCGCCGCCGCTGATCGACGAGGAGAAGATCACCGGCTTCCGGGACCGCTGGCAGAACGTGCAGACCGGCTTCGTCGACGACCCGAAGCAGGCGGTCCACCAGGCCGACGAGCTCGTCGCGGCCGTGATCAGCGCACTGGCCACCACGTTCGCCGAGCACAAGAGCGAGCTGGAAGGCCAGTGGCGGCAGGGTGAGCCGGCCACCGAAGAGCTGCGGATCGCGCTGCGCCGCTACCGCTCGTTCTTCGACCAGCTGCTGCCGCGGTAGCGGGAACCGTTTGCCGGCGGGCATGATCGGGTAGCTCGCCGGTGAACGGCTTCAGCAACGGGAGGCAGCCGATGAACGTGGCCGATCTGCTCGCCGACGGGTTCGGCCGGGTCCGGGAGAACGTGCACGCGGCGGTGGAAGGGCTCACCGCCGAGCAGCTCGGGACCCGATTGGACGACGAGGCCAACTCGATCGCCTGGCTGGTGTGGCACCTGACCCGGGTCCAGGACGACCACGTCGCCGACGTGGCCGGGATCGAGCAGGTGTGGACCGGCCAGGACTGGCTTTCGCGGTTCGGCCTCCCGTTCCCGGCGGGCGACACCGGCTTCGGGCACCGCCCGGCCGACGTCGAGGCGGTCCGGGTCGACGACCCGGCGCTGCTCACCGGGTATTACGACGCCGTGCACGAGCAGACTCTCCGGTACGTCGGAGGCATCGACGGGCAGGCGCTCGACCGGGTCGTCGACGAGGCCTGGGACCCGCCGGTGACCCTGGGCGTGCGGCTGGTCAGCGTCCTCGACGACGACATCCAGCACGCCGGGCAGGCGATGTTCGTCCGCGGCGTGCTGGAGCGCCGCTAGTCTTCGTAGCCCTCCCCGCGGTGGTCGGCCAGGCGCCGCGGGCCGGGCCCCTCGGCGCCGAGCTGGTCGCCCGGGTTGGCGAGGCGGCACTTGGCCAGGGACATGCAGCCGCAGCCGATGCAGTCGGTGAGCTGGTCGCGAAGCTGTTCCATCTGGCGGATCCGCGCGTTCAGGTCGCTTTGCCAGCACTGTGAAATCCTCGCCCAGTCGGCCCGCGTCGGCGTGCGGTCATCCGGTAGCAGGGCGAGCACCTCCCGGATCGTCGAGAGCGGCATGCCGACCCGCTGGGACATCCGGATGAAGGTCACCCGCCGCAGCGCGTCCCGGCAGTAGCGCCGCTGGTTGCCGGCGGTCCGGCGGCTGCGGATCAGGCCTTCGTCCTCGTAGAACCGCAGGGCCGACGCGGGGACCCCGCTGCGCCGCGAGAGTTCGCCGACGGTGAGATCGGGCAGCGTCCGGGCTGTGGCGTTCACCATGCTTCCCAGCCAACCACAGCCGCGCGCTTGACTTCAAGCGAGCTTGAGGTCTGATCCTGGGCCGGACGGCAACAAGGCCGCTGTGCCAAGGAGGAAGTGTGTCCGAAGCTCCCGTACGGGTCGCGGTGATCGTGGGAAGTGTCCGGGAAGGACGGTTCGGCCCGGTGGTGGCGGGCTGGCTGGCCGACGTCGCGGGCGAGCATGGCGGGTTCGAGGTCGACGTCGTCGACCTCGCCGAGGCCGACCTGCCGATGGCGCTGCCCGCGTTCGGCTCGGTGCCGGCGGCGTCTGTCGTCGCCGAAGTCGCCAAAGTGACTCCGCGGCTCGAAGCGGCCGACGCGTTCGTCGTGGTCACCCCGGAGTACAACCACAGCTATCCGGCCTCGCTGAAGAACGCGATCGACTGGCACCGCACGGAGTGGACGGCCAAGCCGGTCGCGTTCGTCTCCTACGGCGGGATGTCCGGCGGCCTGCGTGCGGTCGAGCACCTGAGGGCGGTCTTCGCCGAGCTCCACGCGGTGACGATCCGCGAGACGGTCAGCTTCCACGGCGCCCACACGCGCTTCGGCCCGGACGGAAAGCCGACGGACGAAGCGGCGGCGGTCGCGGCGAAGACGATGCTCGACCAGCTGGGCTGGTGGGCCCGGTCCCTGACGGAGGCGCGGACGGCCCGGCCGTATCCCGGAGCTTGACTTCAGGTCGGCTTGAAGGCCGACGATGGCGGGCATGACGACGGAACAGCTGCTCGCCCGCCTCGACCGGGCCGACGCACTGCCGGGAGCGGAAGAGCTGCGCGAAGCGACGTACGAGCTGTTGCGCTGCGAGCTGGGCGACCGGGTCCTGGACGTCGGTTGTGGCGGCGGGCGAGCGGTCGCGGAGCTGTGCGGCCGCGGGGTGCGCGCGGTGGGGGCGGATCGCGACCCGGGGATGCTGGCCGCGGCGCGGGCCCGGAGTGCCGGGCTTGCCGCGCCGGGCAGCGTGCCGCTGATGGCCGGCGGCTTTCCGGAGCCCGGCGTCGTGCCGGTGCCGGGAGGCGAGGCGTCCGGCACGTCGGCGGGCTCTTCGCCGCGCACCCCGGCTCCCGCGCCGGCCGGGTTCGTCGAGGCGGATGTGCTCCGGTTGCCGTTCGCCGACGGGGAGTTCCGCGGTTACCGGGCCGACAAGGTGCTGCACGAGCTCGCCGACCCGGCGGCGGCCGTCGCGGAAGCTCGGCGGGTGCTGGCGCCCGGGGGCCGCGCCGTGCTGTGCGGGCAGGACTGGGACACCCTGGTGCTCGACTCGGACCGGCCGGCCCTGACCCGCGCGATCGTCCACGCCCGCGCCGACGCGATCGCGGGCCCCCGGGCGGCCCGGCAGTACCGGACGCTGCTGGTCGACGCCGGCTTCACCGAGATCGCGGTCGAGGTCAGGACGGTCGTCGACACCGCCGGCCGCCTCCGGCCCCTGCTCGACGGCCTCGCCACCGCGGCCCGGACCGCCGGCCTCGCGACGGACGCGCGGATCGACGCTTGGCTGCGGGAGCAGTCGGCGCGGGCCACAGCCGGCCGGTTCTTCCTGGCTATCCCGATCTTCGTCGCCTCGGCCACGGTGCCGAACAGTCCACAGTAGACAAGTGGTCAGAACGCCTGGCACGTCTGGTACGGCAGCTGGACGTCCGTCCCGGACAGCGAGATGGTGCCGTCGATCGCGTAGCTGCTCTGCGCCGCCAGCGCCGCGAACGCGGTGCAGACCAGCTGGTTGATCCCGACGTCGGTGATCGGCTTCAGCGGGAACGAGAACGTGATCGCCGCCGGTGGGCCGGGGGACAGGATGATCGGACCGGACCGGACCGGGAGGTCCGTCACGTAGCCGTCGCGCGCCTCGTCGGTGGTCGGTCCGGCCAGCAGCGTCGACAGGGCGTTCTCGACGCCCACGGTGCTGCCGGTCGCCCGCGTCACCGGGGCCAGGCGCCCGTCGATGACGAAGTAGAGGGTCACGTCGGTGCCGCGCCCGCTGCTGCCCGGGTTCCGCAGCGTCGGCGCCGGCCCGGCCGGGACGACGCCGGTCGGCTTGACGCCGCACGCGCTCACCAGCAGCACCACGACCAGGACGACGAGCTTCTTCACCGTGCCTCCCCGAACAGGGCCTCGCGGGGCAGGCGCAGTTCGAACCGGGCGCCGGTGCCGGTGTTGGCCGCGACGATGTCGCCGCCGTGCAACCGCGCGTTCTCGCGCGCGATCGACAGCCCGAGCCCGCTGCCCTCGGACCGCGCCCGGGCCGTGTCCGCCTTGGCGAAGCGGTCGAAGACCCGGGGCAGCACCTCCACCGGGATGCCCGGCCCGTGGTCGGTGACGGTCAGCACGACCTCGCCGCGCTCCGCTCGCAGCACCACCTCGACCGGGGGCGCGCCGTGCCGGAGCGCGTTGCCGACGAGGTTCGCCACGACGATGTCCAGCCGCCGCCGGTCGAGCGCGGCCGTGATCCGGGGCGGCAGGTCGGACACCAGGCCAGAATCTTCGGAGCCAGGCTCCCAGCCGCGCGCGGCGATGCTGTCGCTGACGGCGGCGGCGACGTCCAGTTCCTCCCGGCGCAGCTCGGCGCGCCCGGCGTCGAACCGGGAGATCTCGATCAGGTCCTGCACCAGCCGGGTCAGCCGTTTGGTCTCCGCCGACACCAGCCGCGCGGCGACCGCGGTGTCCGCCGGCAGCTGGCCGGCGTCCTCGTCGAGGACGTCGGTGACGGCGTTCATCGCCGCCAGCGGCGTCCGCAGCTCGTGCGAGACGTCGGCGACGAACCGCCGCGCGTCGGCCTCCATCGCGCGCAGCGTGCCGACCGTGCGCTGCAGCTCCGCCGCGGTGTGGTTGAACGTCGTGACCAGCTGCGCGAGCTCGTCGGAGCCCTTGACGCGCAGCCGGACGTCGAGCCGCCCGCGGCCGAGCTGGTCGGCCGCGGTGTTCAGCGCGCGGACCGGCCGCAGCACCTGCCGCGCGGCCAGCAAGGCCACCCCCACCGCGAACGGCAGGGCGAGCGCGGAGACCAGCCAGGCCTGGCGCGCCAGGTCGTCGATCGCGGCCTGCTGCTGGTCCAGCGACGCCTTCGCGTAGACCTCGATGCCGCTCGTCGTCCCCGACCCGGTCTGCACCGGGATCCCGACGAAGAACATCGGGAACCCCTGGTTGTCGACCCGCTGGAACTGGATGTTCGTACTGCTCGCCACGGTCTGGTGCAGCTCGGCGGGCACCTCGTCCACCGTCATGCCCGAAGACGAGTGCAGGTCGTGGTAGACGACCAGCGCGCCGCTGGGCTTGAGCGCGGTCGCGAAGGCGTCGAGCGTGGCCTGGGACGGCGGCAGCGACACGGTCGGCAGGTACGCGACGATCTGGTCGCGCAGCTTGAGCATCGTCTGGTCCTGGATGCCCGTGAGGATGGCGGTGCGCGCGGAGACGTAGCTCGCGCCCGCTGCGGCGGTGGCGCCGAGGATCATGATGACCGCGAAGGCGGCGACCAGCCGGGGCCTCAGCCCGGCGAGCCACGAGCGGACCTGCCGGATCACGACCGGCCGAACCGGTAGCCGAACCCCCGGACCGTCTGCACGTGCTCCGGCTTCGCCGGCACGTCTTCGATCTTCGCGCGCAGCCGCTGCACGCACGCGTCGACGAGCCGCGAGTCGCCGAGGTAGTCGTGGTCCCAGACGGCGGCGAGGATCTGCTGGCGGCTGAACACCTGGCCGGGCGTGCGCGAGAGCTCCAGCAGCAGCTTCAGCTCGGTCGGGGTCAGCGACACCGGGGCGCCGCCCTTGGTCACCTCGAGCCCGGCCCGGTCGATCACCAGGTCGCCGTGGCGTTCCTGCGGCTCCGGCTGCCCGCCGGCCGGCCGTTCGCTGACGGCCCGGCGCAGCACGGCCCGGATCCGCGCGTCCAGCACGCGAGGTTCGACCGGCTTGGCGACGTAGTCGTCCGCGCCCGCTTCGAGCCCGGCCACGACGTCGAAGTCGTCGCTGCGCGCGGTGAGCATGATGATCGGGATCGGTCCCGACACGCGCATCCGGCGGCACGTCTCGAAGCCGTCCATGCCGGGCAGCATGAGATCGAGCACGACGATGTCGGGATGCTGGTGCACGAGCACCTCGATGCCGCGCTCACCCGACTCCGCGGTGTGCACCACGTGTCCCTGCCGGCGCAGGGCCAGCTGCAGTCCTTCCCGTACCGCCGCGTCGTCTTCTACCACCAGTACCTCGGCCACGGCGCCATTATTCGGAAAAGCGCACGTCGTGGCGACCCGGGCGGATCTTGTAGCAAAACCATGACATCGCGCTGACGGGATCTCGAAATGCCGGATCCAGACTCGAAGACATGGCAGTGATCATCTCCGAGGTACGCCCCGCCACCCCGCCGGCCGGGCACCACGCGCTCGTGACCCGGGCGGTGTCCCGCACCGCCGTGCTCGCGGCGGGCGCGGCCGGGTTCGCCCTCGCCTTCGTCGCGGCCTACCTGCTCTTCGTCCGCACCGAGGCCGGCCGCGGCGTCGAGAACGGCGTCGTCCACAGCGCCCAGTCCGCGGGGACGACGGTGGCGTGGGCGGCCCCGCTGCGGGACGCCGACCTGGTGGTCGTGCTCGGCGGCGTCGCGGTGCTGCTGGTGGTGATCGCCCTGGTGCGGCGGCGGTTCGCGCTCGGCGTGACGGCCCTGCTCATGCTCGCCGCGCCACTGGTGGTGGCGCAGCTGCTCAAGCTGTACGTCCTGGACCGCCCGAGCACGGGCGACCGGTTCGGCGTCGCGAGCCACAACAGTTTTCCCAGCGGGCACGTCAGTGCGGCGATGGCCGTGCTGGTGGCGCTCGCGATCGTCCTGCCGCGCCGCTTCCGCCCCCAGGCCCTGGTGGCCGGCGGGGTCGGCGTCGCCTGGGTCTCGGCCGCGGCCGTGGCGCTGGGCTGGCACCGGTTGAGCGACACCGTCGGCGGCTGCCTCCTGGTCGCCGCGGTCACCTGCGCCGGGGCGGCGGTGGTGTCCGCCCGCCGCCCCGACGGTGACCGGGTGCCCCCGGTGCCGGTCCTCTGCGGCTTGTTGGCGCCGGTCGCGCTGGTGCTGGCCGGGTACCTGGTGCTGGGGACGGCGACGTCCGGCGCCGCCCAGTTCGTCGCCGCGATGGTGCTCGCCGCCCTGTCGGCGATGGCGGTGGTGCTCCTGCTGCTGGCACCGTTGAGGCGGGTGGCGTTCGACCCGGCGGAGGTCCGGGTCCGGCGGCTTCGGCGCCACTGAGGGGGCCGGTTCGCGCTTTGCGCGGTCAGCAGGCGTGCTTGGGGCGGTCGGCTGGCGTACCTGGGCGGTCGGTTCGCGTGCCTGGGCGGTCGGTTCGTGTACCTGGAGGGTCGGTTCGTGTGCCCCGGGTCGTCGGTTTCCATGATCCGGGACGTCATCCGCGTGGTCAGAGGCGGAACTCGCGTGGTCAGAGGCGGAACTCGCGTGATTGGGCGGTCGGCTCGCGTACTTGGAGGGTCGGTTCGTGTGCTGGGTGGGGCATCTCTTGTGTCTGGAGGGGCGTCTCATGTGATTGAGGGGGCATCACGCGTGATTTGAGGGTCGACACGGTGGTGCGGCGGGCCAGTTTCGGGGGATTGGACCGCGACAGCGGTGCCGGGGGCGCCTAGCGTCCGTGGGGTGCACCCTAGGCTTGCCGAAGACCTGAACTCCCTGCCCGATCTGCTGGACGCCGCGCGGAAACTCGCCGGTGAAGCGCTCGCCGGGCTGCCCGATCGGCCTGCTGCCGTGCCGCCCGGCGAGCTGGTCCGGGCGCCGCTGCCGCTCGAGGGTGCCGGGGCGCGGGGTGCGCTGGAGGCCTTCTCGCAACGCTGGGAAGCCGGCTTCGCGGGCAACGCCGGACCGCGCTACCTCGGGTTCGTCACCGGCGGGGCGACCCCGGCGTCGCTGGCCGGCGACTGGCTCACCTCCGCCTATGACCAGAACCCCGCCAGCGGCATGGACTCCTCGGCGCAGGACCTGGAGCGCGAGACGGTCGGCTGGCTGGCCGAGCTGTTCGGGCTCGGCGCGGAGTTCTCCGGCGCGTTCGTCACCGGCGCCACGATGTCCACGGTCACCGGCCTCGCCATCGCCCGCGAATGGCTCGGCGAGTGCGCCGGGGTGTCGGTGTCCGAAGAGGGCGCCGCCGCGCTCGGCCCGGTCACCGTGCTGTCCGGCTCGCCGCATTCGAGCATCCTGAAAGCGTTGTCGTTCCTCGGGATGGGCCGTTCGGCGCTGCGGAAGGTGCCGGTGCTGCCGGGCCGCGAAGCCGTCGACGTCGCCAAGCTGGCCGAAGCGCTCGAATCGCTCGACGGGCCGGCCGTCGTCGTCGCGAACGCGGGCACCGTGAACACCGTCGACTTCGACGACCTGCGCGCGATCGCCGCGCTCAAGCAGCGGTACGACTTCTGGCTGCACGTCGACGCCGCGTTCGGCGCGTTCGCCGCGCTCTCGCCGGAGCACGCCGCGCTGGCCGCGGGCCTCGACCAGGCCGACTCCGTGGTCGTCGACCTGCACAAGTGGCTCAACGTGCCCTACGACTCCGCCGTCCAGTTCACCCGCCGCCGCGACCTGCAGCTGCGCGTGTTCAGCAACAACGCGGCCTACCTGGGCGAGATCGGCGAAACCCCGGACTTCGTGCACCTCACGCCGGAGAACTCCCGGCGGCTGCGCGCCCTCCCGGCCTGGTTCTCGCTCGTGGCCTACGGCCGGGACGGGCACCGCGAGATCGTCGAGCGCTGCGTCTCGCTCGCCCGGGACCTCAGCGCGCGGCTCGACGGCTCGCCCCGCTGGCGGCTGCTCGCGCCGGTGCGGCTCAACGTCGTGTGCTTCGCCCCGGCCGAGGACGTCACGCAGGACCGGATCGACGCCCTCGTCCGCGCCATCGCCGAGGACGGGACCACGTTCCTGACCCCCACCGTGTACGACGGCCGCCCCGGGCTGCGTGCCGCCTTCAGCAACTGGCGGACGACCCCGGCCGACGTCGACCGCGTCTTCGCCGTGCTCGAACGCGTGGCCGCGGGCTAGCTGCGGTCCGATTTCGGCATCAGGTACTTCCACGGCGAGGCGCCGGCGCCCAGCTCGCACGGCACGTGCACCAGCGCCGGCCGCCCCGCGGCGAACGCCTTGTCCAGCGCGCCCCGCAGGTCGTCCGGGGTGCGCGCGGTCAGGCCGAGCGCGCCGAACGTCTCGGCGAGCCGGGCGAAGTCCGGGTTCCGCAGCCGCCCGCCCAGCGCCCGGCCCTCGAACAGCCGCTCCTGGTCGAGGTGGACGTTGCCGTAGTAGCCGTTGTCGAACACGACCGCCACCACGTTCAGTCCGTATTGGACGGCCGTCGCGAGCTCCTGCGCGGCGAACATGAAACCGCCGTCTCCGGCCACCGAAACCACCGGGCGGCCGGGGAAGGCCGCCTGCACGCCGAGCGCCGTCGGGTAGCCGAAGCCGAGCGTGCCCTGGTGGCCGCACGTGACGAAGGTGCGCGGCGAGTAGACCTCGAACCCGAAGTAGGACGCGAAGCCGACCTGGCAGATCTCTTCGACGAAGAAGCCGTCGCGGGGCAGCACGTCCCGGATCGCCCGCAGGTACTCCAGTTCGGGCCCGACGTCGGTGAACCGTTCGGCCACGGTCTCCTTCAGGGCGGCGAACTCCGCGGTCCGATCCGTCCGTTGTGGACCGATGGCCTCGGTGAGCGCGGCCGTCGAGTCGGCGGCGTCGGCGACGATCGCGACATCCGCTTCCAGCCGGGTCGCTTGCCGCGGGTCGATGTCGAGCAGGATCGTCTTCAGGCCCCCGGGCCGCTCCGGCCAGCGGAACCAGGACAGCTCCATCCGCGACCCGATGCCGATCACCACGTCGGTCTCCGCCCACCGCTCGAAGCCGGAGACGCAGGTGAAGCCCAGCGGGTGGTCGTCGCCCACGATGCCGCGCCCGCCGCGGAACGGCACCACCGGCGCCTGCAGCCGTTCGGCCAGCGCCCGGACCTCGGCGGCCGCGTGCCGGGCACCGCCGCCCACCATGATCATCGGGTTCCGCGCGCCGTGCAGCAGTTCCGCCGCTTCGGCGAGGGCCACCGGGTCGACGGCCGGGCGAGGCAGCGGCAGCGGACCGACCGCTTCGGCGGGGGCGCGCAGGCCCAGCACGTCCCAGGGCACCGCCAGGGAAACCGGCCTCGGTCGCCCGCCGGCGGCTTCGCGGAAGGCGGTCGCCAGCGCGTCCGGGACCTCGACGGGGTGCTCGACCAGCGCCGACCACTTGGTCAATGTCCGGAGGGTGGCCAGCTGGTCGGGCATCTCGTGCAGGTGCCCGAGCCCGCGGCCGAGGTACGCGCGCGGGATCTCGCTCGTCAGGCAGAGCACCGGCGCGCTGGCCCCGTGCGCCGAGAGCATCGCGGCCGAGGCGTTGAGGACGCCGGGGCCGGGCACCACGGTGTAGACACCGGTGCGGCCGGTCGCCTGGGCGTACCCGAAGGCCATGTAGGCCACGGTCTGTTCGTGCCGGGCGCCGATCACCCGGATGTCGTCGCCCGCGCGGGCGAGGCTGTCGAACAGGTCGTAGGTCTGCACGCCGGGCAGCCCGAAGACGGTGTCGACGCCGTGGGCCCGCAGCCCGTCGACGATCAGGTCGGCCGCGGTGGGAGCGGGCGGGGGAATCGGCATCGGCACGGCCTCCTGGGCGTCGTCCGTCGGCGGGACCATATATGGTTTCCTACATGATCAGCGCGTCCTCGGGAAGACCGGTCACGAAGTCCCAGCTGGCCTACGAGACGATCAAAGCCAGGATCCTCGCCGGCCGCTACGGGCCCGGCTACCGGCTGGTGCTCGACCAGATCGGCCGCGAGCTCGAGGTCAGCGCGGTGCCGGTCCGCGAGGCCCTGCGCCGGCTCGAGGCCGAGGAGCTGATCCAGTTCGAGCGGAACGTCGGCGCCCGGGTGGTGGCGATCGACCCTACGGAATACCAGCACGCGATGCAGACGGTGGCGATCGTCGAAGGCGCGGCGACCGGGCTCGCCGCGCCGCTGCTCACGCCGGAGGCGCTGGCCCGGGCGCGTTCGCTGAACGAGCGGATGCGCCGGAGCCTGGCCGAGTTCGACCCGCTCGCGTTCACGGCGCTGAACGCGGAGTTCCACGAGGTGCTGTTCGGCGCCTGCCCGAACCCGAACCTGGTCGACCTGGTGCAGCGCTGCTGGACCCGGCTGGCCGCGGTCCGCGACAGCACGTTCGCGTCCGTCCCGGGGCGGGCACCGAAGTCGGTCGAGGAGCACGAGCGGCTGCTGGAGCTGATCGAGGGCGGGGGCGATCCGGCGGAGGTCGAGCGGTTCGCGCGGGGGCATCGGCTGGCGACGCTGGAGGCTTATCTCGCGCGGGAGCGGTGATGGTCGCCGGGCCCGGTTGAGGAGCTGCTCGGGCCGGGTAGGCGGTCTCCGGTTGGCGAGGCCGGGGTCGTACGGCACCGGTGCAGGTCCCTGCAGGGGAGGGTTGCATGCCGAGGGTGCGAGGGCGAGCGGTCGTTTGGCTCGCGCGGGCGCGCGATTGAGGGTTGCTCGGCAGGGCGCGGGGACCGCCGGGCTCGGGTGTCCTGGTGAGGGTTGCCCCGGTTGCCCCGGGAGTGTCAGGGTCGGGGATGCCGATCTTCTCCGCGCCGGATGGGACCGCGCTCGCCTTTCGCCTTCGCGGCTTCGGTGGTGAGCCTCTGGTCTGCCTGCCCGGTGGGCCCATGCGGGCCGGGGCCTACCTGGACGACCTCGGTGGGCTTGGTGCTCAGCGCCTTCTCGCCGTGCTGGATGCGCGGGGGACCGGGGACTCCGAGGCACCCGGTGACCCCGCCACCTATCGGTGCGATCGGCAGGTCGAGGACGTCGAAGCGCTGCGCAAGCACCTCGGTCTCGAGCGGCTCGACCTGCTGGGGCACTCGGCCGGGGCGAGTCTGGCCGTCCTTTATGCCGCTCGGTATCCCGGGCGGCTGCGGCGCCTTGCGCTCGTCGCGCCCAGCCCGCGGGCCGTCGGCTTGCAACTGCCCGTCGCCGACCGGCGGCGGATCATGGAGCGGCGGGCCGGTGCGCCCTGGTTCGACGATGCCGCCGCGGCCTATGAGGCGATCGCCGCCAGGACCGCGACCAGCGCCGACTGGGCCGCCATGGCACCGATGTACTACGGCCGCTGGGACGAAGCCGCCCGGCGGCACCAAGCCGCCGAGCCCGGTCAGCGCAACGGCGCCGCCGCGCGCGTCTACAACTCCGCCGGCGCCTTCGAACCCGAGCGCACCCGGGACGCGCTCGGTGCCGTCGAGGCTCCCGTGCTGGTGCTGGCGGGTGAGCTGGACTGGATCGCCAGCCCCGCCGTCGCCGGAGAGTTCGCCGCGCTGTTCCCGGACGGCCGGGTCGTCGTCCTGCCCGGCGCCGCGCACTATCCCTGGCTGGACGACGCGCCGGCGTTCGTGTCAGCCGTGGCGGGCTTCCTGGCCTAACGCCGGGTTCCGGCGCGGCTTGATGCGGACCGCCGGCAGCTCCGGCGCCGGCAGCCGCTGCGGGGTGCCCGCGTAGCCGGTGACGCTGCCGAACTGGTCGGACTCCGCTTGCCAGGCTTCGCGGAAGGCCGCGATCTCCTCGTGGGTCCGGCCGACGAAGTTCCACCACATCAGGATCTCTTCGTCGAACGGGATCCCACCCAGCAGGAGGAACCGGGCCGGCGCCGTGCCCCGGTTGCTCAGCGTCAGGGAGCGCACGCCGGTGCCGACGTAGCCCAGCTCGGCCGCGCGGACGCGGGTGCCCGCGACCACGACGTCGCCGGTGTCGGCCAGGACGCCGTGCTCGAAGCGGGGGTCGACGCCGAGGGACATGTGGGCGTCCGGGCCCAGCACGATCTCCGCGCCCAGCAGCGGGGTGAACGTCGGGATCGGGGAGGTGCGCCCGGCCAGCGACCCGAGGAACACCCGGATCTCGGCCCCCTCGATCCGGTTCACCGAGGGCACGTAGTGGTCGAAGGCGCGCGCCGTGTGCCGGTGGCGTTCGGGCAGCGCCACCCAGAGCTGGACACCGTGGAGCGTCTTCGTGGCGCCGGTCGAGACTTCCGAGTGGCAGATGCCGTGCCCGCCGGTCATCAGGTTCAGCTCGCCGGGGCGGACCACGGCGTGCGTGCCCAGGCTGTCGCGGTGCTCGATCTCGCCGGCGAACAGCCAGCTCACCGTCTGCAGGCCGGTGTGCGGGTGCGGGGGAACGTCCATCGCGCCGGCCACGTCGGTCGGCCCGTAGTGGTCGGCGAAGCACCAGGCGCCGATCAGCGACCGCGACCGCTGGGGGAGCGTCCGCCGGACCGACATCGCCCGCGGACCGCCCAGGGGCACCTCGCGCGGGGTGAGGATTTCGACGGCCGGGTGCTCGGGGTCGGCGGTCGTGGGCCGGTCGCCGCAGGCGAGCTCGGCGGGTGCGGCCTCGGTGTTGCTCATGTCCGCCACGGTAGTCGCGTCGCCTGCCGGGCTCCGGGGCCGGACGGAACCGCGGAGGCGGCGCGGGCTCGGCCACGGGAGGACCGCGCAGGCCAGGCTGGTGGCCGGACCGGACCCGCGCGAGTGGCGGCCGGGTTCGCTTTGTGGAGTTGTCAAACTGCGTACCGCCGGGTCAGGCGGCGTGGTGCTGCTGCGCCGTGACGATCGCCTCGCCGTCAGCCGTCAGGATCGCCGGGACCAGCTCGCCCGGCAGGCCCGGGCGGGCCGCGCGGACCAGGCCCTGGTGGGCCAGCGCGTGGGCCGCGAACTGGTCGCCGCACGACACGCCGTCGATGAACAGGTCGGGCTCGCTGCTGCAGGAGACGCGGCCGCGGCCCGCGCCGACCGCTCGCAGCATCGCCAGCATCCGGTGGTTCACCAAGGGGCGCACGGCCGGTGTTCCGGTCTTTTCGTTCCTGGTCATCTCGGTCCCTCCCGCTCGTGGTTCGACCTCGTCCTACCCATGCGTCGAACCAGTTGACGGGATTTCGACAGCACATCCGGAACCGGCCCGGCCAGAAGCGTGCGTCCATCGTCACCGCCGCCGGTCGAGCCCGGGTCGACTTCCCGTCGACGGGTGTTCGGACGCCGGACGCGACCGGATGGGCTCAGAACGGAGGCGACCCGGCGACCGCCGGCTCCGGCGTCCACGAACTGCTCGCCTCGCCGCCGGCGGCCCGGCTGAGCCTGGTCACCTTCGCCGTGGCGTACCGCAGGGCCGGGCCGATCTCGTCGACGTCCAGCTCCGTGACGGTGCGCTTCTCACCCTCCTTCGTGTCGTACGACCGCTGTCTCAGCCGGCCTTGGACGACCACGCGGGCTCCGCGCCCGAGCGACTCCGCGACGTTCTCCGCGTACTGCCGCCACAGGCTGCAGCGCAGGAACATCGCGTCGCCGTCGCGCCAGGCGCCGGACTCGCGGTCGAACGTGCGCGGCGTGGACGCGACCGTGAAGTTCGCGACCGCGGCGCCGGACGGGGTGAACCGCAGCTCGGGGTCGGTCGTCAGGTTGCCGACCACGGTGACCAGCGTTTCGCCTGCCATCGGTCTCCTCCTTCTCCTCCGGGTGCGGGGTGCACCGCTCTCGCCGACGAGGAGAGCACGGGGGTCCGACAGTTCCGGGCCGGGCGACGAGATGCCGACACCCGGGCGGGCTGGTTTCCTGCCGCCATGCCGACGGCGTTTCAGAAGGAGCTGGTCACGCTCGCCCACCGGCTGGCGGACCTGTGCGAGCTGGTCGCGATCGCGCTCGAAGAGGCCACGCGTTCCGTGCTCGAAAGTGACCGCACGCTGGGCGGACGGGTGCGGGAGGAGGTGGCGGCGGTGGCCGCGCTCGGGGCCGCCTGCGAGGACCAGGCGTGCGCGCTGCTGGCCCTGCACGCGCCGCGGGAGGAGGACGTGAAGGCGGTCGTCGCCGCCGTCTGCACCGCCGCGGATCTCACTCGGATGGGTGGTCTTGTGCGGGAGGTCGCGGAGCCGCGGCGGGTGCCGATGGAGGTGCGGCCCGCGCTCGGGCGGCTGGGCGGGCACGCGGTGGCGGCGGCTCGGGCGCTTCAGGGCCTGCTCGGAGGGCGAGGTGATGCCGGGCTGGCCGATGCTGTCGTGCTCGCCGAGGTCGCGGAGCGGGGGTTGCGCGAAGCCGCGCGCGGGTGTGGCGCGGGCGCGGCTGTCGACGTGGTGCTGCTCGCGGCGGTCTACGGCCGGTTCGCCGGTACCTCGGCTCTGATCGCGCGCCGGGCGGCGGGGTTCACGTCGGTCGGCGCCTGACTGCCGAGCGGGTGGCCCGGGCGAGGTTCGCCCTGATTGTCCGAAAAGGACGCAGTGTGCGAACGCTTGCGAAGCCGACCGCGGCTCAATGTCTTGAATGACCCATTCGGAACCTCGGACGAGGTGAATGAGTCATTCAAGACGAGCGCCGAACTTCAGTTGCCCTGCTGGGGGAACTGGCCCTGCGGCGGGTACTGCTGCTGCTGAGCCCCCTGCGACGGGTGCTGCGGCTGCGGGAAACCCTGCGGCTGGGACGGGTGCGGCGACTGCTGGAAGCCCTGCGGGGCCCCCTGCTGCGGGAAACCCTGCGACTGCGGGTACCCCGGCGCCGGAGCCTGCTGCTGCTGTCCCTGCTCCTCCTGCGCCTGCAGGCGGACGGCGTCCTCCTTCGGGATCCGGTTCTCGATCCCGCAGAACGTGCACTGCGCGGAGTACTTCACGCTGATCGGGAAGAGCGGGATGAAGAAGAGGGTGAACTTCGTGACCGCCTTGCGCACCGCGTGCGAGGCGGGGTTGCCGCACCGGCCGCACAGGAAGGTCGTCATCGCCAGCACGTAGATCCGCGTTCGCCAGCCCCAGATCAGCATCGGTACTTCTTTCTCCCAGGTCCTTGTGTCCGCCGCGCAGCGTCGCACATCGGCGCGCCGCCGCGTGGCGGTTTCGGCGAACTCGGGGACTAGATTGTGATCATGCCGAGCGATTTCGCCCTCAAGACCATGAACGCCGTGCACCGCGGACTGATCAAGCTCACGGGCGGGAAGGTGGGCTGGCACGCCGCCATGCCGGTCCTTGAGCTCACCACGACCGGCCGCAAGAGCGGGCAGCCGCGGTCGGTGCTGCTGACCTCGCCGCACCAGGAAGGCGACACGCTGGTCGTCGTCGCCTCGCGCGGCGGTGACGACACGCACCCCGCGTGGTTCCTCAACCTGCGCGACAACCCGGACGTCGAGGTGTCGCTCAAGGGCGCCCCGAAGCGGCCGATGCACGCGCGGGTCGCCGACGCCGGCGAGCGCGCGAAGCTCTGGCCGAAGATCTCCGGCGACTTCAAGAACTACGCGCAGTACCAGACCAAGACCGAGCGCGAGATCCCGCTCGTCTTCCTCGAGCCGCGCTAGCCCCGCGCGGTCAGGTAGCCCCGGTCCGGGCCGGGGATCGCCTGGTCCGGCACACCCGCGAGCAGCACGCTCATCGCGTGGAAGTACGGCGGCGCGGCGACCGTGCCGCCGAACGCGCCGTGGCCGCAGGTGCCGAGGTGCACCGGGGTGCCCGGGCAGATCTCGCGCGGGCGCGGGCCGTCGGCGAAGACCATCGACGAGACCGCGTAGCCGTCGACGCCGCCGACGAACGCCACGGACTCGCTCTGCTGCGTCGTGCCGGTCTTGCCGATGTCGGGGCGGGTCCAGCCGGCCGCGTGGGCCGCCTGAGCCGACGTGCCGTCCGTCGTGTCCTTGCTCAGGCCCGCTTCGAGGGTGTTCGCCACACCGGCCGGGATGACCTGCTCGCACGCCTGCTGCGGCACCGGGACGGCGTTCCCGTCCCGGTCGGTCACCGACAGGATCGGGTTCGGCGGGCACCAGACGCCGCCGCTCATCAGCGTCGCCGAGACGTTCGCCATCTCCAGCGGGCTGACCGGGCTGTTGCCGAGGGTGAACGAGAGCAGGTTCTGGAAGTACTTCGACTGCGGCTCGTTGTACTGCGGGCTGCCCGAAGCGGGGTTCGGCACGGCCCCGGCGTCGTTGGTCGCGAGCGTGTTCCGCAGGCCCAGCTTGTACGCCATGTCGAGCACGGCGGGCATCCCGACCTGGTTCTCGAGCCCGACGAAGGCGACGTTCGGCGACGTCGCGAGGCCGTCGGCGAGGCTGATCGGGTCGGCGTAGTGGCCGTCGTTGTGGACGGTGTAGCACGCCGTGTGCGCGTTGGCGTTCGGCGGCGTGAAGCACTGGCTGTCCGGGTTGGGCAGCGGCGTCTCCAGGCCCGCCTTGCCGGTGACGAGCGCCGCGGCCGAGGTGAAGATCTTGAACGACGAGCCCGCGCCGAACTCGTTGCTCGCGTCGGCGACGATGTCCGTGGACGTCTCGCCCTGTGCCGGGTCCGTGCCGTAGTTCCGGTTGGCGACCATGGCGAGCACCTGGTGGCCGGCCGGGCCCGGCTGGACGACGGCGAAGGTGTTGGCCACGCCGTCCTGGGTGGTCGGCACGTTCGCGTCGACGGCGTCCTTCGTCACCTGGGAGACGTGCGGGTCGAGCGTGGTCTTGATCGTGTAGCCGCCGGTGGCCAGCCGGTCCGCCGTGAACCCGGCGTGCACCAGGTAGTTTTCCGCGTAGGCGCAGAAGAATCCGGCGTCCGGTGCCGCACCCATGCACGTGCCGGACGGCGTGACCGGCCCGTCCGGCAGCAGCCCGAGTGGTGCCGCCTTCGCCGTCGCCGCGTAGGACGCCGGGATGGAGCCGTTGGTGACCATGGCGTCGATGACGAGGTTCCGGCGCTGCGTCGCCCGGTCCGCGTGGGTGTACGGGTTGTAGATGCTGGGGTTGTTCACCATTCCGGCGAGCAACGCCGCCTGTGGCACGGTCAGTTTGTCCGCCGTCGTCCCGAAATAGGCTTTCGCCGCGGCGCCGACCCCGTACACGGTTCCGCTGAATTCGACCACGTTGAGGTAATCTGCCAGAATGTCGTCTTTGCTCGTCGTGTCGTTGAGCTGGACGGCCATTTTCGCCTCGCGCAGCTTGCGCGCGAGCGAGTCTTCGCGGTCTTCCTGCTGCGCGATCGGGTTGGTCCGGTCGACGACGTTCACGAGGTAGTTCTTGACGTACTGCTGCGTGATCGTCGACGCGCCCTGCAGCGAGCCGCCGGCGCTGTCGTTGACCGCCGCCCGGAGCATGCCCTGCACGTCGACGCCGCCTTCGGTGTAGAACCGGCGGTCCTCGATCCCGATGATGGCGGCCTTCATCGTCGTCGCGATCCCGGTCGGGGTCACCGGGAGGCGGTACTGCGCGTACAGCGTCGCGATCGGTGTGCCGTCCCGGTCGGTCACCGTCGTCGTCAGCGGCGGATCGGCGGCGGCCAGCTGGGCGGAAATGGCGTCCACCGAATCGCTGACCTGATTCGACAACAGGCCCGCCCCGATGGCGGCGGGTGCCGCCGTTCCGGCCACGAGAATTCCGGCGAGCAGACACAATCCGACAAAGGGGACCACGCCCCGGCCACGATTCACAGAATCGAGATTAGACATTCCGCGATAAAGCTTCTGTTCGGTGAGACATGTGCCTCACCGGGCCAACCTGCCGAGCAGTGCCGAGGCGACCGAAATCGCGACGACCGTCGCCGCGGCCAGCACGCCGAAGTCGAGCCCGAGGTGCGACGGCGTGCCGATCAGCAGCCCGCGCAGCGCGTCGACCTGGTAGCTCAGCGGGTTGACGTGGCTGAGCACCTTCAGCCACGACGGCATCAGGTCCACCGGGTACAGCGCGTTCGAGCCGAAGAACAGCGGCATCGTGATCGCCTGGCCGATGCCCATCAGCCGTTCCCGTGACAGCACGATCCCGGCGATCACGATGGACAGGCAGCAGAAGAACGCCGACCCGAGCACGAGCACGACGGCCATCGCCAGCAGCTTCAGCGGGTTCACGGTCAGCCTGACGCCGAGGATCGCGGCCAGGATCAGCACCATCAGCGCCTGCACGAGCGCCCGGACGCCGGCGGCGAACGCCTTCCCCGCGACGAGTGCCGCACGCGGCGTCGGGGTCACCAGGAGCTTGGCGAGCACGCCCGCGTCGCGTTCCCAGATGATCTGGATGCCGTAGAAGATCGCGATGAACAACGCCGACTGCGCGAGGATGCCGGGCGCCAGGTAGTCGAGGTACGGCGTCGAGCCGGTCGGGATCGCCTTGAGCCGGGTGAACGTCTCCCCGAAGATCAGCAGCCACAGTGCGGGCTGGATCGCCCGGGTGAGCAGCTCGGTCTGGTCGCGGCGCAGCTTCTGCAGCTCCACCAGGCACATCGCGCCGACGCGCGCGGCGAGGATGCGCGCTTGGCGCAGCGGACCGGGGTCAGCCGAGACGGCGGGCGGTGCGGCGAGCGGCACGGACACTGCGGATCCCTCCTTCGTCGGTTTCGAGTCGGTCGCCGGTGACCACCCGGAACACATCGTCCAATGTGGACCCCGGGCCGAGGTCGGTCTCGAGGTCGGCGGGGGTGCCCAGCGCCCGGATCCGGCCGGTGTGCATGAGCGCGACGCGGTCGCAGTACTGCTCGGCCTCGTCCATGTAGTGGGTGGTGACGAGCACGGTCATGCCGGTGTCGGTGCGGATCTGGGTGATCCGTTCCCACACGGCCGAGCGGGCGACCGGGTCGAGCCCGATCGTCGGCTCGTCGAGGATCAGCAGCCGCGGCGAGCTGACCAGGGCCTGGGCGAGCTCGAGCCGGCGGATCATGCCGCCCGAATAGCCCTTCGCGACGCGGTCGGCTTCGTCGGCCAGCCCGACGAGGTCCAGGGCGCGCCGCACTTCGGCGTCGCGTCGCGCGCGGGGCACGTCGAAGAGCCGCGCGAACAACGCGACGTTCTCGCGCCCGGTCAGCGCGCCGTCGGCCGACAGCTGCTGCGGGACGTAGCCGATCAGCCGCCGCACGGCCATCCGGCGGCGCGCGACGTCGACGCCGAACACCGTGATGCGGCCCGGTGTGGTCGGCAGCAGCGTGGTGATCATCCGGAGCGTCGTCGTCTTGCCGGCGCCGTTCGGGCCGAGCAGGCCGAACACCTCGCCGGGCGGGATCTCCAGGTCGACGCCGTCCACCGCCCGGGTCGTCCCGAACGAGTGGCTCAGCTCGGTGCACCGCACCGCGGGTTCGGTCATGGCTGCTCCTTCAGGATGCCCATGAGTTTTTCGAGCGCCGGCAACGCCTGCTCGATCGCCGCGGTGTCCTCTTCGGACAGCCCGGTGAGCGCTTCGGCGACGAGCCCGGTGCGGGCGCGCCGCCACGACGCCATCCGGTCGCGCGCCGCGTCGGTGATCTCCAGCCGGGCCGCGCGCCGGTCGGCGGGGTCGGCTTCGCGCCGCAGCAGGCCGGCGTCGACGAGCTGGTTCACCAGCGTGCTGACCGAGTTGGCGGCCAGGTGCAGCTCGCGTGCGGCGGCGGCGACGCCGACGCCGGGCTGGTCGGCCACCACGCGCAGGACCTCGACCTGCGCGCCGGGCAGGGGGAAGCCGGGTACGTCGGCGCGCACCCGGCGGCGCACGACCCGGCGGATCCCCTGGACGGCGCCGAGCAGCCGTTCGGCGAGTTCGGTCATGCCGTCAAGGTAGCTCTGACTCAGATCTATTAGCAATGCTAAATGTCTGGTCGGGGAGAAATGCGCGGAAATCAGCCCGGCAGGCGCGCGGCTTCGGCGAGGGCCAGGTCGAGCAGGCCGGGGAAGCGGGCGTCGAACTCCTCACGGCGCAACGCGTTCAGCCGCTGCGTGCCGCTGTCCCACTGCTTCAGCAGACCGGCCGCGCGGAGGATCTTGAAGTGGCGGGACGCCGCGGGCTTGCTGACCGGCGGCATGATCGCGCCGCACGACTGGCCGGGTTCGCGGGCGAGCGCGGCGACCATGGCCAGCCGGTGCGGGTCGCGCAGGGCTTCCAGGGCCGCGGGGAACGAGACGTCCGCGAGGGGCGGGTGCTCCAGGGGGGTCGCGGTGCGGCTGGCCATGGTCCGAGTATCCCCGGTTGCCGGGGCGCGGGCAGCTGTGCCATGGTCGATGTTAGCCAATCGATTAACATGAGGGAGTCCCGCGGTGCGCGTCTACCGTCCCGAATCCGGCCACCTGCTCCTGCGCGACGAGCCGGTTCCCGAGCCGCAGCGCGGGGAGGTGCTCGTCCGGGTCCGGGCGACGTCGCTCAACTACCGGGACCTGCTCATCCTCGACGGCGACCACTTCACGAACGGTCCCGGGAGCCTGGTCCCGGTGTCCGACGCCGCGGGTGACGTCGTCGCGGTCGGCGACGGCGTGACGCGCTTCGCGGCCGGCGACCGGGTGATCGGCTCCTTCCACTCGAACTGGATCGCCGGACGGCTGCCGGACACCCTGGTCGGCTACGGGAACGGCCAGGACGGCTGGCTCACCGAGTACCGCGCCGTCGGGGAGCACGCGCTCGTCGCGCTGCCGGACTCCCTGAGCTACGAACAGGGGGCGACGCTGCCGTGCGCCGCGGTCACCGCGTGGACGTCGCTGAACGGCGGGACGCCGCTGCGTCCGGGCGAGGTCGTGCTCACCCTCGGCACCGGCGGCGTGTCGCTGTTCGCCGTGCAGCTCGCCAAGCAGTACGGCGCGCGGGTGGTCGCGACGACGTCGAGCGCGGCCAAGGCGGCCAAGCTGACCGAGCTCGGCGCCGACGTCGTCATCGACTACACCGCGACGCCCGAGTGGGGCAAGGCCGTCCTCGACGCCACCGGCGGCCGGGGCGCGGACCGGATCGTCGAGGTCGGCGGGCCCGGCACGTTCGCGCAGTCGCTCGTCGCGGCGGGGACGCACCACGCCGACATCGCGCTCGTCGGGTTCGTCGGCACCGGGGGAGCCCCGATCGACTTCATGGACCTCTTCCGCAGCGGCGCGACCGTGCGGAAGATCTGGGTCGGCAGCCGCGAGGACACCGAGGACCTGGTCCGGCGGCTCGCGGTCCATCCGATCGAACCGGTCGTCGACAGCGTCTTCCCGTTCGACGACGCCGTGGCCGCGTTCGAGCGGTTCCGGAGCCGGCGCAACCTCGGGAAGGTCGTCATCACGACGGCCTGAGGCGAGAGGGATACCGCTGATCGGCTGAACCTGACTCGGAGTGACCGTTCGGCGGCGAAGTGCGGCCGTTCGCCGCGTGATCGCGGAGTTCCGGTCCGGAACCGGCGGCCGCGGGCGCATGCTGTCCTTTCCGACCCCGCGTCCCCGCGCCTGACGTCCACTGTGGACATTGCCAGTGCGCCCGGCCCGGTGGTCTTCTCGACCGGAGATAGGACACACCGCCCGTGACCCTGCTGGACAGCAAGCTCGTCCGCTGCTGGACGTCCCGTCCGCACCTGCAGTCCCTCTACACCCTCGCCGCGGCCGCCCCGCGGATGCGCGCCGCGCTCGGCCTCATGCCGACCGGCGGCGGCACGGTCGGGTTCAAGGTGGACGGCGACGCGCTGGCCCGCACCGAGGCGGAGCTGATCGCCGCGACGTCGGACCGGCTGCCGGTGCACCCGCTGGTGACGCAGGATCTCCACGGCCGTTCGACGGTCCGGTGCTGGCGCCGCAACCGCGATCTGCGCGTGCTGACGGCCGACCTGGTCGACGTCGCCGACCGGCTGGCCCGGGCGGGCTACGGCGGCTGCCTGCGCTCGGCGACCGTCGAGTTCGCCGAGCCGGACGGGCGCCGCGACCGCAAGCTCGCGCTGGTGTACCTGTTCGACCGCGGCACGTTCCACACGGCGCCCGCCGCCGGGACCCCGCCCCTCGACCGCGCGCTGGAGCTGCGCGCCCGCGCCGCGCTGAACGGCGCGCTGCCGTTGGAACCGCACGCGCACCGCCGGTTCGTCGTCTGAAATTCCCGCGTTTGTCGAGGTCACGGGCTTCTGCGAGGATGCTGCTCTCTTCGAGCAGAAGGAGTTCGCCGTGGCTTCCGTTCTCAACCCGTACCTGAGCTTCCGCGCCGAGGCACGACAGGCGATGGAGTTCTACAAGAGCGTCTTCGGTGGCACGCTGACCGTCAACACGTTCGGGGAATTCGGTTCACCCGAAGGAGCGGACGCGGAGAAGATCATGCACGCCCAGCTGGAGACCGGCAACGGCTACACGCTCATGGCGTCCGACACGCCGGCCGGGATGGACCACGACCCGGGCACGAACATCACGGTCAGCCTCAGTGGTGACGACGCGGGCGACTTGCGCGGCTACTGGGAAAAGCTGAGCGAGGGCGGCACCGTGACGGTTCCGTTCGAAAAGCAGATGTGGGGCGACGAATTCGGTTCCTGCATCGACAAGTTCGGCATCCCGTGGATGGTCAACGTCGTCCAAAAAGCGTAACGGGGCGTTGCAGCCCGCGCCCGCGTCGGTGACGATGAGGGGCCGGCGTGCTCCCGCGCCGGGGCGAAGGAGGCCCGATGGCGGGTTCCCCCTGGACGTGCGCGCAGTGCGGCGCGGTCAACGACCCCGCGGCCGGACGGTGCGGTACCTGCTCGAGCCTGGCCCCCGGTCGGGCTCGGGCGCGGGCGCTGTGGGTGCTGCTGACCCTGATGGTGGTCGCCGGGGTCGCGGTGGGCGGGGTCCTGCTGTTCTCCGGAGGTGAGAAGCCTTCGCCGGACGCGTCCGGGCCGTTCCCCTCGTACACGACGCCCGCCCTGCCGACGACCAAGACCGTGGTCACGACGGCGAACGGCCTCACCCCGCCGGTCACGCCGTCCACGCCGACCTCGACCTCGGCCACGCCGGCGGGGAAGCCGTGCCCGGGCGACGCGGCCCGGTACCTGCCGGGCGGCCAGGGGACGGCGCTGCTGGTCGCGCAGACGGCGAAGTCCCTGATCACGATCTGCCAGGTACCCGACGGCAAGATCTTCTACGACGGCCAGGCCCGCGGGCAGGCGGCCTCGGACGACACCCACATCGTGCTGCCGGCCCAGGCGTCGGGCGACGGGTTCGTCGCGAAGAACGGGGACTACACCTACCAGGTCGGGGGCGGCAGGCTGGTCGTGTCGGCCGGGTCCGGCGTGCTCTCGGACGACGAGCTGACGACCGTCGGCTGAGCGCTCGCTCAGGATGTGGGAGCGCCGCCGCGAGGCCGGCGGTTCCGAGCATCCTGGTGTCATGGCTTCTCCGCTCGACAACCCGGCTTGGGCGTCGCTGGCCGGCCCGCACGCCCGGTTCGCGGAACGGCGTGGACGCGTGCTGCGCTACCCCGTGGACGTCGCTCCGTTCCTCGCCCTTCCCGACGCTCCCGAAGAGCAGGACTGGCTGGACGTCGCCGGGCTCGCCGGTCCGGGAGCGGTCGTGGTGCTCGCCGCCACCGCCGCGCGGCCGCCGTCCGGCTGGGAGGTGCTCGACGCGCTGCCCGGTGTCCAGCTCGTCGACGAGAGCGTCGCGGCCGCGCCGGACGCGGAAGCCGTGCGGTTGGGGCTGGCGGACGTGCCGGAGATGCTCGATCTCGTCGAGCGGACGAAGCCCGGGCCGTTCCGGAAGCGGACCGTCGAGCTCGGCACGTACCTCGGGATCCGGCGGAATGGCGCACTGGTCGCGATGGCCGGGGAGCGGCTGCACCCGCCGGGCTACACCGAGATCAGCGCGGTGTGCACGGACCCGGCCCACCGCGGCCAGGGCCTCGGGACGCGGCTCGTGCTCGCCGTGGCGGCGGGCATCCGCGAGCGCGGCGAGACACCGATGATGCACGCGGCCGCGAGCAACACCTCCGCGATCCGCCTCTACCTCTCGCTCGGGTTCGTCCTGCGGCAGCGGCCGGACTTCGTCGCGGTCCGCGTGCCCGGCTAGGCGCCGGGCGGCGTGATCTCGGCCGGCTTCCCCGCGACGTGCTCGGGAGTGGCTGGAATGCCAAGAACCACCGAGATCCGGCCAACCTGTCTCCGATGTCGAATCCGGCGGTCCTCCTTCGACGAACAGGTAGAGGAAGGGGACCACGATGACCACCACGACCTGCACCACCAGCACCCGGATCCGCAGTCTGCCGGTCCTGCTCGCCACCGAAGACGACGCCGAGGAGATGGGTCTGCTGGCCCCCGACGACCGGCTGACCTGCCACGTCCACGGCCGGTGGATCCACCAGTGCGTCGCCTCGCCGGCGCACGTCAGCCCGGTCACCCGGCACCGCTGGTGCCGCGGCTGCCGGACCGAGCTGTCCGTCGCCGTCGACGAGCTGTCCCTGGCCGTTTCGATGACCTGCCCGCGCTGTGGCCACGGCGGCAGCGCCGCCACCACCCGGCTGACCGTGGCCTGCCGCTCGAGCCTGGCCGCCGAGCGCGACGCCCGGCGCGCCGCCTAGCCGGACACGGTTTCGAGCCCGAGCTCGTCCAGGCCCGCGTAGACGTCCGGCCGGCGACGCCGCAGCCACCCGGCGAGCCCGAGTCCCCCGGCCACCGCGACGGCCAATAGCCACGGCAGCAGCGCGATCGCCGGCGCGTCGGACCCGGCGAGGGTGGGGAAGTTGAGGAACGCCAGCGTCGTCACGGCGATCAGGCCGAGCCCGCCGAGGCCGGGAGCCACCGCGGTGCGCCAGATCCGGGGGTCGCGCCGCCGGCGGAAGAACGCGACGACGGCGACCCCGGCCAGGGCCTGCAGGGCGATCACCCCGAGCGTGCCGATGCCGGTCATGCTGGCGGTGAGGTCGGCGAGCGGGTCCAGCCCGGCCAGCGCGTAAACCGCCGCGATCAGC
Source organism: Amycolatopsis sp. NPDC048633 (assembly GCF_040650695.1). NCBI lineage: Bacteria > Bacillati > Actinomycetota > Actinomycetes > Pseudonocardiales > Pseudonocardiaceae > Amycolatopsis > Amycolatopsis sp. NPDC048633. The sequence continues at coordinate 248,262 of NZ_JBEZHS010000003.1, forward strand.
GTCGCCACCCCGATCTGCGTCCCGCTGGCGACGTACGGCGCGCCGTTGCGCGCGTTCGTCCGGCCGAGAGCCGCGGGCAGCACCCGGGCCCGGCCGAGCGCGAACAGGTAGCGCGTCGCGGAGTTGTGCAGCGCCAGCAGGGCCGCGAACAGGCTGACGACCAGCAGCAGCATCATCACGTCGGTGAGGAACGAGCCCAGGTAGGTCCGGCTGATCGCGAAGACGAGGTCCCCGGTGGCGAGGTGGTCCTGGGCGGTCTTCCCGGCCTCGGCGACGCTCGTCGCGCTGACGACCGCCCACGTCGTGAACGCGGCGAAGACGCCGATGAGCACGATCGCCGTGTAGGTCGCGCGGGAGATCGTCCGGTGCGGGTCCCGGGCCTCTTCGCTGAACAATCCGGTGGCCTCGAAGCCGACGAAGGCGTTGAAGGCGAACAGGAACGCGACCCCGACCGAGCCGGAGAAGACCACGCCGGGCGCGAAGGCGTGGACGTCCAGGCCGGTCCGGACGGCGACCGCGACGTCGAGGACGAGCAGGATCGACACCTCCAGGACCAGCGAGACGCCGAGCACCTTCGCGCTGACGTCGACCCCGCGCCGGCCGAGCGCGAACACCGCGGCGGCGGACAGGAGGCTCCACAGCTGCCACGGCGTGTGCCACCCGAAGACCTGCTCGACGACGTTCGCCGTGAAGAACCCGCTCGTCCCGACCGCGCCGGCGACGAAGCAGTTGTAGCCCAGCAGCGCGACCAGCGCGGCGACCAGGCCGAGCGGGCGGCCCAGCCCCTTGGTGACGTAGACGTAGAACCCACCCGCGCCGGTGACGACCTTGCTCATCTGCGCGTAGCCGACGCCGAAGAGCACGAGGATCACGGCGGCGAGCAGGAACGCGCCGGGCATGCCCCCGCCGTTCCCGAGCGCGATGCCCAGGGCGGCGATGACGACGATGCCGGTGAGCGGCGCGACGGCGGCCAGCACGAGGAAGACGACACCCGGCGTGCCCAGCGCGTCGCGGCGCAGTGCGTCGGACATGGGATTTCTCCTCCCGCGGTGGCTTGTCCGGGCATGGTGCGCCCCGCGGCGGGCCGCGGTCTTGTGCCGCAGCGCAGGGTGGTTGGCACGCAGCGCGGACTAGGGTCGGCAGGCGATGCGGCAATTCACGGTGCACCACGAGGACGTCACGATCCCGGTCTCCCGAGGCGGCCGCGGCCGGCCACTGGTCCTCTGCCCCGGGCTGAGCTCGACCCAGGCCGATCTGCACGAGCTGGCCGGACTGCTGCGGCGCGACCACGACGTGATGACCTTCGACCTGCGGGGCCACGGCCTCGCGTCGGCGGCCGCCGGGTACTCCTTCGACGGCTTCCTCGGCGATCTCGCCGCCGTCATGGCTGAGGTAGGACCCGTCAAGCCCGTGCTCGTGGGCTACTCGCTGGGCGCGGACCTGGCCGTGCACCACGCCGCGGCGCACCCCGGCACCGTCGACCGGCTCGTGCTCGTCGACGGGGCGAACCCGGTGCCGGAGCCGTTCCTCACCGATGCCGACCTGCCGGTGTTCCGCGCGATGTGGGACGACATGGCGGCGGAGAACGAAGCTCGCCGGGGCACTTCGCGCCAGGTGCTGCTCACCGGGCCGGAGATCCTCGACCTGAACGTCGAGATCGACGAGGTCCGCGCACGGATCCTCGGCCGGTACGCGGAGATCGACTGCCCGATCAGCATGATCATGTCCACGTCGATGGCCGGGGACAGCGAAGGCCTCGCCGTGCGGTGCAACCGGAACTGGCGGGCCGGTGTCGAACGGCTCGTCCACGAGCGACCGGAGATCGCCGTTTCGTGGCTCGACGCCGATCACGGGCTGGTCTTCACGCACGCCCCGGAGATCGCCCGGATCATTTCGGGCTAGTTCGGCACCCACATCGTCACGCGGGTGCCGCGGCCCGGCTGGGAGTCCACCGTGCCGTGGCCGCCGACCTCGGCCAGACGGGCCACGATCGACTGGGTGATGCCGAAGCCCGGCGGCCGGTCGCGGACGTCGAAGCCCTGGCCCTGGTCGCGCGCCACCACCGCGATCCCACCGTCGCGCTCCTCCACGCGCAGCACCACCTGCTTCGTCCCGGAGTGCTTCACCGTGTTGCGCAACGCTTCCCGCACCGCCTCGCACAGCGCGGTGCGGCGGTCCTGGGACAGCTTGTGCTCGTCGGCGAAGTCCGCGGCGACCAGCTGGGTGCGCAGGCCGTCGCGGGCCATCTCGGTCGCGACGTCGGCGAGCTCGACCGCGAACCCGCGCGCCAGCCCGGTCGGTACCGGCTCGGTGATCCGGCGCCGCAGCTCGGCGGCCTCGGCCTGGGCCACGGAACGCACTTCGGACAGCCGGGCCACGGCGTGCGCGTCGTCGCCCGGTGCCGAGATGGCGAGCGCTTCCAGCGTCTGCAGCACGCTGTCGTGCATGATGCGCCGCGTCCGGTGGCGCTCGGCTTCGCGCCCGCGCCGGATCCCGATGTCGACCGCGAACCGCGTGCCGGCGCCGAGCAGGATGAGGATGCCCGCGGCGAGCACGATCGCCACCGCCAGCGCGATCATGCAGCCGATCGAGCGCGTCACCGAGAGCTGGTCGGTCAGCGGGAGACCGCCGGCCAGCGTGAGCGCCGCCCGCAGCGGGAGGGCCGCCACCAGCAGCCACAGCGCCGACGGCAGCCCGGACGTGCCCGCCCACATGGCCACCGCGCCGACCAGCCAGGTCCACGACACGTCGACGGCGAACGGCTGCACGGACGCCGGGGTCGTCGCGGCGACGACGAAGTTGAGCGCCACCCCGACGGCCAGGTCCAGGGCGAGGGCGCGGCCGGTGACGCGGGTCCGCAGCCCGCCCGAGCGCAGCACCCAGGCCATCGCGGCCGTGTTGGCCGCGACGGCGAAGACCGTGGCCGCCAGCACCGGCCCGAGCCCGACCCGGCCGTTGGCCGCGGCGAACCCGATGAACACCTTGACGAACGCCGCGATCCGGTACGCCAGCGGCACGACGACCCAGTAGCGCGCGGCTCGGGCGAGCGTCGCGTCCCCGACGGCGGCGAGGTCGCCGTGCTCGTCGGGGGGCCCGGCCGGTTCCGCGGGCGTGCCGCTCCGCAGCAGCGTGCGAACGAGCGCGCGCGGCGGTTCGGCAGAGCCCGCCTCGGGCATCGGTGGTCCCCATTTCATCCGGCCGTCCGGGCTGACTGAGCCTGGCAGCGCGGCGGGGCCGTCGTCAACCGCCCCCGGGGTGGGGTCCCCTCCGGTCAGAAGCGGTAGCGGAGCACGGTCGTGCCGCGCCGGGAGACGGCGGTGCTCAGCGCCGCCAGCCGCGTGAACCACCGGATCGCGGCCGGGTACTCGGCGACCTCGGGCGCGCGGGCCAGGAGGATCTCCTCGACGAGGGTCAGATCCGGGTCCCACCGCTCGGGCTCGCGCGGGTCGTCGAAGCCGGGGTGGCGCACGACGCCGGCGATGGACCCGGTGCCGCGGTAGTGCTTGATCGCCCACAGGTGGAAGCGGGTGTAGCCGTTGAAAGCCACTTCGCCGGTGGGGAAGTGGCTCGTCAGCCGGTTCAGGAGGGCGGTGAAGTCGGCTTCGCTAAGGAACGCCACCAGCCCGTCGGCGACGATCACCGCGGGCCGGTCCGCCGGAACGCCGGCGAGCCACTCCGGGTCGGTGAGGTCGGCGGCGAGCGCGTGGACCTTGGCCCGCGGCGGCACGACCTCCCGCCGGACGGCCGTGACCCCGGGCAGGTCGACGTCGTACCAGTCCACCGTGGACGGCGGCGTCACGCGGGAGCGGCGATCGTCGAGACCCGCGCCGAGATCCAGCACGACGGCGTCCGGGTGCTGCCCGGTGAACCGCCGGACCACCTCGTCGAGCTTCTTGGCCCGCAGCGCGATGTCGCGGACCTGGCTCGCCACGACGCTGGTCGTCGCGGGGTCGTAGCCGACCTTCTCGGCGATCTCCCAGGCCGTCGGGTCGTTCAGCACCGGGTGGGGCGAGCGGCTGTCGAGCGCGCGGCCGCCCAGGGTGAGGTAGAGGCTTTTCTCGACCGGTGTGAAGGCCGGGAGCGTGGTTCCCATACTTCGGACGTTATGTTGCGTTTCCAACTCGGTCAACGCGTTTCATCGTTTTGAGGTGCTGTTTTCGAAGATCGTTGCAATGATTGCCGGGAGTGCAAAGGAGGACGCCATGCCTGGCAGCCGGCTCACGCTCACCGATCGGGAGAGCATCGCCGAGGGGCTGGTCGCGGGTCTCGGGTACGCCGAGATCGCGCGCCGGCTCGCGCGCCCCACGTCGACCGTCACCCGCGAGATCGCGCGCAACGGCGGCCCGAGCGGCTACCGGCCTTCCGCCGCGGACGTGGCGACGCGGAACCGGGCCCGCCGGCTGGCTCCGCCGGCGCCCGGTCCCGGCGACGCGATCGGCGCGTTCGAAGACCGGTTCGCCGCCGTGATGGTCGCGACGGGCCTCGCGCGGATGCCCGCCCGCGTGCTCGCCTGCCTGCTCACCAGCGAGGGCGCCACCCTGTCCGCCGCCGAGCTCGTCCGCCGCCTGCGGGTCAGCCCGGCGTCGGTGTCGAAGGCCGTCGCCTACCTCGAACGGCTCGAGCTGGTTCGTCGCGACCGGGCCGCCGCCGGCCGCCGCGAGCGCTACGTCGTCGACGACGACGCCTGGTACCGCGCCTCCGCCCGGGAAGTCGAGGTCTGCACCACCTGGGCGAACGCCGCGCGGGAGGGCGCGGGCCTGCTCGACGGCACCCCGGCGGGCGACCGGCTGGACGCGATGGGCCGGTACTTCGACCACGTGGGCCGGGACCTCGCCCGCGCCGCCGAACACTGGCGCGGGGTGTTCACCGCTCAGTAGGTGTGGAACAGCGTGTCCTCACCCGCGTACTCCTCCCAGCCGGGCGAACCGGTGGCGGCGAAGCGGTACCAGGCGCCGTTCAGGTCGCGGGCCAGCTCCCGTGGCGGGTGCTCGCCCAGCAGGCCCCGCGGCCCGGACGCCGGCCCCAGCGCGTCGAACACGAAGGGCAGCTCGAGCCCGTGGCACGCGCCCAGGCTGCCCTCGAGCAGCGGCGAGCCCCACTCGAACTCGTACCGGAAGGTCCGGCCGCCGTGGTGCTCGGCCAGCTCGCGCACGCCGTCGCGGAAGACCAGGTCGGTCAGGGCCGCCACGAGGACCTCGCCCGCGGCGAGGTCCGAGCCGAGGCCGTACCGGTGCAGCACCCCGGCCGGGTCGGGGTGCGACACGGCCAGCGAGGCCACGGCCTGGTCGTCGGTGACCGCTTCGAGCGCGCCGGTGGGCACCAGGTAGAGCCGCATCTCCTCGCTGCAGCTGCCGACGACCAGGTCGACGTCGCGGCCCGCGCCCGCCCGGATCGCCTTGGCCGGGTGCTGCGGCAGGACGTCGTCGCCGATCACCGGGAGGAACGGGCTGAGCCCGTACCCGCGGTCGTAGCCGAGGGCGTCGCGCAGGTCGGGGGCGCCACCGGGCCGCAGGACGGCGTCCTGCGCGTCGAGCAGCTGCTCGGTCGACACCTTCCGGAACGCCTCGGCGGTGGGTTCGGCCTTCAGCTCGTCCGCGATCACCTTGGCGAGGCGGCGCGCCTGGACGCCGTCGCGCACCATGTCCGGGTGTCCACTCTGGACGATCGCCCGGTGGAAGAGTCCTTGCGAGAGCGGGGAACTGAGGAGGCAGGCGACGCTCACCGCGCCCGAGGCCGCGCCGAAGAAGGTGACGTTGCCGGGGTCGCCGCCGAAGCCGGCGATGTTCTCCTGGACCCACCGGAGGGCCGCGAGCTGGTCGCGCAGCCCGAGGTTCGTCGTGCCGCCGTCCAACGGCAGGAAGCCGTCGACGCCGAGCCGGTACTGCACGGTCACCAGCACCGCGCCGGCGTGCGAGAACGAGGTGCCGTCGTAGACCGGGGCGGAGCCGGTGCCGCCGAGGAACGCGCCGCCGTGCACGAACACCAGCACGGGCAGGCCGGCCGCGCCGAGCTGCGGGGTCCAGACGTCGACCGTCAGGTACTCCGGGCCCGGCCGCCAGCCGGTGCCGGTGAGGGGAGTGAGGTCGAGCCCGGGCACGTCGTGCCGGCGCTGCGGTGCGGTCGGCCCTGGTCTGTTCGCGTCGCGGACGTCCTCCCACGGCGGGGCCGGGACCGGGTCGGCGAAGCGCAGGTCGCCCTCGGGCGCGGCGGCGTACGGGATGCCGCGGAACAGCGCGAAGCCGGCGGCGGTGACTTGACCGCGGACCGCGCCGGACGTGGTGGGGACGACGGGGTCGGTCATGCCGGGGGGTCCCTTCGAGGAAGATCGGGCGAGCGCCCGTCAGCCTAGGACCGGGGACGGGCCGCCGTCATGGGCGAACCGTCCCCTTGGTTGTCGCGGATGGATAACGGCGCCGGGTCCGTTGCGCCAGGTGGCCGAACGAGGGGGCGGGACACGCGCGTGCCCCGCCCCTCGGACGTCAGTCTTCGAGCAGATCTTCGATGGTGATCGGGATGTGCCGGACCCGGATGCCGGTGGCGTTGTGCACGGCGTTGGCGACCGCCGCGGCCATGCCGACCGTGCCGATCTCGCCGAGCCCGCGCGCGCCGACCGCGTTGTGCAGCGTGTCCGGGTACTCGACGAACTGGACGTCGACCTCCGGGATGTCGGCGTTCACCGGGAGCAGGTAGCTCGCGAAGTCGCCGTTCGCGAGCCGGCCGTTCTTCTCGATCTCCAGGCCCTCGTGCAGGGCCGCCGAGATGCCCCAGATCATGCCGCCCATGAGCTGGCTGCGGGCCGCCTTGTCGTTGATGATCCGGCCCGCGTCGAAGACGCCGAGCATCCGCGACACCCGGGCCTCGCGCGTCCACTTGTGCACGCGGACCTCGCAGAACTGGGCGCCCCACGAGCTGAACGAGTGCTTGGTCAGCTCCTCGCCAGGGGCGGACGAGCCGGTCACCTCGAGCTTCTCCCGGCCCAGCGTCCGCAGCAACTCGCCGAACGTCATGGTCTTGCCGTCGGCGAAGACGCGGCCGTCGGCGTAGGTGACTTCGGCGCCTTCGAACGGCGCGCCGGGGTCGGACGCCAGCGCCACCAGCTCGTCGATCGCCTTGGTGGCCGCGATCATGATGGCCGTGCCCGCGCTCGCCGTCGCCGTCGAACCGCCGGACAGGCCACCCGGCGGCAGCGACGAGTCGCCGAGCCGGGGGCTGATCCGGTCGGCCGGGATGTCCAGCGACTCCGCGCCGATCAGGGAGAGCACGGTCAGCAGGCCCGTGCCGGGGTCGGCGCCGCTCGTCGCGACGTCGGCGGTGTCGTCCGCCCGCAGCGTGATGCCGACCGTGGCCGGGAACCGCAGGGCGGGGAACATCGCGGTGGCCGCGCCCATCCCGACGAGCCAGTCGCCGTCGGTGTGCCCGCCCGGCCGGCGGTGCTGCCAGCCGAACCGGGACGCACCGACGCGGAGGCACTCGTCGAGGTGCTTGCTCGCCCACTGCAGGTCCTTGCCCGGCGGGGCGATCGAGTTGTTCTTGATCCGCAGCTCGATCGGGTCCATGCCGAGTGCTTCGGCGAGCTCGTCGATCGCGCTCTCCAGCGCGAACGAGCCGGGTGCCTCGCCGGGGGCGCGCATGAACGTGGTCGGCGGGACGTTCAGCGGCACGATCTTCTGGCTGATGGCCAGGTTCCGCGTCGCGTACCACTCGCGCGAGGTGCCGTGCGAGGTCGGTTCGACGAACGAGCGCGCGGTGTCCGTGCTGCACCAGGAGTCGTGGCTCAGGGCGACCAGGCTGCCGTCGCGTTCCGCGCCGAGCTTGATCGTCTGGACCGTCGCGGCCCGGCCCGCCGTCGCGGTGAAGACCTGCTCGCGGGTGAGCGCGGCCTTCACCGGCCGGCCGAGGTCGCGGGCCGCCGCGGCGGCGAGGAACGCGGGCGCGGACGTCCGGCCCTTGCCGCCGAACGCGCCGCCCACGAACGGGTTCACGCAGTGCACGGCTTCCAGCGGTGTGTCGAGCGCGCTGGCGAGCTCCATCGCCTGCAAGTTCGACGCCTGGTTGCCGCTGTACACGGTCACCTCGCCGCCGTCCCACACCGCGACGGCGGAGTGGGGCTCCATCGCGGCGTGGTTTTGCGTCGCGGTCGAGTAGGTCGCTTCGACGACCACCGGGCTCGCGGCGAACGCGTCCTCGATGGACTCGACGCCGTCCTCGAGGATCGCCAGTGTCGACCCTTCGCCGTCGCGGCCCGGGGGCGCGTCTTCGGCGTCGGCGAGGCCTTCGGACAGCGACGTCTTGGCCGGCAGCTCGCGGTAGGTCACCCGGACGAGCCCCGCCGCGTCCCGTGCCTGCTCGAACGTCTCCGCGACGACGAAGCCGATCGGCTGGCCGTAGTAGGTGACTTCCTCGGTCTGCAGCGGAACCCACGTCTCGCCGAACAGCGGCGAGGTCGCCGTCGCCAGCTTCAGCGGGTCGAACGGCGAGTACACGCCGACGACACCGGGGGCTTCCCGCGCGGCGGAGAAGTCCATGGCCGCGATCTCGCCGTGGGCGATCGTGCTGAGCACGACGTAGCCGTAGACCATGCCGGGGAAGGTGTGGTCGGCGCCGTACTTGGCCCCGCCGGTGACCTTCAGCGGCGCGTCGAGCCGGGTGATCATCGGGAGCTCCCCTCGGTCAGTTCGAGCAGCGCGCGGACGATCGTCCGCTTCAGCAGTGACACCTTGAAGCCGTTGTCCGACAACGGTTCGGCGCCTTCGGCGGCCACGGCCGCGGCCGCCTCGAAGGTGGCCTGGGTCGCCGGGGCGCCTCGCAGGGCGTCCTCGACGGCGGGCAGGTGCCACGGCACCGTCCCGACGCCGCCGGCCGCGACCCGGGCATCGGCGATCTTGCCGTCCCGGACGTCCAGCGCGACCGCGGCGGAGCACAGCGCGAACTCGTAGGACTGGCGGTCGCGCACCTTGACGTAGGTGGAGTTCGCCGCCCAGTCCAGCCGCGGGACGATCACCTCGGTGATCAGCTCGCCGGGCCGCAGGTCGTTCTCCAGCGCGGGGGTGTCGCCGGGCAGCTGGTAGAAGTCGCGCAGGGCGACTTCGCGGGTTCCCTCGGCGTCGGCCAGCTTCACGCGGGCATCGAGCGCGACCAGGGCGACGGCGACATCACTGGCGTGCGTCGCGACGCAGGAGTCGCTGGTGCCGAGGATGGCCTGCATCCGGTTGGCACCCCCGATCGCGGAGCAGCCGCTGCCGGGCTCGCGCTTGTTGCACGGCGTCGCGACGTCGCGGAAGTACGTGCAGCGTGTGCGCTGCAGCAGGTTCCCGCCGATGCTCGCCATGTTCCGGATCTGCTGGGAGGCGCTCAGCAGCAGGGCGCGCGAGATGGCCGGGTAGACCTGCGGGTGGGCGGCGATGGCGCTCATCCGCTCCAGCGCGCCGATCCGCAGGCCGTCGGTGGTGTCGATCCCGCGCAGCGGCACCTCGTTGATGTCGAGGACGTGCTGCGGCGTGAGGACGTCGAGCTTCATGAGGTCGACGAGGGTCGTGCCGCCGGCCAGGAACGTGCCGGGCGTCGCGAGGGCGGCTTCGACGGTGGTGGGCGCGGTCAGCTCAAACGGACGCATCGGCCCGCCTCGCCTGGTCGACAGCCTTGACGATGTTCGGGTAGGCCGCGCACCGGCAGAGGTTGCCGGACATGAACTCCCGCACGTCTTCGACGTCCTGCTCGACGGCGGCGACCGCCGACATGATCTGCCCGGCGGTGCAGAACCCGCACTGCAGGGCGTCCTGGTCGACGAACGCCTGCTGCACCGGGTGCAGCTTGTCCTCTGTGGACAGTCCTTCGACGGTGGTCACCGGCTGCTTGACGGTGGCGGCCAGGGTGAGGCACGAAAGCACGGGCCGGCCGCCGACGTGCACGGTGCAGGCGCCGCACTGCCCGCGGTCGCAGCCCTTCTTGGGGCCGGTGACGTCGAGGCGCTCGCGCAGCGCGTCGAGGAGGGTCACCCCGGGATCGACGTCCAGGTGTTCGGTACTGCCGTTGACTTCGAGTGAGATGTCCACTGGTCTCTTTCCGCAGCTCGTCCGGGTGGGTACCTGACGGTGGTGGTGGCGGCGAACGGGGAGCGGATACTCATCCGCTTCACCCGATCGCGAGGCTAGCGGATTACAATCCGGTTCGCAACGAACCGGACACGCTGGAGTCGCTCCAGGTCTGGGTTAGATTCGGCGGGACGGCACGACGAACGGGAGGGCGATGACGACGGGATCGGTCAGCCCCCGGCGCGCGGACACCCGGCGCAACCACGAGCGCATCCTCGTCGTCGCCGCGGAGTCGCTGGCCAGGACGGGCGAAGTCTCGTTCAACGCGATCGCGAAGCAGGCCGAGGTCGGCGTCGGCACGGTGTACCGGCACTTCCCGACGCCGGAAGCGCTGATCCTCGCGGTGTACCAGCGCGAGGTGCGGCACATCGTCGACATCGTGCCGGTGCTGCTGGAGAAGCACCCCGCGGACGAGGCGTTCCGGGTGTGGGTGACCGACCACCTGGCGCACTACATGATGACCAAGAAGGGACTGGCCGACGCCCTGCGCCGCGCGACGGCCTCCCGCGGCGAGCTGCCGGCGAACGCGTACGAGGCGATGGTCGGCGCGGTGTCGACGTTGTTGAAGGCCAACGAGTCGGCCGGGACCGTGCGCCCGGACCTCGACCCGCTGGTGGTGCTGCGCGGCCTGGCCGGGCTGCTGCTCCTCGACCCGAACGGCGAGTGGCGCCGCGACGCGGAGGGCCTTGCCGAGCTGCTCTGGCATGGGATGGCCCGCTAGGCGGTTTCGTCTTCGCCGAGCCGGACGGTCACCGTCACGCGGCCCTTTTCGTCGCGGTGGGCCACCGCGTGGCCGGTGCGGGCGGCGTCGTCGAGTTCGAGGGTGAGCGGGGCGCCGTCGCCGGTGAAGTTGCGCCACCACGACTTCGCGTCCGGCAGCCGAACGCCGATCGTGACGACGTCGCCCGCGCGCCGGTAGCCGACCGGGGTGCTGAAGGTGCGGCCCGACCGCCGTCCCGTGTAGGTGACCTGGGTGAGGTGGCGACGGACCAGCCGTCCCCAGCGCGGGGACGTCCGCAGCGTGCCGACGCACGTGTTGACGCGGTCGACGGCGTTCTTCGGGAGCGGGCCTCGATATCCCACGGTGGCCTCCTTCGTCGGTGCCGCCACCCACCGTACCGGAAACCGGAGATGGGTGTTCCGCTTACCGGTCGGTCAGCTGGACGTGGGAAAGGTGAACGCTGCTTCGGTGTGGGGCCAGCGGGTCGTGACGACCTTCGCGCGGGTGTAGAAGCGGACGCCGGCGGGGCCGTGGACGGGGCTGTCGCCGATGAGGGAGTCCTTCCAGCCGCCGAAGGAGTAGTACGACATCGGGACCGGGATCGGCACGTTGACGCCGATCATGCCGACCTTGACCGCGCGCTGGAACTTCCGCGCCGCCTCGCCGCTGGCGGTGAAGATCGCGGTGCCGTTGCCGTAGGGGTTCGCGTTGATGATCGCGATCGCCTCGTCCACGGTCTCCGCGCGCACGACCGCCAGCACCGGCCCGAAGATCTCGTCCCGGTAAGCCTGCATGTCCGTGGTGACGTGGTCGAGCAGGGACGGCCCGACGAAGAAGCCTCCCTCGTGGCCCTCGACCGTCAGCCCGCGACCGTCGACCACCACCGAGGCACCCTGCCGCGCGCCCTGTGCGACGGCGTTCACCACGCGCTCGCGGGCGGCCTCAGTGACGACCGGGCCCATGTCGCTGGCCGGGTCGCTGCCGGGGCCGACCTTGACCTCGCGGGCCTTGCGCTCGAGGATCCCGACCAACTTGTCGCCCGCCGCCCCGACGGCGACGCCGACCGAGATCGCCATGCACCGCTGCCCGGCCGAGCCGAACGCGGCGGCGGTCAGGTGGTTCGCCGCGTACTCCAGGTCGGCGTCGGGCAGGACCACCGCGTGGTTCTTCGCCCCGCCGAGGGCCTGGACGCGCTTGCCGGCCGCGGTCCCGCGCTCGTGCACGTACTTCGCGATCGGGGTCGAGCCGACGAACGACACGGCCGCGATGTCCGGGTGGTCCAGGATCGCGTCGACCGCGACCTTGTCTCCGTGCACGACGTTGAAGACGCCCTCGGGCAGACCCGCCTCGGCATAGAGCTGCGCGACGAAGTTCGACACCGACGGGTCGCGCTCGCTCGGCTTGAGGACGAACGTGTTGCCGGTGGCGATCGCGACCGGGTGCATCCACAGCGGGACCATGATCGGGAAGTTGAACGGCGTGATCCCGGCGACCACACCGAGCGGCTGCCGGAAGTCGTGCACGTCGACGTCGCGGGAGACCTGGTCGGAGAAGCTTCCCTTGAGCGCGTCGGCGATGCCGCAGGCGTACTCGACGACCTCGCGGCCGCGCGCGATCTCGCCGCGGGCGTCTTCGACGACCTTGCCGTGCTCGCCGGAGATGATCCGCGCGAGTTCGTCCTCGTGCTTCACCAGCAGCTCACGGAAGGCGAACATCACCTTGGTGCGCTGGGCCAGTGAGGAGTCGCCCCAGGTTTCGAAGGCCTTGTTCGCGGCCGCGACCGCGGTGTCCACATCGGACGCTTCGGCGAGCAGGACCTCCGCCCGCTGCCGCCCCGTGGCGGGGTCGTGGACCGGCGCCGTGCGGGTCGAGCCCGCGGACGTGGCGGTGCCGTTGATCCAGTGGTCGATGGTGTTCACGATGCTCCCACGGGTAGTGCGCTGAATCCGGTTGTTCACAACAGCCCCACCGCGGTGTCGACTGCCTTGGCGACGTCGCCGTCGTGCGGGTAGAGCAGCGAGCGTCCGACGACCAGGCCTTGCACGGTCGGCTGGGTGAGCGCGCGTTGCCACGCCGCGAAGGCCGCGTCCGGGTCGGTGACCTCGCCGCCGAGCAGGAGGGCCGGCAGGGTCGAGGAAGCGAGCACGCGTTCCATGTCGTCCACCACCGGCAGCTTGAGCCAGGTGTAGGCCGACGAGCGGCCGAGCCCGGCGGCGATCGTGATCGACTTGATGACGGCGTCGGGGGAGAGGTCGTTCTTGAGGCGTCCGCCGGTCCACCGCGACAGGAACGGCTCGACCAGCGCGACGAGTTTGCGGTCGGCCAGCTCGTTGACCGCCTTCGCGGTGTTCTCCAGGACGCTCGGCGTGGCCGGGTCGTCGAGGCAGATGCGGGTGAGGGTCTTGCCGCCGTCGAACCGCATCCGTTCGATCGCTTCGGCGTCGTAGCAGGCGAACCGGTCGTCGATCTCGAAGCTCGACCCGGCCAGCCCGGTGCGGTTCATCGACCCGATGACCGTCTTGCCGTCGAGCACGCCGAGCAGCAGCAGGTCGTCGAGGACGTCCGCGGTCCCCAGCACGCCGGTGACGCCGGGCCGTTCGAGCGCGAGGCACAGCCGTTCGAGCAGTTCGCCCCGGTTCGCCATCGCCGTCGGATTGCCGCCGACGGCGGTGGCGCCGCGGGCGGGGTGGTCCGCGGCGATGATCATCGCGCGGCCCTTGTTGTTGAAGGGCGACTCGGCCCGCACGCGGCTCGCGGCCGCCTCGGCGACCGCGCCCGGGTCGTGCACCCGCTTGGCGACGATGCGCCGCACCATTTCCGTCACGCGATCGACGATGCCAGCGCCCGGCGGACTTTGTCAAGACATATGGACATACGGTCAACCGGCCGGGTGACGGTAGGCTTCCGCCGGTGAGCACCCCTCCGCCGTCGTCCCGCGTGGATGTCACGCACCCGGCCTGGGATCCCGGCCGGGAGATCGTGCTGGACCCGGGCAGTCCCGAGCCGCTGTACTTCCAGGTCTCCCGGCAGCTGCACGCCGCGATCGAGGACGGCCGGCTGCCGGCGGGGGCCCGGCTGGGCAACGAGGTCGACCTGGCCGCGAACCTGCGGCTGTCGCGCCCGACCGTCCGCCAGGCGATCCAGACGCTGGTCAACCAGGGCCTGCTCGTGCGGCGGCGCGGGGTCGGCACCCAGGTCGTCCGGACCAAGGTGGCGCGGCCACTGCGCCTGAGCAGCCTCTTCGACGACCTCACCGGGCTCGGCGGCAAGCCGGAGTCGGTGGTGCTGGCCAACCGCGTGGAGCCGGCCGGCGCCGAGGTGGCCGAGCTGCTGGAGGCGCCGGGCCTGACGCAGGTGCGGCGGCTGACGCGCATCCGTTCGACCGACGGCGAGCCGCTCGCGCTGATGAACAACTACCTGCCCGACGGCATCATCGACCCGGCGGACGACGAACTGCGCGACAAAGGCCTGTACCAGCTGCTGCGCTCGGCGGGGGTCCGCCTGCACGCGGCGGAGCAGCACATCGGCGCCCGGCTGGCGACCGAAGAGGACGCGGAGCAGCTGGACGAGGAGCCGGGCGCGGCCCTGCTGACCATGCAGCGCACGACTTACGACGACACCGGCCGCGTGGTCGAGTACGGCTGGCACGTCTACCGGGCGTCCCGCTACGCGTTCAACCTCTCGCTGACCAACGGCCCTCAGTAGGCGCCGGCCTTCGAGTACCGGTCACGTAAGGTGCGAGGGTGGCGGTGACGGGATCGGGCAAGCCCCGGCTGCGCTCGGTGGTTCTCGCGGCGGCGTGGCACCGGATCCCCGGCCTCGAGGTCCTGTCGGCCGGGGACGGCGGCCCGCTGACCCGCACCGTCAAGAAGATCATCGACCCGCTCGTGGTCCGCACCGCGGCGCGCCCGAAGCTGGGCCGGCCGCTCCTGGAGCCCGCCGCGGCGGCCGAGCTCACCGAGCTGCTCCTCGCCGACGCGCCGCGGTTGCGGGCGACCGCCGCGTGGTTCGTCCACCTGAAACGGCAGCGCCGGGCCTTGCGCATCACCGCGGGCGACGTCCAGGACGTCTGCTTCCCCTTGGCGTACGAGCTGGCGACGGGATTCGGCATGCCGGGGCCCGAGGCGCCGGAGGCCGCCGCGTCGGCGTTGCGCGAGCTGCACGGCGAAGGAGACGAAGCCGGCGTCGCGCAGCTGACCGCGTATCTCGCCGACCCCCGGGCTGCCGCGGACCTGACCGCCGCGCTGCACCGCCGCTGGCACACCGGCGCCGGTCTCGCGCCGCAGGAAGCCGTGGTGCTGCTCGGCGAGTTCGTGGACACCCTCACCGATGCCGCGTGGCTGGCCGGGTCCGCCGCGGGCCACGCCCTCGGCCTCGCGCTGCGTCAGCCCGGCGGAGCCGACGCGCTCGCCCGCGCCGCCGAGGCCGTTTCCGGCTCGCCGGCGCCGGATCTCGGTTTGCAGCGCGGAGATCGCACGGCCGTCCCGCCGCTGCGGCGGCAGGACGAAGCCGGCCCCGAACTCCTCGAACGCAGTGTCGAACGGCGCGTGCGGGCCACCCTGCGGCGGCTCCCCGCCGGCGAACGCGGTTCCGTCGCCGACCTCGTCGACGACGAAACCCGCCGCGTCGTGGCCGGGTTCGGGCTCGGCCTGCCCGCCCTGGCCACGTGTTTCGCGCTGGGCGTGGTCCTCGCGCCCGCCCTCCGGCCGCTCGACGGCGTCGCATCCGGGACCGCCCCCGCGTTCGCGCGGCAGCTCAACGCCCAGGTCGCGCGCGAGGGATACGTGCTCCACGCGCGTCGGGCGCTGGCCGGCGCCACGCCGCTCACCCCGCGTCCCGACACCGAGCTCGTGCGCGAACTGCGCGAGTTCGGCAAGCAGTTCCTCGGCCGGCTGTGGATCCGCCTGCACGGCTTCGACGTGCGCGGCGACCTCCCGGCCGACGCCGCGGACGTCCGCGACCTCGTCACCGGCGTCGTCCGGTCGACCTCGCTGGACCTGCGGACGAAGGTGCGGCGCGCGCTCGTGGCCCGCCTGCCGGATCTGGAGGCCGTGTCGTGACGCACCCGGTGCACACCCCCGTCGTCGCCGCGGACGGCGGCCTCGTCCGCTTCACCCTCGCCGACCTGCTCACCGGCGTGGCCGACTCGATGCGCGTCGAACTCAGTGACGCCGCGGCCGCGGAGCCCTGGCTGACCCGGCTCGTCGGGGAGGAGCACGCCCTGGAGGCCCTTGCTTCCGGCCACGTCGATGTCCCCGCCCGGCCCGAACTGGCCACCCTGGCACTGCTGCTGTGGGCTCGCCGGTGGTGGCCCGCGAGCGTGGCGCTCGGGGTTCCGTCCCTGGATCCGGCGCTGCTCGATCTCGAAACCGCCGTCGCCACCGCGGCGGTCGAGAACGTGGGCGAAGGCATGCTCGACGGTTTCGAAGCCACGCCGGGCGAACTGTTCGATTCAGCCGTCGAAGGGCTCGCCGCGACGCCCGTCGCCGACGAAGTCCGTGGCCTCTGCACGCGGTTGTCGGCCTGGTTCGACGACCAGGACGACGTCGTGCGCGCCGAAGCAGCGGCCCGGCTGGCGGCCGACGCGATGCCGGGTCAACGGGCGTATGCCCTGGCCGCGGGAGCCGGTTCCGGCGCGTCCGGGGAGGGCGTGGTGACCGAGGGCCGGGCGAGCGTCGACTGGGCTCGGGTGCCACCGGGCGTCCTCGACGCCGCGGAGGACACCGTGACCTGGCGGGTCGTCGCGGCGCCCACGGCCACCCGGCTCGAGGTCGAGGTCACCGGGGCCTTGGCCGACGCGGCCCTCACCGCGTTCGCGACCCGTGACGGCGAGGTGGTCGCGGAGGTTCCCCTGCAGCTGGGCGCCGGGCAGTTCGCCGGGGCCGTCGACCTGGCCACCGCGCCTTCCGTCCACTTCGGACTCGTCGTGGGCGTGACGGCCGAGGACGTCGCCGGGACGACGGCGGCCGACCGGGCCGAGGTGGTGTCCCTCGTGCGGGCGCGCGAGGCGTTGCCTCCGGCGGCCCGGACGCTGGCCGAGCGCGCGGTCGCCCTAGAGGAGTTCTGACGTGCTCGTGGGTCTGCCGCCGCCGCTCACCCCGCCGGACCGGCCGCTGCCGGACGAACTGGCCGGGGCGAGTTCGCACGGCTACAACTGCCGGTGCGTCGCCGCGCACTTCGGGCTGGACCCGGCACCCTACGGCGAACTGCCCGCGTGTTCGCTCGCCGAGGCCGAGTACCGGCGGTTGCTGGGCGAAGCCGCCGAGGTCCAGCAGGAGGCCAAGCGGCTCGCCGCGGCGCGGGACATCGCCGGCGCACAGCGGATGTACGGCCGGATGCGGCGGATCGCTCAGCAGCTCGACCGGAGCGACCTCGAGCTCGCCGCCGTCAGCGACCTGGCCACGGTCTGCTACTCGGCGGGAGACCTGCGCAACGCCCGGCAGTGCGCCGAAGCCGTCCTGACGGCCTTCCGGGTGAGCGTGGCCGCTGCCGTCCACTTCGGACAGTACGCCGAGCTCCGGATGGTCGAAGGTTCCCGTGAGGTCGCCGATCGCGTGCTGATCTCACTGTCCACTGAGGAGGGTGACGTAGTGCGGGCCCGCGAGCTGATCGCGGGACAGCGGCACCGGGCGGCCCAGCGGCAGGCGGCCGGACCGGAGCAGTACCCGCCGGAGCTGCTCGACCCGCACGGCACGGACGAGCTGGAGCTGCGGATCTTCGAGGCGCGCGTCCGGGTGGCCGCCGGTGATCCGGCCGGGGCGTCGGCCGCGCTCGAGGGGATCCTGAGCGCGCTGGACGTCGCGACCGGCGACCGGGTGGCGTCCCTGCGCGCCATGGCTCAGGCCGAGCGTGCCCGCCTTCGCCGGGCCGGCGGCCAAGACGCCGACGCGCGCGCCGACCTGGTCCGGCTCACCGCGGACCACTCCGCCAAGTTCGCCATCGAGCTGGCCGCCGATCGCGCGTCGGGCGGCGACTTCCCGGGTGCGGTCGCGGCGATCATCGCCGCCCGCGACGAGCTCGCGGCGACGGGCGCGACCGGCGACGTGGCGGAGGCGAGCCACGCGCTCGGGATGTTGCTGCTGCTCGCCGGCGACGTCAGGCAAGCGCGGGACCAGTTCGAGCACGCGGGCAAGATCTGGGCGGCCCACGAAGACACACCCGGTCTGCGACGGCTCGACGTGGCGCTGGCCCGGTGCGCCGCGGCGGAAGGCGACTGGGAGACGGCCGAGGACCACGCGATGCAAGCGCGGGAGTCGGCGCGCGCGTCCGGTGAATGGCTGGAGTGCCTGCACACGGACTTCGTCGCGGCCACGATCGGCTACGCGCGCGGCGACGACCTGCGGGCGTTGCTCGACCTGCTGCTGCCGTTGGCGCTGGCGGCGGCGGAGTACCGGTTCGAGTTCGCGTCGCCGCGGGCCCGCACGGCGTGGGCGCGCGACGTCGCGGGCCCGGCGACCGAACTGCTGATGGCGGTGCTGGCGCGGCTGCGAGAGCCGAGGCTGGCGGCGGAGCTGATCGAACGCACCTGCGCCGTCGGCGCTTACACGGGGGCGGAGGGAGCGCCCGTCGGGCTGACCGGGACGGTGCCCGCTCTCGACGTGGCGCCCGCCGGTGACCGGCTGCCGCTCGCCGCGCTGGGCACCGTCACGTCGTCGTTGCCGCTGCGCCTGGCCCCGCCGCCCGCCTTGCGGTGGTCCCCGGACTCGCCGATGGAGCTCGACCGCTGGCTCGAGGTCGCCGCCGAGCGGTATCCGTTGTCCCGGCCCGAAACGCCGGCTGTGTGCACCTGGCCGGCTGCCGGGCGCGAGACGTTCATCCTGCGTTACGCCGACGCCGGGCACACCTTCCTCACGTGGCGGACCACCGGTGACCTGGACACCGTCCACACCCACCCGGTCGACGCCGCCCTGGTCGCGACCGCCCGCGAGTACCTGGACGCGGCCGCACCGACGCCGCAGGAGGGGGAGAGCGTCCCGGACGCCGTCGCACGGGCAATGGACGCCTTCGGCAGCTTCGCCGGCGAACAACGGCTGGCCCGCGTCCTCGGCCTGAACCTGCTGCCCGCCGACCTCGTCGCGCGACTGCGGCAGGCGGCTGCCGAAGGACGGCGTCCGCTGCTGCGGGTGCAGCCGTCGCCGAGCCTCGCCGCCGTGCCGTGGGGGCTGCTCGCCCTGCCCGACCGGCGGCCGGACCGCGTGCTCGAACCCGGGGCGGAAGGCAGCTGTTTCGACGGCGACGAGCGCGTCCTCGACGTCACTGACGTCTCGCTGCTGGCGCCCGTCGGGATCCCGCGGCGCCCACCGGCGGCGCCCGGGCCGCCGGTCTACCTGCTCGACCCGCGGATCCCAGGCCAGAGTGCGTTCGGTGAGCTGGGTTCGGTGCTCGGCAAGCAGGATCCGGCGTCGCCGCTGATCCGCCACCTGGACGCGCGGCTCGCCGACGGCCCGGTCCGGCCGGCCGCCGCGCGGGGTCTCGACCTGGTCCGCCGCACCGACACCGACCGGCGGCTGCTCGCGCGGCTGCTGGCCGAGCCGTGTTCGCGGCTGGTGTTCGTGGGGCACGTCAGCCGGGTCCGCGACGAGCACGGCGCGCAGACCGCGTTGCACCTGTCGTGTGCGGCCGGCCTGCCCGGCACGGCCGCACCGATCGGCGCGCACCGCCCCTTCACCGCCGCGGACCTCGCGCTGTCCGAAGTGGACGCGATGCCGGCGCGGGTGGCGCTGATCGGCTGTGCCAGCGCGAGCGACTTCGGCCTGGCCGAACCGTTCGGGGTGCTGCTCGCGGCCGTCGCGGCCGGGGCCCGGCTGGTCGCCGCGACGGTGTGGGCGCTGCCGACGTCGGCGGCGGTGCCCGGCGCGGACCCGATGGCCGAGCTGGTGATCGCCGTCGACACGGCGCTGGCCGGCGACGACCCGGTCGCCGAGCTCTGCGCGTGGCAGCGGACGCGGCTCGCGCGCTGGCGCGAACGGGCCGAGCCGGCCCGCTCGCCGGTGTTCTGGGCGGCGCTGACCTGCCTCGATGCCTCCGACGACGGGCAAACCTGGGTTCGGTAGCGGCCGCCCCGCCCGAAGCTGTGTGCACACCACACAGCGAAAGGCGGGACCGATGTTCAAGAAGATCCGCGACAAGGTCAACGAGGCCACCCAGCAGGGTATGGCCCGCGGCGCGCAGGACTTCCGGCAGCACGCCGAACAGTTCCGGCAGGCGGCCGCGGCGCAGGGGCACGACATCACCCCGCAGCTGCCGACGCCGCAGCTGGCCGCGCAGGCGTACCGGAGCATGACCGCCGACCCGGACCTGGCGGCGTTCCTGGCGCTCCCGCCGGAGGAGCAGCTGCGCCAGCAGCAGGAGCTGCAGGCCTACGGCGCCGAGCTGCGGCGGCTGTACGACACCTGCGAGCCGGCCACGCTGGTGATCCGCGCAATGGAGCCAACCGGCCGGAGCATCGCCGGGCAGGCGCAGTACACGGCGACGCTGGAGGTCACCCGCGCCGACGGGAGCACGTACCGGACGGTGACCCCGCTGATCACGCCGCAGGCGACGATCCAGCAGTACGCGCCCGGCACCCGGCACGAGGCCCGCGTCGACCCGGCCGACCCGGCGAAGGTCGCCGTGTTCGGCCCGATCGACTAGGGGGCGGCCGTGTTCGGGCTTTCGGATTCCCCGCGCCCGAGCCGCCGGCTGTGGCTGCTCGGGATCCCGACGACGCTCGCCTGGGCGGCCGCGGGCTGGTCGGGGGCACTGGGGTTGCTGGACCCCTTCCGGCTGATGTCGCTGAACCGCGTCGACGCGTGGGGGGCCGACGCGGGCCCGGCGGTTTCCCTGGTGCTGTTCTTCAGCGTGGCGGTGACGGTGGCATCGTCGCTGGGTTTCGCGATGCTGTGGGGCGTGGGGATGTCGTTGAGCGGCCTCGGCCTCGGCTTCCGGGCGAGCTCGCTGACGACGTCACTGGGCGTGGCGCTGGGCAGCGGCATCGCGATCCCGTCGTGGACCCGGCCGGAGTCGGTGGGCCGGCGGTTGCCCTTCCTCGACGGGAAGGCCGAGCCCTGGTCCGATGTGGACTGGGTCGTGTACTACGAGCCGTACCTGGTCCCGGCGGTGTCCGCGGTGGTGGCGCTGGTGATGATCGTGGTGCTGCTGCGCGCGTTCCTACGTGAGGCGGAGGCGGACGACCGGGCGGAGGCACTCCGCCACCGGGGGCGGCAGGTGAGCGGTCAGGTGGTGCAGGTCGAGTTCACCAACGTCTGGGTGATGGGGAACCCGCGGTTCGTGGTCCACGTCCGGTACCCGACGGAGACGGGCGAGCGGACGGTGGTGGCGACGATGGTGACACCGCTGTTCCAGGCGCCTTCGCGGGGCTCGTCGGTGGTGGTGCGGTATGACCCGCAGGACCCGGAATCAGTGCTGGTGGAACCCGAGAGGTCGGCATTTCCGGGACCGCTGTTCGGGTAGGACCCAGCTCGGTTGCCAGCAGCAGGGCAGCTTCTCCAGCGCAGGACGCGGCGCCGCTCACCACGAGACGCAGCCATCGCCTCATGGCCGCCGGATCGGGCGCATCACCGGTCGCGAAGCGGGACGTTCCTTCACACCGGCGGCGCCGCTCCCGGTCCGCGGACGGTGACGAGCTCACCGAGGCCTGAGACGGTCACGACCGGAGCGAGCAGTTCCGGGACGACGAGTTCGACGTGATGGGCGTGGTCGAACAGCACGGCGATCCCGGCGCTGTCGAGGTACTCGACGGCGGTGAGGTCGACGACGAGCCGGCCGGCGGTGTCTTCGAGGGCGGCGGCGAGTGCCGGAGCGCTGCTCATGTCGATCTCGCCGCTCACGGCCAGCACGGTGGTGCCGTCCGGCTGCTTGTGCGGGCCAAGGGAAAACTGCGTGGGCATCACACGATCCTGATCTGCATGTCGACGGTGGTTCCGTCGGCGGTGGTGGTGATGGTGACGTTCTGCGTCATCGCGCGCATGAACGCGATGCCGTGACCGCGGTGCCTGCCGGAGCTCGCGTCCGCCGTCTTCCACCGCCCGGTGTCGGCGACGGACAGGTGCAGGCGGTCGGCGAAGGCTTCGGCGCGGAGCCGGACGATTTCGCCGGGGCTGTCGCGGTGGCCGTGTTCGACGGCGTTGGCACAGGCTTCTCCGGCCGCCACCAGGACGTTCTGCGCCTGCAGGGTGTCGAGCTGGCACTGGCTGAGCCAGCTGCGCAGGGCCTTGCGGACCCGGCCGAGCTCGGCCGGTTCGGCCGGGAAGCTCACTTCCAGCGGCCCCGGGTGCCGGTAGAGGAGCAGGGCGACGTCGTCGTCGTAGCCCGCGGCGGGGGCCAGGCGCGTCATGAGGTCACCGGCCAGGTCCTCGACGGGCTTCGCGCGGCCGTCGTGCAGGACCCGGCCGGCGCGTTCGATGCCTTCGTCGAGCGACCGCCGGCGGCGTTCCACGAGCCCGTCGGTGTACAGCAGCAGGGTCGCCCGGGCGGGGATGGTGTGCTCCGCGGCCGGGCGCGCTCGGCCGGGGCGGACCCCGAGCGGCAGGGAGCGGCCGCCTTCGAGCAGGGCCGTCGAGCCGTCGGAGCCGGCGATGATGCCGGGCGGGTGGCCGGCGGTGCTGTAGCTCAGATGCCCGGTCACCGGGTCGAGGACACCGCAGAAGACGGTCGTGCACAGCGCGCCGTCGAGCTTGGCGGCGAACCGGTCGAGGGCCATGAGTGTCTGCGCGGGCCGGGGGTCGGTCAGCAGGAGGGCACGGCACGCGCTGCGCAGCTGCCCCATCACGGCGGCCGCCGGCAGTCCGCGGCCCACGCAGTCGCCGACGACGATGCCGATGCGGCCGTCGGGCAAGGTGACGGTGTCGTACCAGTCCCCGCCGACTTCCAGAGGCTGGGTGGCGGGCTCGTAGCGGACGGCGAACCCGGCGGGCAGCTCGGACGGGCCGAGGATCGCCCGTTGCAGCGCGACGGCGGTCTCGCGCTGCTGGTCGATCTGGTGGGCCCGGGTGAGGCTCGGCCCGACGTGCCCGGCGAGCAGGGACAGCAGCAGCCGGTCTTCGTCGGTGAACGGGCGGCGGGTGCCGAGGTCGATCCACAGCACCAGCCGCCCGCGCGGGTGCTCCAGCACGATCCCGGACCAGGTGTGATCGGACACCGGCGCCAGCAACGGGCCGTCCCACAGCTCGGTGAGGACGCGCCGCCGCTCGTCGGACAAGTCCTGCCAGCGGAGGGACGCGCCGGCCTGGGACACCGCCGGTTCGTCGCCGTCGCCGAACACGACCCCGAGCACCGCCTCGGCACGCCACAGGTCCTTCAGCTCGCTCAATGCGGCGGACAGTGCGTCGGCCAGCGTGGTGGCCTCGGCCAGGCGGGTGCTCATCGACGCCAGCGCGTTGTCCCGCTGGATCGCGTAGTGCTCGGCCGTGACGTCGCGGAAGGTGCCGACGATCACCGCTTGCCCGGTGTCCGGGTCCTGGGCCTGGCTGAACGCGGCCCTGGCCCACAGCCGGTGGCCGTCCCGGTGGGTGACGGGGATCGTGTAGGTGCCGCTGCTCTGGCCGACCAGCGTCGCGAAGGCGTCGGCGACCGCCTGGTGGCCCTGGGGATCGGTGACGGGATCCGGCCACCACGGGTGGACGGGGTAGTAGGGCAGTCCCTCGGAGCCGTAGCCCAGGATCTCGGTGAACGCGGCGTTGATCTCGATGACCGCGCCGTCGGCGTCGCAGACGAAGAACGCCTCCTGCAGGGAGTCGACCAACGCGGTGCGCCAGCGCGCCTGGTGGGTGCGCAGCCGGGCGAGCTCGATGTTCGCCCGGACCCGCGCGAGGAGTTCGGCCGCCGCGAACGGCTTGATCAGGTAGTCGTCGGCCCCCGCGTGCAGCCCTTCGATCGACGCTTCCTGCCCGGCGCGCGCCGACAGCAGCAGCGCGGGCATCGACGCGGTCCGCGGATCCTCGCGCAGGGCCGCCACCAGCGCCAGGCCGTCCAGCCGGGGCATCATGACGTCGCTGACCACGAGGTCGAACGTCGTGGCGCGCGCCGCTTCGAGCGCTTCCTGGCCATCGATGACCGCCGTGACCTGGTAGCCGGCGTCACTCAGCAGCCGCGTGAGGTATTCCCGCATGTCGGCGTTGTCGTCGGCGACGAGCACCCGGGTCGCCCCGGTCGAGGCGACCTGAAGGCCCGACGGCGGCTCCTGGGCCGATCTCGAGCCGGTCGCGGTGCTGTCGGGCAGCCAGCGCAGCGCTTCCTGCACGTAGGCGGAGGCGTCCGGCGCCACGGTGGTCCCGCCGGCCGGGATCAGCGACTCGGCAGGGAGGTGCGCGGAGCCGAAGGGCAGCAGGATCGTGAAGGTGCTGCCTTCGCCCGCGACGCTGTCGGCGGTGATCGTGCCGCCGTGCATCGAAACGATCTCCTGGGCCAGGGCCAGCCCGATGCCGCTGCCTTCGGTGGAGCGGGCCCGGACGTTCTCGATGCGGTGGAACCGCTGGAACAGCCGGGGCAGCTCGTCTTCGGGAACGCCGATCCCGGTGTCCTCGACCGTGACGACCGCCTGGTCGTGGTCGGCGCGGACCGCGACGGTGATGGCCCCCTCGAAGGTGAACTTCAGCGCGTTGGACAGCAGGTTGAAGATCACCTTCTCCCACAGGCCGCGGTCGAGGTGGACCTGCCGGCCCAGGGGCGGGGTGTCGACGTCCAGGCGCAGGCCGGCCTTGTCGATGGCCGAGCGGAACACCCCGGCGAGCTCGGTGGTGACCGCCGAGAGGTCGACCGGTTCGAACCGGCCCTGCATCCGGCCGGCCTCGAGGCGCGAGAAGTCCAGCAGGGAGTTGACCAGCTTGCCCAGCCGCAACCCGTTGCGGTGGATGACGTCCAGGTCCTGGCCCGCTCGCTCGTCGGTGGCGCCCACGCGGGAACGGAGGTCTTCCAGCGGCCCCATGATCAGGGTCAGCGGGGTGCGGAACTCGTGGCTGATGTTGGAGAAGAACACCGTCTTGGCGCGGTCGAGCTCGGTCAGTTCTTCGGCGCGCCGCTGCTGGGCGCGGTAGCTGCGGGCGCTGCCGATCCCGGCCGCGATGTGCCCGGCGACCAGCTCCACGAATCCGCGGTACGTGTCGTCCAGCGGCCGGTACCGGTTCAGCCCGGCGACCAGGAAGCCGTACGGCGTGGCGCCGGGCTGCAGCAACGGCACCAGGAGCGCCTGCGACGGTGGCTCGGGCCAGTCGCCGGTCGGCAGGCCGGTGAACGGAGTGCCCTTCAGGTCCACCACGACCGGCTCGTCCCGGGCCGGTCCGGCGGCGGGCCAGACGCTCGCGGCGTCGCCGACCACCAGCTCGGCCGGAGCGGCCGGGTGCCCGTCGGCGAACCCGGTCGACGCGGCTTTCCGGGCCAGGCCGTCCTCGCCGAACAGGTAGGTCGCGGTGAAGGGCAGGTCCCGCCGGTTGCGGCCGAGCTGCCGGCTGGTGAAGGTCAGCATCTGCTGCTCGGTGCGTACGACGCTGGGATCCGAGCCGAGGTCGCGCAGCGTCGTCATCCGCCGCTCGGCGATGACGCGCTCGGTGTCCTCGCGGACCACGCACAACATGCCGACGACGGCACCGGCGTCGTCGCGCAGCGGGCTGTAGGAGAAGGTGTGGTAGCTCTCTTCGGGGTATCCGGAGCGCTCCAGGTACAGCAGCAGGCCTTCGTCCCACGTGGCCTGCCCGGTGCTGAGCACGGTGTCGATCCGCGGGCCGATGTCGTCCCAGATCTCCGCCCACACCTCGCTCGCCGGCCGCCCCAGCGCCCACGGGTACTTCCGGCCCAGCGTGTCGCGCCGGTAGGCGGCGTTGCAGAAGAACGTGAGCCGGGGTCCCCACGCCATCCACATCGAGAACCGGGACGACACGAGGATGTCGACGGCGGTCTGCAGGCTCTGCGGCCACTCGGCGGGCGGGCCGAGCGGGGTCGCGGACCAGTCCACCGCGGCCAGGTCCCGGGTGACGTCCCCGCCGGTGACGAACACGTCCGCCGTCGAGCTGTCGTCACCGTCGTCCGAACCGGCCACGCGCACCTCCGTCACCTCGCACACCGGTGCCGGTCCGCCCGGCTACCGGAACTCTACGACCGGGCTCGCGGGTGCGATGATCCGCCGCGCGCCGAACGTCGGTCGACGGCATCGATCGTGGCCCAGGCGGTTCCGGCGGACCCAGCGCGATTTCATCGAGTGCCGGTGCGATGGCGGAACCACGAGGGCACCGACGCGAGGGCCAGCGCGGCCAGCATCGCGAGCCCGGCCCAGGAAAGGCCGTCGATCCACGACTCCGCAGCCAGTCCGAGGTAGTAGATCCCCAGTGTCGTGCCGATCGACCAGAGCAGCACGCTGACCGTGATCCCCGGCGCGAACCGCCGGACCGGGACGGCCACGGTCCCCGACAGCGGAGCGGTGATCATCCGCAGGACGGCCGAGAAGCAGCTGACCACGATCATCCGGACACCCCAGCGTTCGAACAGCTTCTCCGTGTTCGCGACCCGGGCCTGGGACAGCATGCGGGGAAACCGCCGCACGAGCTTCTCCAGCACAGCGCGGCCGCCCCGGCGTCCCACCCGGTACCCCGCGGCGCTGCCGGCCAGTACCCCGGCTGTCGCGGCGGCGCAGACCGCCCAGGGCTCGACCGATCCCTGGACCGCGAGCAGGGTCGCTGTCGTCAGCACCACGCCTCCCGGCAGGGGAAGGCACAAGAACTCACCGCCGACCACCAAGAACACGGCCAGGTACACCATCGCCGCCGGTACCGCGGACAGCCATGCCTGCATCTCGCCACCCCTCCAGTTCGTTCAGTACGGTTGTGCCCCGCTCACCGACCCTGGTGGTCGTCCTGGAACCAAGGTAGCGTGTTCATTAGCCGATTGGCTAATGAACTCTCGTGAGCGAGGAGCGCCGGATGGCGGGGAGAGTGCTGAAGTGGGGTGGGGTCGCGGTCGCGACGCTGGTCGTGGCGCTGGCGGCGACCTACGTCATCGCGGGGGCGACGCGGGAGACGCTCGGCGAGCCCGCGCGCGCGGAACTGCTACGCGACGGGAAGGCCGAGCGCTTCGTGCCGACGTCGCAAGGGGTGCTGAACGTTCGCCTTTCGGGGCCTGAGAAGGGGCCCGTCGTCCTGCTCGTGCACGGCGGCGCGGTCGGCGGCCAAGGCTTCGCCGCGTGGCGGAAACCCTTGGCGGAAGCGGGGTTCCGGGTCGTGGTGCCCGATCTACTCGGCTACGGCTATTCGGAGCGCCCGGATGTGCCGTACACGCGGGAGTTCTACACGCGCCAGCTGCGTGAGCTGCTGGACGGCCTCGGGATGACCGCCCCGGTCCACGTCGTCGGTGCATCGCTGGGCGGGGCGATCGCGACCGCGTTCACCGCGGCCCATCCCGAACGGGTGGCCTCGCTCGCGCTCATGGCACCGAGCGGCGGCGGGCGATCCGCCGTCGTCGCGCCGGTGCTGACGTGGCCGGTGGTCGGCGACTGGATCTTCCGCGTCGCCGGGCCGTCGCAAGTGCGGAGCATGATCGCCGACGCCTATCCGCCCGGTCCCGCGCGCGACGAGATGGTGGCCTGGATGGCCGAGCAGACTCGCTTCGGCGGGATCGCCGAAGGCATCCTCAACACCGTCCGCAACTACGACTCGACCTGGCAGCCGGACGTCTACCAGGCGGTCGGGCGCTCCGGGATCCCGGTCCTCGCCGCCTGGGGCACCGCGGACGCCGTCAACTCGTACGCGCAGTCGGCGCAAGTCGGACAGTGGATCCCCCAGCTGGAGCTGGTCACTCTGCCGGATCGGGGACACGCCATCACCTACGGGCAGGCGGCCGCGGTCCTCGATCGGGTCGTCCCGTTCCTGCGCGGGACGGCGGTCCGGTCGTGAACGTCGTCCTGCTCGGCGCGACCGGACTGGTGGGCCACGGCGTGCTGCACGAGTGCCTGCGCGACCACGCGGTGAAGCGGGTGACCGCGATCTGCCGCCGCCCGCCGGAGATCACCCATCCGAAGCTCGAAGTCGTTTTGCACGACGACTTCGCCGACCTCGAGCCGGCCACGGCGCACCTCGACCAGGTCGACGCCTGCTTCTTCTGCGTCGGCGTCCCGTCCGCCGGGCTCGGCGAGGCGGAGTACGCGGCGGTGACTGTCGGCTACGCGGTCGCGGCCGCCGACGCGCTCCTGCCGCTCGACAACGAGCTGACCTACGTCTACGTGTCCGGTGCGAGCGCTTCGCGCGACTCACGTCTCATGTGGGCCAGGGTGAAGGCGCGCGCGGAGGACGCCTTGCTGGCGTATCCGTTCCATACCTACGTGTTCCGCCCGGGCTACATCAAGCCGATGTACGGGGCCCGCCCCCGCGAGCGCGCCGCGCGGATGATCCACGCGGCCACGTCCTGGCTCTATCCACTACTCAAAAGGGTGCTGCCGGACCGGACGACGTCGACCGGAGCCATCGGACAGGCGATGCTGGCGGTGTCGCGAATGGACGGTACCGGGCCGCGGACGCTCACCAGCGGCGACATCAACCGGCTCGCCAGGAAGTAGTGCTGGTCTGAGTTCGTCGGCCGTGCGGATGACGAACTGGGGGAGGACATCATGACGGAAACGGTGCTGGTGACCGGCTGAGTGGCCGGCTGGTGCATCGCGGACCTGCTCGGCCACGGCCACGGCCACCGCCGACGGGGGTCACCGACGAGACACTGTGGACGGACCTGTTCCCGTCGAAGCTGCTGGCCTACCGGTCCAAGACCGCGGCCGAGCTGGCGGCCTGGTCACAACGCGCATCCTCCGCGGGCAGATGTTCGCCCGACGTGGGGCACCATCCCCTGCTGGCCGATGGCGTCGGACTCGGCGGCCGGTCCTTTCACAACCGCGGGCGGGGCCGGCAGTGTCACCGGCGGGTCGGGGGACGCGCCGTCACCAGCCTGCCCGGTGTGGGGGCGTGCCTCGTCCGACGCGGAAGCCCACGCGGACGAGGCACGTCTTCACGCCGCGAGCCCTCCGTCGATGTTGAAGGTCGCGCCCGTGATGTAGCCGGCTTCCGGACCGGCCAGGAAGGCGACCAGCGCGGCGACCTCCTCGGTCGTGCCGTAGCGGCCGAGCGCGCCGCGGGCCTTGAGCAGGTCGGCGAGCTCACCCTCGTCGGGGTTCATGTCGGTGGTGATCGGGCCCGGCTGGACCACGTTGACGGTGATCCCTCGCGCCCCCAAGTCGCGGGCGGCGCCCTTGGAGTAGACGGTGACGGCCGCCTTGGTCGCGGAGTACTCGGCGAACCCGGGGAACATGATCGAGCCGGTGGCGGTGGAGGTGGAGATGTTGATGATCCGCCCGTGGTCGGCCATGACCGCCGCGGCGGAGCGGACGGCGTTGCGCACGCCTCGGTAGTTGATGTCGATCTGCCGGTCGGAGGTCTCCAGGTCGAGACCGCCGGGCCCGACCGGGCCGGTGTGGGTGACGCCGGCGCTGTTCACGAGGACGTCGAGCCGGCCCAGTTCTCCGGTGACCTGCCGGACGGCGGCGTCGACCGCGGCCGGGTCGGCCTGGTCCGCCCGCAGGACCAGGGCCTGGCGACCGAGACCGGTGATCTCCTTGGCGACGGTGTTGGCCGCCTCCTCGGCCGCGGTGTAGGTGATGGCGACATCGGCGCCCTCACGGGCGAGTCGGAGTGCGATGGCGGCACCGATGCCGCGTGATCCGCCGGTGATGAGGGCGACCTTGTTGTCGAGATTTCCCATGTCCTGCTTCCTGTCGTCGGTTTTGTACCGAGCGGTATCGAATCATGATGGCATGTTCTGTACCGCGAGGTATAGTTGGGGTATGGCAAGGCCACGCGAGTTCGATGTCGACGCCGCTCTCGACCGGGCGGTCGACGTGTTCTGGGAACACGGCTATGAGGGCGCGTCACTGGCGCAGCTGACCGAGGCGATGGGCATCAACAAGCCCTCGATGTACGCCGCATTCGGCGACAAGCGTCAGCTGTTCGAGAAGGCGGTGCAGCGCTACATCTCCGTCGGCCCCGCCTGGGAGATGGAAGCTTTCACGCTGCCCACGGCGCGCGAGGCCGTCACAACCTTCTTGCACCGCACCGTCGACGTGGTCTCGAGCGACGACCATCCGCACGGCTGCCTTGTCGTGCAGGGCATCGGCAAGTGCTCGCCGGACAACCGCCCGATGCGCGACTACGTCGCCCAGCAGCGCGCCAACGTCATCGAACTCATCCGTGAGCGCTTCGAGCGAGCTGTGGCCGAAGGGGATCCGACGATGAACTCCGACCCGGAGACGCTGGCGCTGTACGCCGCCAGCCTCAGTGAAGGAATCGCGGTAAGGGCCAACGACGGCGTCCCGGCCGAGAAGCTGCACCGCATGGTGGACCTCGCGATCCAGGGGGTGTTCGTCCAGCCGGTCGCTACGGGATGAGAACCGGAGCCGGGCCCGCGGAGCGCGACTCGACATCACGATGCGCCCGCACCACGTCCGCGAGGGGATACCTGCGGACCTCGCGTACGCCGAACACGCCGTTGCGCAGCGCGCCGAAAAGCTCGTCGGCGGCGCCGAGCAGGACCTCACGGCTGGGCAGATGATCCCCAGTCGAGGATCGGGTGACGTGCACGCCCGCCGCCTTGACCCTGAGCAGGGAAGTGTCGATCTCCCCTGATGCGCTGCCCGCCAGGTCGAGTCGGCCACCCGGTTTCAGCACGCCCGCCACTTCGTCGAACACGGCCTGTCCGACCAGGTCGTAGACGATGTCCACAGGCTGCGCCTCCTGGGCCACCAGCCGGGCCAGATCGCCCGTGCCCGCCACGGCGATGTTCTCCAGTCCCCGGGATTTGACCGTCGCGACCTGCTCGGGGCGAGCCACCACGGCGATGACCTTCGCGCCGAGATGCGACGCCCAGGAGGCCAGCAGCGAACCGACGCCACCCGTGACTCCGGTGACCACGGCCAGAGTTCCCGGCCCGACGGGGTGGACACGCCGCACCCGCGCCCACGCGGTGAGCCCCTTGGCCAGCACGGACGCGGCGACGTCGGACGGAACGTCGTCGGGAATGGGAATGAGCTGCGACTCCGCGATCAGCCGGATCTCCCGGTAGGCACCGGGTGCGAAGTAGTAGCCGACACGCTCGCCCGGTGATACCGAGGTGACGCCCGGCCCGACGGCGTCCACCGTCCCGGCCGCCTCGACGCCGATCACGGCAGGCAGGGGCCGGACCGGAAACGTTCCGTTCCGGAAGTACGTGTCGACGTAGTTCAGGCCGATGGCCTCCTGTCGGAGCCGGACCTGGCCAGGTCCCGGGGCTCCGATGTCTTCGCTCTCCAGTTGCAGGACCTCCGCCTCGCCCTGGCGGTACATGCGCACAACGTCACTCACGGCTTCGACTCCTCGCCATCCGAATGGAACCTTCCAGGTTATGTACCTGACGGTATAGAACTCGACTGCCTAGTTCTGTACCGAGAGGTAAAGATCACAGTTCTCGACCGCCGCTCCGCTCGGCCGAGGTTGCGATCCGCGCCGAAGTCGATGCCACCGTCAATCGGCCACCAGTCCGGCGGCGCCGTCGTCGAGTCCGGCACCGATGGGCACTCACGACCTCGAACCGTCCACTCTGGACGGTCCCGCCTTGGGCGACTCACTGCGGGCGTCGCTGACCCGAAACGTGGCCCTGCCCAACCCGGAGACCGCCGACGCCATCGTGCTCTGGATCGCCGCCACGCACGCCCAACCCGCGTGGGCGCACGCGCCTCGCCTGGTGGTCCGCGCCCCAGAGAAGTCGCGGCTGCTCGACCTCGTCGAGGCCACCTGCCACACCCCGTTCATCACCGTCAACAGCTCGCCGGCCGCCGTCTACCGGTCCATGTCCGAGGACCCACTCACCTTGCTGGTCGACGAGGCGGACACGATCTTCGGGCCCAGAGCCGAGGGCAACGAGGACTTGCGCGGGCTGCTCAACGCCGGGCACCAGCGCAACCGGCCGGCGAAGGTGAGGAATCTGCTGTCCGAAGTGGAGGCACAACGGATCTCGTCCGGGCCGATGCTCGTGGCGTTCGTTGCTGTCATGTACTACGCGGCTCTCCGCCCGGAAGAGGCAGCTCACAGCCGGATCGAAAGGCTCTCGACTGGAGGGGGAGCGCGGGGGCGCGTGGGGGTGGAGGGCCGTAGACGGCCGGACACCGCCGGACCGAACGAGATCAGCCCCCGACCGGACAACGCCTGGTCAGGGGCTGGTTTCTGCTGATCGACATGAGTGCCCCCGGCGCGGCTCGATCCAGAACCCAACGGCTCGAGAAGGCCTGTGAGCTGCAGTTTTCCGGTGTAGTCGATGTTGAGCGGCGTCGGCGAGGCGGTGCCTCATGACCTCGTCGAAGGCCAGGCAGGGGTCGTGGTCGCTGGGCGTGCAGTGCGTTTGCACCGGCGTCGTGGCGGTGCTGGCGGCTTACGCGTCATACCGGCATGGTCGCGAGTTCGCGCTCCGTTTCGGTGCAGACGGCTCCACTGCCTCGATTTGGCCGTTGATCGTCGACGGACTGCTCACGACGGCGACGGTCGAGCTGTGGCGGCCGAGCCATGGTGGCGGTCGGTGGGCCGCGTGGGTGGCGTTCGGGTTCGGGATCTCGTTGTCGTTGTGCGCGAACATTGGGTCGGTGCCGCGGTTGACGGTGTTTTCGGTGGTGATCGCGGCTTGCCCTCCGCTTGCTCTTTTGCTGGCTGTGGAGTTGTTGAACCGGGCGTTGAAGCGCCACCGCGGAGATAGTCGAGAGTTGGTGTCCGAGCGCGTGGACGCGTTGGGCGAGCCTGCCGTCCCGGCGATGGACCTCGCTTTCTCCGATGTTCCGGAAGTGTTTTCATCGCATGTGGAGAAGTCGGCTGAGCAGCAGATGTGGTCGTTCTACCTTGAGGAGCAAGCCGCGGGGCGGACTCCGACTGGAGCGGATCTTGATCGTGTCGCCGGTACGAACAACTACGGCCGCCGGGTCCTGCGGCGCTGGCGCGTGACTGGCCGGGGTCCGGACGGTGCGATGGCGCCGCCGGCCCTGGCAGCGTCGGAGCGACCGCACCGGGTGCCGGCTGCTGTCGAGTGAAGCACCGACGTGCTTGAATCAACGTTCATCCGTCCGTGAGCTCTCGTCTCCAGTGAGTGCGATCTGCTTCGTGAGCGAAGACTGCAGCGGTTGTGTTGAGTGTACGACCCCCACGTTTCGCGAACTCAGTGCTCGGCAACGAACGGTGCGAGCACGTCGTGCAGTTCGTCGGCCGGCCGCAGGCAGTGTGACCGTCGCCTCGGCGGTGCGGTTCAGTCCGGTCCAAGCCGAGCATCGCCTCTAGTGCGGCCTCGTCGTGGCTGTCGTGGGTGTACCGCTGCAGGACTTGGACGGCGAGGCTGCGCTCGTCCGGCGTCGGTTCGGCTAGGATGACCCGCTCAGTACACGAAGGACGGCGCACGCACGCCACGTTTCAAGAGGAACGCAAGATGAGCCAGAAGACCGCACTCAGCCTCAAATTCGCGCCGGACGACTACTTGGTTACCTGGCGGCTGCCGTCGACGAAAGGCGGGACTTTCGCCGCCCATGGAGCGCTGACGGTCGCGGCGGGCCAGCCGCCGATGGGCGTAGCCCACGGTGAGTTTTATCATGTCCTTGAGACAATGACCGGCGGCGGTTTCGGCTTCCCGCAGAGCGTGGAGGTGCCGGCCCTTATTGGAAGTATGTCGAACGGTGCAAATGTCGTGCTTGTCGACGCCCGCGTGGAGTATTGGCTTCCCAATCAGGCGAGGATAACTGCAGCTGCGGCTGTTATCACGCTCGCGGACGTAAGCGATACGGAAGAAGCACGGTTTGCGTCGTTTAAGATCCAAATCAGCGGGCTGGACGCCGTAACGGGCGTCTCGCCCATTCGGCGCACGAACTTCCCGGAGAAGGGTGCTGCCGGGACATGGTCTGCCGAACTGCGTTCGGACTTCGAGCAGGAGTGGTGCGATGCGGAAGCCAGTATGACACTGACGTATTACGGATCGTTTAGATCATTTGACCCGTTTGCTTTCAGGATGGGATTTAGTCCAGTTTTGGAATGCGAGTTGTTGAATGCCGTATCATTGCATCGGTTGCTGGACGAGTGGATCAACCCACTGCGGCGTGTCATCTCTGTCGCGACAGGTCGATCTGAGACTATCACCTTTCTCAGCGTTTGCTCGAAAATCGAAAGTGACCGAGGGCGGGATGGCCAACTGTTCGGCTCGGGCATTACTCAGGATCCATATGAGTCTACGCAAGAGGGTGTCATAAAAGTCAACTCGCCACTTAGGTTGAAGACTCAGGAAATATCCCTTCTCGATTTGGTTCGCACCTGGCAGGGGCTTATGGTGGCGCACCATCCTCTGATTGAAACCTACGGATCAATGTTGCACACCGCTGATCAGCATCCACGATCGCGGTTCCTGTTGCTGCTGCAAGCCATCGAAGGTACGTACGGGCATGAAACCAGGGAATCATTTACTAGGCGACAAAAGAAGCATGATGATCTTCGAGGTGAAATTATCGGCTTGGTAAGGGAATCCTTGGATGGGGGGCAGTTGAAGTTCCTGGAGCGAAATCTCGGTAAGCGACCGCCTGGTGGCCTTGAGAATGCTATCAATTGGCTGGCCAAGAGGCTTCCGGGAGACGTAAGGAAGACTCTCGAGTCGACCGATCTGGTCGCCGCTGTCAAGGCGGAACCCGTCAAGGCAAGGAATTCAGCGGATGCATTGCGTATAATTCGGAATAACTTGGCGCACGGAACTAAGGGTTACGACGATTTTGAGCTTCGTGGGGTAGTTCGGGTTCTAGAATTGATAGTGCGAGCCAATGCTCTCCAGTTGCTTGGATGTCCGGAAGCGGTAATCTGCCGCGTCCTGGAGGCGTCTTGATTCACGCTGATTCCGTCAACGGAAGGCCTGCAACCCGCGCGGTGTGGTGCGATGCTGTCGCTCGCGATGCGTCGCGCCAACGATGGTCGTTCGCTCGGCAACGGCTGCGGTAGTCTATCGCGCCTACCGGCCGGTTGATTTCCAGCAACCCAGAAGGTCGGCGACGCGACTGGTGACCGAGGTGACATCGCGGTCAAATTGATCCCAGTTGTTTCCAGGGTACACGGCCTCGATGATCCCGAACATGGGGAGCGAAAGATCGAGGTGGAGGGTTGGATCGCTCATCTCGTAATGCATGCACCGATTTCGCACTTGGCGGCCTTCGGATGAGAGCAAGCGCAGGGTTGGTGAGTCTCCCAAGAGAATCTGAATACCTCGCATCCCCTCGGTATTCGTATCCGGGTATCGTGCCAGAACTCGCTTAAGGGTGGTCAAGGAATGATACAGAGTGATGGTGCGTGCTCGGAAGCCAGCCTGTTCGTGGTTTACCGTAGTGCGCGGCAGGACTGTCCGTGCTGTGTTCAGGTCGCCTTCGATCAGGAGTAGCAGCGTCTTGAGGGAGTTCGGGAACTTCGATTCGAAACGACGACGGAAGTATCTGGAGACGCGTCGGTCCCGGTAGTTGATTTCGAATCCGCCACTGAGGTCGATAGTGGCGGTTGGTCTGCTGGTGTTCAATGCGGCTACCCCAAGCACTGCCATGGTCGCTCCCCACTCTTCAGACACTGCTCGGAGGTCTTCGCCGGAGATCGTGCTCACGTTCGTGATGTCGAGTCCGAGCCTGTAGGCCGTTGGTGCAGTCGCTCCGATTAGCCGATCCTGGTGGAGGAAAAGGCCGATATCGCTTTGAAGCCAGCGCGTCCATCGGAACGTGTTGCCGGTAAGCCGGTTATGATGATCTTCGAGTATCTTCTCAAGTTCGCTGAGGACGTCGTCGTCGCTCTTCTGAGTGTCGTCGAGCAACTTGGTGGCATGCCGCGCTCTGGCGGTGATCGCGGCGTACTGCTCGTTCAACAGGGCGGCGAGTTCAGGTATGCCTACGTGTGGTCTCGGGGAGCGGAGGGCGATCGCACCTTCATAGGCGATGCGGACGAAGTGGTGACCCAGCAGCAGGGGGAAGTACGCCGCGTTGTCGCCGCCTGTTTCCCGCCCCGAGAGGACGACGTCCATGGCCCATCGGGCATCTTCTTCGAGCATCTGGCGCGCCGCATTGCCCCGGAGCTCTGCTGATGAGTCGTCATTGGACATGATCGCGACAGTACTGGTCGAGACCGCATGGGGCGGAAGTTTGGGAGACCTCGGCGCTCGGCGTGGCGCGGGTCGTGGTGGTAGCCCAGGCTGGTGTGGTCGGCGGCGTGAACGGACCGAGTCCAGTATTTCCCGACTGGGTGAGCGCGTGAAGATGCCGCGGGAGCTATCCAGGGCCGAAGTGCTTGGTCATCGCACTTATCGAGCACGGTGTCTGGAGGTACGAGCACCTCGCGTTCGCCGGTTACTTGTCCATCCACGGCCGCTTGGACGACGTGATCGTCCGCGGCGGCTTATAGATCGAGCCGGCCGAAGTCTGCGGAGCGCTGCTTTGAACATCCGGCGATCCGGGATGTGGCGGTCGTCGCGGCCCCGGATAACCGGCTCGGCCGGGTCCCACTGGCGGGCGTCGAGCTGGCAACGGGCGCCACGGTCACGGAGAAGGAAGCTGCACGACTGGACGCGAGCCCTGCTGTCGCCGGGCAAGGTGCCCACCCGCATTCGGATCTTGGGGGCGCAACTTCGGAACGTGAGCATAGCCTTCGCACCGGCGCCTCGGCTGCGGATCGACGGCCTGATCGACGCGGCCACGGTGGAGGAATTCGACAGCGAAGTCCGGACTGCGGGCTCCACGGGCGGGCGGTCGCTGGCGGTGGATCTCGCTGGAGTGACCCATCTG
Organism: Amycolatopsis sp. NPDC048633; assembly: GCF_040650695.1. Classification (NCBI taxonomy): domain Bacteria; kingdom Bacillati; phylum Actinomycetota; class Actinomycetes; order Pseudonocardiales; family Pseudonocardiaceae; genus Amycolatopsis; species Amycolatopsis sp. NPDC048633. The sequence goes on from NZ_JBEZHS010000003.1 coordinate 284,890, forward strand.
GCCAGTGCGGGTGTCGCCGCCCTGCACCGGCTGACGGCGTTGCACCGCGACAACGGCACCACGCCGCGTCGGTACGCCCCGCCGGCACAGCGGCCGATGTCATCATGACGCTGGTCTTGCTGTCTCACGAAACCGAAGACCCCGACTACCTGGCGTTTGAGACCCAACGGCCCCTTGCGCGACGGCGAGGTGTCAGCCGGCTTCGTCGGTGACACCGTGCGGTGTTCCGACGTTGCGTGATCGAATCATGAGATCTGACGTGTCGCCCACAGGGCTGGGCGACTGCCAGGCAACTCGGTAACCAGGGGGGACTGCGTCGATGCCTCTTTGGCCAGCGATGGCCCGGCGCACATCCTCGATCACAATCGTCACTTTCGGCAGGTTCGTCGCCGACGGAGGTCACGGTGCCCACTCGCCCGGACCGTCAGTCGCGACGGCGACATCGATCCGCACCGGCGGGACCGGCAGGCCGGCGACTGCCGGTCCCGCCGGGCCGGGGGCACCACCGGGAGCCGTCCCTGCCACTACTTCGCAGCCGCATTTTGGCTCATGGACGGCGGGGCACACCGAGATTGGCGGCAACAAGCATGGTTCACCGACCTTCGCCGACACGAAGGCTGTGTCGGCGAGACGGCGGCCAGTCCGTTTCGATGAGGCCGCCACGGCGTCGCGCAAGGTCTTCGACACGTCAATCGACTCCGCCCCGCCCGGCGGGTGTTGGTGGTGGCTGGCAAGCCCACCGCGGAACAACGCCCACTACGCGGTCACTAATGCATTCACCAACGGAGACGCGCCCGGCGACCCGAACGGACCGACGGCCTTCGACCCGTCGGTGTCCGTTTGCTGACCGGCCTGTCACTGAATGAGTGACACGATCGTGGAACGGTAAGCTCGGGGACGTGGATGCTTTCGACCTCGGCCGGCTCACCGATCTCGACTTCGAGGAGGTCTGCAAGGATCTTTTCGAAGTCGTTCTCGGGTTCCCGCTGGAGATTTTCGCTCGAGGGCGGGACGCCGGGATCGACTTGCGCCACGTGGCGCCTGCCACCGGCGAGACGACGGTCATCCAGTGCAAGCACTGGATCAAGTCGGATCGTCAAGCATTGATCAGGTACCTGAGGAAAACCGAGCTGCCCAAGGTCGAGCGGCTCGCACCGAAGCGCTACCTCGTGGCCACAACCGTCGATTTGACCGTAGAGGCGAAACGTGAGATCGCCGAGATATTCCACGGCTTCGTCCAGTCTCCCGGGGATATCTACGGCGCCCGGGAGATCGTGGCCCTGCTGCGGGAGCACCCTCGGATCGTCAGCCGGCATATCCGGCTCTGGCTGGCGGGCAGCGCGGTCCTCGGCTCGTTGCTGAACCGCGACGTCCTTCAGCGGTCCCGTGCGCTCGCGGGCGACATCGACGAGAGCCTGCGCCGCTTCGTGCCGCACCCCGGTTACGACCAGGCTCGCGCGCTGCTGGACGAGCGGCACAGCTGCCTCATCGTCGGCCCGCCGGGGACCGGCAAGACGACGGTCGCCCACGTGCTGCTCGCCGACCACCAGGCCGAGGGCTTCACGATGATCGAGGCCACCAACCGGCTTGGCGACATCGATCGCGTGTGGGTCGACGAAGAGAAGCAGATCTTCTTCGTCGACGACTTCGTTGGCCAGACCACCTTGGACGGTGACGCAGCCCGCGTGGCGAACCAGGAACTGCCACGCCTGCTTCGCATGGTCCAGAAGTCGCCGGACAAACGCTTGGTGCTCATCTCCCGCAACTACCTCCTCACGCAGGCGCGGGAACATCACGAACGTCTCGACGGCCGCGCGTTGGACTCGTACGAATACACCCTCAACACCCAGGGGATGACTGCGGAGGTCCGGGCGGAGATCCTCTACAACCACCTCTACTTTTCCCGGCTCGGCCCCCGACAGCGGGCACGCCTGGCCGAACCAGAGGTCTACCGGTCGATCATCGGCCACCGCAACTACAGTCCGCGACTTCTGGAGCATGCCCTGGCCGAACTGGCCGCGATGCCGAAAATAGCAGGCGAAGACGCGGCGGACGTTGTCCTGGGCAACCTGGACAACCCCACGCGTCTGTGGGAGCGGTTGGTCGAAAAGGTGCTCGACGCCGACTGCCTCGCCGTGGTTCTCGTTCTCTACACGGCGAACCGGTCGGCGGATCACGACCGCCTTCGTGACGCGTGGCGAGCCCACCTCGGGCACGCGGCGGACTCCGATAGCGAGCGGCGCTTCCGTCGCTCGCTGAAGCGGCTGGAGCCGCTGATGGTGACTCTCGAAGACGACGACGACCGGCGCCGGGTGCGGTTTAGCAACCCGTCGGTCGTCGACTTTCTCCACGGCCACTTGGCCAAGCGCTCCGAACTCGCCGGCATCGTGATCGACGCGGCCGTATTCCAGGACCAGCTTCTCACCCTCTGGTCCGCGGCGACCTTCTGGCGGCGGTCGGCGCTGCTTGCCACGGTGACCGCCCAGGCCGCGCGTCTTCGCGACGCCGTAATGCGGACTCGCCAGCGCGAGCACATGCTCGGGGAACGCCGGTACGACCACGAAGCAGCCGCGACGGGGTTCGTCGTCGCGCTGGGGGAGCTGGTCGAATCGCCGGAGCTCGTCGCGTTGGGTGCGGAGCTGCTCGAGGAGATCGTGGACGACCCGATTTCGAGTGCCAGCGGGCTCCATGAGCTGGCACTCGCCGTGGCACGGACCCGAATCCCGGACTGGCGGCACTTCACGGCCGCATTGGCTGACCTGGCCTACGACGGTGCGCGCCACAACGTGTATACCTGGGATGACATCGACATGCTCGAATCGGCGGTCGACGGTCTCCGGGGCCTGAGCCCCCAGGCCAGCTCGGCGGGCGACGAGGAAGTCCTGAACCAGAAACTGGGGCTGGCCACGCGCGAGCTGGAAAAGTGGACGGATGAGGGGTACGAGCCCGACATCGCCCCGTCGACCCTCGAGCAGATCCTGGACTTCATGAAGTCCGAGCCGCACGACCTCGATGCCGAGTGTGCGTTGGTGCGTGCCTACCTGGAGTGCGCGGCCACAAAGCGACTCGAGCCGAGTACGCGACTGCCCAGGAGCCCCTCGCGCCGGTCGCATCGGATCGAAGCGATGTTCTCGGGACTTCGGCAACACTAGGCCGCGCGGCTCAGAACCAGGTCTTCGGGTGGGGCCGATTGCCCTGGGCGACGAGATCGGATCGCTCGTCCGGGTCGGACACAACCCTGGCCAGTTGGTGGTAGGCGTTTCCAGCTCCCGGCGCAGCCGGCGCTCGTCGAACCCCGGGTCTTGCTCCTCAGCGCCGTGCTCGCGAGCTCAGGCCAGCTTCGCCTCCATCAGGTCGACCGAGAGCAGCGCCTCGTGGATCAGGTCGCCGTGCAGCTGCTTGAGCCGTTCGGTCGCGTCGACCAAGTCGGCCTTTTCGAGCACCTGGGGTCCAGGCTGGCCCGGATCGCCGCGACCGGGGCATCGCGTGCGCACCCGACTCTGGCGGCACAGCGTCGAGCGCGCTGACATAGTCGTTGTGGGTTCGCCACACGCGGCTGTAGAGCTCCGCTGTGCTGACGCATGAGGTCATGACTTCCGAGCGTGGGGCGCGGTACCTGGTCCCTCGTCTGGGTCATCTGGCGCTCGAGTCGGGAACCGAGGACTTGCGCACCCCTTTGTAAGCCAAGGACCGAACCGCTTTCAGCAGGCCCTCGAAGTCGCCGACCTGGCCGCGAGGATCCTCGGCAAGATCGAATCTCTGCGCCCAGGTGCTCAGCTCGGCGCGTACGTCTTCGGCTTCGCTGCTGTTGTCGAGCTGGCTCTGGATCTCCTCGATGAGCCAGAGCACGTCTTCACGCCGCGCCGCTGTGGGGCGAGTCCGTGTGAAGTCACGCTTGATCCGGTTGATGCGACTTGAGATTTTTTCAACGGCTTCGAGCCTTTCGGCCTGCCGTTGCTTCACTGCCAGAACTCTGAGTAGCAAAGCAAAGTTTTCGTGAGCTGCCTGCAAGACTGCTTCCGGTATCGAGGCTTTGGTGTTGATTCCCAGGAGAACGTCGACGACGGCTCGAGCGAACGCCACCTTGTCGAGGTGGAACCGCTCGTCGCCACTCAGATTCGCGATGGCCTGCTGCAGGTACTTCAGCAGCCCCTTATTTCTGGTTGGAAGACTCGGGGCATCAGTGTCTACCGTGGATGGCCAAACGGCGCTTCCGGTTATCGCCAGGTCGGAGACGTCGATCGCAGGAACGAACTCACGGCAGTAGGCGTCGGCCGCCGCGAGGGCGATCTCGAACGGAACGATATCTTCGATCCCCGATATTCCCATGGGGTTCGAGGTCGTCAGGTCGATCAGCTCGTCTCTGCCGAGCTGCAAAACAAGGTCCTTCTCGATCAGTTGGGCCTTGTAGACGCCGCTGTTCTGAAGGGCGACGCGAGCTTCGTCTCCGTCCTTGTCGTTGTCCAGCAGCACGATGACCGGGGGTTTTTCGACGTCGCGGCCGCGTGCGAGGTAAACCAGATAGGGGATGTGAGGCGTGCCTCCTGCAGGAACGAGGGTGATCTTGTTCAGGTCGAGACGGTTTCGCCCGGCAACACCTCGACGTCCCAGCCATCGTGATGCGCCGGCCAGGAGTACTTGGTCGGACGGTCCTTCGACCATCAGGTTGCAGTTGCCGATGAACGTGGTCTCGGCGACGAAGCTGCCGAAGGCCGACCGGAGCGGCTCGTAGTGGTTCGCTGAAGCGTTCGTCACGACGCGAGTACCTTCGTCGTACTCGCCCTTGTCCAGAACTCGGATCCGGTCGGCCTCGTTCTTGTCGATGAGGAAGGGGGAGTGGGTCACGTACACGACCTGAACCGGAGGCTTGCCTGGGTCCTTGGGGTCGGCGAAGTCCTCGAAGACACGGAGTAGGTCCTGCTGCCCGGACGAGGAGAGGAATCGGTCCGGCTCGTCCATCAAGAGTATCTCGGGAACTCCTTCTTCCTGTGGGTCGTGAGCGAGGTATTGGACGAAGTAGCTGAGGAAGTACTTCAGGCCGTCGCTTCGTTCGTCGAACCCGTAGGTGCGGCCGGTTCGGTCGCGGATCATGAAGACTAGGTCGTACTCATACAGAGAGACGAACAGCTCGAACCGGGAATCCTGGGACCACCAGTGCGGGAAGTCGAGTGCCTTGGCGAGTTCGGCGTTGATGGTGTCGACGATGCTGTTGGCGTAGCCGTTCTTGGTTTTCACCGCCGTTTGCAGCTCGGCGAACAGGGACTGGTCCAGGCCCGCCACCTTCACAAGAAGATCCGAGGCCAGGTTGTACGCCTCGATCTCCTTGGCGGTCGCTTCGCGGAGTGGGCGGAACGCCGCCGAGATGTCGCCGGCTCGCTCGGTGACGGTTGTCGCGTCGTTGAACCACGCTCGGTTTTCCCGCAATGCATCCCACACGTTGCGGAGCAGTTCGCGGCCCAGCGCTGAAACCGGCTTCTTGTCGACCATGTAGGCAAGGGGGACGCTGTCGGGAAGAGGTACTTCGGCGTCGATCTCGAACGGGATGGGCACGCCGAGTTCCTGCAGCCTCGCTGGCTTCTTGATGTGAAACGGTTCGGACCAAGTGCTGCCTTGCCGGACGTAGATGCGGTGTTGTGGTGTGTGGTTCATCCGGAACACCGCGACGCGTTCGACGGACTCGAGGTCATGCTGCCCTGTCATCTGCGCGATGATCTTCGAGTCTTCGTCGGAGACCTCCGTGAACACGCAACCGAATTCCGGTTGAACTAGTTCCTTGCTGACGCCGAAGAACTTCGAGTAGCGACAGAAGTCGCTTCGGTCGTATCCCCGGCCCGTGAGGGCGGCGCGAATCGCCTTGAGAACCTGGGTCTTGCCGGACTCGTTGCCTCCGACGACCGTCGTGATGTCGGAGCGCAGACGAACGCGGACGAACGGGTAGTCGCCCTCGGAGGTCCCGTCCCACGGATCAGGCGCGTATTCTTCACCCGAGGCCCGGATGAAGTCATAGTTCAGGGATCGGTAGAAACGTGCGTAAACTGCGTGCAGCCTCATCGTGCTCCTTACCGAAGCCCCTTGCGTGACCGCATCGGAGCGATCGCCCGGCCGAATCGGCCTTGTCTACCGGTCAAAGCCATGATCGGTAGGAAAGAGGCGAGCGTTACGGTCCAGGTGACGCTTCGCCGGTTCTACCATGGCCGGATGAGCCTGACCCAGGGATTGCAGTCCCCTCGGACGCCGTTACGGCGGTTCTTGGGCCGAGAACTGTCTGCGGGCACGCGGCCGTTGCGGGCCGATCGTGATGCCCGGCGCCGGTGTGGGCTTCGAGGCCGGCGCGGTGGGCATCGCGATCGATCAGCGGCTGCGGCTGGCCTTCACCGCGGCCGGACCGGTCGACGCCGCGACCGCGCTCGGTGTCGCTTTGTGCGCCGGCCCGGACGTTGATAAAGCAGCCGGTCGAGCCACGGAACTTCGGCGTCGGTTGCGCCGCCGGGCCCGGAGCCCGCGTGTCGCGCTGGCCGAGGTGGGACAGGAGTTGATCGCCGCGTTGGCGCGGACGGTCGAAGAGTTGCGGTTGGACAAACGTGGTACACCGTTTCGGCGGGCCGATGATTCCGAAGAGCGGTTGGCGCGAATGTTGTTGGCGGCTGCCTGGTACGCCGTCCAGTGCCGCGCTCCCATCACCTTCGGTGACACGCCCCTGTGCCAAGCAGCCGTCTCGGATCCTCGAGGGTTTGACCAGGCCGCGAAGCGACGGCGCACCTCGGCACATCCGTCGAGCAGGGCTTCCACCGTGTCGCCGTCCCACACGTGGAAACCGGCTAGGCCGAGCTGCCGCTGGTAGTCCGTCAAGATCGCGTGCACCCGGTCGACACCGCCCGAACCTGGCACGGCCGACAAGCGCACATTGGTCGCGAGCAGGTAGTAGGCCGGGACGCGGGTCTCGCGGGTGCCGTCGACCCATGGGGTCAGCTCTTCGTGGATCTGCCGGATCACCCAGGACGCATCCCCCTCCGGGTTCCCGGTCCGGCTCTTGTGCTTGACCTGTAGGACGCCGTACCCGCGCCACCGCTCACCGTGGGAGATCACCGGCACCGGCCCGTCGAACACGGCTTCGCGTCCACCGTCGCGACCCGCGCCGAACACGGCGACACCCGGTCCGAACTCGCCACGCACAGAGCCTGGAGCATCCGTTCGAACACCTGAGGCCCGCACGAGTCGAGGTCATAAGTCACCGCTCGATTCTCCCAGGCGCTGTGGCGCGGATCACCGGGACCGCCCCCCCCGAGCCGCCGACCGAGCCAAGGCTCGCCGACGTCCCTGGCCATCAGGGTGAGCACCTTGACTTATCCGCAGACCCGGGCGTGATCGAACTGCACTTCCACGGCCGGGATCAGGCCCTCCCACAGTGCCCGCAGGATATCCTGCGGGCCCGGTTCGGCAGGGTCGCGAGGTCGACGGCGCCCCGGTAGGCGTCCACCATGTTCCTCAGCAGTTTCTAGGTCTCCTGGTCGGTGACGATGTCGGACAGGAAGGACAGCACCCAGTCGCACAGCCCGAACGAGGCCGACCAGCTGTACTCGTCGGAAACGAAGATGTCGTTCGCCATCAGTCACCCACTGTGAAGACGTTGGGACCCAGGTCTTTGATCAACGCCTTGACGGTAGCGATCTGCGCGGGTGTGAAGTACGCGACGTCCACCGGCACGACGCGGCCTTGACCAGGTTCGACCGGATCTAGCGCTGCAGGGTGAGCCGCTGCTGGTCGAAGAACTGCCCGGAGACCCCGCCGACGGCGTCGTACGACTGGTGATACTGGTCGAACCAGTCTTCGCTCGTGCTGGTCGAGCGGGTGAGCCGAACCCTCGTGCGGCTTCTATGCGAAGTGCGGTTTCGTCTCCGACTTCTGGAACGTATTGGTGGCGCTGTCGAAGCCGAGCGTTCGGCGGCGGACCAGCTCGGCCAGCGTGGCCAGCAGCTCGTCAGCGGTCGTGGCATTCCCGGCGTTGAGGACACCCGGCCGCAACTCGCCGACCAGCGGGTTGCCCGTTGTTGAGGCATTGCCGTTCTTCCTCGCACCGACCATGCCTCGGCCTGGCCAGCACGGCCAGTCCAGTCAGGACTGGCCGCGCTGGCCTCGAGAAGTACCTGTAGACGAAGCACGTCTGGGCGCAGAGTAGGTCCCGGCCTCGGTAGGAAGGCGGGATCACCGGGCAAGACGGCGTGCCGCCTTCCGCGCGGTCCTCACACGGCGACGTCGGATCGATACTGCGCCGGAAGAATGCCGACTTCCGACTTGTCACCGCTCACGACGAAAAGCGCCAGCGCGAAGCACTTCTGCCAGTCGGCCGCCTCCGCCAGGTCCACGGTATCGGCCACCCAGCTCCGGCACTCCCGCTTCTGTTCCTCGGAGTACATGTAGTCGGTTTCGATGGTGTAGATCGCCTCTTGGACGAGTTCCGCCAACGTGTTGTTCTTCACGAGGGCTCGCGCCTCGACTCTCCGAGCACGTTTCGCCTCGACATTGATCCTTCGGTACATCGCGCGCTGAAAATGATCATAGAGCATTTCGAAACCGACAGGAAACTCTTGCTCGTTGATCTTCAACGTGGTGAACTTCTGTCGGGCGAGGCTCGCATAGCCCAGGCCGGCGATCAGCGCCGCCAGCACCGCCCCCCACTCTCCGACCTCGGTGAAAGTGGTGAGGAAGTAGAGGACTCCGATGGAAAAGATCCCGTTGACTGCGGCGAAGAACCAGGCGAAAACCTGCATCTTGACCCGCCTGCGCCGTAACTTTGGCACGAAGAACGACTTGTCGACCTCGAGATACGAGAGGAACAGACTGATACCGGCCGTCAGACCGCAGGAAATGCCGTTCACCGACGCCGCCCCTCGTCATCGAGCAGCGTCTGCACCAGCGCCGAAGCTTCTTCGGCGGACAAGCCACTCCGCTCTGACCGCGGTAGACTCGCCACGTCGCGCGGAACAGCTCGTACCGGCGGTTTCATAGGCCGCCGCTCAAGACTCCTCACCAGCTTCCGGCCTTTTCGGGTGAGAGAGATGCCTGGAGTGTCGTCCCGGTCGACGACGTCGCGAACCAACCCCCGGCCGCGCAGGCCCCGGACGACGCCGTCCAGGGTGCCGAGATCCAGAAGCGTGTCGGCGCTCAGCTCTTCCAAGGTGGTCAAATCCGTGGAGACGCAGAGCATCGTCGACAATTCGCGATAGCTCAGATTCAGCGCGAGCGACTGCTCGCGCACGCCCTCCTCGGCGCGACCTTCGTCTTGGACCAAGAAGACACGACGAGGCAGGTTTTCGGAGCGGCTGCGCACCCGATGCCCGACCGCAACGGCCCGCCCGGGTGTCACCGGACTGGACCCCAGGATCGAGAGCGCTTCGATGGTGATCGCCAGGCAGGCGACGATACCGACGACGACGGCGGCGGCAGTGCCCGGGATCTTCGTCACGTAGAGAACGGGAACAGTTACTCCGCAGAAGACGACCAGGATGACAATCGTGGCCAGCCGGGCAGTGGACGGCAGCCGCGATTTGACGACCGAGTCGATTTGCCGCGTCGCCTCCTCCTCGGCTTTGCGGTGCACGCCTTCGAGAAAAACCGACGCTGAAAGTCGATCGTCCAGGAAGGCGATGCCATCCGCATACATGCTCGGAATCCACATCGGTTTCGGACGATCGTCCGAGACGTGAACCGGCCGCGGCACCGCGAAGACCGTGTGCCTCAGCTCATTGGATACCTGCTCGAACTGCTCCTTGTCGTGAGTGTAGAGGAGTTCCTCCGCCGCCAGGTGACCGTCGAGGAACTTGCGACCAGACGAACTGATCAACGGCCTCCGGACCGGCGGCAGTGGTCGCCGGCCGGTCCGCCGGATGGCGATCGAGCGCGTTGGCTGCACGTGGTGCTCAGAATGCGGAATCATCGGCCCCCCTGGGATGACGACGGCTCGATGATCTCGGTGGCCTCGCCCATTTCCTCGCCGTCGAGTTGGGCGAGCCCCGCGGACAGCAACCCGCTCATCAGCTGGACATACCCGACATCGACGGTGGTAAGTGAGTTCCCGATGTCCGAGTCCACGGCCAGGATCCCGAACACTCGGCCCGACGTCCGTACCGGAGAAACGATCAGCGACTTGTAGGTCCTGGTTTCGTCCAAAGCGAAGTTCGCCGGCGGCGCCGCGACGAGATCGGGAACGAGCAGACTGTCGCGGTCGCGAACAAGACTGAAGATGTTCTTGTCCGACTTCGACCCGGTATCACTGAACTCGTGCCGACGCGGGTTCGTTCTCCCGACGGTGTAGACGAGCTCCAGCCTTTCGTCGCCCGAGAGGCGATAATAGCTGGCCCGGACCTTCGGTCGCGCGCTCGTGGTTCGCCCGCACTGGGATTGAGCGATCTCGACGACCTTCTTCAGCAATCTTCGCGCTTGCGCCGATTTCTCGTCGACGCTGCTCGACAGCTCTCCGAGTGCAAAGACAAGTGGCTGGCCAGCCCGCGACAACGCGGTCGCCAAATCGGCACGCGCCGATATCGCGGCGTCGGTCGCACGGTCGGCAAGCCGGGCATTCGCGATGGCCAGAAAGGCCGAGCACACCGAGGCGAGGACCGCTCCGAACACGGCAAGAACTTCGACCCGCACGGACTGGCTCGCGCCGACGAACCCTCCGGACAGGGCGGCGAGGAACGGCAGGAGAACCGGGAGCACATACCTCGCCAGAGCGCGGTTCATCGCGTCACCAGCCCCGGGGCCCCGGCCTGGTGGTCGCTGCCGCGGTTCCTTGATTCGTTGATCACGGGCTGTTCCGACACTGCTCGCCTCCTTGCAACGCATCGTAGTCGGCCCGCGCAAGGGTCCTGTTACGGATTGCCGCGGTTTTCGGCGATTACGAATCAAGAAAGAGGTGGCAACACCCAGTGGAATGCGACAAGATCACCCGCCGGAACCTGCGCAGTCGTTGCTGCTCAACCGGGGTGCGGTCGACGGCGAGTGCCACCGCAGGCTGGACGACCGTGGAGGCAGGAAACGCCGAAGGGCCCAGCACGAGGCTGGTGCGGGGCCCATCCGGTCGTGGTTACTACTTTTTCTTGGCAGCCGAGGTGTGCTTGGCCGGAGCCCTTTGCAGCGGCCGGCTTCTTCGCCGCGGCGGGCCTGGCGGCGGCCGGCTTGGCGGCGGCCTTCGTGCGCGTCGTGGTCGCCTTCGCCGCGGTGGCCTTGGCCGGAGCTTTGGCGGACGCGGTCTTCGGGGCCGCCTTCGTCGCGGTCGCGCGGGTCGCCGTGGCCTTTGCGTCCGGCTTCGCCGCCGTCGCGCGAGCCCGGGTAGTCGATCGCCGAGTGCGAGGTCCTCAACACCCTGGAGCAGTCGTGGGGCGGGTTGTGCACGCACGTCCGCGCCGGCTGGAACATCGGCCAGCCGCCCTACGAGTACACAGCCGTGATCGTCCCCCACCCAAGCCCGGTGAAGGCCGCGAAGGGCAAGACCAGTGTCAGCATCGCCCGCGTGGTAACTGCTGGTACCCCCGAGCAGGTCCGATTCGGGCAGGGCGTCGTTGACCGCGTTTATGACCCGCCCTGTGCGATGACGAAACGGCCGAGAGTCCGCCTCCTAGTCCGAAACCGCTCTTAGGGCCGTACCGCCTAGCCCAAGGTTGAGAACGACACACGGAACAAGTTGCGCCGTGTCGATTTCATCGTGCTGAGGCAGAGACGTCGCCCGTTCGTGTGAATCGCGACTTGCTCCTCCACCGGGGCAAGGTCGCGGGCCAGGAACAGCGCGAACACCTGGTCAGACGCTGGCTCGGATCTTGTCATCCGAGCAAAGGAGCCGGCGCCATGACCAGTCGATCCACTGCAAACAGCCCGCTGACGACCCTCCAGGTCCAGTTCCGGCGACCCCGCGTCGTCGCGCGGTTCGACCAGGCTCTTTGCACCTGGTCGGCCGAAGAGTTGGCGCTGTCGTCGATCACGTCTCACCAGGAGCTGAACGATGTCCTGGCTACCCGGGACTACGCCCGCCACGACGAAGTGCTGTATGCCCTATTGACGCGCGCGGGAGAGTCGAACGCCGAGGGTGTGGCCGCGACGGAGATGGTGGTGAACGCGATGCTGCCGGCTGTGCCCGGCATCGTCGCCCGCGTCGTTCGTGCAGCACGCGCGGCCGGTGGTGGGGTCGGTGTCCGGCGCGGTGTGACCGGTGGCGGCGTTTCGGCCTCGGAGGACAGCCGAGATATCCAGGCGGCCGTGATCGGGCACCTGTGGGAGCAGACGCGGTGCTACCCGCTACGGCGCCGGTACCATGTCGCGGCGAACCTCGTGCGGGAGACCCAGCGGGCTGCCCAGCGGGACTTCGGTGTCGATCACGGTCAGGCCGCCGCCGACGTGGTCAGTATCGACGATGACGAGGTGCGCCGGCCGTTGGCGGCAGTGCCGGGGGAGATGGACGCCTCGGAGGAGTTGCTCGGGGTGTTGTCGTGGGCGGTGGAGCACGAGCGACTCGACGAGCATTCCGCCAGGATTCTGACCACTCGCTACTTCGGTGAGCCGATCGGCCGGGACGGCGTGGCGACCGATCGCCAGATCGGAACGCTGATCGGGTTGAGCCAGCCGACAATCACCCGACATCGCCGTCGTGCGGTCGAACAGCTCGCTGAAGCTGCGGCGGAGTTCCCTGGCCGCGACCTTCCGTGGGCTGGCTGAATCACGCCGGCCACCAGGGCTGCATGCCTCAACCAGTAAGCCTGCAGCTCTGGCAGAGGAGGTCGGGTCGTGTTTGGTCGTCGCGGACCTGATCGGAACCAGCTAACGAGGCTGCTGCCGGATGCGGGCACCGAGTCCGCGATCCGAGGCGCGACCCGCCGGGGTGGTCGGCTTGTGGCCTGGCTGGTTGTCGTGGCGAGCCCGCTGCTGACCATCGTCGGCTTGGTCGTTCTCCAGCCAGCGGGTGCGCCGTCGATGCGGGACGGCGGCGCACCCGCGCCCTCTACGTCGCCGGAAGGCTGGGCGGAGATGTACGTCCGGTCCTGGCTCTCGGCGACCCGGGACGACTCCGCCAAGCTGGAGGTCTTCTACCCGCCCGGGGCGAAGTCGCAACGAGCTGTCGGGTCGCAGGTACCGGTCGATACCGCAGTCATTTCGGCGGCTTCGCCGGCGCCGGGGGTGTGGTCGGTCGTCGTGGTCGCCGACGTGCTCGTGCTGCTGCCTGACGGCAAACGTGCGGCGTCGCTGCAGTGCGCCCAGGTCGCGATGACCGGTACCGGTGACGCCTACGTCGCGACGTCGTTGCCCTCGCCGGTGGCGTGCCCGGCCACCGGCAGCACCGCGCCGCTTGCCTATGACGAGGTTGCGGATCCGGCTGGGCCGATCGGTCAGTCGGTCGCCGGGTTTCTGACCGCCTACCTCGCGGGGCAAGGCGAGCTCGACCGGTTCGTCAGCCCCGGAGCGACCGTCGCGTTGCCGGAGCCGGTGCCGTTCGTCCAGGTACAGGTCGCTGCGGTGCGGACGCACGAAGAGTTCGAGCCGGGGCAAGCCGCGCGACCGCCCGACGGGACCACCGCGCGCAGCTTGGTACATGCCTCGGCGTGGGACGCCGCTGGTCAGGCCACGCCGGTCGACTACGCGCTGACGCTGGTCGCGCGGGCCGGCCGGTGGGAGATCAACCGCATCGATCCGGCGCCGCTGATCGCGGGCCGCTGAGGCCGAGGAGAACGTGTGATGATCGTGCTCGCCGCGGACGTGAAGTCCTGGGTCGACACCAACCTCGCCTGGGGTGACCAGTCCGTTCGGCGGCTGATCCTGCTGGCCGCGATCGTCGGCGGGATCGGGCTGCTGATCGGCACCCGCGGGAACTTCACCCGGGCGATCAAGTACGGCGTGATCGCGGCGATCTTCCTCGGGATCCTGCTCAACCTCGACGGGGTCGCCGGGATGTTCGGCGCCTGGTTCACGCATTGAGCGCGCCGAAGAGCCGCGGCGACGTCCTGGTCGGCCGTTCCTACACTCGGTCGCGGCGGTTTCCGCGGATGTTCGGGCGGATGCCCGGCCGTGACGGCGGGTACCTGCCCGGCGGTCCCTACACCGTCACCCAGGGCGCGTTGTTCCTCGTCCTGCTGGTGGTGGTGTGGAAGCTTCCGCTGCTGGACTGGCTCGGGCCTGCTCGCTGGGGACTGCCGCTATCGGCGGTGTTCGTTCGCCGCGCTCGGATCGAGTCCCGGACTCCGCTCGGCTGGCTCGTCGGCATCGCCACGCACCTGCTTGCACCGAGCGGCGGCATGCTTGGCGGCCGAGCGTTCCGGGCCGCCCGTCCGAGCTGCGCGCGTGGCTGGCTGTACGTCCACAAAGCCGAGGTGCCCGACGTGGTCACGTCGCCGCTGCAGGCGGTTCTTGCCCAGGCGCGGAGGGATCGGTGATGGACGGTCCGGTGACCGACGTGGTCGGCAACCTGCTGTTCTGCGTCGACGGCTCCGTGTGGGCGGTCTGGCGGGTCCTGCCACACCAGAGCGCGCGCTCGACCGGGCGGCAGCTGCGTGAGCTCTACGACCGCACCGTGACGCTGATGAAGTCGCTGCGCGGCGAGGTGATGATCGCGTCGCAGTGCGAGCAGGTCCAGCCGCACGCCATCGTCCAGCGCTGCCTCGCCGGCGTCGACCTCGACACCAACCCGCACTGGGCGGAGACCGTCCACAACGCCTGGGACCAGCTCGACACCCTCGACGTCCTCGGCCGCAGCTATTGGATCGCCAAGCCCCTGTCCGGGCACGGCTGGAACGACTCGGTCCAGGCCCTGATTCGTGCGGCGGCCGCGGCTCTCGGCGAGCAACTCGGTATGCCCGCCCGACCGGCGACTGACTCGGCGGTCGCCGCCGCCCGGGAACGAGCGCGAGTGGCGGAGCAGGAGCTGGGCGGGGCGCTGCCGCTGCGGGCGGCGACCGAAGCCGAGTTGCTGTGGTGGCTGTGCCGGGCGCCGGTCCGGGGCGTGAACGAGCCCCAGCTCGAGCGGACGGCCGCGGTCCACAACAGCGGGCTGAGCCTGCGCCGGGGGAGCGGGCGCGCGCAGCTGGCGATGGCGCGCTCCTGTGTGTTCGACGAGGGCGGGCGCACCGACGAGCTTAGTGATCGGCGCGGGTGGGGGCCGCTGGCGATAGTGAGCCGCCGGTTCCTCAAATGTGTCACCCCGTCCGACGACGGCGCGGTCGCCAGCTACCAGGCGTACCTGGTCCTGGCGGAGATGCCGCGCGCCTTCACCTTTCCCGGCCACGAGATCCTCGCCCGGCTCGCCGAGATCGGCTTCGGCGTCGACTACGTCCTGAGGGTCACCGCTCATGCCAACGAGGACGCCCGCGCCGCGAACCGGCGGCGTACCCGTGACCTGATGGGGCAAGACGAGGAGCATGCCGGGGACGCAGCCGGAGTGCCGGCGGACGTGGTCTCCGCGCAGGAAGAGATCCAGCACAAGAACGCCCGCCTCGGCGCCAGCTCCACCGAGGTCGACCTCGAGGTCGGGATCGTCGCCTGCGTCTGGGGCACGACGGCGCGCGATGCTGATGCCCGCGCGAAGGCGCTCCGCCAGGCGTTCCTCGGCGGCGAATATCGTTGGGAACGGCCTCTCGGGGGTCAGCGGCAGCTCTACCAGGCGATGCTGCCCGGGAGCCGGACGCCGATGGTTGTGCGGGAGTGCAGCCAGAACCTCCTGGCCAGCGACTGCGCGATGCTGCTGCCGGTGTCGGCCACCGACTTCGGCGATCCGGCCGGCGCGATGTTTGGCCTCACGCTCGACGGCGGCGCCGTCGCCCCGTTCCTGCTCGATCCGACCTATGGGCCGGCTCACGACTCGTCCGGCGGGATCGCCGTCATCGGGGAACTCGGCGCCGGTAAGTCCGTGATCCTCAAGAACGTCGCTGCGATCGTCCGGCTCATGCTCGATGGCCGCGTGATCGTCATCGACCGGACCCGGAGTCGCGAATGGGTGCCCGTCGCCGCCGCGCTGCCAGGCGACTCGCAGATCGTCGACGTCATCGACCCCACGCTTGACCGCACAAACGATGCCAGGTTGCGGCACTCGTGCGATCCGTTGCGCGTCTTCCGCAGCGTCAGCAAGTCGAGCACTGGAATCGCGGAGACGTTCTTCGCTTCCTGGCTCGACTTGGAGTCCAACTCCGCCGAACGTGATGCGCTCGGCCGCGGCCTCGACACCGTCAGCGGCACAACAAAGGCGTCGAGCAATCTCCTTGTCGACACACTGCGCCGCCACGGCAAGACCGATCCGGCGGCGCGAGCGCTCGCCGACCGGCTGGAGCGGTTGCGGCGTGACCCGATCACCCGGCCGATCTTCGACGGCGACCTCGAGCCGGTCGATCTGTTCGGTGCGGACATGGTTGTGTTCTGCACCAACGAGATCCCGCTGCCGAGCGCGCTGGAGATGAGCAACGAGCGGATGGCCGCACGGATCCCACCGCGGAAGCTGTTCGGTCGCGCGTTCCATCTGCTGATCGCCGCGATCGCGAAGGAGATCTGCTTTACGCCGGGCCGGTGGGGTGAGTTCGTCTGCGACGAGGCCTACAACGTGACCGGCACGCCCGAGGGCCAGCAGATCGCGCTGGAGTTCGTCCGGGACGGTCGCAAGCACGGCGCCGACGCTGCCTTCGGGTCGCACGCCCCAAGCGATCTTGGTGACGACGTCCTGCGCGGGCTGATTGCTGTGCGGTTCCTCGGCCGTCAACGCGACAACGGGCTGGCTCGCAATGGCCTGGCGTGGCTCGGCGTCGACCCCACCGATGCGCGCTACCACGAAGTCGTCACCAGGGACCTCTCGCCGCTGAACCCGGCCGGTGGCGAAGACGAACGCCGGGCTCGTGCGGGGGAGTTCCTCGTGCGTGATCACGCCAGCCGTGTCGGCAAGGTCAAGGTCGTCACGCAGCCGTATCGCACACTGCCGGAGGCAGTTCTGACCACGCCGACCATCGTCCGAGGCGGTGGGTGATCTGAAGGGCGGCTACGGTTGTCGATGCGGACCTCTTGTCCGCCGGGGAGCGTCCTACAGCGAGATTCCCTGACGCGGCGCGAGCCCGCGTTCTGGTTGCGGGGTCGCCCCTTTCAAGTACTCGGAGGGTCGCCACGGACCTATGCGGGTTTCCTTGGTTACCGTCACGGCGTCGTCGGTAATCGAAAGGACCATGCCTTTCACCAATGCTTCGCCGACGGAAGCGCGCGACTCCCTCGCTCCCAGCGGATGCACCGCGACGTCGACCACCCGCGCTGCCAGTACTATCTCCGAAAGGTGCAGAGGCGCCACGAAGACAAAGGACAGCAGCCCACCGACAAGGTCCGCCCAGAACCTGCCGAACCCGAAAACGGTCTGCAGGGCCCACGAAATTCCTTCGGCCCAACCCGGTCGGATGGCGCTCAGCTGGTTGGCGAACGACCCCAGCAGGGTGGGTGACTGCGCGGCTTCCGGTGGCTCGTTCCCCACCAGGAGTGCCCGTACTTCGCTGGCTGTCGCTCCTGCCCATGCGCTCGCAAAGCCGTTGTACAGACCGTCCGCTAAGAAAAATCCATTGCCGCCGGCTGCCGGCAGCGAGCGCGGATTCTGTCTCCGCGCCTTTTTATGCGTATGCGTCGACCGCTTGACCTCTTGAGTCACCAGCCGTTGGGTCTCGTAAGCAAGTCTGTCGGCGGAACGCTTGCCGGACGGGGGAGCAAGACGGAACACGTAGCTCTGTTTCAGCTCCACGCGCGCCCCGCGCGGTACCTGCAAGCGCTCATCGGCCGGGACGCACCACAGCGCTCGGCACACCGGAGTTGCTGATCCACGCTTCGGGGGGCTGGGCGTCCAAGCGAGCTGCCACATCGGCTGGCTCGCTCCGTCGTGCTGCTTCTTGGCCAACCAGTCGAGGAGAAGAATCAGCAGTGCGAGCCGGTCCATGACCCTGCACAGCATGAGGCTCAGGGAACGATCGTCGCGGTGATGCAGACGGTGAAGCCATAGGCTCGCGAGCAGGAAGCGGAGCGCTTGACGCACTTCGTCCAGACTAGAGCGCTGAATCCGCATGCTCACTCACGCTACGCCGAGCTAGCTCATCTGGGAACTGTGTTGTAGTGGCTGCGTCGTGACGCTGTGTCCGCGGTGCTCCCCTTTTCGTTGCGCTGCTTTCGCCACTTTGATCTTCGGCCACAGGTCGCATGGAAACGCACCCTCGGCGACGTGTCTGAGAAACGATAGGTCGTCCCGGGGAGAGCTGATGAGGCTGGCAGTGGCTTGGGCAATCGCTGCCGCAATCACCGTGCTGGGGGCGGGCGGAGCCGAGGCACAGACGCCACGAAACCCGTGCGAACCGTATCCGACGTGCTTGTACATCCCGGGCAATCAGCCGGCTCCGCCGCAGCCGGATCCGGACGCGCCGCCGCTGCCGCTGCAGGACGACCCCGGCCATCACGTTCACCTCGGCGGCATCTTCAGCATCGACGACGGCTACGGCCGCGAGCTTCACAACTACGACCTCTTCGCCAACCTGCCGTCGTTGCTGGACAACCCGATGCCGGCGATCTGGTTGTGGCTGGGCAACATCGGTTTCGCCGTCGGCAAGTACGCGGTCGGGTTCTCGGTCTGGTTCACCGAATGGGCCGCCTCCACCCAGGTCTTCGACTGGATCAAAGCACCGGCCGGCGACCTCGAAGGCATCTGGCAGACCTCGGTCATCGGCGGGCTGAAGCTACGCGAGATCGCGATGCTCATCGCTACTTGCTACCTCGGCCTGCTGTTCTTCCGTGGTCTTACCACGCGGGCGTGGCGGGAAACCGCGTCCACCATCGCGGTCAACGTGCTCGCCATCGCAATCCTCACCCATCCTGTCGACGTCCTGATTGGCGACGACGGCGTGCTGTCTCTCAGCCGGGACCTTGGTGCCGACGTCTCCAGCGTCATCATGGGCCAGGAACCGGGCGGCACCGGGAATCCGGCCGCGCCGATCGGGCAGGCGTTCATCGACAACCTGCTGATCACGCCGTGGGAGACGCTTAACTACGGCACGCCGATCAGCCGCGTCAAAGGCATCGCCGGGGCCTGTCAGTACTCGGTCAAGAAGATTCTCGACGACGGGCCCTGGTCCGGCAAGGACGACAGCACCAAGGCCCGGGAGCTCGACGGCTGCCCGGGGGACTACGGGAAGTTCAACGAAGTCGCCGACGGCGATCGCGCGCTCGGGGCTTGGCTGTACGCGATCGCGATGCTGCTGTTCGCGATCTTGGTGATCTGCCTGAACGCCGTCCAGGTCCTCGCCCCGTACCTGTTGTTGTTCGAAGGGCTGCTGCTTGCACTCGCCCTGGTCGCGGCGTTGGTGCCTTCGATGCAGCATCAGCTCGTCTACCGGGTCAGCTCCGTCGCCGCCACCATCGCCAAGCTCCTGGCCAGCATGGCGTTCCTCGCCGTCATGACCGTGCTGCTGCGCACCCTCATGCTGGCTGACCTCGGCCCCCAGCTCGTCCGGTTCGCCGTGATCGACCTGGTCGTCTTCTCCGGCTTCCTGTTTCGCAAACGCCTGGCCGCGAACCTTCAGCGTGTCCGTGGCCAGGTCAGCTCCCGGTTGCAGCGGCTGGGCCGGCCTCGGCAGGCTCCGAAGGCACTGCCGACGCCGATGGTCCCGGCAGGCCCGGATCGGCTTGCTCGGACGGTGAAGGCCGGGACGTCGGCGTTCGCGGAGACCTTCGCCCCGGTCAGGCGCCTGAAGGATCGCCTGGTCACTGCGGGCCGCGCCAGTGAGCATGCCGGGGGGAAGGTGCTCAAGTACACCGTGGGGGCGCCGGTCTCGTGGCCGCAAGCCGCTCAGCGCGCACAGACGGCGCTTACTGCGAAAGCCGGTGTCGCCAAAGCCACGCTGGCTCGCCGCGCCGACGCCGCGAAGGCCTACTCGGCCGTCTATGCCGGCAACCTCGGCGCGGCGACGGGTGCCGTGCCGGTGTGGCAGGCCGCCACCACCGTGCTGACCGCGCTCGGCGACCGCTCAGACCGGCCGCGGCAGAGGCCGTCGACGTACCTCGACGCTGAGGTCGCCGCCGCGACGCCGTCGCCGATCAGCCGAGCACCGGAGTTCACCGGCACCGATCTGGCGGTCGGCGGTCGCCGACCTGCGAAGCCGTCTGAACCGGCGGCTGAATCCTTGCCTCCCGGGATGCTCCCGCCGCCCGCTCCGTGGGCGCAGCGACTACGTGGTCGGCTCGGTAGTTCTGGAAGCGGGCGATGAACCCGCTACTTGCCCTGCGGGCATCGGAATTCGCGCGGGGTCGGGTTTGTGAACACCCCGGCCGCTGGGGCTGTCTCGCCGCGCTGCTTCTCTTCGGGCCGCCCGCGGTCTGCGTGCTGATCGTCGTCGTCCTGCTGACCTCGCTCGCCGGGACGGGCGACACCAGCTCGGCAGCCGCGCCCGCGACCGGTCCGGTCGCGGACATTCCGGGCGACTACCTCGTCCTTTATCGCCAGGCCGCACAGACCTGCCCGGGGCTCGACTGGTCGATCCTCGCCGCCATCGGCAAGGTCGAAACCGATCATGGCCGTGCCAAGCTGCCCGGCGTCCACAGCGGCGGCAACAGCGCCGGAGCCGGCGGCCCGATGCAGTTCCTGCAGTCCACCTTCGACAGCGTCGTCGCCCGGCACCCGATCCCGCCCGGCGGAGCGCATCCGCCGTCGCGGTACAACCCGCACGACGCGATCTACACCGCTGCGGCCTACCTCTGCGACTCCGGAGCCCGCGACGGCCGGGATCTCCACGGCGCGATCTTCGCCTACAACCACGCCGAGTGGTACGTCCAGAAGGTGCTCGCACAGGCGCAGCGCTACAACTGCGGTGCCGTGCAGGCACCGAATCACGCGGCGCAGCTCGCGATCGCTTTCGCGTGCGACCAGCTCGGCCTGCCCTACGTCTGGGGCGGTGACGGTCCGGCCAACGGCGATCGGGGCTTCGACTGTTCGGGCCTGACCAAGGCGGCCTATGCCGCGGCTGGCATTGATCTCCCGCGTACCGCGCAAACACAGTACGTCGCGGGACCACGGATCGGGGTTGATCGTGTGCAGCCGGGTGATTTGGTTTTCTTCGGGAGCAGTCCGAGCCACATCACTCACGTCGGGCTCGTCGTCTCGAACGGTTCGAACGGTTCGATGATCAACGCGCCGGACTTCGGCAAACCCGTTCGGGTGGACAGCACTGGAAAGGCGTTCGGCGCCACCCGCCCGGCGCGGTGACAAACCGAAAGATTCCACTTGGCGATGCCAGCGCCTCGTCCGAGCCCGTAACAGCCCCCGGGCTGCCGGCGACTTCGGTTACCTCACGAGGATCGGAGCGGAGATGACGAGCTACTACGTCAAGACCCCGCAGCGGTACGCCGCTGTTCAGTTCACCGGAGACGCCTCAGCCTTCATGACCGCGATCAACGCGGCGACCAACCAGTGGGGCTTCCCGACCCATTACGTCGACGCGTCGGGCACGACGCTGGTCGTCGAATACAGCGCGAACGCGGGCAACGGACTCGTCAAGGTCCCGGAGAACGCCTATCTCGTCTTCCCGCCGGACAATCAAATCGAGACACCGTACGTCGTCTACGGCTTCGAGGGCACCGGACTCTCCCCGTACGACTCGATCTACGTCTCGCCCTAGAGCTGATCGAAGGCCGCCGGAACCTCAACGGCGATTCAATCCGCCAGGGCAGACGGCCTCAGTGTGGGGGCCGGACGTATCGTTCCGCCTCCAGCCTCCTGTGCTGCCGCACATGCACGTAGACGAGCTGCGACCCAGGGGTCGTCCTGCAGCTCTGCCGGCAAGACGGTGTCGGTGTCGATCACCGCACGAGCAAGTTGTTCGGCGCTGATGCCTTCCGCGTCCAGAAGGTTCGCGCCGGACAGAGTGGTACCGGTCAGATCGGCGCCTTCAAGGACCGCTTTGCGTAGATCTGCGCGGTACAAGTGGGCGTTCTGAAGTTGAGCATCTCCGAGCATCGCACCCCGGAGGTCTGCATAGTTGAGCATGCTCGTGGTGAGATCGGCGCCTCTCAGATCGGCGCGGCGGAGATCGGCTTGGGTCAGATACACCCAGGAGAGCCGAGGAGGGTGTTCGAATTCGTGATGGCGTGCCCAAAGGCGGGGAAGTGCGGCGCCGAGCAGCATCGGTCGATGATGTTCTGGCCGGTCGGGGCGCCGCGCGATGACGATGATGATGGCCTGGATGTCTTCGACCAGAGCTTTCGGTTCGGGCGGGTACGGCGGCTCATCTGAGCGTTGCCATGGTGGTTCGGGCTCGGCGTCGTCGGCGAAAGTCCGCGCTGACGAGCGCGCTCGGACAAAGGTGCACAACAACTCGAGGACTGCGGCGTGGTCCCTGGGGGACTCTTTCATCACTTGCTCGAGTGCGTAGATGCCACCTAATCGCTCTTCTAGCGTCGAAGCTCCGAGCTGAGCAGTGGCTTTGTGAAAACGTTCGGTGACTTGCCCGCGGCGGGTCAAGGCAAAGGACCTTGCCGTGAAGGCCGCACCGCTCAAGGTCGCTGCGCCGGCGAAAGCCAGTAGAACCGTCTGCCGGACCGCGTTGACCGCATCAGCTTGCTCCTTACCCCGCAAGCCGTGTGCTTCGCCGGTGGTCAGCCACCACGACAGCGGGCCGAGGACGAGCAGCACAAAACCGACTGCACCGATCAGGGAAGCTGCTGCTATCAGCCATGGACGTCGCACCTGAGCGCGAACACTACGAGCCAGCCGAGGAAATTTCATGGCCGTATCTTGCCGGAAAAGCTCCTTGACTCGACGCAACGGTCGCGGTGACTCGCACCCCTGCATGGAAGTACGTGAATGAACGACCTGTCTTGATCTCATGACATGAGCAAGCGGGAAGGCGAAGCGACGATGACGTCGACAAACCGGAGCGGAATGATCGTTGGCCCTTGCGTTGGCAGCGCGTTCGCGCGGCTGGCTAGCCATACGGTCCGCGCTGGTTGCGCGGGAGATTGGGGCCTGGCTCCGAATGCCGACATGTTCCCCGGCACGCATGGCCGCCAGGACATGCTGAAACACAGCGCGCCGAAGGCGCTCCGTCTAGGCGACGTCGTCGCGAGTGGCGCGTTCTGGTGGGTGACCACCGCCGTGGTCGCGATCCTGATCGCGGTCTTCGTCCTCCACCGACACCTTCGTTCCCACCACCTCCGCTCCCGTATCCGGTTCGATCTGTTGCCGACCGTCGGCTTCGATCCTTCGCCGCAAGCCGTCGTCGGCTTCGCACACCAGCTCGGGCGGGTGCGGCCGGTGCGCGGCTGGGTACCGCGGTCGGTGGTGGGGGTTCGGATCCGATTCAGTACGGACCCGGAGTTCGGGAAGATGGTGATGAGCGTGGAGGGGCGCGAGTCGGTGACCGGCGTGCTGAACAAGCTCGTCTACCCCGACGTCGAAATCCGCCGGACTACCTCCGACGGTGAAACGTCCTCCCGCGCGGACGAGGGAGATGCCTCCTCGTCGCCGACACGGCAAAGCTAGTAAGGCCGCCGTCTGCGAACCTGGGCTAGCGTTCAATGCACATGCAGTTGCGTGTGCGTCGCCGATCTATCCAATACGGGCGGCCTCGACGGACGGTTGTCTGGCGAAGATGTCAATGAATTGTCTAGTCGCCGAGATTGGCGACGCCGTGACTGCCGAATCGGCCATCGACCTGGGAACTTCGGCTCTGGCGATTTGTCCACCCCTCATTTGGGTGATCACAGATGCATCTTGCAAGTGGCAAAAACACTGTTTTCTGCGTACGGATTGTAGTTGATCAGTTACGGTGACTCATACGGTTGATCCGTCGAGCTGGTCATTCATGATCGGCCGGACGGATCGCCTGGCCGATCACCAGCTGTCGGGAGCGGGGGATCGAGGGCACGCAGCGCTGAGCGGGAGGGGTTCACGCGGCCGTGGCACAACCACACAAAGGCGTCGATCCGTGGCTGGCGGGTGTCGACGTAAACGTCAGGGACAGCGTCGGCGCTGAAGGTGCGACCGCGTCGGGTGCGGGGTTTAGCTTGTCTCCAGGTGAGGCGAAGACAGTGTTGACGCAGGCACTCAACGCTCGCGACAAGCTTCAGCAGCTTCAGCGGCAGACCGAGATTCTGAGGCAGGTCAGCCCCGCCGCACACGATCCCGCCAGCATCGCCTACAACGCTCGTCTGGCGAGCGGGCACGGTGTTTTCGACGCTGCCGGCGCGCACGTCAACGCCGAAGCCGCGTACCTGAACGAACTGATTGCGAAAATTCAGGTTGCCCTGAGCCGGGTCGGTGATCGTGATGGCGAGGTTGCTCGTGAACTCGGCTCGCCGAACGGGGGTGTGACGGGATGAACCGCCGGCGATCCGTCCTCGTGGCGCTCGGCGTTGCCGGTCTGGCGTGCGGTTGTTCACTGCAAGGCGGAACCGATGTCGCGGGAAACGCACTTCCGGCGCCGGCTGGCCAGAACGCGTCAGCACCCGGTTTGCCTTATGCCGGTGCGCCGAAGGTCAACGATCCACTGCCGGCTTCGGTGCTTTCCGGTGATCCCTGCACGGACGCCCTCACCGCGGAGCAAGTCGTCGCCGCCGTCGGGGTCAGCGTCGCAGGCGAACGTGAAGATCTGGCCCAGACCGGCCCGGCCTGTGCGTGGTCAAACCACTGGACCGGAGGCGCGGTCGGAGTTTCCTACACGGTGAACACCCATGTCGGGCTCAGCGGGGTCTACGCCAACACGCGTCCCCAGTCGGCCGTCTGGCGTGTGCTTCCGGACATTCAGGGCTTCCCGGCGGTCGCGCACGCGGGAACCAAAGGCGGCGAGATACCCATCGGTTTCTGTCAGGCAAGCATCGGTCTTGCCGACAGCGTCTCGATCGATGTGAGCCTGACGTTGGGCCAGAGCAAGCGCAACACCGAGGACGCATGCAGCCTGATCCCTCAGATCGCTGACATGACAGTCACGACACTGAGAGCGAAGGCAGGTTCGTGATGTTTCCGTTCGACCGATTGGGGACGGCTGCGCACAACGCTCTTCGCGGAGCCGAGGAAGCGGGTTCCGTGTTCGTACGGACCGTGCAGGACCCCGCCGGGTGGGCAAGTGACCTCTTTGCTGGAAACCTTGGTGTCCAGGCGATGCCGGTCCCCGCTGTCGTCGGCCATGTCATGGCCGGTGACAGCTCCAGCTGGAACGCGAGCGGCGCCGGGTCCGGCAACGTCGCCGCAGCTCATCATCAGATCGCCGCGGAACTGACCACGATGCTGAACAACCTCGAGCCGACGTGGACGGGCCGGGGAGCTGAAGGGGCGAAGCAGCGGACCAAGGCGTTCAGCGATCTGGTCGAGCGCGCGGCCAAGACGCTGGGATCGAACGGCAGTAACGTCACCGATGCCGCGTATGGCTTCGAGCTGGCGAAACGCTCGATGGAGCCGATGGGCGAACGGCCGGACAAGTCGTTCTTCGACGTCGCGACTCCGTGGGACACCGACACCGAGGATGCTATCGCGGCGTATAACGCGAAGGCGCAGAGGAACCTCGAGGTCTACAACGCCTACGTCGAGCACCTGGAGGGTCAGGGGCAAGGCTTGTCCGGCGACTACGGCGAAATCACCCCTGCGATGTCTGCTGTTTCGGATGATGCGAAACCGGTCGACGCACGTCGCGTGACCGCTGGCCAGGACGAGCGACCGATCGAGCTGCGACGGGACGACGGCAATACCCCGTCGTCGGACCGGCAACCGCTTGTCGATGTCGGTCCGAGAACGACCGTCGGAGGTCGGGGGAGCGATGCCCACGTACCCGGCGAGACCGCCGGACCCGGGGTGCACCCCGACCCGTCTGAACCTGCAGGTGTGACCAGGACAGCCGGCATGCGGGACGGGCGGACGCTCAGCGGCCTTCCGTCGACGTCGCAGATGGAGCAGATCGTTGGCAGTCCGCTCTCCCACTCGGACGGCCGGAAACTCGTCGGGTTCTCGTACTCGCCGGTCCCAGCGTCGCCGAGCCCCGGGCTGCCGAGGGGTGTCCCCGGCGAGGTCGGTAGCGCGTCACCTCGCAGGTCCCCGGGTGCCGGCGGCTGGGTTGTCGGTGGCGGTCGCGCCGCCGGACGAGCTGGGGTGGGATCTGGCGGCATCGGCCCTGCGGGGTACGGGCGTCCGGCCGATGAAGACGAAGAACACGAGCGCAAGTACGTTCGCGACGACGACAGCGTGTTCGCAGACGTCGAGGACGAACTTGTCGATCCGCGCACCGGCTTCGCGCCGGTCCCACCGACCATCGGAACCTGACGCACTTCGGGTGTACCGGCAACGGCCTTCCCCGCCTGTCGTCCTGCATCACGGAGTGTGCGACGTGGCTGTCATCGACAGACCCATCATCCTGCCCAAACTCGCCTTCTTGACCGCCTGGAGCATGGTCGAATTCGGCGAGCTGCCTCCCGCGTTCGGCACCAGCCTGCACAACTGGGCGACCGCGGACGGTCGCCGCGAGCTCGAGATCAGGGCCATGGCGGCCCTGACCGACCTCGGCTTGGCCCGCAACAACCGGCTGAACGGGTTGTGGCGGTCGACCACCGCTGTCCTCGGCTGTGCCACCCGCGAGTACTACGCCTTCAGCAACTTCGCCGACGGCCGTTCCTGCTCGGTTCTGCTGGCCGCTCGAGACGGCGACGCTGTCCGGGCGATCATCGACGACAACGTCGTAGCCCTGGAGCCTGTGCAGGACAGGTGGTTCGCTACAGCGCTGCTCGACACGCTGCCCGAGACACCCGCTGCGAAGATCCCCATCACGGTTGTCGCGAAGCCTGCGCAGAACGGCGACGGCCCATCACCGGAGCACGCGACCGGCAAGGAAGCCAGCTATCTTGACGAGGTGATGCAGCGACCGCGGCGCGCGATCCACCAGATCTATGTCGCCCGCCGTAACTCCGCCGGCGAGCGATACCGGAGCATGCCGATCACCGCGATCGATCTCGAGCAGTCCGGCCGCGTTCTCGTCTACCCCGACTCCGAAGACAACATCGTCCTGATCCCGGCAGGCGCACGTGAATTCGTCGCGACGCTGAACAACACGTACGCGGACCTGTGACGCGTTCAGCGGCGCAGGGAGGTGAGCACTCCCTCGACGAGTTGGGTCGCCTTGGCGCACGAGGTGGTGATCGGTTCGCCGCTCGGACCGTTGTACAGCGTCGCCAGGCCTTGGCTCGGCGCGATGTCGACGATCACCTGGCACGAGGTGAAGCTGCCGTCAGCTCCGGTGCTGAGCACCCATTCCCCGGCCGGGTATCCGGCCACGGTCATGGGCTTGACCTGGCTGCCGGGGCCGGTGACCAGAGGCAGGGGGCGAGCCTTGGCGTAGAAGCGGACTTCGGCTGCGGCCGAAAGAGGTGGTCCGCTGGACAGCTGGCATTCTGACTGCTCGCCCGCGCCGACGAGTACGGTCTCGTGGGCGTCCTTGCGCTGGGGGAGGCCGAGCTGCGCGGCGAGGTCGGTGGGTACTCCCGCGCATGGTGCCGCCAGGTGGGCAGCGACGTCCAGCGGTGCGGCTGTGATCGGAGGTGCCGCCGACGTGGTTGTCGTAGGTGGCGTGTCGGGCCCGGTGCAGGCGGTGGCTGTCACGGCGATCGCGATGCCGCACACCGTGGCTCGTCGGCGGATGGTGTCAGCCATCGAGGCGCCTCTGAATCGGAGTGGCCGGGCCGGTAAGGCCTGCGGGGCCGTGCTGATCGATCAGTTTTCGATGTTCCTGATCCACCTTGGAGTCGAACTCGACAACCGGCCGGTCGACGGAGGAGAAGTCCTCGTAGTGGAAGCTCGGTGAGGCAACGGTAATGCTCGGCGGTGTCGGAGCGAACAGCTCGTTCTTCTCGCCGAGCAGATCTCGCTCGGCTTCCTGCACCTTGCCCAGCGCGGTGATGATGATGTCCTGGTAGGTGGTCAGAACCTGGTCTTTGGCGGTTTTGTAGCCGGAGGCGACCTCGGCGAACTTGTCGCCGTCGACCGCCAGCTGCAGCCCTGCGGAGGACGCGCCGATGACGACGCCGGCGCTCGCGGTGAACCAGGCACCACCGGTGGCGACGCCCAGAACGGCCGAGACGACGCTCGCGCCGACGGAGATCGCGATCTTCGTGTCAGCGTCGGCGTGCTGCTGCAGCGCCTTGGCGACAGCGGCGCTGGTGGCGTCGGCGACGGCGATGTAGTCACGCCGCGCCTGCACTGACGCGGCCAGCAGGATCGCGAGCGACTCGACGGTTTTGACGAGGTAGCCGGCTTGCTGGCCGAGGAAGGCCTGGATCATCGAGATCTGATGCCGGAAGGCGTCGGCTCCGCCGCCTTCCCAGTCCTGGACCGAGTAGTCGATCTTGCGGAAAGCGTCGATGATGTCGGTGGAGGTGTCCTGGTCCAGGGCGCGGCCGACCTTCTTCATTCGCTCGAACTCGTCGACGATCTTCTGCGGATCGAGGCTGATGACCTTGTTGGCGTCGTCGAGCAGCCCGCGCAGGAGGACGGCTCCGCCGCCATTGGGGTAGGTATCCGGAGAGCCGAGCCATTTGCCGTCGGGTTGTTCGTCATCGAAGAGATCGATGAGCCGGCGGGCAGTCCGGTCGGCGGCGGAGCGCACGTCGTCATCGGTTTTCCAGTCACCCACGGCTACCCCTGCCCGTCCGCGCGGCGGTAGAGCGCGACGATGGCTTTGGCTGCTTCTGCGGTGGCATCGACAACTTCAGCGCCGTGTTTCTGCCGGGCGGCGATTTCGTCGGTGAAGCGGGCGTACGCCAATTGGAAGTCGTTGACGGCACTCAATGAGCCGGGGCCGGCGAGTCCCTCGTGCGCGTTCAGTACCGGCAGCTGAGAGCCCATGATCTCACGCAGTGCAGGAAGTGCGCTGTCGCCGACACGTTGCAACTCGTCGAGCGTGACCTTGAAGCCATTCCCCACGGGGCCTCCCCACCCTCGTACAGGTCATGTCAACTCACCATAGCTGATCGATTACGCAGTGCAAGTAGGTTGCGGCACTCGGTCAGTTTGTCCGGTTGTCGCGCTGAAACGGTTCAACAAGGCGGACGCGGAGGTGAGATTCGCGGCGCGACATGGCGCGGCTGTGCCGTGGTCGTGATGGTCTTCTTGGCCGATGTTCGGTCGTCGAGATGAGGATCCGGTTCGGCACTGATCACGAGTTCGGGAATTGGGATAGGCGTGGAGTGGTGCGAGCCGGTGACCGGTGTGCTCAACGAAGCTCGTCTACCCCGACGTCGAAGATCCGTTGGGCAACGTCTGAGGGTGAAGCGTCCTCCGTCGGCGGAGAGGGTGATGTCTCCTCGCCGCCGACGGGACGACAGCGGTGATCTCTCCCCAGTGATCTGATGGCCACCGTGTACAGCCGTCAGGCGGCCGCCTTCTTGCGCGGAGAGCGCTTTCGCGGTGTCGGTGCCGGAGCTTCCGCCTCGGCGGCCTCGGCCTGTTCGTAGGCGGCGACGACTTCGGAGGAGAGGCGCCCGCGCTCGGAGACCTCGTAGCCGTTCGCGTTGGCCCACGCACGGATCTGCTGGTTGCGCTCGCGGTCAGAAGCGGTCGGTGCCGTCGACTGGCCGGTCGCGACGCGGACCTTGCGGCCGCCGATACGGCGGCCGGCGCCGATGAACCGGGCGAGTTCGTCGCGCAGGGCGGCGGCGTTCCCGTTGGAGAGGTCGATCTCGTAGGTCACGCCGTCAAGGCCGAACTGCACGGTCTGGGCGGCGGCGCTGCCGTCGATGTCGTCGAGGATCTCGACGAGGACTTTCTGGGCCATTGAATGCTCCTCGGGTGGGTGTGTGACCAAGAACGTGCGCCATGCGGCGTTGCACAATGCGCGACGTTCTTCAATCGAGTGTATCCACACCAGTGCTAGAAAGGAAAATTCACCCCCTTCGTCGACTGCATCAAAACCGTCCGGTACTTCCCGTGACTGGTGGTGAGACCCACCAATCTTGCCGTTCATGGGAGGAGAACCCGCCGTGCACCGTCAGCTGCCGCAGCCGGACCTGCATGTGGCTCGGGCCGAACTTGTACTGGCGCGGCCGGGACATCTTCCCTTGCAGAAGCTGCCGGTCCGGCCGGACGATCCACTCCAGACACTGGCGAACGCAGTGGGTGACGTCCGAGTGGATCTCGGTGAATCCGTGCAGGTCTGTCTTGACCTCATCCCGCTGACGCCGGCGCGCATCCGGCACCTCGCTCGCCAGGCCACGTCGCATTCCAGGGGAAACGACACGAGGCCGTTCGGCGTAGTCGCCGACCTCGCCGCGGAACTGCTCGGAGAATTTTTACCGATCGCGTGTACGCAGGTCAGCGGGCGTCCACGAAATGCGACACCGTCCCCTCGACGAGTGACGAACAAGTTCGTGACCGACGAGCCGGTCTTCGCGATCCAGGTCTTGATCCGGTGTGTCTCGGAAATCCCGGGGCGTGCGCAGGCGCACCTGCGCAGCGTCATCGGGGCGTTTGACATCTTCCGTGGCGAGAACTACTGGCGCGTGCGTGGCCCGCGGCTCTTCGGCTGGCACTTCGGCGCGGACACCGTGCTGGTGCGCCGGCGCTTCGACCGGCGGTTCCGGACCGGGCTGGCGAAGCCACGGTCCGGGTCGCTCGTGACGACCGGCGAGATCGCCGGCCTGCTGAAGCCGCCGTCGGGGCGCTGTCAGTCGCCGGCGATCGCCCGCAGCCGCGGCTGGGTGCTCCCGGCACCGCGCGAAGTACCCACATACCGGCCGGGGGCAGGGCTGGTGCGGCTCGGCTACGTCACCGACGTCAACGGCGACGAGCGGCTGGTCGGCGTGCCCCTGCGGGAGCTGCTGTTCTCCGCGCGCTTCGGCAAGGCCGGCTTCGGCAAGACCGAAGAAGCCTTGGCGCAGGCCATCGAGATTGCTCGGCTCGGCGGCGGGGTCTGGTTCCTCGACCCGCACGCCGACGGTTGGAAGCGCGCCAAGCCCTACCTGTCCGACCCTGCGTTGCGAGGCCGGCTGTGGGAGGTCAACCTCGACGTCCGCGGCCGGGGCAAGCGTTTGCCCGGCTGGAATCCGCTGAGCATGCAGGGCTTCACCGAGTCCGACATCGAGGACCGCGTCGACGCGGTCGTGACCTCGTTCGCCGCAGCTCTGGGCTGGGGTGACGCGGCGCCGCGGGCGAAGTCGATCCTGACCAAGGCCTGTGAGGCCCTCTGTTACCTCGCCATGCGCGTTCCGGCCGACTGCGCGCCGACGATCTTCCAGATCCCGACGCTACTGGACGACGAATCTTGGCGAGAGTCGGTCCTGCCGGTGCTGAAGCCGAGCGTGCGCAGGTATTGGACGGACTCGTTCCCGAAGCTGGCCCCGGATGCGACGACGGTCGTCACCAACATCATCAACCGGCTCCGTACCAGTCCGACGTTGTCGGCGTTCCTTGGCTCCTCGGTGACGACCTACGACGTCCGGCGGGCGATGGACACCGGGCGGATCGTGTTCGTCTGCACCACCGGCACCGGCGAGACGAACAAGCTGATCACCTCGTTCATGATCTATGACCTGTTCCGCGCCGGCCGCTCGCGGGCGGACACCCCGGTGGAGCAACGGCGCAGGTGCGACGCGTTCGTCGACGAGCTCGCCGCGGTCGACGGCGCGTCCCGCGGCTACCTCGCCGCGATCCTCGAGCAGCTGCGCAAGTACCAGGTCGCGCTGCACGCGATGAACCAGATGCCCGACCGGCTCGCCGCGGAGACGCGGCGGGCGCTGCTGCAGAACCAGTCGCTGCTGATGACCTCCGCCGCCGCGATCGACGGCGCCCGCACTGTCGCCCGGGAGTTCGGCGGTCTGGTGCAGCCGGCGACGGTGACCGAGCTGGAGCAGTTTCACCACGTCGTCACCGTCACCCTCGGCGGGCAGCGCACGACGCCGTTCAAGATCCGTGGCCTGCACGTCGACGACGAGTTCGCCGAGCACTTCCACCCCGAGTGGAACGACGAGGTCGACCAGGCTCTCGACGCCAACCTGGCCCGCCGTCCGATTGGGGAGGTCCTCGACGAGCTCGAGGACTTGGACGACCGGATCCTGGCTGCCCTGCAGGCCGCCCAGCCGGCACCGCAGCCGCGCCGCGGGCGGCCACCGACCCGCGGCAGCGGCGCGGGCATCGACCTGACCTCGACCGTGGAGTGAGCGTGGACCTCGACGCCGTCCAGCGCGATGCCCTGACCGTCCTGTACTGGCACCGATTGGTGTCCACGGAGCAAGTCCACCGACTGGTGTCTCCGACGCTGTCCCCGGTCACCCTCCGCGCGAAGCTCGCCGGCCTGCGCCGTGCCGGATTGGCCGACCGGATCACCCGAGAACACCGCCCCCGCACGTGGCACGTCACTCCGGCGGGCGCCGAGGTCGTCGAGGCGGCTGGGTCGGTGGATGCCCGGGCTTATCGGCTGCCGGGCACCGCGGTCGCGCACCTGCTGCAGGAACACACCCTCGACGTCGTCGAGACCGGTCTCGCGTTCATCGAGACAGCTCGAGAGCGCGGCGACGAGTGTGGGCCGTTGTCCTGGACGCCGGAGGTCGCTCACCAGTTCCGTGACCGGGCGGGAGACCGGCGCGGGGTGGTGATCGCCGACGCGGTCCTGCACTACGTGCTCGAGGAGGCCGGGCGCCGGACACAGCGGACGCTGTTCGTCGAGCTGGACCGCGCGACGATGCCGGTCGCCCGGCTGGCCCGCAAGCTGGTCGGCTACATCCGCTACCACGACCACACCCCGGCCGGATCGGGCCAGCGGCTGGCCTGGCGGGAGCGGTATCCCCGGTTCCCGCGAGTTCTGATCGTCCTGTCCGGCGCCGAGCCGTCCGTGCTCGAGCGCCGGCTCGCCGACCTGCGCGCCCACGCTCAGGCTATGCCCGTCGTCAGCACCGCTGCCGGGCGCCTCGACATGGTAGCGACGACCTTGCCCCAGCTCCTAGCCGGCGGACCGCTGAAGCCGGTAGCGATGCCGCTGCTCGGCGACCCGCGGCGGGTGACCGTCTTCGGCAGGCTGTCATGACCGAGGCGCCGACCGAGGTCGTGGTGCAGTTCGGGCTGTCACCGCGGCTGCGGCAGCGCCGGTTCGCGCTACTGCCGTTGCGCGGGGAGGGCACGCCGTTCACCGACCTGCAGGGCCGGCTGCCGGGCGATGTCACCACGCCGGGCGACCTCGCGGATCTGATCTCCTCGATCGCCAATGTCGGCGTGCTGCAGCCGGTCCTGGTCGAGGAGATCGACCCAGGTGACGGGACTCATCCGGCGATGAAGCTGGCGGCAGGGGAGCGGCGGCTGCGCGCGTGCCGGTGGGGCGCGGTGAACCGGCCGGACAACCCGCACTTCGCCGCGTTGCCCGCTGTGGTCTGCCCCGGTCCGCTGTCGGACGAGGAGCGGCGGATCTGGCAGCTGGTAGAGAACCTCGCGCGGGAGAGCCTGCGGCCGGGTGAGCTCGCTGCCGCGCTGGTGCTCGACCGCTGTGCTGTCCTGCTGGGCAAGCTCCTGGCCGGGGGCCACGCGGTGCCGGCAGAGGTCTACGCGATCGACGACCCGATCGCGCGCTTCGCCGCGATGGAGCGCATCCGCGGGACCGACAAGCGTTGCTCCGCCCCATGGGCCGAGGTGCTGAGCCGGCTCGGCCTGCAGCTGAGCCCGCGCAAAGCGCGTGAGCTGGTGCGCGCCTTCGCCGAGATGCCTCGCGAGGTCGCCGAGGAGATGGACGTGGCCAAGGTGTCCCTGCACACCCGGATCCGGTTCGTCGAGCTGCGCCGTGGTCGTGAGCAGGCCGCCGCCGACATCTGGGCCTCGGTGAAGAACACCGGCCGCACCCGACTCCTTCCGTCCGCGCTCGCCGCCGCCAGCGCGAATCAGGAACTGAGTGCGGAGCAAGCCCTGGCCGAAGCCGAGCAAGTCCAGGAGCATGCCGACGCAGCTCGGGCCGACAAGCTCCGCGGGAAGCCTGAGGTGCAGGTCGCCGGTGTGGATGCCCGGCTCGTCGAGTGCGCCCTCGCTGCGCTGCGCCAGCTGCTCCTCGCCCTCGTCCAAGGCGCCGAGCTGGGCGAGCACGACCGAGGCTCGGTCGCGCTGCTGCTGGATCAGCTCGGCGACGTCATCCACACGGGAGCAGCCGCATGAGCACCTTCCTCGGCATGCCCACCGCCCCGGCCGCGCGATGCGACTGTCTGCGCTGTCCTTGGTACGTCGACGCAGAGCCTGCGGTCGCCATCGCGCCGCTGTGCTCGGGCTGCAACTCCGACTGCGCCTACTGCGGCTGCGCCCGCACGGACTGCCGGGCTTGCCCGATCCGGTGCGGTTCTCGCACCGACATCGACGCGTGGATGCGCGACGTCGGCGGCACCCTGGAATTCGACGACCTCACCGTCATCGCGCCATTGCCGGCCACGATGCCTTCGTTCGTCCCGCAGGTCGACGGGTCCAGCGTCGCCGAGCTCGACGCGGTCGTGCGGTGGCCGGCGTACGCGGTCGGGCTGCGGCGGGTGTTTTCTCCCCGCACCCACACCCTCTACCCGCGCTGGAGCGACGGCCGGACCGCCGCCGAGATCCTCGAGGTGCCACCGACGACGCTGACCGTCCTCAGTGGATACGGCGAAGACCCGCTCGTCGAAGCGTTCTGGACCGCGCGGCACCGCGACGACCTGATCGCCCGGATCGCCGCCCTGCAGTTCGGATTGGTGCTGGCGCCGAACTACTCGATCTACGGCAACTGGCCCCGCGCCGAGCACCTGATCAACATGCGCCGTTCGCTGATCATCGCCGCCGAGTTCGCCGCCGCCGGGATCCCGACCGTGCCGAACCTCTACTGGTACCGGCTCGAAGACCTGCGCCGCCTGACCGACTGGGCCGTCGAGACCGAGCCGGCTGCGGTCGCGGTCAACGTCCAGACCGTGCGGGAGAACACCAACTGGCAAAGCTGGACGTTGCCGGGCCTGCACTGGCTGGCCGAGAACCTTCCACCGACGCTGACCGTGATCCTGACCGGGCTCTCGCGGCGGGACCGGATCGAGACCGCGCTCGAGCTGCTCGGCGACCGCCTCGTCGTGATCAGCCAGAACCCGGTGCAGTACGCCTCGCACGGCGCCGTGGTGACCGCCGCCGGCCGCCAGGACGTCCATGCCCGCATCCCCGACGCCTTCGCCCACTCGGTCCGCTACATGGCTTCCCTGTTCCCGCACAAGTCCGTTGCCACTGGGGGAGGCCGCTGATGCGCTTGTGGGTCCTGCTGGGCTGGTCACCGGAGTACGGCGCCGCGGTCACCGCGGTCGCTGTCTTCGGCATAGACACTGGCGCCGAGACCGCCGAGACCTTCGTCGAGTGGATCCCGCGAGAACACGAAGCTGGCCGGATCTGGCGTGAACGCCTCGTCGGCACCAGCCCGCAGGAGGTCCTCGAGCGGATGGCGTTCTGGGCCGAGACGCTCGTCGCGTCCGCGGCGGAGGTCGAGCCGATCGTGCCGGACGCGACGCTCGAGACGGCAGTGCGGACGCAGGTCGACGACATACTCGGATCGGCACGCTAACCGGGCGCCGCGATGGGGACCAACGCGAAGACCGACCACGCCGCCTACGCCGTCGCACCGGCCGGCCCGAAAGCCTACGCGCCGATCGCCGGCGATGACGCGCTGCTGCAGCACTTCGCGGCGATCTGCGCGCACACCGAGGAGCCCGCGGACACCGCGGAGGAAAACCTGACGCTCGTCGCCGCCATCGTGCAGGGCGGCATCGACCCGGACGACCCGTACGGACCGCCGGCCATCGACATCCCCGACAACGCTGTCGAGGGCTACGGCTTGTTCTCCGCGGCGGTCGGTGCCGCGCTCGCTGCCGAGAGCCAGGTCTCCGACACCGCCGCCGGGCCCTACCACCAGCAGCTGCAGGTCCTCACGGCCGAGTACCTGGCCGGCTTGACCCCTGAGGAACTCGTCGAGATCGCCGCGGCGGCGGGGTTCGAGCAACCGAACCTCGTGGGGATCGCCGGGCAGGCGCCGCATCCGCTGGCGGTGTGGCTGGACCCCTCCACACCGGCCGACAGCGAGGCCAAGAAGAAGATCCAAGCTCTCGCCCAGGCCCGGCACGCCGCGCTGTGTGCGGGCGAGGCGGTCAACGGCAAAACCATGACCGAATGGAACATCCCGGCCGCTGTCGCGGCGCTGCCGCCCGGGTTCGAGGGCTGGCCGGCCCTTGAGGCTGACCTCGCCGAGGTGCAGACGGACTTCGACACCTTCGCCGCGATCGTCGCCAAACAAGGTTCCGCCACCTCACCGGACAAGATCGCGACGCTGCTGCACTGGGAAAACCAGATCGCCACCGCCCAAAACCCCATGCTGGCCAGCGAGTTCAGCGCCGCCACCGCTGCAGCCCGCCACCAAGTCGACCAGCTGCTCAGCACCGTTACCGCGGCTCAGCTGAGCACGGCGGTCACGACCGCGAAGCTCGGCGGAAAGATCACCGACGACCAGCTGCAGACGCTGGGCGCCCACCACGTGCTGCAGCTCCTGCGAGCCGCGACGCCGGCTGGTGAACGGGACGAGATCAGCGGCGTCGTCGCCGAGCGGTCGGCGATGCTGGCCAACTCGAAAGCCTGCGCGGGACAAGTCTCCGCCGTCCTCTCCGGACCTCTCGATCAAGCGACGGCCGGCGCCCTGGTCCAGCAGGTGCGCGCGATCGCTGAGGTCCACGCGGCCGCCGCGACCTGGAACACCCTCGATCCCGCACCGGTCCACCAAGCCGCGCTGCAAGCCGGCCAATCAAAGGTGCTCGCTTGGGCGGACGAGCAGAAGGTCATTGACCTCCGAAAGTTCGTTGTCGCCAGCGGCGTCGCGACCGCCGCGGAAGCCAGCGTCGCGACCAAAGCAACGCTCGGGAAGCTCCTGCAGGGCCACCTGAACGCGTCGACATCCGACGTCGGCACGATCAAGACCACGCTGAAAGCGAAGCAGCCGCCCGCGCCGAAACCCGCGGTCGCGTCGCCCGGGGCGGGTAAGCCGCGCAGCCGCTTCGGGATGCAGCACGCGCAGCTCGTCGCTGCCCTGCAGCACGCCCAAGCCGCACACACCGCCGTCCCCAAACCACTCGATCCCGCAGCAGTCGCCGCCTGGGACTTCGGAACGGGGGAGCCGGCGAACCTCGGTGGTACCCATCCGAAGACTCTCCACACCGGACCCGACGGCACGACCTGGATCGCCAAACGCGAGAGCAAACCCCACGCCGGCGCCATCACCCAAGCCGAGGCTGCGGCCTCAAGGCTGACGGCCCGGGCCGGGCTGCCAGCGGTGCCGGTCTACGCGACCAAGGTCGGCGGCAACCCGGTCAGCGTGCAACCTCTGCTGCCCGGGGCGAAGCCGATGTCGGGCGCGCCGGCGAGCTGGTCGCAGGCCGACGTCGACGAGGTCGTCCGGCTGCACGTCACCAGCTGGGCGCTGGGCAACCACGACCCCCACCACGGCAACGTCCTGCGCACCCCCGCCGGCGGACTGGTGCCGATCGACCTGGGCCAGGCGTTCAAGAACTTCGGCCGCGACAGACTCGCCCTCGGCTACCGGCCCAGCACCACGGCGGTCTACCACCAGATCTACGACGCCCACCTCGCCGGCCAGCTCGGCAAGGGCGTGCAGGTCAACCCGGCCGTCGCGCACTCGGTCATCCGCAGGCTCGAGTCCGTCCCTGACGCCGAGTGGCGCGCCACCCTGCACACCACCGCCTACGCCGGCGCGAGCCAGGACGTGACCTGGGTGCCGCCGATGCGCGCCCGAGCGGCAAGCACCCAAGGCATCGCCGAATCCGCGGTCACCTCGAGCCAGATCGCCGAGTCCTTTCTGGACTATGCCGTCGAGCGCAAGAAGAACCTGCGCCGCGACTTCGTGAAGTTCTTCACCGACGAGGTCAAGATCTCCTCCGCCGTGGCCCTGCAGCACCTCGGCAAGAGCTGATGGGCACCAACGCCAAAACCACCCACATCCCCTACGCGATCGCGCCATCCGACACCCCGTTCGAGGCCGAACCCGCCCCGGTCGACGACGTGCCGGAGCCCGTGTCCGTCGTCGACGAACTAGTCGAGGTCGAGCCGGGGCAGTTGCCGGTCACCCCGATCCCGCTGACTCCTGATGTCGGCCACGCCTACGGGGAGCCGGTGCTGGTCGGTGGCGCCGACCTGCTTGCCTCCACCGCCACCCTGGTCAGCTACGACAGCAGCAACGGCCCGCGGATCGTGCTGCACGCGCGCGTCGACGAGGACGCCGACGCCAAACTGCTGGACGCGCTCAACATCAGCCCCGAGATGGTCCCGATGCAGGTCGAGCAGCAGGTCACCGGCCGGCTCCCGGTCGACGAGCAGCACCATCTCGCCGAGAAGATCATCACCGCGGCCAAGAGCGTCAACCACCACATCACCAACGGCACCCTCGACGCGCAGGCTGCGGCACCGGCGACGACCGCTAAGAAGATCGACGCCGCCAAGACGGCGATCGAAGGGCTCACCGCCGATCTCGGCGACTCGCCGTCCCCGGTGGAGCAGGCCATGCTCGACTACTACGTCGGCCGGTTCGAGGCTGTGCAGCACGCTGCCGCGACCGGTACTCCGATCGACCATGTTGCGCCGTTCCTGCATGAGGGCACGGCCCTGGTCACGGTGATGGTGCCGGCGCTGCCACCCGAAGTGTCCAGCGATAGCGCGGTCGCGGTGCTGCGGGACGCCACCCGGATCAAGCCGAAGCTGGACACGACCACCGGCCAGGCCAGCTGGGACGGCGCCCGTGCGACGAACGTCCTGGGCAAGGAGTACGCCATCGACCTCGGCGACGGGTTCCAGGCCGTCTACCGCCCGTACAGCGTCAACGACCCGTCGAAGACCGAGTACTCGCTACGCGGCCGGCTCGAGGTCATCGCACCCGCAGGTGAGGACCACGGCCCCGAACTCGTCCGCCGCCTCGGACAACTGAACCTGGCCAACCGCCCCATGACCCGCGACGAGGGCGAGTACAGCTACCTGACCGCCAACGTCACCGCGCAGGGCCTGGGCAAGCACGCCGAGGTCGCGGCAGCGCGGGTGACGGGGGAGCACCTCGAGGAGATGGTCCGGCAGGAGATCTTCTACGAGCGCGCGCACGAGGCCGTCGGGATGACCGACTCCCAACTGGCCACCTTCGCCAAGGGCATTCAGCTCGAAGCCCACACCCGCGCCCTGCCCGCGAAGGTGCAGGTCCTTCGCGATGCCGTCGCCAAGGCCGCCGGCTTCGCCGACGGCTCCGCGCTGGCCGGCAGCCCCGGCTACGACCCGGCACCGCAGCGCTCGGCCGGCTGGCTGACCTGGAGCAGGTTCGATGTCGGTAACTCGTTCCCGAAGCTCAGCACCGCCGTCGCCGGCCGGTCGCTGGTGCACAAGACGTCGGCTGCCGGGCTGAAGGCGATGCTGGCCACGGGGGTGCTGGCCTCGACCGAGCGCCGCACGACGATGGGCACGCACCAGAACGTCGGCATGAGCGAAGGAGCGGACAAGCTCAGCGGCGGGGCGAGCTCGGTGTTCCTGCGCGTCCGCAAGACCTCGTCGCTCGCGTCGGAGCCGAGCCTGGTGTGGGATCAGCCGGAGCGGCTGCTCGCCCGCGCGGACTACTACGGCGCCAACGCGGACACCTTCGGCGCGATCAACCCGGTCGGCAGCCACTCGGTATCGAAGGCCACTCGCGACCCGTTCAAGATCGCGACCTTTACCAGCGCGAGCAACGAGGTCATGTTCGCCGACGGCATCGACCTGCTTGGCCCCCAAGGGCCTAGTCGGATTCTCTGCGGCAGTAAGGCTCAACGGGATGAGATCCGCACGATGCTACTGGCCAAGGGTGTCAGTGCGATCGCCGGCAAATCGATCGAGGAGGTCGTGACTGTATGACCGACAAGCACCAGTTGTCTCCAGCCCAGCTCATCACCTGCTTGAACGACTTGCTCACCGGAGGCGGCAGTGAGGCCGGGGACGAGTTGCCCGGTGCGGAACTCGTGGTGTTCGACGAGGTCGGGGAAGTGTTCCGTGCCGCTCTAGCTCGTCATGCGCGACTGGACGATGACCCTGACGTCGTCTGGATCCGCCCGATCGTCGCCGCGGCCAGCTCAGCCTCGGGCTTGCCGGCGTTCGATCTTGCGATCGTCCGCCGGCGCGCTCTACACGTCACCAACGCCCGGCAAGACGGGCGCCGAGTAGTTCTCGATCTCGCCACCGGGCAGCATGCGCACGTCCATCCCGCGCGCGATCATTGCCTGGCGGTCCTGCAGGACTTCGATACCTGGATGACGACCTTGACCGCCACACAGCGCGCCGAGGTCGACGCCCTCGACCACGACTGAGTTGAGGTTGGAGTGAGAAGATCTTTTGTCCATTTTAGAGACGGTGATTCCGGAATTGGCGCATCGCCAAAAGGGAGGCTGTAGTCTCCGGCAATCATCTCGACTGAGCAGGACGACAGCCTGGCTCCCAGCTGTGGATGAGCGCGACCGATCACCGTCTCGACCATTCGTCCGACAATCAGCACCGCTCAGCGCGCGCAGGTTGGCGTATCCGACAGGTGCCTTCTAGGGTCTCGGTGAACTTGCCTGGGGAGAAATGAATCATTCACGACAAGTCGTTCACCGTTCGATCCTGGCGGTGGACATCGAAAGCTACGGGGATCCGAACCGGACGACGCCGCACAGGTTGTCGGTCCGCGATGGCCTTGACCACGCGCTGCGCCGAGCCTTCGACGAAGCCAGCGTGCCGTGGTTCGACTGCCGTCACGAGAACACCGGTGACGGTACGTTCGTGCTGGTTCCGCCGCAGGTTCCGAAGGGGCCGCTGGTGGAGACTCTGCCTGTTGCCCTGGCACGGGAACTGCGCCGGCACAACAACACGCATCAGCCGCAGGAACGTATCCGGGTGCGGATGGCCTTGCACGCGGGAGAAGTCGCCTACGACGATCAAGGCGCGACCGGGGCTGCGATCAATCGGGCATTTCGCCTGCTCGAAGCACCGCAACTGAAGGTCGCACTCGCCGAGTCGCCGGGCACTCTCGCCTTGATCACCTCAGCGTGGTTCTTCGACGAGGTTGTCCGCAGCAGCACTGTCGCCGACACCGGGACTTTCCGGTCAGTGCAGGTCGCCGTCAAGGAGACCGCTACGACCGGGTGGATCAGCTTGCCGGACCATTCCTGCCCGTCCGCGCCTGCGACCGGTGTACTCACCACCGATGACCGATCAGCGCAACCACCGACCGCAATCGAACCGCTGCATCCCGTGGCTGAGCGCAACACGCTGCCTCGCGACGTGCCAGTCTTTACTGGACGCGCCGAAGAGTTGCACCAGCTGACCACGACCGTTGCCGCGGCTGTGGAGCAGGGCGCACTGCGAACGGCGATTCACGTCATCGACGGTATGCCGGGGATCGGGAAGACGACCTTCGCGGTGCACGCTTCCTACCAGTTGGCGCGCTATTTCCCGGACGGCCAGATCTTCCTGGAACTGCATGGTCACAGCGCCCGGCAGCCTACGGTTGCCCCCGCGGACGCGCTCGCCTCGCTGTTGCTTCTGCGAGGTGTTCCGACCTTGGCCATTCCCGCCGACGTCGATGACCGTGCTCGACTGTGGCGGGAGAAGACGGCTGGCAAGCGAATCTTGCTGCTCCTCGACGACGCGGTCGGCGAGGAACAAATCCGGCCGCTGCTGCCCGGCGGTACCGGGAGCTTGGTGTTGATCACCAGCCGGCGGCGACTCGAATCCCTCGCCGAGGCTGGCCGCGTTTCCCTGGACACGCTCTCACCGACCGACGCCGCTGCTATGTTCGACCGCTATACCTTCGGGCAGCACGAGCCGGACGCTGTGGCCGAGCTGATGGGGTTGTGTGGCTACTTGCCGCTGGCTATTTCACTTACCGCGGGTCGGCTGGGCAGCCACCCCGGTTGGACGGCTCGGCAGCTGGGCGAGGACCTCGCCCGCTCCCAGAACCGCTTGAAGACGCTGCGGGCCGACAGCCGCAGTGTTGCCGCTGCCTTCGATCTCTCCTATCGCGACCTCAGCCCGCACCAGCAGCGGCTCTTCCGGCGGCTGAGCCTGCACCCCGGTAGTCACATCGACGCGGAGGCGGCCGCGGCCCTCGACGGGAGTGACGTCGAGACCACGCGCGAGCACCTCGACGCGCTGTACCTCAATCACCTGCTAGACGAGCCGGCTCCTGGCCGTTATCGCCTGCACGATCTGACGCAGACGTACAGCCGGACGCTTACCGACCCGTGCGCGGACGAGGGAGCCTTCGAACGCCTTCTCGATCACTACATCGGGACAGTCCACGCGGCACACCGCTTCGTGGACAGTCCCACACCACGGCTCGAACTCTCCACGCTGCCGCTGGCGTCGTCCCGGGAGTTCTCGACCGAGAGGGACGCGATCAGCTGGCTGACCGCGGAGCGGATCACTATCGGAGCCTGCATCACGTCTGCCGCCGCCAACGACCACGTGCGGCGGGCAGCCGAATTGGCTGTCGCTCTTCACCCTTTCCTTGAGCAGCACGGGCACTGGCATGATGCCCACCGAATCCACCGAGCCGTCCTCACCGCTGAACGAGCTACCGGCGACGTCGCGGCGGAGGCCGCGACCCTGACGGACCTGGGCAGAGTGCAGCGCCTCCTGGGTCATTACCACGAGGCCACCACGACACTGGCACGTGCCCGAGACCTGCACGGCGAGCTCAGTGACCGGCTCGGTAGAGCCAATGCACTCGACGAGGCCGGCCACGTTCAGCTGGAACTCGCCGAGTACGCGGAAGCAACGGCCTACTTCAGTGAGGCCCATCAGCTGTATGAAGACCTCGACCATCCGCTGGGTATCGCCGCCGCCCTGACTCATCTGAGCCACGTCCAGCACCGGCTGTGCGATCTGACGGGGGCGAGGAAGAACAGTGAACGTGGCCTTGCGCTCTATCGCCAACTCGGCAACGGCCCCGGCAAGATGATCGCTTTTCTCAATG
Source organism: Amycolatopsis sp. NPDC048633 (assembly GCF_040650695.1). NCBI lineage: Bacteria > Bacillati > Actinomycetota > Actinomycetes > Pseudonocardiales > Pseudonocardiaceae > Amycolatopsis > Amycolatopsis sp. NPDC048633. The sequence goes on from NZ_JBEZHS010000003.1 coordinate 327,879, forward strand.
TGGGTTGTGCGCAGGCCATCGCAGGAGAGCGCGCCGGTGCACTGGACTCCTTCACTGAGGCTGCGGTGCTGGCGACGAAGCACGGCGACCGATTCGCTGAGGCCAGGGCCTTGAACAACATCGGTCGCATGCATTTCGACTTCGGCAACTATGAGGCGGCCGATAGTTACTACAGCCGCGCCCAGATCATCTTCAGTCGATTGGATCATCGGGCCCGCGAGGGAGTGGTGTTGACCAACCTGGGGCGGCTTCACCACGCTGCAGGTAACTACCGGCTGGCGTTCACCTACCTGACGCGAGCCGAGGCCGGGTTCGGCGACGATCAGGGCTGGCAGGCGGAAAATCTGAACAACCTGGGCTGTCTTGCGCTCGACTGGCCCGATGCTGGCGACTCCGTCGAGTTCCATGCTCGAGCCCTCAAGCTAGCCCGTGCAGCCGGCGTCCGGCTGCAGGTGGGCCGGTCGCTCGAGGGACTGGGACGAGCCGCGTTGGAAGCCGCTGATGGTGCTCGAGGTGTCGAGTATCTCCGCCAAGCGCTGACGGTGTACGACGACATTGGCGTGCCGGAAGCGGCAGCGGTTAGGGCAACCTTGACCAAGTCGGCAACTTCGTAGGTGGTCACGAGTAACGCCCGTTCGCCGGTCGAGGATGGCGGCTGGTTCGCCGTGGCCAGCTGGTATACGGGGATCGAACCGGTGCGCGCCGACCTCCTGGCCACGCTGCAGGACTTCGCCACCTGGATGACCGCGCTCACGGGCGAGCAACGCGCCGAGTTCGACGCGATCGAGCACGGCTGACGGAAGACCCGCATCGTGCCGTATCGGAAGGCCGTCCGTCCCGCGTGTCTCCGGTGAACCGAGCACAGATCAGGCGGTGGCGACAATGCAGATCGCGGACGTCGAGTGGGTCACCGGCCACATCGAGGCGCATGGTCATCTTCTGGTACACGGCTCGACGCTCGCCGAAGTCGCAGCACGCACCCGGGCCGCGATCAGTGCGCGTACGCTCGCCGGGCTGCAGGTACGGCTGCGAATTCTGCACGCGGGCTGGTGGCGGACCGAGCCGTGCTGCTGCCGACGCTCGCTGGCGTGCTCCAACCACCCAGCGTGGCACTACCGGCCGGCAACAGCCACCGACAGCGCCGCGTTCCGAGGCGCTGAGGTGCGACTCTCGATCGCGCAGCGACCGCGGTGATCCGGCTCGTTGCGGGCGCCATCGCCGCCATGGCATGCACGCCCGTCACGATGGCTCTCCTGCGCCGCGCAGCGACGACGCCCTTGTCACCGACCGTCCAGCTTCTGTGCGTCGTTGGTACTTGGGTGGCTGGTGCCGCGGTCGGGCTCTGGCCGCAGCCGCTGGTCCCTGCCGCTGCCTGCCTGTGCCTGCTGGCAATTCCCGCGGCCGCGATCGACGTCGCCGAGCACAGGATTCCGAACCAGCTCAGCCTTCCGCTGGTCGGCGCGATGGCGATTTCCCTCAGCAGCGCAGCACTTCTCGCGCCGAACGGCGCGAGTGGTGTGCGTGCCTTGATCGGATCTTCCTTGTGGGGTGGCCTCTTGCTGCTTTCATTCGTTCTGACTGGGCAACCGGGTCCGGGTGACGTCAAGTTGGCGCCCAGCGTCGGCGCAATCCTGGGCTGGTTCGGCTGGCCGTGGCTGCTGGGCGGTCTCATCGCGACGTACCTGCTGACAGCCGTCGCGGGCCTCGTCGGAGTCATAGCCGGCCGATACCTGCTACGAGATGGACAAGTTCCGATGGGGCCGTCGATGGCCGCTATCGCGCTGGTCCTCGGCACGCTGGCTCAGGTCTGAATCATCTCGGGGCGGTCGAGACGTGACTCCTGCGTCTGCTTTGGACGAGTGTTAGGAGCTGAAGATGAACGAGTATTCCGACCAGGATCTCGATCTGGCGGCGACCTCGGCGGCGCAACGGTTCGACTTGGACGGCTCGGGGGCGCGTGAGCTGGTCGACATCGTCGCGACCGCCTTGACCGACGGCGGAGACGCGGTCGACGACGCTGCATGGGAGATCCAGGAGCGTGATCCCGGCGTCGATGGTGAGGACTTCGTCGAGGATGTCGCCGATAGCCTCGGGTACGACCTCCCGTGACCCGCGAGGCGGTGGGCGACAACAGCGCGGACCGTTACGTCGTGTCGCAGCGTAAGAGCCAGCTGTTCCCGACCATCGTGGCCGCCGCATGCCGACTTCGCTGTCTGCCGGTCTGGCGAGACCGGGAAGCCGTCGATCCGTCCTCGGTGTCGGAGGCGATTAATGACGCCGTCCTGCAGCTCGCGTTCTTCTGCGATGGGGAACTCAACGCCACGCTCGATCGGATGCTCGCGGCCGTGCACGCCCGGGTCGAGACGGTCCGTCAGATCCAGGCGAACAGCAGGCCGGGTTTCGGTGGCAAGGTCGACGAGACCGTCCGCGCCGATGATGAGTCGGGGCGTCGGCAGCTGGATCACGCGATCACCGCCTTCGTCGATGCTGCGCGCGCGGACCTGGGAATCTGTGGTTCGTGGACCCCGCTGAGTCCGGCCGAAGCGAGCTGACCGCTCCTGGATCATCCGGACTTCGGGTTCGGTGGCGTATCGACGAGATTGACCTTCTTGGTGATGCGTACTGGGGCGTCGACAGGTCCACGTCAATGTCCCGCGACCGGCGTCAGCCTGCGTAGCTGCCGCCCGGGTCCGTACGCCTGGCGCCGGATGAACGGCGCCACCGGGAAGCGGATGCCGACCCTGCGGCCTGAGGGCTCATCCTCACGCCGAGCAGCCGTTGGAGAGGATCTCCGGCTCACAGACACCACTCTGACCGGCGAAGCGCGGTAACCAGCTCGCTCGGCGCGGACGCGCTGCGTCCGGGGAAGGTGTTCCTCGGTGGTCTCGGTCAGGGTGTTGGGCGTGCAGAAGATCCAGCCCGCGTGCACCGTCTGCAGCCAGCCGATCGTGGTCTCCGCAGCCGCGATGCTCGCCGGGTCGATCACCTGGCCGTCCGGACTCGGTGCGACGGTGACCGATGTCGAGCCCCAAGGCATGTAGAGCTCGTTGTCCCACGTCAGCTCGGCGTGCTGCTGGCGGGCCGTTACTTCCGCCTCGGCCGCGCTCGCGCCCAAAGAACGGGCGAGGCGCTTGAGCGCCGCGAAGTCGGTGACGCTCCAGAACGTCACCCACAGCCCTCCGGTGTCGGACGCGACCAACTCGGTCCCGCCCAGGAGACCGCGACGATGTCGATGCGCTTGCCGTCCTCGCGGACGTACTCGGCCATCGGCTCGGCGAAGAGTATGAAACCGGTCGATGCCGGAAGGTCGTGGGGCTGGATGTCCCACCTGTCGCGCAGGCTCGGCGCGGCCTGGCGCACCAGCCGAGTGATGTCGGAGGTGACGTAGAACAGCTGCGCGCCGCTCAGCCGCTGGTGCTCGTCGGCCAACAGCAGGTCGGCTCCGGCTTCGGGACTGGTGATCGGCCGGAGCGTTCCGCGTCCGCTGCGCAGCGCGTCCGCGACCGAGAGCTGCGCCGGCCACGTCATCAGGTAGTCGGCGAGGTGCTTGCGCAGCGCGGGCAGTTCGCGGGGCTGCGGGGGAGACCAGCTGGCCGGGTCCGGCGTCATCGGGACTCACTCCTCAAACCTTGTGTACTTGGTGCTCGTGGTTTACGGTAAGTAAACATCGAGTACTAAGTCAACAAGGAATATGATGGGAGGCTCAGGGATGGCGTGTGGCAAACATCGAGCCGGCGGGTCGGTCACGAGCGGGCCGATCAACGCGGAGGCTCAGGCGCTGAAGATCGCTGTCGACATCGCGTCGGCCTGGCACAAAGACGGTGGGCCGGGTCGCACCGATGTGCCGATGGGGGTTGTCGCGACGATCGCGGCGGCCGGACTGCTGGTCGATGATCGCAGTCGGTCGGCTGAGGGGATGATCTCGGCGTCGCCGGATGACTTCGTCGAGATCGCTCGGCGGGTCTGGGCCGTCACGTTGACGCGTCGGCCGGACTTGACGCTGTGGGTGCACCCGCTGCTCCGCTGGCTGTTCGCGAACCTCGACGACCCGACGCGCCAGCGGATCAGACGGACCGCTGACGCCGCGCTGAACGCCGGTGCACTCAAGTTGGTCGCCACTGAGCGCCGGTTTGACTGCGACCTGTTCGGTCCGGTTCTTGGAGCTCTGCGCTCGCGGACGGCAACGAAGGTCAACGCGCAGATGTACACGCCGGGAGACATCGCGTGCGCGCTGACCGCCGTCGCGCTCGACGACCTCAAGGCGGGTCAGTCGTTCTGCGACGACACCGTCGGCACCGGTGGGCTCTTCCGTGCGGCTGCCCAGATCATCCGCAGCCGCGGCCTCGACCCGGCGGACATGCTGTGGTTCGGTGCGGATACCGACGAACTGGCCGTTGCCGCTGCTGCGGTCAACAGCCTGCTCTGGGGACTCGGCTCCGGCGTGATCCTGTACGTCGGCGACACCCTCGCTCACCCGCGCTGGTTCGAGGAGGCGCGCCGTGGGCGAGCGGAGTTTCTGAAGCAGGTTGACGGCCTGACCGCGGGGGTGCACGCCCTCGACTTCATCAAGAGGCTCTGATCCGACGCCATCGACGCGCCACGAGGCCCGAATACCGGCCCTACCTGGCCGTTCCTGCTAATTTCACCGGGTGGAGCAAGGCGAGCGGCAGATCGCGGACGGCCCCGCCGCCCCGGCGGACACGACCTTCCGCTACGCCGACATGGTCGAGATCGGCACGTGGTTCGGCGTCGGCCATCGCGCCGTGGCGAACTGGCGCTCCCGCTACTCCAGCAGTCATTCCTTCCCTGAGCCTGACGTCGTCATCGGCCGGACACCCGGGTGGTCACCCGATCGCCGGACCGAGATCGAGCAGTGGGCTGCGGCGAGGCCCGGTCAAGGAGCCGGCGGCGGACGTCCGCGCAAGGTAGGTGGCGATTGAAGTTGACTCGAAGGTGCTCGCATGAGCTGGCCGGAGGGTTCCTGGTTCGAGTGAACTATCGGCTCCGTCAACAAGTGACCTCCCGAAGTCGATGACTCCGGCGGGCGGCCTATCGCAACCTCACGCAAGCCTGACCTGGTCGCGAGTTGCATAATCTTGCCAGCTGTCAATATAGGTGTGTAGCCTCGCCACGCGTGGCAGTGTCGGGCTGCGGAAGCCGCAGTCTTCCCAGGTCAGAGGTGGGCTGGATGGTCGGATGTGCTGACGGTCGGAGGTTCGGTGACGTCTGTGCTCGGGTCCTGAGCTGAGGTGGGGATGGCCACCGGCGTCAGCGTCGAGACCGACACGCGTGATCCAGACGAGGCCGTACTCCAGATCACCCCGACGTACTGTCCTCATCGGCTCACGGTCGGCGATGGTCTCACGACCTTCCGGGCACGTCATTCCGTGGGCGGCACGAGCGAGCTCGGGGTGTACTACCTGTCCTACGGGACCGGCGTCACGGTTCTGGATCCGGTCCCGTTCGACGACTTCGTTCTCGTCTCGCGGCCGATTCGCGGGCGGTTCGCAGTCCGCTCCGATGACGGGGAACGGGTGGTGTCGCCGGGCGACGCCCTGGCGCTGGACTCGCACACCGCTTACCGCATGCGTTGGCAAGACGACTGCCTGCTGCTCACCCTGCGTTTGGCTCGGGATGAATTCGAGACCAGTGCGGCGGAGATCAATGGGACGACCGAATCCGTCAAGACCCACTTCCCGTTGGACCGCCTCCCCTCGGCCACGGGGTTGACGGCCTTGGACCAGGTGACACGTTTCCTGACTCGCGACGCACTGCCCAGCGGGCTCCTGACGTCGGCGCCGTTGGTGCGCGGGCAGCTGATCAGGGTGGTGGTGGCGAGCATTCTCGAGGCCTACACCGCTGTCGCCCGTACTTCTGAGTCGCGATCAGGTGGCGAAGTCAGGCCGGCTGCGGTTCGCCGGGCGATCGCGTACATCGAGGGCACAGCAGCCGAGGACATCCGGATCACTGACATCGCGGCTGCCGCGCGGCTGAGCGCCCGTGCCCTCCAGGAGTCCTTCCGCAGGTATTTGGACACGACGCCCATGGCGTACCTGAAGTCGGTCCGTCTCGATCGTGCGCACGCCGACCTGAGGCAGGCCGCTGTCGAGGAAGGCGTGACGGTGGCATCCGTGGCACACCGGTGGGGTTTTGGCAATCTGGGCCGGTTCTCCGCCGAGTACCGGCGGGAGTTCGGCCGGTCGCCGAGCGAGGTGCTGAGAGCATCTCGCTGACGGAGCTGGGGAGGCCGTCGCCACCTGCGCGGGCGACACAGTCAGCTGTTCACCGCGCTTTCCGGCCAGCGACCGCGCTGTCCGGATAGACCCGTTCTGACTAGGTGCCTAGCTTTACGCCATCATCGGCAGAAGGTAGGTGCTATGACAGTCTTTGTTCTCGTGCACGGATCCTGGCACGACGGTGACCACTGGGGCGCGGTCGTGGAACGGCTCCAGGAACTCGGTCACACGGCTTACGCGCCCACCGTGGCGGGCCACGGGAAAGACGTCCCCAAGGACGTCAGTCACGACGACTGTGTTGCCTCCATTGTGGACTACGTCGTCGAGCGTGAACTCGCCGATGTGGTCCTGCTGGGGCACAGCTTCGGCGGCACGGTGATCGCTCGTGTTGCCGAAGAGATTCCCGAGCGGCTCCGGCGGCTGATCTTCTGGAACGCGTTCGTACCCCGGCCGGGAAAGAGCATGTTCGAAGACCTTCCCCCGCACTACCAAGAGATGTTTTCCACCCTCGCGGCAGCTTCGGCTGACAACACTGTCACGTTGCCGTTCTCGATCTGGCGGGAGGCGTTCATCCAGGACTCAGATCTCGAACTGGCCCAGCGCACCTACGAGTCGCTCTCTTCGGAACCTCTCCAGCCGTTGATGGACCGGATGGACTTCTCGCGCTTCGCTGGACTAGAAATCGCGAAGTCGTACCTCAACGGCACCGAAGACACCGCACTGCCGCCTGGTGAGTGGGGCTGGCATCCGCGGATGTCCGGCCGCCTTGGACTGCATCGGTTGGTGCAGATGCCTGGCAGTCATGAGGTCATGTTCAGCAACCCTCGGGGCCTCGCCGAAAAGATCGTCGAGGCTGGTCGGGACTGACGGTCCAGCCATGTGCGAGACCGCGGGTGCACACGATGACCCATGTCGTGATCGGGGGCACCCGTGGTTCGCTGCTTCAGGTACGACCGAGCGCCGCGTGCTGGCTTGTTGCTCGCAATCCAGGTGTATATCCGTACGGGTATGGCAGGAGCCCGGATCGGCATTGGACGGACATGGCCCTACCAGCGACGATAGGTGGATCATCGCCGCTGGTCGTGGGGGTGACGCGGCCGAACGAGGAGGACGTCCTGTGGGAACACCACGTAGCACGTATGCGCCCAGCGACCCCCGGGCACTGAACTTCCGCAAGGCGCTGCGGCACTTCCCGAGCGGTGTCTCGGTGGTGACCGTCGTCGACGGGGATGGCGTCCACGGGATGACGGCGAGCTCGTTCGCCTCCGTGTCGCTGGACCCGGCGTTGTGCGCGGTGAGCGTGAACAAGCCGGGGCGCATGCACGAGCTGCTGCGAGGGACCGACGGTCTCTTCGGGCTGAGCATCATGGGACAAGACCAAGGGGTGATCGCCGATTTCTACGCTCGGCAACCGTGGAGCGTGGCGCTCGACGTCGAAATGGACTGGCAGCACGGATGCCCCACTGTCGGCGGCGCCCTCGCGTGGTTCGTGTGCCGCAAGTGGGCAGCTTACGACGGTGGCGATCACACGATCTTCGTAGGTGAATCGCTGGAATACGGTTCCACTGCGCGCGAGGACCTGGTGCCACTCGTCTGGCACAAGTCGCAGTACCACGACCTCGGTGAGCAGCTGGTCAGGCAGGGCCGCCCGAGTCGGGGGTGAGCCCGCGGTTCACTTCGCCGGCCTCGGCCACGAGCTTGTCGATCAGAGCCTGTGCCGATGGAGTGGGTGTGCGGGACGCCGACAGTGTGATGCCGACACTGTGGCCGATGGGTTCGAGCGACAGCGGCAGGCACACGATGCCGGGGTCTTCCTCGGTGATCATCCGAGGCAGAGCAACCACCATGTCGGTGTCGCGCAGCAGCTGGCGCACGGTGAGAAACGACGTCGCCTCGACACGGTCGACCGGCATCGGAACGTCGTTGCTGTGGAAGAGGTCCTCCAGCTCTCGCCGCAACGCCGTCTCCGGGCCGGGCAGGATCCACGGGTAGCCGGCGAGCGTCGCGAGATCCACGACGTCCTCGCCGGCGAGCGGATGCGACTCGCGCACCACCAGCACCACCGACTCGTCGTAGAGCTTCCGGCGGAGAAATCCTTCGTCGGAGATCTGCGTGAGCCGCCCGACGATCAAGTCGAGCCGTCCCGCGCTTAGCTCGACCACCAGTGACTCGGGGGTGCCGTCGCGCACGGCCACGGTGAGGCGTGGCCGCTCGGCCTTCAACGCGGCTATGGCGCGCGGTAGCAATACGTTCGAGCCGAACAAGTGGGTGCCGACGACGACGGTGCCGCGTTCGGCACCCGCCAGCTCGGCCACGTGGCGGGCGGCCTGGCGGGTTTGCGCGAGGATCGCGCGCGCGTGTTCGGTGAACGCTTCGCCGTAGACGGTCGGCGTGAGCCCCCGCGGGCCGCGTTCGAACAACTCGACCTCGAGGATCTCCTCCAGCTCGCGCAGGCCGCGCGTGGCTACTGGCTGCGTCACGTGCAGCTCGGCGGCCGCTCCGACGATCGTGCCGCGCCGTGCGATGGCGTCGAGCAGCACGAGGTGCCGGAACTTCATCCGGCCGTCCAGAAGCCGCGGTGGCTCGGTCGATGCCATTCGGCCTCCCTGTGCTCCGAACAGCAGCATAGCCATATGAGCATACCAACTCAACGTATTGGCATTTGTCAGGCATAGCTACAGGTGGCGACGATAGGGGCAGACCCAATCGGGGACCGGGAAGGCGGACATGAAGGACATCACGGTGCTCAGGAGCTTCGTCGGCGGGCAGTTCACCGCCGGTGGGGGCGACCTGTTCGACAACGTCAGCCCGGTCGACGGGACGGTCGTCGCCCGGGTCGAGGAGGCCGACCAAGCGGTGGTCGACCGAGCTGTCCGTGCCGGCCGTGTGGCGCTCGACGGAGCTTGGGGTCGTACTTCGGACGCGGATCGTGTCGCCGTGCTGCGCCGAATCGCCGACCGCATCGACGAGCGGTTCGATGACCTGCTCGCCGCGGAGGTCGCCGACACCGGCAAGCCATTCGACCTCGCCCGCCGTCTCGACGTGTCCCGGGCCGCGGCGAACTTCCGTGCCGCCGCGGACACCGTCGCTGGGGCCGGCCTCGACTCGTTCCTTTCCGAGAGCCCCGCCGGACGTGCGTTGAACTACGCGATCCGCAAGCCGCTCGGGGTCGTCGGGGTGATCGTGCCGTGGAACTTGCCGCTGCTCCTGCTGACCTGGAAGGTCGCGCCCGCCCTCGCCGCCGGGAATGCGGTCGTGGTCAAGCCGTCCGAGGAGACGCCGTCGAGTGCGACGCTCCTCGCGGAGATCATCACCGAGGCCGGGGCGCCCGACGGCGTCTACAACGTCATCCACGGTTTCGGACCTGGTTCCGCGGGGGAGTTCCTCACGAGCCATCCCGGAATCGACGCCGTCACCTTTACCGGGGAGTCCCGCACGGGTTCGGCGATCATGCAGGCGGTGGCGCCACGTGTGCTGCCGGTGTCCTTCGAGCTCGGCGGCAAGAACGCGGCCGTGGTGTTCGACGACGCCGATCTCGGCAGAGCTGTGGCGGGTCTCGCGCGTTCGACCTTCACGAACACCGGCCAGATCTGTCTGTGCACCGAGCGGATCTACGTGCAGCGCGGGGTGTTCGACGAGGTGGCCGCCGGACTGGCCGAACATGCGGACGCCCTGCGCTTCGGAAAGCCTTCCGATCCGGAGACGACGACGGGACCTCTGATCTCCCGTCAGCACCGGCAGAAGGTGCTCTCCTACTACGAGCTGGCAGAGCAAGAAGGAGCGAAACTTCTCGCGGGCGGCGGCATCCCCGACCTCGGGCCCGAGTTCGAAGGTGGAGCGTGGGTGCGCCCCGCACTGTGGACCGGACTGGACAACTCACACCGGACGCTGCGGGAAGAAATCTTCGGCCCGGTCGCGGCGCTGGTGCCCTTCGACACGGAGGACGAGGCGATCCGGCTGGCCAACGACAGCGACTACGGCCTGGCCGGCTCCGTGTGGACCACCGACCTCGAACGCGGCCACCGGGTCGCAGGCGCGCTGCGTGTCGGTATGTCATGGGTGAACACCTGGTACCTGCGCGACCTGCGCTCGCCTTTCGGCGGCGTGGGGCTCTCGGGTATCGGCCGCGAAGGCGGAGTGCACTCGCTGCACTTCTACACCGAGCCCACCAACGTCTGTGTGGCGCTGTGAACGCGGGAATCGAGGCGGCAGTCGAGCGCTTAGCCCGGGCCGAGCACGACCGGGTCCCCGTGGTGCCAGTGCGCGATGTGCTCGGCGAGGACGACATCGATGCCGCCTACGAGGTGCAGCGCCGGATCGTCGCCCGCAAGATCGCGAACGGGCGGCGCGTTGTGGGCCGCAAGATCGGATTGACCTCCGAGGCGGTGCAGCTTCAACTTGGCGTGGACCGACCCGACTTCGGCGTACTGCTCGACGACATGGTCTTCGGCGACCGTGCGGAGATCCCGATCGGCCGATTCTGCCAGCCGCGGGTGGAAGGTGAGGTGGCCTTCGTGCTCGGGGCGGGCCTACCTGCGGCGGCAACGATCGTGGATGTGCTCCGTGCCACGGACTTCGTACTTCCGGCCATCGAGATCGTCGACTCGCGAGTGTCGGACTGGGACATCCGGATCACCGACACCGTTGCAGACAACGCCTCCAGTGGTGCACTGGTACTGGGGACACGACCACGGAAACTGTCCGCGGTGGACCTGTCAGGACTGGGCATGGTGCTGGAGCACGGAGGCGAGCCGATCTCGACCGGTGTCGGCGCTGCCTGCCTGGGCTCGCCCGCGTGTGCCGTCGCCTGGCTGGCGCGCGAAGTCGCGAGCCGCGGCGAGCCGCTGCGGGCCGGGGAAGTCGTTCTCGCCGGCGCATGGGGGCCGATGGTGCCCGTCGCCGGGGCGGGAACCTACCTGGCCCGGTTCGAAGACATCGGAGAGGTCCGCGTGAGCTTCACCGCAGGGCCGGCTGAAGGGAAAGAACGATCATGAGCACTCCGGTGGCGATCATCGGGTCGGGCAACATCGGTACCGACCTCATGTTCAAGGTCAAACGGCTCTCCAGTGAGCTCGAGATCACCGCGATGGCGGGGATCGATGCCGCCTCGGACGGCCTGACAAGGGCGCGCCGGCTCGGTGTCGCGACGTCGCACGACGGCGTGGAGGGGCTGATCGTTCTGCCTGAGTTCGCGGACATCCGCCTGGTGTTCGACGCGACTTCCGCCGGCGCGCACCGGTACAACAACGAGGTTCTCAGCGCGCACGGCAAGCAACTGGTGGACCTGACGCCCGCGGCCATCGGTCCGTACGTGGTGCCGACAGTCAACCTCGAAGACCACCTTGACGCGAGGAACGTCAACATGGTCACCTGCGGCGGCCAGGCGACGACGCCGATCGTGGCCGCGGTGTCGGCGGTGGCCCCGGTGGCTTACGCCGAGATCATCGCGACGATTTCGGCGAAGTCTGCCGGCCCGGGTACCCGCGCGAACATCGACGAGTTCACCGAGACGACCGCCAGGGCTCTGGAGACGGTCGGCGGAGCAGACCGTGGCAAGGCCATCATCGTGCTGAACCCGGCCGACCCGCCGATCACCATGCGCGACACCGTCTTCTGCCTGCTCGACCAGTCCGAAGTGGACGAGGAGGCCGTCGGTGCGTCGGTGGAGGAGATGGTCGCGCGGGTACTGGGTTACGTGCCGGGCTACCGGCTCAAGCAACGCGTCCAGTTCGACCGGGTCGACGAGCCGTTCTTGCCGGCGCTCGGGCGTGCCTTCCGCGGTGTGAAGGTGTCCGTCTTCCTCGAGGTGTCCGGCGCAGGGCACTACCTGCCCGAATACGCCGGGAACCTCGACATCATGACCTCGGCCGCCCTGCGGACCGCCGAGCGACTCGTGCGTGTGCCCGTGGAAGGGGCGATCCGATGACCGAAGGGATCTACGTCCAGGACGTGACGCTGCGGGACGGCATGCACGCGGTCGGGCACCGCTACACCGTCGACCAGGTACGCCGGATAGCCGCCGCGCTGGACGCCGCGGGAGTGGGTGCCATCGAGGTCGCGCACGGCGACGGCTTGGCCGGCTCGAGCGTGAACTACGGCCACGGCGCGGCCACCGACGCCGACTGGATCGCCGCCGCCGCCGAAGTGGTCGACCGGGCCAAGCTCACCACGCTCTTGCTGCCGGGCGTCGGCACCATCGACGACCTGCGCGCCGCACGGGACCTGGGCGTGGCCAGCGTCCGGATCGCGACCCACTGCACCGAAGCCGACATCGCGATCCAGCACATCGGCTGGGCCCGCGACAACGGGATGGACGTGGCCGGGTTCCTGATGCTGAGCCACATGAACGACCCGGCCGGGCTCGCCGAGCAGGCGAAGGTGATGGAACAGGCCGGCGCGCACTGCGTGTACGTGACCGACTCCGGCGGACGTCTGACCATGCGCGACGTCGCAGCCCGCATCGACGCGTACCGCGAGGTCCTCGACCCGGCAACCCAGATCGGCATCCACGCCCACGAGAACCTGTCCTTGTCGGTGGCCAACAGCGTCACCGCTGTCGACCACGGCGTGTACCGGGTCGACGCCTCTCTCGCCGGTCAGGGCGCTGGTGCCGGCAACACACCGATCGAGGCGTTCGTGGCGGTCGCCGACCTGCTCGGCTGGGACCACGGGTGCGACCTGTTCGCCCTCCAGGATGCAGCCGAAGATCTCGTGCGCCCGCTTCAGACGCGTCCAGTCCGCGTCGACCGGGAGACGCTGACGCTCGGGTACGCCGGCGTCTACTCGAGCTTCCTGCTGCACGCCGAACGCGCCGCCGGCCGCTACGGGCTCGATGTCCGTGCAATCCTCCTCGAAGCGGGGCGCCGCGGCCTGGTCGGTGGCCAGGAGGACATGCTCGTCGACGTCGCGCTCGACCTGCTGGCCGGCCGTGACCGCGAGGCGGCGACGGCATGACCGTGATCGACGACTTCGCGGCGCGGCTCGACGAAGCAGCGAGGACACGAACACCGTGCGCTCAGCTGTCGGCCGAGCGCGACATCTCACTCGAGGACGCTTACGCCGTGCAGCGCGCGCTGGTCGAACTGCGGCTCGGACGGGGTGAGCGCGACTTCGGGGTGAAGCTGGGTTTCACCAGCAGGGCGAAGGCAGTTCAGATGGGTGTCGACGATGTGATCGTCGGACGGCTCACGTCGGGCATGGTGTTCGCCGACGGCGACGAGCTCGATCTCGCCGCGTTCGTCCACCCCAGGGCCGAACCCGAGGTCGCGTTCCGGCTCGGCCGCGACATCGCGGAGGGAGAAATCCCGGGGACGGAGGCCGTCGAGGCCGTTGCGCCCGCGATCGAGGTCATCGATTCGCGCTACCGCGACTTCCGGTTCTCCCTTGCCGACGTCGTCGCCGACAACACGTCTGCCGCCGCTGTAGTGCTGGGGCCATGGCGTCGGCTCGATGCCGACCTGGGCAACCGAGGTGTCCTCCTGGAGGTCGACGGTCGGCTCGCCGGAGCAGGCTCGACCGCCGCGATCCTCGGTGACCCGCTGCGGGCGCTGACCGCGGCCGCACGGATGGCGCACCAGCACGGAATCCCGCTGCCCGCGGGGACCGTGCTGCTCGCCGGGGCGGCGACTGCTGCCGTGGCCCTGCAAGCAGGCACGCAGGTGTGCGCCACCGTATCCGGCCTCGGCCGGGCGCGGTTCTCCGTCACCGATCAGGGAGGTAGTGATGACTGAAGCTGTGACCGTCGAGGGCAAGGCGACGCCGAGGGGCCGGTTCCCGCACGTGAAACGTGCGGGTGACCTCGTGTTCGTGTCCGGTACGAGCAGCCGCCGACCGGACAACACGTTTGCCGGAGCAGAGGCTGACGAGTTCGGCACGACCTCCCTCGACATCCGCGCGCAGACTGCTGCCGTTCTCGACAACATCGGCGACATCCTCGGCTCCGCCGGAGCGACCCTCGCGGATGTCGTCCAGGTCACCAGCTTCCTGGTGAACATGAACGACTTCGGCGGCTACAACGAAGTCTACGGGCGCTACTTCGACGAATCGGGCCCGGCGCGCACCACCGTCGCCGTGCACCAGCTGCCGCACCCGCACCTGCTCATCGAAATCCAGGCTGTCGCGTACGTGCCTCGTCAAACCACCGGAGGGAACTGATCGCCATGACCGACATCAACCCCGTCTTCAACTTCGCGAAGTGGGTCGAAGACCATCAGCACCTCCTCAAGCCGCCGGTGAACAACAAGCAGATGTGGGAGACGACCGGCGACTTCATCGTGCAGGTCGTGGGTGGGCCGAACCAGCGGACCGACTTCCACGTCGACCCCTACGAGGAGTGGTTCTACCAGGTCAAGGGCGACATGCACGTGAACGTCGTGACTGACGGCGGCCTCAAGACCGTGCACGTGCGTGAGGGTGACATGTGGCTGCTGCCGGGCAATGTGCCGCATTCGCCGCAGCGACCCACCGCCGGTTCGATCGGCGTCGTGATCGAGCGCGTGCGTGAAGAGGGCACGCTGGAGAAGTTCCAGTGGTACTGCCTGGAGTGCGAGCACCTCGTGCACGAGGTCGAACTTCAGGTGCGTGACATCGTCGCGGATCTGCCGCCCGTGTTCGAGCAGTTCTACACCGACGAGACCGTGCGCAAGTGTCCGAACTGCGGCACCGTGCACCCCGGCAGGTCCGCCTGATGGCTCGGGTCGTCGACGTCCACACGCACTACGTTCCCCGAGGCTGGCCACGGCTCGGCGAAGATGGGACTGCCCCGTGGCTGCGGCTCGAGAGCGAGCGCGAAGCGACGATCATGGTCGGGTCGAGTGAGTTCCGGCGGATCCTCGCCAACTGCTGGGACGCCGAGACACGGTTGGAGGAGATGGCCGAAGACGAGGTCGACGTGCAAGTGGTCTCGCCAACGCCGGTGTTCTTCTCCTACGATCGCACTCCGGCCGACGGGGTACGGATCGCCAAGGTCTTCAACGACCTGGCACTGGAGATCTGTGAGCCGGCAGGCGGACGGCTCGTGCCGTTCTGCCAGGTTCCGCTGCAGGACCCCGATCTGGCGTGTGCGGAGCTGGAACGGTGCCTCGCCGCGGGCCACCGAGGTGTGGAGATCGGGAACCACGTGGGCGACCGTGACCTCGACGACGCTGGCATCGTCACCTTCCTGCAGCACTGCGCGTCCACCGGGGTGCCGGTGTTCGTGCACCCGTGGGACATGCCGAACTCGCCGCGGCTGAATCGCTGGATGGCGCAATGGCTGACCGGGATGCCGGCGGAGACGCACCTGTCCCTGCTGGCGATGATCCTGGGCGGCGCGTTCGACAAGGTGCCCGACACCCTGAAAATCTGCTTCGCGCATGGCGGCGGGTCCTTCGCCTTCTGGCTTGGACGGCTCGAGAACGCCTGGTACGAGCGGCAGGACCTCGTCGGGGTTTCCGAGCAACCGCCGTCGAGCTACCTCGGCCGGTTCTCCGTCGACTCCGTGGTGTTCGATCCATCAGCGCTCCGGCTGCTCGTCGATGTCCTCGGAGTGGAGAACGTCCTCCTCGGGAGTGACTACCCGTACCCGCTCGGCGAGCGACCGGTCGGGCAGGTCGTGCGCAAGGCGCAGTTTTTGTCCGAGCCCGCTCGTGAACTGTTGCTCGGCGGCAACGCCGCGAGGTTCCTGTCGCTTCCCGAGGAGGTCGCGAGATGAGCGCCTACAACTCCTATCTCAAGGCGGATGTCCTGCACTCCCTGCAAGCACCGGTCACCGACACCGAGGGCGAACGATCGTTCCTCGTGGTGTGCCAGGTGCAGGAGCTCTACTTCGGCCTGGTCGTCACCGAGCTGAGGTTCGCGGCACAGCACTTGCGTGATGGTGAGACCGCAGCAGCAGTGACCGCGCTGCGCCGGGCGGCTGACCACTTCACCGGACTCAACGCGTCGTGGAAGTCGCTCGAGTGGATGAGCGTCGGTGACTTCCTGCCGATCAAGGCCGGTCTTGGTGCTACGCACGGCAAGTCGTCGTCATTGCAGTCGTGGAAGTACCGCGAGCTGGTGTTTCTCCTCGGTATCCGGCCGCCCGAACTGGCCGAGCCAGTGGCGACGATGCCCGCTGAGCACAAGGCGCTTCTGGACACTCTGGGAGAGCCGAGCATCTACGACGACGTGCTGGCGCTGCTGAGCCGACGTGGACTGCCCGTCCCCGATGTCGTGCTGCAGCGCGACCCGCAGGTGCACCACCAGTCGCACCCCGACATCGAACAGGCGTGGACCACGGTCTTCTACAGCGGCGACCCCGCCCTGGCGGACCTGCGATCCTGCGGCGAGGCCTTGATGCGGATCGCAGAAGGCTACGCCGAATACAAGCACCTCCACCTCGTGGCCACCCGGCGCACCTTCGGCCACCGGCCCGGCTACTACGGCACAAGCGGTCTTGGCTGGCTGGCCGAGACGGCCACCGAGGTTCCCTTCACCGAGCTTTGGTCGATGGCGCCCGAAGCCGGCTAAACCCCGTTATGGGAGGCAAAGTGTCGGACCTGACGATCCTCGCGCTGTCCGGAAGCCTGCGCAAGGAATCCCTGAACACTCGTCTGCTCAAGTCGGCGGCCGAGGTCGCGCCGGATCTGACCTTCGACGAATTCCTTGACCTGGCAGCGATCCCGCCGTTCAACGAAGACACCGAACACCCGGCCCCGCCGGCAGTCGCCGACCTGCGGCGCCGGATCCGCGCCGCCGACGGGGTGCTGATCGCCACCCCGGAGTACAACGGCTCCCTGCCCGGCGTGCTCAAGAACGCACTGGACTGGCTTTCCCGTCCGATCGACGACGGTCCTGTGCTCGATCGGAAACCGGTCGCCGTGATCGGCGCTTCGCAGGGCCCGCTGGGCTCCATCCGCGCGCAGCTCAGCCTGCGGCAGGTGCTGCACAAGATGAACGCGAATACGGTGGGCCAGCCCGAGTTCGTCTTGCCCCACGCACAGCAGGCCTTGGCCGCCGGCGAACTCCCGATCGGCTCACCTGCCGTAGAGATCCTCACTGCCGTCGTCGAAGGCCTCGTGACCCTCATCGAGGTCAGCCGTGTGGTCGCCTCGCCTGGTAGGTGACCGCCGCCTTCTCTCCCCGCCCCGGACCTTCGGAGTTCCCATGAGTCAGCTGCCTTCACTGCCGCCGACTGCGCGGCAACTGAGGATGAACATCTTCGTCAGCGTCGCCGGTTCCGCCATCGAGTGGTACGACTTCTTCATCTACGCGTCGGCCTCGGCGCTCGTGTTGAACAAGCTCTTCTTCCCGTCCGTTGATTCCGTCGCGGGCACCCTGCTCGCGTTCAGCACCTTCGCCGTGGGCTTCCTGATCCGCCCCGTGGGCGCGGCCGTCTTCGGGCACTTCGGCGACAAGTTCGGCCGCAAGCCGACACTGGTGACCGCCATGATGATCATGGGCGCCGCGACGACCGCGATCGGCCTGCTACCGCCGTACGCCACTCTCGGTGTGGCCGCGCCGATCCTGCTGGTCGTGCTGCGTCTGATCCAGGGGCTGGCCCTTGGCGGCCAGTGGGGAGGTGCGGTGCTGCTGGTCACGGAGAGCGCGCCCGAGGGCAAACGTGGGTTCTACGGAAGCTTCGCGCAGCTGGGCGTGCCCATCGCGCTGATCATCTCCAACGTGATGTTCCTGGTGCTGTCGGCCACGGTGTCCCAGGATGCGTTCCTGGCCTGGGGCTGGCGGATCCCGTTCCTGCTCAGCGTCTTGCTCATCGGGGTCGGCCTGTATGCGCAATCGCGCGCTTCGGAGACGAGCGTGTCTGTTGCAGACGAGGCCGAAAGCCACCGCGCGCCACTGTTCGAACTGCTGCGCTCGCACCCGAAGCAGATCCTGCTGGCCGCCGGCGCGACCGTGATCAACGGTGGCGCCTACTACCTGCTCACGGTCTACATCCTGTCGTACGCGACGCAGGTGCTGGCCGTCTCACGCGGCACGATTCTCACCGGGGTCCTGGTGTCCGCGGTCGCTTCGGGCCTGACGATCCCGGCGGCCGCGGCGCTGTCCGATCGCATCGGCCGGCGCCGGGTGTTCCTCAGCGGTGCTGCGCTGCTCGCGGTGTGGGGATTCCCGATGTTCTGGCTCGTGAACACCGGTTCGGCGGTGCTGATCACGGTGGCTTTGGTAGTGGCTCAGCTCATCTTCAGCCTCACGTATGGCCCTTGCCCCGCCTTGTTCTCCGAGATGTTCGGTGCACGCGTGCGCTACTCCGGCGTCTCGGTCGGCTACCAGATCGGCGCGGTGGCAGGCGGCGCGCTGGCGCCCATCATCGCGACGTCGCTCCACGCCGAATTCCACACGGCCAACGCGATCGCCCTCTACCTTGCCCTGATGGCGGCGGTGTCGTTCGTTTCGGTGTTCTTGGTGACCGAATCGTCTCGTCGCACGAAGACGGTCGAACAGCCGGTGGTCGCGGCGGCCGAGGCGGATTGAAGCCCTGCGGGTACCTCCGTTGATGGCGAGCGTGAGAGCCACTCGCCATCAACGAAGCCTGCCGAGGGCCGCTCCAACTGTCGTAACTAGCGTTCGAGAGCCGTCTTGACCGTGGTCAAGTAGCCAGCGTTGACCGTGACGTCCGGGTCGGAGGCGGCCTCGGTGAGTACCTTCTCAAAGGCCGGGTCGACGTCGGCTTCGTCGGCGATCAGGACCGTCATGTCACGGCGGAAGCGGGTTCCTGTTCCTTCCGTGACGAACGTGTAGACGATCTGGCAGCGGACGCCTTCGAACCGCAGCTGGTCGGTTTCGATCACCCAGGTGTGGCCGGGTACTGCCGTGGTCGCGAGCCATGCGGTGTCGTAGTCGCCATCGGCAAGCTTGCCCACCGCTCCGGTCACCTCGATCCATCGGCTACCGGCGGTGGCACTGCCGGCGGGTGCATCCCGGATTTCCGTGGTGACCGGGTGGGTGTCCACCCAGTTCGCGGGGTTCGTCACGAAGTCGTAGACCGTTTCCGAGCTTCGGTCGACCCGGATGTCGTTGCTGAGTGTGATTGTTCGCATGGTTTCCTTTCACAGGTTATGGCGACTAGGCCAGGAAGTGGTGCGTCGGTGATCTCGGCGCGACCGCCCACGGTGGGGCGGTTGGTTGACTGCGCGGTGCCGAGCGAGTCGGCGAACGCGACGGCGAATCCACGGGCGAGGAGATACGTTGTGGTTCACAACGCCGGTGTAGCCGTTTTTGTACGCTGGCGTCGAGAACTACCGGTACCCGGCGTGGTGGCTGTCGACTGCGCTTGCACCCACAGTTTCTCCCGCGCGATGTCGACCGGTTCGTAGACGGGCTGGGCTTGACCATCCTCGAAGACGGGCCCCGGCGGGGGCGGTGCGGCGGCGGCCGTCGAATACGCGATGAGGATCGCGACCAGAACGGATTTCTTGCGCACAGGATCTCCACGGACTTGCCATCGCCGAGACGAATTCTCGGGTGTATGCCCCAAGGTTCGCATCGGGCGTGCGTAGGTTTCCTGCGCTGCCATCACAAGCCTCGCGGCGATGGACGCGCTGTCGGCACTGTCTGTGTAGAGGCAGATGCGGTGGGGAATCTGCCACTTGTGGCGCCGACAACTTCAATCAGTTGAGCACGGGCGTCACAAGCGGGCTGGCAAAGATGTGGCGCAGAGAACATCGGTCCCGCGATACTGGCCGGCATGGGAGAACCCGCGGAGTTCCAATTCTCGGAGGACGAGCGGCGGCAGCCGCAGTTCGGTGAGCGTGTCGTCGCTTGGCACAGGCTGGATGACGAAGGCCGTTCCGCAGACGACTCGACGATCGAGGGTTCGTGCGGTGAAGGGCCCGACGAGGAACGAGCCGAAGCCGAGCTGAACCGGTGGCGTGGTTTGGTCATGGCGCAGGCCGCGGAGGTCGAAGCCGTCTTGGGGGTCATGGTTCGGATGCTCGACCCGAACGCCAAGGTCGACATCGCGGCCGGCCTGCTGCTGAACAAGCTCCGGAAATTGTTGATTCCCCTCGATTTCCTCCACGAGTACCACGACGCCGATCTCGACGACATCGCGAGAGCGATCAAGGCGAGGAACAAGGCCGTCCACGGCACGGCGCGAGTCGGCTACAGCTGGGTCGACTACCAGACCGGCGGTGGTGAATGGATGCAGGTGATCAGTCTGGTCGGCGACCAGGACTGGAGCGAACTCGAACTCCGGTGGTGTCTGTCCATGCAGCAGCGTGCCGCCTTCGACGCCGTCTACCTGATGGACCAGCTCAGGGATCATCTGAGAAGTCGCGCGGAACCAGCCTCGAGCAGCTGAAGTGCCTGATCCCCGAAAAGCGTTAGTGACGCCGTGGGCCCGGCTCGGCCGGATGTCGGCCGAGCCGGGCCGCCTGCGCCTACGAGCCGGTGATCGCGAAGACGTGCCCGGTCGCCCGGTAAGGCTGGGCACGGTCGCCGAGGTCGGGCAAGGTCACGTACTCGGGTGTTTTGCCCGGTAGGAGGTCGACCGGGCTGTAGTACACGCTGAACCCGGGTTGCGAGTTCAGCGGTCGGTGGATGTACGGCGCGGAGGCGACGACGTCGCCGCCGGCCTGAGGGGTGACGCCGTACCAGTCGGCGAACGACAGCGTGAACGGCTGGACTGTGCCGTCCGTGTACGTCACCCGACCGGTGCCGGCGATCGTGCCGTACGTCCCGGAGCCGACAAGGCCGAGCTTGGCCGTCGTGCCGGAGAGCCGGAACGTCTGACCGCCGGGGACCACATTGTCCGCCTGGCCGGACTTCGTCGCGGGCCAGGTGAAGGTCGCGCCGTCGTGTTCGATGGTGCGACCCGGCACGATGCCCACCTGGGCGAGCGCTTCGGCCGAGAAGCTCGCTCCGCCGCCGTCTAAGTCCGCGTCATCCGGTGTGGCGTCGGCGCTGACTCCGCGGTTGCCGAACGCCGCGGCCAAGGACGGGTACGGAACGGCGACCTGGGCGAGCGCCGGGGGAGCCTGCGGCCCTCCGGTCCTCGTGGCGCCGGCGACCAGGTGAGTCGGACCTGGGGTGGCAGTCGACGGAATCTGGATCTGCCAGGCCGTGCGGACCGACAGGCCTGGTGCGACGTCCGAGAAGCTCGCCGGAGACGTGGCCGTGGCGGTCCAGCCGGTCGTGGCGGTGAGGCCGAGGGTGAGTCCGTGCACTGCGTTCGCGCTCGTGTTCGTGTACGTGGTTGTCGCGGTGACGGTTCCGCCGGGATTCGCGATCGCGGGGGCGGTGACGCCGAGCGACTCGTTCTTGGCCGCCATCGCGAAGACGTGCATCGACGGCCGACCGCCGGAGGTGCCGTGGCTGACGTCCGGAAGGGTGACGTACGCCAAGGTCTTGCCCGGGTTCAGAGGCACGGACGCGAAGTAGAGGCTGAAGTCGCCTTGGTTGGTGCCGCTGCTGGTGTTCACGTACGGCATGGTCCCCAAGACGTCGCTTCCGGGTGCCGGCGTCGCTCCGTACCAGTCGGCGAGCGCGAGGGTTTGCCGCTCGGTCGAGCCGTCCGTGTAGGTCAGCGTGACGGTTCCCGACTGCGTTCCGTACGTTGAGGCGCCGACGAAGCCGAGCTCGGTCCCGCCCGCCGCGTAGGCGATGGTCTGCCCACCCGCGGCGACGTTGTCCGGCCCACCGTCCGGCCACGTGAAGGCGAAGCCGTCGTGCGTGACCGTCCCACTGGGGGTGATCCCCGCGGCCGCGAGCGCGTCGACGGAGAAGCTCGTCCCATTGCCGTCGAAGTTGCCCTGGCCGTGGGAGGCGTCTGGGCTGGTTCCGGTGTTGTCGGCGGCCGCGGCCAGCCGAGAGTAGGCCACGGCCGTGCTCGTGCTGGCCGTGCTGTCGTGCACACCACCGGCCGTGGCGTCCGCCGTCAGCGTCATGTCGCCGCCTGCCGCACCTGCGGGAGCCTGCACGGACCAGGTCGTCTTCACGGTGCTTCGGCCGGGCACCTGCCCGAACTCCGGTGACGTCCGTGGCGTTGCGGTCCAGCCGGGCGGCACGGTGAGCGCCATCGTGACGTCGCGGACGGTCTGGCCTCCTGGGTTGCTGAACGTCGTGGTGACGTCGACCGGCACGGCCGTGCCGACGACCTGCGGGGCCGTGACTGTCAACGTGTGCCCGACCACGAACGGGGCGCTGCCGGTGACCCCGCCGACCGTCGCCGAGATGGTCGCGACGCCGGTGCCGACTGCAGTGACGACGCCGGCGCGGGAAACCCGGGCGACTCGTTCGTCGCTGCTGCGATAGCGGATGTCGGCTCTGCGCAGGTCGGCGAAGGATCCGTCGTTGTTGACGGCCTCGACGACGTGGTCGGCCTGGACGGACAGGTCACGGTGCTCGCGCTCGGCGATGGTGTCGTCGGCGATCCAGCGGTTGCGCCCGGTCAGGTCGACGCTCTGGCCCACCGTGTACCGGGTGGCCTCGGGCTGGACGGTCACCGTGGTGACCCGTGGCGTGATCGTGCCGGAGACGGCGACCGAGCGGGTTGCGACGACGTGGGCCGAGTCGCTTGCCACCCGCAGCTCGTAGCGTCCGGGTAGGACTTTCGAACGCATCGCCTTGGCATCCCAGAACGCCAGGTCCGCAATCTTGAAGTGCAGGGTGATGCGCTGGGACGCGCCCGGCTTCAGCACGCCCGTCTTGCCGAATGCGGCCAGGCGCTCCTTCGGTAGCTCGACCCCGGGCACGGAGAACGACGCGGCCGCGTAGAGCTGTGCCACGGTGGACCCCGCCACCTTGCTCGTGTTCGTTATGGTCATCGAGACGGCGACCTGGCCGTCCGCCGAGACGTGGTCGGTGTCGGCCCGGACGTCCGAGTAGCCGAAGGACGAGTAGCTGAGGCCGTGGCCGAACGGGTAGGTCGGGGTGGTCGTCGCGTACTGGTAGGTCCGCCCGAGGCCGTCGGTCTCGG
This sequence comes from Amycolatopsis sp. NPDC048633, assembly GCF_040650695.1. NCBI lineage: Bacteria > Bacillati > Actinomycetota > Actinomycetes > Pseudonocardiales > Pseudonocardiaceae > Amycolatopsis > Amycolatopsis sp. NPDC048633. Next base: position 351,009 of record NZ_JBEZHS010000003.1, read on the forward strand.
CGGGCGTCAGCCCGTAGTTCGACATCGCGGGCAGCTGGGTGTCGTCGGCGTACCAGGTGAAGTTCAGGTGCCCGTCCGGGTTCTGCGCACCGAAGAGGACGTCCGCGAGCGCGGCGCCCTGGCTCTGGCCGTTGTACCCGCTGAAGAGGATGGAAGGGAACCGTGCCTGGCGGTCAGCTATGGCGACCGGCCCAGCGGCCTGGATCACCAGGGCGGTCCGGGGGTTGCCGACGTCGGCGACTTGGTCGAGCAGCGAGCCGTAGTTGCCGGGCAGGGCGATGCCGGGCCGGTCGGTGTCCTCGGCGGAGATCGTCGTGTCGGTGCCGGTGAACGCGACGACGAGGTCGGCGCCGCGGATGTCGGCCTTCGTCTTGTCGCTCAGCACGGCGGACGTCGTGGCAGTCGTCGAAGTGCCGGCAGCGTCGAACAGGACCTCGGCCCCCGGGTTGGCTTGCTTGACCTGCTCCGTGATGCCGGTGACTGCACTGATCTGCTGGGAGGGGTTGCCGGAGTAGCCGCCCAAGGTGACCTTTCCGGCGAGGTCACCGACGATCACGACCTTGCGCAGCGACTGCGGACGCACGGGCAGCAGGGGAGCGCCGCCGTTCGCCGGCTTGTCGTTCTTCAGCAGGACCAGCGAGTTGTCCGCAACGCGGCGAGCGAGCTGCTGGTGGGCCGGGCTCTCGATGGCGGCCTTGGTGATCTTCGTGTACGGGTTGCGCGCGCTCTGGCCGTCGAACTCGCCGGTGCGCATCCGGATCGTGAAGGCGCGGATCAACGCGGTGTCGATCACGTCGACGCTGAGGATGCCCGCGTCGATCGCTGCCTGGATGTTGGTGACGGTGTTTTCCAGACCTCCGCAGTCCAGCCCGGTTCCCGCCCGAAGGGCGTACGCGAGGCCGCCGGCTGCGGCCGGGACCTTGGCGCCCGTAGCGGTGTTCGTCCAGGTGCCGGCCTCACCCTTGCCGTCGCTGGCCCAGCCGGGCGGCGCCCAGTCGTGGCCCTGCGGGAACGTCTTGTATGTGGTGCCGATCGCGCCGCAGTCGGACGTGATGTACCCGCCGAACCCGTACGTCCGCTGGGCGAGCTGGTTCGTGGTGTAGGTGTCGGCGACCGACGGGGTGCCGTTGATCGCGTTGTACGACGTCATCAGGCCGGCGACGTGGGAGTCGCGGATGACGTTGCGGAACTGGGCCGTGTAGTAGTCGCGCAGCGCGGCGTCTCCGACGTCGGAGCTGATCCCGGTCCGGTCGTGTTCGATGTTGTTGAGCGCGTAGTGCTTGGCGGTCGCGGCGACCTTGAGGTACGGCGTCTGGGGTGCGCCCTGCATGGTCTGGCCCTGGTAGCCGTTGACGTAGGCGTTCGCCATGACCGACACGAGGTGCGGATCTTCGCCGAAGGCCTCGTCGGTGCGGCCCCACCGGGGATCGCGGTCGAGGTTGATCGTCGGTGCCCAGTAGGTAAGGTGGCCGTAGTTGTCCCGCGAATCACCCAGGTTGTTCTGAGCCACGCCGAACAGTGACTTGTCGAGGAATCCGCGGGCCTCGTCTGAGATCGCGGTTGTCTCCTCGTAGATCAGGCCCGGGTCCCAGGACATCGTGGACGCGAGGTTTGTCGGGAAGCTCGTCGCGATCGGCGGCCCGTCCGGCTGGCTCCCGTGGTTGAGGTCGTCGTGAAGGGAGTTGACGCCGTGCTGGCCCTCGCTCCAGTAGTTGTACTCCTGGACGCCCAGCCTCGGGATGCCCGGCGCGGTCGTCTCGAGCTGCGCGGCCTTCTCGGGCAAAGTCATCCGTGACACGAGGTCGGCGGCCCGTTCCTCGAAGGAGTAGCGCGTGTCGAGGTAGATCGGCCGGGGAGTGCCTGCGGGTTCCGCGTCCACGGTGCCGGCCGGTAGCGCGAACAGTGGCGCCATGAGCACCGGAACGAGCGATCGTTTCAACCAGCGTGAACCCACCGTGTGCCTCCGTCGTCCGCCGGGGTGGTCGGCGCGAGTGTGTCGACGAGATCAACCGCCGGTCAAGGAATGTCCCACCGCCTGTCCGGACAGGTCAGTGTGAATCCGTTGTGTACCAAGAACCCGAGACGGATTGAGCCGGTTTCGCTGGTCCAGTGGTCGAGAGCCGATCACTCTTCCAGTGGGTCAGGATGTCCGGCCGAAACGGGGCTTCGCGTCTGGAGTGCAGCCGTCACGCGGTGAGTTGGTACCCGGACGCAGGTAAATCCTGTGACGGAAGTGCGATCGTCTCCTTGGAAGACGCGATCGCCGACAGGAGAGACATGTACCCGGGAATCCACGCCGAATCCTTTCCGGACAAGCCCGCCGTAGTCCTGGCCGACACCGGCGAACGGATCACCTACGAGCAGCTGGACCGAAACTCGTTGCGGCTGGCGGTGTTCTTCGGGGAAACGGGACTCCGGCGAGGCGACCACATCGCCATGCTCGTCGGGAACGACCCGCGGTCCTTCGAAATCTACTGGGCGGCGCTGCGTTCTGGCTTGTACGTCACGGCCGTCAACTGCCACTCGGGTTACGACGAGGCCGCCTATGTTGTCGACGACTGCGGAGCGCAGGCCCTGGTCGTCGCCGCGGAGTTCGGGGAACTCGCCCTCCGGGTCATCTCGAAGACCCCGCGTGTGCGGGTCCGGCTGGCGCTGGGCGGTCCGGTCCTCGGGCACGACTCCTACGACGAGGCGCTTGAGTCCGCGTCGGACCGATCCCTGCCGTCGCAGCCGCGGGGGCGTGCCTTGCCGTACTCGTCGGGAAGGACCGGTCGTCCGAAGGGGGTGGTGACTTCATTGCCGGATGTCCAAGTCGACGAAGGAGACGACCCGATCGGTCGTGAACTGAGCCTGCTTTACGACTTCGACTCGGACACGGTCTATTTGTCACCTGGGCCGATCCACGCTGCTGCCCCGCTGCGCTTCTGTGAGTACGTTCATTCGCGGGGTGGCACCGTCGTGCTGATGAAACGGTTCGACGCTGAGACGGCCCTGGCGATCATCGACCGCTACCGGGTGACCCACGGCCAGTGGGTGCCGGAGATGTTCGCCCGGTTGTTGCAGCTGTCCGAACCGGTTCGGTACAAGTACGACCTCTCGAGCCTGGAGATGGCGATCCACGCGGGAGCACCGTGTCCGGTGGCTGTCAAGCAGGCGATGATCGACTGGTGGGGCCCGATCGTCCACGAGCACTACTCCTCGACCGAGTGCATCGGGATCACTTGCATCAACAGCTTCGAGTGGAACCTCAAACGTGGCTCGGTCGGGCGTTCCTGGGACGGGGCAGTGCACGTCTGCCGTGACGACGGCACCGAATTGCCGCCAGGGCAGGTCGGCCTCGTGTATTTCGACGACACGCCGTTCAGCTATCGGAACGACAAGGGCAAGACGCAGCAGAGTCGGCACCCGTGGTGCCCGACCTGGGCTACGGGTGGGGACCTCGGCTACCTGGACGAAGATGGTTACTTGTTCCTCGTCGGCCGCAGCGAACTCGTCACCCCGGGCGGCACGGACATCCACCTGGAAGAGAACGAGGACACCGAGGTTCTGTACCCGGCGGCGCCCGTCATCGTCGAACCGCGGCGGGGATCGTCCGCGGGCCTGGTCAGCCGGTTCAGGCTTCCGTGGAAGTTCGACTTCGCTGCCGTGCTTCCCGGTGCGTCGACCGAGAAGCCGGTCGCGGGCGAGCTGCGAGGTCGGTACCGGTGACAATCCACTGTGGACGTGTCAAGAAGAACGTTGTGGCCGAAAACGCCAGCCTTCGCTGCTTTGCGGGTATGGCTTGGTTCTCGGCATTTCCGGTCACCTGCTGTGTCGGAACCGGCGGTGGGGTGTCCTGCGCGCCGGTTCCGGCGAGTGGGGAAGATGATCAGCAAGCGCTGGAGCCGAAGCGCACGGAGGAAAGTGAGTCCTGGAACGGCGAAGCCAGCTGGGCGAGTTTGACGCCCTTGGCCACCCAGAGGAAGTTCCCCCAGTAGTTGCTGTTGGTGTAGAGGCAGATGCCGGTGTCGGTCTGATTGTGCAGCGAGGAGATGTCGTCCGCGAAACTGGACACGGTTCCGGTGTGGATGTTCCGCAGCTCGGGAACCGGAATATGGCCGTCAGCGACGACGAGAACCCCGCATTTGCCGTAGTTGGCGTCGACGCAGAGGACGAGCGCCCCGCTCACGGCGGACGCGGGGGTCGAAGCGAGGGCGATGGCTGAGGCTTCGGTGCCAGAACGGTAACGTCAAGATCACCTAGTTGTCTGGTCCATTGCTTGACTCACTTCTTGGGCAACTTGATCCTCACCTGGACGGAACGAATGGAGCCGCATGCTGTTCCCCACCACGAGTACCGATGACAGGGACATCGCCGCTCCCGCGATGAGGGGGTTGAGCAATCCGATAGCGGCCAGGGGAAGCGCGATGACGTTGTAGGCGAAGGCCCACACCAGATTCCCGCGGATGGTCGCGAGGGTGCGCCGGGCCAGCCGGACGGCATCGGCCACGGCGCGCAGATCCTCCCGGACCAGGATGACGTCAGCCGCCTTCAGCGCGAGATCCGTGCCGTCGGCAAGCGCGATGCCGAGGTCGGCCGACGCCAGGGCGGCCGAGTCGTTGATCCCGTCGCCGACCATGGCCACACAGTGGCCGGCATCCCGCAGCTCGCGGACGATCTTCGCCTTGTCCGCGGGCAGCACGCCGGCGCGGACGTCGTTGATACTGAGAAGTTCCGCTACCGCTCGCGCTGCGCGTTCGTGGTCGCCGGTCAGCAGCACCGTCCGCAGTCCCAGCCGGTGGAGCTCTTCTACGCCCGCATGGGCGGAGCCCCGAAGTTCGTCGGTGAGCTCGACGGCACCGAGGACTTCCTGGCCACGCACGACGAAGACGGCAGTGTCCGTGGCGGCGTGGACCAGTTCTCGTGGAATGGTGAGACCGTCGAGCAGAGCAGCACGGCCAACCGTCACGGTCGATCCGGCCACGACCGCGTACACGCCAAGGCCCGGCAGCGCACGGAACTCGGTCGAGTCGGGGAGCCGTTCGCCGGCTGCGGCCACGATGGCTGCGGCGACTGGGTGCTCGGAGCCCGACTCTACTGCCGCGGCGAGCCTAAGCACCTCCTCACGCGATGTACCGGCGATCGTGCGCACTCCGGTGACGGTCATGCGACCGGAAGTCAAGGTCCCGGTCTTGTCGAGAACGACCGTGTCGATCGCGCGGCTCGCTTCCAACGCGCCGATCTCCTTGACCAAGATCCCCAGCTGGGCCCCACGGCCGATGCCCGCCATCAGCGCCGTGGGTGTCGCCAAGCCGAGCGCGCAAGGGCACGCGACGATGAGGACCGACACCGCTGCAGCGAACCCCGTGCCAAGCTCGGAACCGAGGACGACCCAACCCGCCATCGTCAGGAGAGCGGCGGCGAGAACCAGCGGCACGAACACCGCGCACACCCGGTCGACCAGGCGCTGTACGTTCGCCTTGTCGGCCTGAGCCCGCTCCGCCAGGGCGGCCATCCGAGACACCTGAGTCGCCGCACCCACATGGGTGGCCGAGATCAGGAGCCGTCCGTCCAATGCTGTCGTGCCGCCCACGACCCGGTCACCGACGCTCGCCTCGACAGGGAGCGGCTCACCGGTCATGGCGCTCGTGTCGACCGCTGACCGGCCGTCGACCACCACGCCATCCGCGGCGAGCCGCTCACCCGGCTTCACCACGAACAGATCTCCGCGGCGCAGATCTTCGACGTCCAGCAGTACTTCGGCGTCCCCCCGCACGACTCGCACCTGCTTTGCAGTGAGCGCCTCCAGCGCTGTGAGCAGGCTGGCTGCACCCCCCTTTGCGCGGGCTTCGAAGTACCGGCCCGCGAGGATAAAGGTCGTCACACCGGCGGCGACGTCGAAGTAGAGCGTGTCCGCGCCGCCGGTGATGATTGCCCACGCGGACCAGCCGAAGGCAGCCAGTACGCCGAGGGAGACGAGGGTGTCCATGCTGGACGAGCCGTGCCGGAGGTTGCGCAGCGTGGCGCGGTGGAACGGCGCGGCACACCAGAAAACCACCGGAACCGCCAGGAGGAGGCACAGCACCTGCCAGCCCGGGAACTGGAACCGCGGCACCAGCTCCAGCGTGATCGAGAGGTCGCACAGGGGGAACGTCAGCACGGCGGCGACGGTCATCCGCCGCCGCAGATTCCGCGCACGGGTCCCGTGGCGGTCGTCGTCGAACTCGACCTCGTCTGCTTCGACGGAATAGCCGGCGGCGCCGACCGCGGACGCAAGCGCCTCGCGGCTGACGTTCGGCGGCCGGAGGACGGTCGCCTTTTCGGTCGCGTAGTTGACCGTGGCCTCGACCCCGTCGATCCGGTTGAGAGCCCGCTCGACCCGGACGGCGCATGCGGCGCACGTCATGCCGCCGATCACCAGGTCAGTCCGCTGTCGCAGGGGTGCCGTACTCGTCTTCATCGCGGGAGCTTTCTCGAGGAGGTCAGCGGGCCACTCGACGGGCGAGCGCGTCCAGCAGGGCGTCATGGTCGTCGTCCAGGGCGGTCCGTCCCCGACGGCGCGCGAGACGATCGTCGTGGCGGCTCCACTGCACCAGCAGGACCACTACCGTGACCAGCAGCGGCAGCTCCCCGCCGCCCCAGGCGATCCCGCCTCCGAGCCGCTGGTCCCCGAGCGCGTCGGTCTGCCAGGTCAGATCCAGGTAGCGGTAGAACCGCTCTCCGATCAGTGAATCCCGGTTGAGGACCAGAACGGCGAAGTACATGTGGAACGGCGACGCGGCGAGCAGCATGCCGAGCTTCGCCGCGTGCGGCAGTGGCCGCGGCGCGGGGTCGATGCCGACCACGACCCAATAGTACAGGTAGCCGGTGACGACGAAGTGGATGTTCATCAGCTGGTGGGCCCAGTGGTACTGCATCACCGCGGGGAACAGGCCCGTGAAGTAGAGCAGGTAGTACGAGCCGATGAACACCGGGAACGCGACCAGCGGATGCGCGAAGAACCGGGTGACTGGGGCGTGGAGGACCGCGACGACCCACGCACGGGCACCCGCCGGGGCGTCGCGGCCGGTCGCCGGCAGTGCGCGGAGGGCGAGCGTCACCGGACCCGAGATCGCGAGCAGGGCCGGCGCGAGCATGTTCAGCAGCATGTGGACGATCATGTGCAGGCTGAACGAGCCAGGAGCGTGGACTGCCAGGCCGGATGACGTCGAGGCCAGGACCAGCAACCAGCCGGACGTCCAGGTCAGCACCCGGCCGGCGGGCCACGTGTCGCCGCGGTGGCGCAAGCGCCAGACACCGGCCAGGTAGGCGGCGACGGCGAGGACCGCGATGACGGCGAAGATCAGGTCAGGTCGCCAGTCGAGCAGGAGCCGGCTCAGCTCCGGTGGTGTCGGCAGTTCGTATCCGAGGATGGTGTTCTGCGCGGAGGGGGGCCTGGAGAAGAAGGTCGGCGGCGGTACGCGGGCCAGGCCGGCCGCGAGGGCCATGGTGACAGCGAGGAGCGTCAGCTCGATACCCGCGATTCGGACGACCGACGTCGCCCCCCAACGGCGACGAGCCCAGTACGCGACCGTCAGCACAACGGCGGCGACGGCGAGCTTCGCGAGCACGAGGATCCCGTAGCCGCTGGCGAAGCCGTCCGGACCGGTCAGCACGTATCCGCTGATGCCACCGGAAAGGACAGTCACGACCGCGCAGACCAGGACGAGCCGCCGCTGCCGGCGCAGCACCAGCTCGTCGCGCCCGCCGCGGCGGGCCCAGAGCACCAGCGCGACGACCGAGCCCGTCCACAATGACGCCGCCGCGACGTGCCAGACGATGCTGTTGGTCACCACGTCGTGCCAGGCGCCGACTTCCGCATGCCCGACGACGACCGGCGGCAGCAGCGCCGCGACGCCGAGCAGGGCTATCAGCGCGGCCGGGCGCCAGGTCACCAGGATCCGGGCGGTGACCACGGCGATCGCGGCCAGGACCAGCGTGACGAGCCACGCCTTCGGTTCTTCGGCCGGTCCGACGAGGTCGGGGAGCAGAGCGGGATCGAACGCGTCGGTCACCGGCCGCCCCGAAGCCTGCGCGGCGGAGAAGAACACCATCGCGGCGGCAGCCACGACCCAGGTCGCCGCCGCGTACCGGACCGGACGCAGTGCGGCATAGGCGGCTGGCGAGACGATCCCGGACGCCGGGCCAGGTACCACGAAGGCGGCGAACAGCGCGCCACCGGCCGTCACCGCTGCCGCGACGTCGGCCAGCAGCCGGAACACGGACGCACCGACGTCGGTCCACCACCCCGGTTCGCTGTCGCCGAGGAGGCGGTGGACGTCCGGCGTCAGGGCGACGATCATGACCACGAGGGCGACCGCCGCACCGCCGGCAGCGACACCCCAACGCCGCGCGGAACGGCTCCGCATCGCTGACCTCCTCGGATCTCGGCCCTTCCGCACACTGGTCGGATGGAACCGCGATGGAGTTCCCGCAAACGGGAACCGGATGTTGGACATCCTGGATCCTCAGGGGCAGGGTTAACCGTGACGCCGGACAGGTTGGCCCGATCCCGGGGAAAGCCGGCCGTGCCGACGGTGTCCGGCCAGGGCCCGGCCCGGCACCATCGGAAACCATGACCACATCCCCACGCCCCATTCGGGTGGACGTCGTCCTCTTCGACGGCTGTGACGACCTCGACGTGTTCGGCCCGCTGGAAGCCCTGGGGATCGCCCGCAAGCGAGGCGCTCCGCTCGAGATCAGCATCGTTACGCTCGCCGCGCAGGAGTTTGTCGTCACCAACCACGGTGTCCGGATCATGCCCGGCGGCGAATATCGTCCTGGTGCCGACTACCTGGTCGTACCCGGTGGCGGCGCGGGTGGCTCGAGCGGTGTGGGGGCCCAGCTGAGCAGCGGTGACTGGTACGAACCGCTCGTGACGGCCATGGAGTCGGGAACCACCCTCGTGTCGGTGTGCACCGGCGCGCTCCTGCTCGCCGGGGCCGGTGTCCTCGGAACCCGGCCGGTATCGACCCACCACGCCTCGATGGAGCGCCTGCGCGGAATGGGAGCGAACGTCGTCGCCGAGCGTGTCGTCGACGCCGGCGACGTGATCAGTGCCGGCGGCATCACCAGCGGCATCGACCTCGGCCTGTGGCTGGTGGAGCGGATCGCGGGCCGCGAAGCCGCCGATCGGGCCGCGGAAGTCCTGGAGTACGAACGGTTCCGGCCCGCGGGAACTTCCGAGCCGGTCGCCCCGACTACTGCTGACGAGCAGAAGTCGAGAGGTGACCACCGTGCCTGATCCCCGTCCCCCGATCGTCCTGGCCATGGTGGGCGCGTGCCTGTTGGCCGCCGGCTGCAGCGCGGCTCCGGCGGCCGATGCACCGGCCACCGCGACATCGTCGCGCGCCGGCTCCGGGCAGGGCGGACGGCCGACTCCGGGGTGTCCGCCGTTACCGGTGCTGTCGGCGCCACCACAACGGATCGTCACGATGGACGGCGGTGCGGCGGCGATCCTGGTCGAGCTCGGGCTCGGCGACCGCATCGTCGGCACGGCCGCGACCGACTACTTCCTTCCGTTCTCCGGGGAACAGCGCGCGAAACTCGACAGCATCCCGGTCCTCGACCCTAACCGGGGAAGCACGGAAAAGGTGCTCGACGCTCGTCCGGACGTCGTGGTCGGCACTTCAAACCTCAGCTTCGGCGGGTTCGACGGCACCCCGACGGTCGAGGTGCTCGAAAAAGCAGGGGTCAAGGCGCTCGCTGCCTGCCAGACGCAGCCCTCCCCGGTCCGGGACATCGGCCAGACCACAAAATTCGTCACCGACGCGGCGACCGCACTCGGCGTACCGGACGCCGGCGCGAAGCTGGCCGACCGCATCCGGGCGGAGGCCGGAAACCCCGCTACCGGCGGAGATCCGGTGCCCATCCTGGTACTGACCGGGGTTCCGGCTCCGGGAACTCCCGTATCGACGCGGGGTGGCGGCACGCTCATCAACGGTGTCGTGGCCCAAGCCGGTGGCCGGAACCTCGCCGAGGACATCGCCGCCGCGTTCGCAGGGCTTAGCGCCGAGTCGATCGCCGAGCGCGATCCGCGGGCGATCGTCGTTCTGTCCGGTTTCGCCAAGACGTCCGACGCGGATCTGCTCGCGGGTGTTCGGGCGAGCCCGCTCCTGGCCGGGACGACTGCCGTCCGGGAGAACCGCATCGCTGTCCTCCCGCAGAGCATCGCGCTGACGCCGAGCGTCCTCAACGGACAAGCGGTCCGCTCGGTGACCGATCTGCTGAAGCGGCCCGCGGCATGACCGTACGGGTAGCGGCGCGCGACCGCCCGCCCTTGTTGCGCCGCGTGCCCCTGCCCGCGCTCGGTGTCGTCCTCGCTGCCGCGCTGGTCCTGTCCATGACGGTCGCGATCGGAATCGGCCCGGTGTCGGTGCCGGTCGGCGACGTCGTCGACGCGCTGACCCGGCACCTCGGCGGCTCCGGGGCGGCCGGACGCTACGACTTCATCGTTTGGGAACTGCGGGTCCCTCGCGTTCTGCAGGGCGCCTTCGTCGGTGCGGGCCTGGCAGTGGCCGGGCTGCTGACGCAGGCCATGACCGGCAACCCCCTGGGCGATCCGTACGTGCTCGGGTTGTCGTCCGGTGCCGCGGTCGGGGCGGTACTCGTCCTGACTACCGCCGGGTCGGCGGTGCTCGGTCTGCTCACCGTGCCGGCGGCCGCGTTCCTGGGAGCCCTCGCCGCCGCCGCGGTCGTCTTCGCTTTGGCGCGCGCCGGCACGCGGACCCCACCGGCACGCCTGGTCATGACCGGGATCGCACTGGCGCAGCTGCTGTCCGGCGTGGTCTCGTTCCTGCTGCTCACCACGCGCAACTCCAACGCCCAGCAGCAAGTCTTGTTCTGGCTCCTCGGCAGCCTGGCCGGGACGCAGTGGGCGTTGGGTACCGTCGGCGCGGTGGCGATCGGTCTCCTGATCGTCGCCGCCGCCGCTGTCTCGAGCCGCTTGAACCTGCTGGTTCTCGGGGATGACGGCGCGGCCGCGCTGGGCTTGAATTCGTCACGGCTGCGCCTCGTGCTGCTGGTGCTGGTGACGCTGCTGACCGGCACCGCGGTCGCGGTCGCCGGCAGTATCGGTTTCCTCGGGCTGGTGGTGCCCAACCTGACCAGGCTCCTGGTCGGCGCGGACCACCGCCGCGCCGTCCCGGTCGGTGCGTTGCTGGGCGCGTTGATTCTGGTCTGGGCGGACACCGCCGCACGAGTGGTGCTGGCTCCGACCGAGACGCCGATCGGAATCCTCACTGCGGTGTTCGGCGTACCGGTCTTCCTCCTGGTCCTGCGCCGCAGCGCGACCGGGACGGCGGGCCTCTCGTGAAGCTCGCGTTCGCCGGTGTCGGCGCCGGATACACGGACGTCCCGGCGGTCCGGGATGTCGACGTGAGCGTCGCGGAAGGCGAGTTCGTCGCGCTGGTCGGGCCGAACGGCAGCGGGAAGTCCACTTTGCTCAAAACCGTGTACCGGGCGCTCAAACCGTCGGCCGGGCAGGTGGTCCTCGGCGACGACGACCTGTGGCGCGCACCGCGACGCGATGTCGCACGCGCGGTCGCTGTCCTCGGCCAGGACCAGCCGGGCGGCTTCGACTTCACGGTCCGGGAGGCTGTCGCCCTCGGCCGCTACCCGCATCACGGTCCGTTCGCCCGGCTCGGGCCGGCGGACGCGAAGATCGTGGACGAGGCCCTCGAGCGCTGCGGCTGCGGGCACCTGGCTGACCGGTCACTGGCGACGCTGTCGGGCGGCGAGCGGCAACGGGTCCTGTTCGCACGTGCGCTCGCGCAACGGCCACGGCTGCTGGTGTTGGACGAGCCGACGAACCACCTGGATCCCCGGCATCAGATCGCCGTGCTGGAACTGGCCACGTCCCTGGGGGTCACCGTGCTCGCGGCTCTGCATTCCCTCGACCTTGCCGCGCAGTACGCGGACACGGTGCTCGTGCTGGACGCGGGGCGGATTCACCGGTCGGGCCCGCCTCGAGATGTCTTCGAGCCCCAGGTGCTGCGCGAGGTGTTCGGCGTCGGCGGGACACTCGTCGACGACCCGGTGACGGGCGCGGCCAGACTGCTGCTGCGTCCGTTGTGAGTCGGTCCGGCTCGCTGGCCGCAGCTCTGCATACAGGGCAACGGGGCTGCCCGAGTAGATCCATCGGCCACAGGCAGCTTCTTCAAATCGCCGCGTCACCGCGTCGTCGGTAGCGCCGTGCGAGACTCCAGCACGAGCGGCAGGGAACCTGTTCCCGGTCGAGGGGAGCGGCAGCTGCGATGAGGAAGCCCTCGGCTCGTTGCGGCATGCGCCACCTCAACAGATGCATGGCGTGCAGCAGGACGAGCCGCGCACACAGGATCGCGTCGGCTCCTTTGGGGACCCAGAGGTCTTCGTGTCGAAGTGGACGTAACGGGTCTTCGCGGACGCGGATCACGGTCAAGCGGTACTCGGAGAGCAGTTCAGCCTTTTCCCGGTCACTGCGCTCGCGTCCGCGATGCCAGTATGCGCCGTCGTATTCGACGATAAGGCCGTGACTGTCGATGTTGAACATCATGTCGACCTTGCGGCCGAAGAAGTTCCAATGCTGGACGCCGTCGCCCAGAACGTAGTTCAGCTGGTTGAAGAGTTCAGCCTCGAGCTTCGACGTCCCTGGCACCGGATCCACTTGGCAGACGCCCGGCGGGCATCGCGTCTTGTAGCGGCCGACGCCGGCCCCTCCCCAGTTCGGCATGATCGACATGGTGCCAGTGTGGTGGCAAACGCGTGCTCGGTTCTGAGAGATTCGCATGACCGGCCCCGCGAAACATCAGGAGTGCCTCGCGCGATGCCTCTCGCATGAGACTCGGACCGGGCGGCATGCTGGCCGTCTTCGTCGCGATCATGAGCCTGCTGGTGCTCGTGGTCTTCGGTGCCGGCTACAACCGCGAAACCGATTGGTGGGCATCCGCCGGCCAGTGGGTCGGCGGTCTGGGCTCCATCGCCGCGGCCATCGTTCTGTGTGGATCGCGCTCGAAGGATGGGAGCGCGCTCGGCGCGAACGTGAAGACGACCGGCGGCAAGAACAGGCTTCGAAGTTCGCAGTCTGGATCGACCTCAGGTGTCCACCAGCTCGGTCCTGCCCGTCCAGGATGTCCGTGTCAGGGTCAGCCTTGACGTTCCGATGGCCGGAAGCGGATTCGAGGAAAGGCAGCTGACAGTGTGCCCCACATCGAGCCCGACAGTCTTCCGAAACGAACCGACGAGGTTGCGAGATTTCATCGAAGACGCGGTGTCGGAGTACAGGCCGCTCCTGCGTGATTTGCTGATACCCGAGGCGCCGACGAGTCTGGTCTGGACGAGAACCTCACCCGGTACATGCTGCTCCTGACCCAGGTGACGGTCACTTTCGTCGACAGCCAGGGAATCCAATGGTCGCGTGCGCCCGGAGGCACGTTGCGTAGCGTCCGCTACCGTGCCCGCGATTAGGCCGCGCCTGCGGTCGCGCCGGCCTGACGTCGGTCACGCAGTATGGCCAACAAGACCGGAACCAGACCGAGGATCGCGACGAAGGCGTTGGCAACGTTCAGGAGGATCGTCTGGGCGACGGTCGGAGGCTCCGTGTTGAACAGGTGGTAGAAGAAGTGGGGCACCTGCCAGATCGAGAACGCCAGCGCAGCCGGCACGACGTAGTGGGTTTTCGGCTTCACCAGAGCGATCCCCAGCAGCAGTGCGATACCCAGCGTTGCGCCGCCGAAGTCGTGGGAGAGGTGGTCGCTGAATGGCGGGTTCAGGTCCACGGTGGGGAAGTTGTCGTAGAAGCTGCGGGGCGCGATCTGGTTCCACCCGCCCACGATCAGCTGCTCGTAGAACGGGATCACCAGCGTCAGCCGGATGGCGAGGTTGTTCATCGGGGTCCTTTCGGCTCATGCCGGAACTGCGGTGAGGTGCCGGTGAGTGCGGCGGTAGCGGGCCGGCGTCGTCCCGGTCGCGGTGGTGAAGTGAGTCCGGAACATCTCGTCGGAACCGAAGCCGACGTCCCGGGCGATCAGGCCGATCGGGCGGTCGCCGATCTCCAGCAGTCGGCGGGCCTGGGTGATGCGCCGCCCGGTGAGCCAGGCCATCACCGTCATCCCCGTCTCGGCCTGGAAGCGACGCGTCAACGTGCGCACGCTGACGCCGGCGTGGGCGGCTATCGAGCCGAGCGTGTGCGAGTCCGCGAGGTTCTCCTGCAGCCAGTTCCGGGTGCGATCGAGGGAGTCACCGGCGAAGCCGACGGGCCGGCTGAGTACCTGCGGCTGGTCGCCCTCACGATGGGGGGCGCTTACGAGGAACCGGGCGATCGTGTCGGCCGCCGTGGTTCCCAGGTCGGCGCGCAGCACGTGCAGGCACAGATCGACGCCGGCCAGCAAGCCCGCCGAGGTGAGGATCCGGCCGTCGTCGATGTAGAGCCGGTCTTCGCGGACGTCCACCTGCGGGTATCGGCGGCGTAGCTCTGTCGCACAGCGCCAGTGGGTGGTCGCCGGTCGCCCGTCGAGCAACCCGGCGGCCGCCAGTACGAACGCCCCGATGCAGATCGACATGATCCGCGTGCCCCGTGCGCCCGCGGCTCGCAGTGCCGCACGCACGTCGGCCGATAGCGGCTCGGTGACCGGCTGCCGGCCCGGGACGATCACGGTGTCGGCGTCCGCCATCGCGGACAGCGGTTCGACCTGGGTCGCCACCAGCCCGGCGCCGACCGGTGGTTCAGGATCGGGCCCGACCAGCGTCACGGAGTACGGGTTGCGCAACCGCGGCACCTCGGCGGTGACGAAGGCCGGCCACGGGCCGAAGACCTCCAGAGGCACCGCCAGGTCCACACCGACCGTGCCAGGGAGAACGAGGATTGCCACCCGATGGGGCTTGGTCGGGTTCATCGCTTCAGGCTCGCTCGGCGTGTTGCTCGACCTGCCGCACGTACTCGGCGAAGGTGCGGGTGCCTTCGCGGTGCTTGCCGACGGGCAGCAGACCGCCGCTGGTCATCGCCTTACCGACTGCACCAGGCATCCGGATGGGCACGACGATCTTCCGTACGCCGCGCGCCTTGATCAGTCGGCGGGCCATGTCGACCATCTGCAGCTGGTCGGGCCCGGCGAGGGGCGGCAGGTAGCCGGCCGGGCTCTGTCCGACCTGCGCGACGAGGGCGCGCGCGATATCGGACGCGGCGACCGGCTGGGTCAGCTGGCACGGCACCGGCACGAACGGGCCATAGGCGTCATCGATCAGCGGGTCGGGAAACTCCTGGAACTGCGTGGCGCGCAGAATGGTCCACGGCACGCGGCCGGTCCGGACGCGTTCCTCCTGCGCGCGCTTGCCGGCGTAGTAGCCGAGTTCGACATCGTCGATCCCGACGATGGACAGCGTGATGATCTGGCGGATGCCCGCCTTCGCACCCTCTTCGACGAGGTTGCGTGCGGCGCCGTCGAAGAACTCGACCGCCGCCTTCTTCCGCACCGTGACGATGTTGCTCACGTCGATGAGCTCCTCGCAGCCGGCGAGTGCGGCGGCGAGGCCGTTTCCCGTGATGAGGTCGATGCCCAGTGAACGTGCCAGGATGACGGGCTCGTGCCCGGCCTCGGTCAGCTCGCGGACCACCAGTTTGCCCATCAGACCGGTTCCGCCGGCCACTGCCACTCGCATCCGTTGCCCCTTCGTCTCGTGTCGGTCTCCCACCAGACCGGGTGGCCCGGTGGAACGTGACAGCCTGCGTCGGCCGTCACAGCGGATGGTGTCGTCGGAAGCGGCGCTCCGTGAACTGGACCACCCGGATGGGTAAAGCCCGGGCTGACCTGACCACGTTTCGGGTCCGGTTCTCGCGCCACTTGCTGGACCAGTGCGAAACCGCGCCGGAGACAGAGGGCATACGTTTTCGCAGGTCGCGTGACATCGATGTCAATCACGAGGATTCTTGTCTGCTTTGTCGCCTTGACCTGCTGGCGAGCGACCCGGATTCTTCCTGGCAACGTTGTCACCCACCGTCATCGTCGACGCCGGCCGCACGCGTCCGATGACGGACTGCAGAGCGGAGTCACCATGGCCCAGGACCTCACCGGCAGATCTGACGAGTCGGCGGTTTCGCGGCGGCACCTCCTGACGACCGGTACCGGTCTGTTGGCCGGCTTCGGCTTGGCCGCGTTGCTTCCAGGCGTGGCCACGGCGGCGCCTGGGGATCCGGTTGCGGTCGATGCGACACGGGCGAACGACCTAGCGCTGTTCCGGCCCGTCCAAGTCTCTTCGACCGACTACGCCGCGACTCCAGCCGAATTCGCCGTTGATGGGCTCGCCCAGGTCGGCGCACAGGGCTCGGGCTGGCGGGCGGCCTCGGGGGACGGGCAATGGATCATCGTGGACCTGCAGGGGCGCTGTCAGGTCAGCTCGGTGGTGCTGACCTTCGAAGCCCGACCGGGTGATCCCGCCTTCGACGCGGGGGCGTCCCGGAGCCACACCACCGGAACTGAGGTCCTCTCCAGCTACGCAACCGTGTTCGACCTCGACGTCTCGCTGGACGGCCGGTCGTGGCGGACGGTGTACTCGACGGACACCGGCGCCGGGGGTGTGGTGACGATCCCGCTGGCCGGCGCCGTGTCCGCGCGCTGGGTGCGGTTCTCTGCCTCACAGCGATCGACGACCAACCCCCTCGGGTTGAACGGGTTCCAGGTCTACGGCACCAGCCGGGACAACCGGCCCGCCGCGCGCGGCTGGACCAGCTTCCCGGTACGCGACCACGATCGGGCGCCCGCGCTGTCCGTGGTCTCCGACGGCACCGTTCCGCTCGAGTCCGGCTGGGCGCTGACCATGCAGGACTGGGCGCCGAGCACGGACGGGGCGGTGCTGTCCGGTGCGAACGTCGACACGCGCGGCTGGCTGCCGGCGACCGTGCCGGGCACCGTGCTGGCGTCGCTGGTCGAGCAGGGCCAGCTGCCGGATCCCGTCTTCGGGATGAACAACATGCACATCCCCGAGGCCCTTTCCCGGCACAGCTGGTGGTACCGCCGGGTGTTCGGCATCCCGCGCGGTCTCGACACGTCGGCCGGTCGGCACGTCTGGCTCGAGTTCGACGGGATCAACCACGAGGCCCAGGTCTGGCTCAACGGCGCGAACCTCGGCACGCTGAGTCACCCGTTCGGGCGCGGTGTTCTCGACGTCACGGCGGCCCTGCGCCGCTCCGGCGACCAGGCGCTGGCCGTGAAGATTTCGCCCATGCCATTGCCAGGCAGCCCCGGAGACAAGAGCGTGGCGGGCTACGGCTTCGTCGCCGCCGACAGCACGATGTTCCAGAACTCGCCGACCTACCTCGCGGTGTCCGGCTGGGACTGGATGCCCGCGGTGCGCGACCGCGCGTCGGGAATCTGGGACCACGTGCGCCTGCGGTCCACCGGCGCCGCCGTGCTCGGCGACGTCCGCGTCGACACGAAGCTGCCGAACCTGCCCGACACCGGCGCCGCGGAGGTCACCCTGACAGTGCCGGTCCGCAATGCGGCCGCCACGGCCCAGCGGGTCAAGGTCACCGCGGCGTTCGAGAAGGTGAACGTCTCGGCGACGGTGACCGTGCCGGCCGGGCAGGCGATCGACGTCGTCTTCGCCCCGTCGGCGTTCCCGCAGCTGCGGATGAAGAATCCGAAGCTGTGGTGGCCCAACGGCTACGGCGACCCGACGCTCCACGACCTGACGGTGAACGCGGCGATCGGCGCGTCGGTCAGTGACAAGCGGAACATCAAGATCGGGCTGCGGCAGATGGGGTATCAGTACGACCTACCCATCGTCATTCGCGCCAACCGCGCGACCCAGACGGTCGACTTGGCGCCGCAGACCGCGCGGTACGTGCGGATGCAGGGCCTCAAGCGGGCGACGAGCTGGGGCTTCTCGCTGTGGACGATGGCCGTCGTCGACAGCAAGACTCCGAGTACGGATCTGGCACAGGGCAAGACGGCGACGTCGTCCTCAGTGGCTGACGGCAACCCGCCCGAGCGGGCCTTCGACGGCGACCCGGACAGTCGCTGGACGTCCGGTTACGACGACAACCAGTGGCTGCAGGTCGACCTCGGCGCCGTGACGTCGTTCGACCAGGTCGTGCTGACCTGGGAAACCGCGTATGCCCTGACATTCAAGATCCAGGTGTCACAGGACGGCGAGACCTGGATCGACGCCGCGTCGGTGGACAACAGCCCGAAGCCACTGACCTTCGTCGTCAACGGCGTCAAGGTGTTCGCCCGAGGCGGCGCCTGGGGCTGGGACGAGCTGCTGCGCCGGATGCCGGCTGAGCGGGCCGACGCGGTCGTGGCGATGCACCGGGACATGAACTTCACGCTGATCCGCAACTGGGTCGGTTCCTCGTATCGGGAGGAGCTGTTCGCGGCTTGCGACAAGTACGGCATTCTGCTTTGGAACGAGTTCTGGCTGGGCTGGTCGGGTGATCCGGCGAACCACGACATCTTCCTGGCGCAGGCGAAGGACACCGTGCTGCGCTACCGCCACCACGCCTGCGCCACGGTCTGGTTCGGCTGCAACGAGGGCAGCCCGCCGACCGTGATCGACGACGCGCTGCGAGAGATCGTCACCACGAACACTGACCTGCTCTACCAGAGTAACTCCGCCGGAGGCGTGATCACCGGCGACGGGCCGTATCGCTGGCTGGACCCGAAGCAGTACTTCACGGGCGAGGCGACCGGAGGCAAGTACGGGTTCTGGAGCGAGATCGGCTTGCCGGGCGTGTCGGTGGTCGAGAGCATGCGCAACCTGGTCGGGAAGGACGACCCGGGCTGGCCGATCGGCGCCTCCTGGTTCTTGCACGACTGGTCGACGAAGGGCAATCAGTCACCGCAGGGTTACCTGGCGGCGATCGACGCGCGGCTCGCGCCCTCGTCCAGCCTGGCGGAGTTCTGCCGCAAGGCGCAGTTCGTCAACTACGAGAGCATGCGCGCGATCTTCGAAGGGTGGAACACCAGGCTGTGGAACGACGCCACCGGTGTGCTGCTGTGGATGTCGCACCCGGCGTGGCACAGCACGGTGTGGCAGACCTACGACTACGACCTCGATGTCAACGGCAGTTACTACGGTGCGCGCAAGGGCTGCGAGCACCACCACGTCCAAGCTGACCTGTCGACATGGCAGGTGACGGCGGTCAACCACACGCCGAGCGCCCTGAGTGGAGCCGTGGTCACGGCGCAGCTGCTCGGCCTGGACGGCAAGAGCCTCGCGGCACCGCAGCGGCAAACCGTCGATGTGGCACCGGTCGCGGCCGGCAAGGCGTTCGTGGTGCCGTTCGCCGACGCTCTGCCTGCTCTCCACCTGCTGCGGCTGACCCTGACCGACGCGCACGGTGCCGTGCTGTCGGAGAACACCTACTGGAGGTACCGGACCGACACCGCGATGCGTGGTCTCAATCAGCTCTCCCGCACGCAACTCTCGGCCGACCTGCGCTCGTCCGGAAAGGACGGTTACACCGCGACGATCCGCAACACCGGTCGGACGGTGGCCGCCATGGTCCGGTTGTCGCTGCGGGAGCGGAACGGGACTGACCGCGTGCTCCCGACGTTGTACGGCGACAACTACTTCTGGTTGCTGCCAGGGGAGAGTCGCGTAGTGGGGATCAACCCTCAGCGGACAGTGAAGCAGCCGCGGTTGTCCGTCGAGGCGTACAACGTGCCGGCGAAGCTGACCTGACTTGCTCTGACGAACGGATCTTCCGCCTCGGTGGGCGGCGCTGCGTCCTGGAGCGACGCCGCCCACCGAGCCGGGATCACTTCTTGTAGACCTGCTTGTAGAACACCTGGTGGTTGAGGCCCGTGAGGATCAGGAACGCGAGGTTGGCGAGCACCGTGATGGAGGGCTGGGTCAGCGCCTGCCAATGCGTGGACTCGTCAGACCACTGTTCGAAACCGCCGGAGCGGTTGACGGTCGTCAAGTGCAGGTGGCCGGCGGTGTCGCGACCGACGATGATCATGTCACCGTTCGCCGTCGCGGCGATGGTCGGAGAACTGGCGACCGTGACATCCCGCACCCGCGACCACGGAGTCCACTGAGGCTGACCGAAGTGCTGGTAGGAAAGGTAGACGCGGTTGTCGCTCTGTCCCCGGATGACAGCGGCGAATTCGCCGAACACGGGGTTGTACGTCACCGTCGGCGCCGACGGACTGTTCCCCCCGTTGATCTGCGCGGCAGCCTGCCACTGGCCGGAACCGAAGTCGAACCAGCTCTGGAAGACCCGGGTGTCGTTTCCGGAGCCCCGGTACACCATCATGATGCCCTGGTTGGTCGCCACAGCCGACACCGACTGGTTCGTGGTCTGTCCGCCGATCCGGGTCCACGGGCCCCACGTGCCCGGCGCGCCGCGGATGAGTTCGGGCCGTTGGGTCGTCCGTGACCAGTAGATGTTGCCATCGATGCCCGTGTGGAAGGCGGCGTAGCCTTCGCGGGTCGTGATCACCCTGGGTGCGACCTGCGTGTTGGCGACGCCGACTCGGAACGCCGCGCCGTGGTTGAAGCTGAACCACACAAAATCGTTGTTCCGGTAGACCTGGACGAGCTCCGTGCCGTGGCTGGCCTCGTCCATCGTGTCGCTCGAGTAGAGGTCGTTACCACCGACCTTCTCCGGTTGCCACGAGTTGCTCTCGCCTGGCGGGTTGGCGAGAGCGGCAGGCGCATTGGTGAGTGAGACCGCGGTCGCGACGGCAACTGCCGCTGCCGTCAACTGCCAGCGCTTCATAAAAGTGCGCAAGGTTATTCCTTCCGTTGAGAAGGTGAGTGAATGAGATATTTCCTGAAACGGAACCTGTGTTCCCGCGGACTTCAAGGTATCTCCGATGAAGGCTCGTCACAATTTAGAGTGGCGTAGCCTACAAAGAAGAAATCAAATGTCACCTGGAATCGGCGATCTCCGCGTTGTCAGTGCAGTCTGGTGAGCGGAATTTGTGACGTGAGCGCAGGCGGCGACCTGTGGCGCCGTGTGATCGTGAGGTGGAGCGGTCCGCCGCGAACCCGAGAAAAGGTGACACGACATGCTGGTACACGAAGGCCTCTACATCGGTGGCGAATGGCGCACCGCGGCGGACAACCCTTCGATCGAAGTGCGCTCGCCGAGCACTGAGGAGCTCATCGGCTCGGTGCCGGCCGCGACCCCGGGAGACGTCGACGCCGCTGTCGCCGCGGCGAGACGAGCTCTGCGCTCGGCGGAGTGGGCCGGACTCGACCCCGAGCGCCGGGCCGAGCTGATCACCCGCTTCGCCGACGAACTGGTCGCCGACCTCAGTGAGCGGGCTGCCCTGACCAGCAAACAGAACGGCATGCCGATCTCCGTCGCGCTCCCCGCGGAAGGAGAACTGCCGGTCGGGCTCCTGCGCTACTACGCGGAAATGATCCGCAACCAGCCGGTCGAGGAGTGCCGGCCCCGGCTGGATGGTCGCGGGACGACCGTCGTCCGGCGGGAGCCGGTGGGCGTCGTCGCGGCGATCGTGCCGTGGAACTTCCCGCAGACGCTCACCATGTTCAAACTCGCCCCGGCCCTGGCTGCGGGGTGCACTGTGGTGCTTAAACCGTCGCCGGAGACCGTCCTCGACGCGTTCGAGCTCGCCGCGGCCGCCGACCGTGCCGGTCTGCCCCCGGGTGTGCTGAACGTCGTCCCTGGCGGGGCCGATATCGGGTCCTACCTCGTCGCGCACCCGGGAGTGGACAAGGTCGCCTTCACTGGCTCGACCGCCGCGGGCCGGAGCATCGGCGAAGTCTGTGGGAGGCTCCTGCGCCCGGTCACCCTGGAGCTCGGCGGGAAGTCGGCGGCGATCGTCGTCGACGACGCGGACGTGGCGGCCATGGCGCAGCGCCTGGCCGGTGTATCCCTGCTCAACAACGGCCAGACTTGCTACATCTCGACGAGGATCCTCGCGCCGCGAAGTCGCTACGACGAAGTCGTCGACGCGGTCGCGGGGCTGGCCGACTCGCTGACGGTCGGGGAGCCGCTCGCCCGCACGACCCAGATCGGGCCGATGGTCAGCAGCCGTCACCGCGATCGTGTCGAGTCCTACATCGCCCTAGGTGTTTCCGAAGGCGCCAAGATGGTCGCCGGCGGCGATCGTCCGGACATCGACCGAGGCTGGTTCGTGCGGCCGACGGTGTTCGCGGGTGTGGACGCCGGTTCACGGATCGCCCGTGAGGAGATCTTCGGGCCGGTCCTGGTGGTGCTGCCCTACGACGAGCTCGACGAAGCTGTCGTACTGGCCAACGACTCGGACTACGGCCTGGGCGGTACGGTGTGGACGTCCGATGTGGACAAGGGGATCGATCTCGCCCGGCGGATGGAGACCGGCAGTGTGGGTGTCAACTTCTATTCGCTCGACCCTGGCGCCCCGTTCGGTGGCTACAAGGACAGTGGGCTGGGTCGCGAACTCGGCCCCGAGGGCCTCACGGCTTACCAGCACCTGAAGTCCATTTATTTGCCGTTGTAGGACAACTTCCGCGGGGCGGGACCGAGGTGGCCCACAAAAATCAATGGACCGGTGTTCATTTTCTGGTCCAGTCGGCGTGGGTATTCACGTGGTTACAATCGATCACGTGAATTACTCTGCGGATCGCTCCTGGCTTCGCGCGCTGCGCCCGGACGACCAGAACATCCTTGCGGGCGCCGCGAGCCGGCCGGAGCTGGTGGCTGAGCTCTCCGAGATGATCGGCGAAGGCGCTGTGGGCTGGGCGGTCGAGCGCAGCGAGACGCTCTTCGAGCGGGTCGGCTGGACCGCGCCGTTCGGCGACTACCGGATGGCCCGCTCAGTGCCCGAGGCGATCGTGCTCAGTGCCGTGCTGTGCCTGTGCACCGGGCGACCAGTGACGGAGACCCTGCTTTCCGAGGCGACCAACGCGATCCGGCACGCCGTGCCGCGGGGACTCAGTGTCGAGCAGATCATGCAGGGTTTGCAGCGGACAGTGAACAACTTGACGGCGGAGCTGTTCGCCTTCGCCGATCGGACGCTTCCGAGCAACCGGATCACGCCGGCGGGCCGGCAGGCCGTTTCCGACCTGCTGGCCTGGCTGGACAGCCTGACCGAGATCCTTGTGGAGAACTTTTCGGCGGAGCGCCAGCGGTGGTTGGAGAGCGCCGCCTATGTGCGTCGAGACCTCGTCGAATCGGTGCTCGACGGCACCATCGACCGCGAGCCGTCGCTGGAGCGCCTTGGCTACGACCTTTCGCAACAGCATGTCGCCCTCATCCTGTGGGCATCGGACGGGAGTGAGCAGGATCCGCAGCTGCTCGAGCGGTCCGCGGTCCAGCTGCTCGACCAGGCGGGCTGCACGGCGCGGCTGCTGGTCTTCGTCGGCCCGGCGAAGCTGTGGGCCTGGGGCAGCCGAGCTCGCCAGGCCCCTCGTCGTCCGCAGGCCGCGCCCGACGTCACGGACTTCCGGGTGGCCGCGGGGCTGCCGGCCGGCGGCATCGCCGGGTTCCGGGAAAGCCACCGGCAAGCGGCGCTGGCCGAGCGGATGTCAAGGTTGCTGCCTCGGGAACGACGGCTCTTCGACTTCGCGGACCTGGATCTGCCGCTCCTGATGTCGGACGACCTGAGCCGGGCACGCGACTTCGTTCTGCGGCACCTGGGACCACTTTCCTCGCCCGACGACGCGTCGGCCGAGCTGAGGTCCACCGTGCAGGCATACCTCGAACACGCCCGTGGGGTCGGCGCCGCCGCCGAGCAGCTACACGTCGCGAAGAACACCGTCCTCTACCGGGTGCGCAAGGCTGAGCAGCTGCTGGACCGGTCGCTGAAGGAGGATCACCTCAGGCTGCAGGTGGCGCTGCACCTGGCGGAGACGATCGGTGCCCCGGTTCTCGCATCGGCCGAGGCCCGCTGACCTGTCAGTGGCCGCTGGTCAGCAGGTCCGCGATCGCGTCGGCGTGTCGCTCGATCTCGGCTTTGCGGAATGGTGCGTCGCCGAAGAGTCGCCGGGTCATGCCCTCGTTGGTGAAAGGTGCCGCGCCGCCCGTTGTGATCAGGAAGTACAGCGTGTGCAGCGGCACTCCCTCGAGCTGCCCGCGGCCGGTCATTTCCCGGTACGCCGGGAGGAACGTCTCGAGCATCGGCCGTACGAAGTGGTCGAGGAGGTACTCGAGACGTTCGCTCGGTTGGCGGGCTTCGTTGTTCATCACGCAGCCGAGATCCGGGTTGCCTGCGGCGAAGCTCACGAACGTCCGGATCATCGTGCGCAGTCGCTCCTTGGGAACGATGTCGGGCCGGTCCGACGCGGCGACCTGGGCGACCGCATTCCCGAAGCCCCAGTCGACGGCGGCGTACCAGACCCCGTCCTTCGAGCCGTACCGCTGGTGGACCACGTTGTGACTGACGCCGAGCTCGCGGTTGAGATCGCGGATGGACACGCCGTGGTAGCCCTGGACCGCGAAGGCGTGCAACGCCGCGGCCAGGATGCGCTCGGTGGATGCCGGGGCCGCCCCCTTGCGGGGGCGGCCGGGACGTCTCGGGCTCGCCTCGGTCACGCCGGAATCGTACTGAGCGTCATCGGCCGCTTCCCGGGGTCCGTCATTCGGCGGCGTGGTGCTGGTAGCCGGTGCGGCCGTCCGGATTGGCCACACGCGCACGGGACACCTCGATGTTCTTGAGCATTGCGGCGTTCCAGGCGTCCGGGTTCGCGCGAAGCCTGGCCCGGCGGGCCGCGATGATCGGAACGGCGGCACTCAGCAGCTTGTCGGCCAGCCGGGTGGGCGGGATCGAGAGCTCCTGGCTCAAGGTGAGACCGTGGATCCGGCGGGTCAGCGATCGCAGCAGGACAAGCGTGATCGGCTCGGGCAGCTTGAGCAGGGTGTGGAGCCGGTTGGAGAGTGAGGCGAGAGTGGCCTCGGTGAGCACGGTCGATTCCGGGATCAGCGGGCCGGTGACCGTCTGGAGGAGGTCGTCGACCCGCTTGGCCTCTTCGCTGCTGGTGATGCCTTCGACCAGCAGGGGCTCGACGCCCATGACATGCCCGACGTACCACCAGTAACGGTAGAAGGAGTTCTGCTCGGCGGTGGTGATGTCGAAGCCCATCAGCTGCTCCGCGGTGAGCGCGGTGAGCGTGAAGTCCATCCACGTCCGTGCCATGTCGACCTGGTTGATCGGGGCTCCGAGCGCGACGTCGTCGTACCCGCGGTTGTGGGCCAGTCGCCGCATCGCGGCGTGCAGGATGCGCACCTGGAGCGTGCTGACGTAGCCGTGCTCGCCCTGGCGCATCGCCCCCGGAAGCATCGCGGCATTGAGCCACTGGCCGGTTTCGTATAGCCGTCGCGGAGCGCCTTCGACGAGCCGCCCGGTCATCGCCAGCACCGTCGAGATCGACGGGGACTGGTAGGACCGCACCAGCGCCCCGGCCGAAAGGGAGATCGCGGTCACCGCGGCGGGCTTGGTGAAGAAGGGGAGCGATGCTTCGTCGAGAAGGGCGTCGTCGACGTAGTCCGGCGTCGCCTCGACGTGCTTGAGCAGCGCGGCGACGGCCGGCGGAGGGTCAGTCAGGGAATCGAGACCGTGTTCGATGCCCTCGTTGAGGGCGACCCGGACGTCGCGGCCGTGTTCGTGGATCTCGGTGACGACGTCGTCCGCCAACGGATCGCCGACAGTCAGGGCGGATTGGATCAGGTCCGCGCGGGTCGAGCCGAACTGAGCTTCGACCGTGGAGCGGCGGCTCCGAGCTGCGGGCCAGGTGAACCCGGCGGACGTCTGCGTGGTGGTCATGGGAGGTACCCCCGTGAGATGACTTAAATGGTCGCTTGTCAATATAGTCGGGTAGCCGAGACGAGAGCACGTGGGCTCGATAATATTGTCATATGTCCATAATGCGGGTACCGTCGCGTACCCGCGAGACTGGATGGGTCGTCGTTTCGTGACAGGTCAGAGGTGTGATCCATACCTTGACTGACCATCTGGTCGAAGTGGTCAGTCGGTTCTAGTCTTGAAGTATGGACAACAACGAACAGAGGCGTCGCGCACTGGTCGTCGGCCTCGGCATCAGCGGCATCTCGACGGCCATCCGCCTGCGCCAGGCCGGTTGGGAACCCGAGATCATCGAACGTTCGCCGGAACGGCGGACAGGTGGCTACTTCGTATTGCTCTGGGGCGCCGGGCGGTCGGCCGCCGAGCGCCTCGGCTTCCTGGTGAACATGCCCGATCACACCGCTCGCGACGGCGCTCACTACGAGATCGACCGGATGGGCAACCGCACCCGCGTGCCCAGTTTCTCCGACCACCCGCTCGGCCCGCATCGCATGCTGCGCGGCGACGTCGAAAACGCCGCCTTCGACGCCCTGCCCAGCGACATCAAGATCCGCTTCGGGACCATTCCCTCGAAGATCCAGCAGGACGGCGACGGGGTCGACGTGACACTGCTCGACACGGCGAGTGGTCAAACCTCCGCGGAGCGATTCGACCTCGTCGTGGGAACGGACGGGCTGCGCTCGACCGTCCGCAGCCTGGCCTTCGGACCCCACGAGCGGTACCTGCACCGGATGGGCAGGATCACCTGCGCGTTCCAGGTGTCCGCACCCCTGCCGGGCCTGGCGCAGGAAGACGGGGTGGCACTCCTCGAACGAGCACGGTCGATGTGGGTGTTCGGCTTCCAGGACCGGATCCCGACAGTGATGCTCTCCTACGAGTCCGACGACATCGACGCGGAGTTCATCCGGCCGCCGGCGCAGCGGCTGCGAGAGGTGTTCGGGTCACAGCCGACCGGCAAGCTGCTCGGCACCGTCCTCGATGAGGCCGAGAGGGCGGAGAACATCCTGTTCGATTCCGTAGAGCAGGTGCGGATGGACTCCTGGCATCGCGGCCGCGTAGTCCTC
This sequence comes from Amycolatopsis sp. NPDC048633, assembly GCF_040650695.1. NCBI lineage: Bacteria > Bacillati > Actinomycetota > Actinomycetes > Pseudonocardiales > Pseudonocardiaceae > Amycolatopsis > Amycolatopsis sp. NPDC048633. The sequence goes on from NZ_JBEZHS010000003.1 coordinate 377,821, forward strand.
GTCGGCGACTCGGCCTGGTGCGTTACGCTTTATGCCGGAATGGGCGTCTCGGCGGGCCTGTGTGGAGCGGACCTGCTCGGCACCATGCTTGAGCGGCACCCGGTCGACGTGGAGCGTGCGCTGACGGAGTGGGAGACCCAGTTGCGACCGTCCATCAAGGCCTGGCAGGAGTGCGCGGGTCCGATGCGGATCTTGTTCAACCCGGACGGGCGACGTGAGGTCTTGAAGCGACGGCTGACCGCGCGCGGTCGAACCTATCCCATCATCGGCCCGGTGATTCGGCGGAAGCGCATGCGGACCATGGCGGAAAAGAACTTCGATGCCGCAGCCGCTTGAGCGAGAAGGGCCGGTGGCGGAGCCGGCCCGCCACGACCCCGCCAAGGCGGCGCGGATCCTCAGGGTGACGCGGGATTCGCTGCTCCAACACGGAGCGCGCGGGATCAGCGTTGCCGAAATCGCCCGGGCCGCGCACATCGGCAAGGGCACCGTCTACCTCTACTGGCGCACGAAAGAAGAGCTCGTCGCCGAAGTGGTCGCCCGCGACTTCCTCGCCATCACCGGCGAGTACCTCGCGCTGATCGAGACCGACACCGGTGCTGTACTTCCGCATCGCATGTGCTGGACGTTGTTCCGGTCCGCACTCGAACACCCCTTCGTCCGGGCCGTCCAGGTCGGTGACGTCTCCACGATCGGCCTCCTGACCGAGCATGAGGGCACCCGTCGCCTGCTCGACCTCCTCGGGCCCGGGATGCTGTCACGCAGCCTGCTCGAGCTGTGGCGGGAGCACGGCCTGGCCCGCCGGGATTGGGCTTTCGACGAGCAGGCCTATGCCCTGCGCGCGGTCCTTGCCGGCTTCTTCACTTTGGAAACCGGGAACAGCACCGAGCTGATCGCCGGCCGGAAGTCCGTTTTCGAGGCGACCGTGAAGGCGTTGCTCGACCCACCGGTCCAGGCGGATTCCGCGGCGCTGGCCGCGGCCGCGGCGCTCGATCTGCTCACCGCACGCCGCGACGATGTTCGCAGCATGCTCGCCCCCGTGGAGGGCTGACGCTCGATCTCCGCCAGGAAAGGCTTCCTGGCGTTCCAGCTACTTTGGGAGTTCCATCATGTCCACCGAACGCTTGATCGCGGTCAACGACCTTTCCATCCACATCACCGAACAGGGCAGCGGCCCCCTGGTGATCCTGCTGCACGGCTTTCCGGAAACCTCGCACTCCTGGCGGCACCACATCGGGCCGCTTGCCGACGCGGGCCACCACGTCGTCGCGCCGGATCTGCGGGGTGCCGGCGGCACCGTCGGTCCGGAGGCGATCGACCAGTACACGATCCTCCACCTCGTCGGCGACGTCGTCGGGTTGATCCACGCGTTGGGCGAAGAAGAAGCTGTGCTCGTCGGACACGACTGGGGAGCGATCATCGCCTGGCATGTGGCGCTCATGAGGCCCGACGTGGTTCGCGGTGTCGCCGCGCTGAGCGTGGCGCCACCGCGTCGCCCGCCGGCGCCGCCGATGACCTTGGCGGAAAAGCGCTTTGGTCGCGGCTTCTATCAGATCTACTTCCAGGAGCCCGGCGTTGCCGACGCCGAGCTGGACAGCAACCCGGAAGATGCACTTCTCGGGTTCTTCGGTAAGAAGTCCACAGCGGTATCGGCGGAGAAGCTGGTCCCGGTCGTCCCGCCGGGTGGGGGCATCCTCGATGCCCTCGACACCAACGGGCACCCTGATTGGATGTCCAAAGAGGACTTCGACGCTGTCGTTGCCGCGTACGCGCGCAGCGGGTTCACCGGCGGGCTGAACTGGTATCGGAACCTCGACCGCAACTGGGAGCTGACCGCTCCCTGGCAGGACGCGAAGATCACGCCTCCGTCGTTCTACGTCACGGCAGGCCGTGATGTCAGCCGGATGATCGCCCCGCCCGGGTTTCTCGAACAGCTGCCCGAGGTATTGACCGACCTGCGGGGTGTTCTGGACCTCGACGGCTGCGGGCACTGGATCCAACAGGAGCGGCCGGCCGAGGTCCAGGAGGCGCTTCTCGCGTTTATCGCCGGTCTCTGAATCGCCCGAGGCGAGACGTCAGCGCCTCAGCGATCGTGGCAGATTCGCGTTTTTGTTTCCCTGTCGGCGAATCACGTGGACCACTGATCGATGTTCGAAGTGGTCCAGGGATTTCGCGACCAAGTGGGTAGGTTCGAAGGGGGCGGCACGAGCCGATCCGTCCGGACGATTCCCATGAAGAGCGAACGGATCATGACGAGACTTGCCATCGACGGTGCCGGTGATGTCGACGAAGAAGGCCTGCTGCACGACCCGCGCACGCGTGTCTTGCTGCGCGGGCTGGCGGAGGAAGGTGACACCGCCGCCATGGAAGCAGCGGTGGCGCTCAGTGCGGCGATGCAGCTGGTCGGGCGCACTCCCTGGACCGGCGCGGCCGGGACAGGGCTGCCGACGGGATCGGTCGAGGTTCTCCTACGACTGAACGTCGCGCCGGCCGGGCTAAGCATGGGAATGTTGGCCAGGTCGATCGAGTTGCCGCCCTATCGGGTGAGCAGGCTGGTGGACTTCCTGAGTCAGGAGGGCCTGGCGAGCCGACAACGTGACCTGCAGGACCGCCGGTCGCTCCGGGTCACGATCACGAGGGCGGGGGCGGAGCTGCTCGTGTCGTTGCGCAAGCCGGCACGCCAGGCGATGAGGTCGGTCTTCGCCGGCTTCACCCAGGCTGAACTGGCGCAGTTGCGACATTTGTGTCTTCGCGTCGCGCGGAACGGTGGGGCTGGGTCCCGGAGAGGAAGTTTTCCGCGTGACGGGGTCCGTTCTCAGCCGACTACGCGAACGTGAGCGCCGGGTGATGGCGAGCAGTCATCACCCGGCACTCGCGCAAACGGCTTCGTCGTTTTGGCGGTGCAGGGGAGTGCTCGCCGGTGGCGCGGAAAGTGGACCAAGAAATTCCGCATGATCATAGGGAATTGTAGTACCAGTCTGCTGTTGACGACTATTCCCTTGTGCGGCAATGACTTGGTGACCGTCGGCACAAATGGGTATTGCAGATACCTCTTTGTCTTACGATGTTCTTCATGCACCTCAACCGGGCGACCGACATCGCGCTGCGCATCCTGATGTTCGCGGGAGCACGGGGAAGTCAGGTCACCATCGACGAACTGGCTGCGGCCATGGCCCTGCCGCGCAACCACGTCGCCAAGGTCGTGCAGCGACTGCAGCATCACGGTTTCGTGGTCACCGCAAGAGGTCGCGGTGGCGGCGTCCGGCTCGCCGACGGCGTGCTCTCGTCCTCCGCCGGGCACGTGGTCAGGTACTTCGAGGGCGACGCCGAAGTCGTGAACTGTGACGAGCCACCTTGCCCGCTGCGCGACGTCTGCCGGCTGCGAGGCGCGCTCCACGTCGCCCAAGAGGCTTTCTTCGCGTCGCTCGACGAGGTGCCGCTTACAGCCCTGGTCGCACCGCCGACCGGGCCGGTTCTCCTGTCCCTCACCTAGGAGGTCTCCCTTGCTTTCCCGAAAGTCCGCCGAGGTCGTGCGCGCCACGTTGCCGGCGGTCAAGCAGCACATCGTCGCCATCGCGGGCGTCTTCTACGACACGATGTTCGCCGACCACCCGGAGCTGCTCGATCTCTTCAACAGGGGCAACCAAGCCAACGGTGACCAGCGGCGTGCCCTCGCGGGTGCCGTCGTGGCTTATGCCGAGCACGCCACGGGAGCCGGCGTGGTGGCGATGGGGTCCGTGGTCGGCCGGATCGCGCACAAGCACGCTTCGCTCGGCATCCGGCCGAGCCAGTACCCGCTCGTGGGGCGATACCTGCTCACCGCCGTCGCGACCGTGCTGGGCGACGCCGTCACGCCGGGCGTCGCGGCGGCATGGGACGAGGTGTACTGGCTGATGGCCGTCCGGCTGATCGAGACTGAAGCCAGGCTCTACCAAGAGGCGGGGGTCGACCTCGCCGACCCGGCTCACCGCTGGCGCGTTGCCGCTCGTCGCGACGAAGGCGGCGACGTCGTCTCCCTGTTCCTGATTCCCGTCGAAGGGACGGTCCCGCCGCATTTGCCCGGGCAGTTCGTGACCGTCGACGTCGACCTCCCCGGAGGAGGTCGCCAGGCCAGGCAGTACACGGTCTCCCGAGCCGCGGGCCATCGTGAGCTGCGAATCTCGGTACGACGAGTTCGCGGCGCGGGCGGTGCGCCGGACGGTCTCGTGTCGACAGCATTGACCCGCGACCTGCGCATCGGCGACGAAGTTCGGGTGAGTCACCCATTCGGTGATGCCGTGCTCGCCGATGACGACCGTCCGCTCCTGCTGGCCAGTGCGGGCATCGGCATCACGCAGACAGCGGCGCTGCTGGAACACGTCGCACGGCACCAGCCGCGGCGGCCGGTCACCGTCGTCCACGCCGAGCGTCACCCGGATCGGTACGCCCTGTTCCACGACATCGAGTTCCACGGAGCCCGTTTGACCTCGTTCCGGCACCTGGCCTTCTACGACACCGATGCACCCACGGATGTCACGAGGGGCCCCGTCCGGCTCGATTCGGTGGACGTACCCGACGGGGTGACCGCACACCTGTGCGGTCCGGTCCCGTTCATGCGCGACATTCGTGCCGCGTTGCTTGCCCGCGGTGTTTCCGGGGAGAATGTCCACATCGAGGTCTTCGGGCCCGACCTGTGGACGACCGGTGCCGATCGGCTGCCGGGCGTAGCGGCCGCCGTCTGACCAGGACAAGGCCGGACCCGCAGGCCTTATACATCGACAACAGATATCCAGGATCTCTCATGTCCGAGTTGGCGGCCGAGCCGGGAAGCGGGGCCGACCTGCACCTCGAGGTGCGGGGCCCCCGCGTCCTGGCCGGTCTGAAGGAGGCCTTGCGCGAGGCCGTGCGGTCGGGCCGGCTGACGCCGGGTGCGAGGCTCCCGTCGACGCGATCCCTCGCCGCCGATCTCGGCATCGCGAGGAACACAGTCGTGGCTGCCTACGCCGAACTGGTCGCCGAAGGCTGGCTCAGCTCACGTCAGGGAGCCGCGACACGGGTGGCGACCGCGCACGGCGCCGCACCACCGGACCGGGCCTGTGCCGACCCCGACCCGGCTCGTCCGCTTCACGACCTGCGGCCGGGCACCCCTGACGTCGCCGCGTTCCCGCGCGCCGAATGGCTCCGGGCCGCGCGCCGGGTCTTCGACCGGGCGCCGGACCGGGCGTTCAGCTACCCGGACGTCCGCGGAACCGAAGAACTGCGGACCGCGCTGGCCGCCTACCTGGCCCGAGCGCGAGGGGTGCGGACCGACCCGGAGCGGATCGTAGTCTGCGCAGGGGCAGCGCACGGACTCCGCCTCCTGGCCACGGCCCTACGCGCCCGCGGCACCGACTCCGTGTTCACCGAGGGGTACGGCCTCGATCTCCACCGTCGCCTGCTTACCGAGTCGGGCTTGAGAACTCCTTGCCTACCCATGGACGGGCACGGCGCGCGTACGGACCTGCTCGCGCAGACCTCGGGCGCGGGGGCGGTCGTGCTCACCCCCGCGCACCAGTTCCCGTCGGGTGAGGTGCTTTCCGGGGACCGGCGAGCGGCGGTGATCCGGTGGGCGCGGAACACGGGCGCGGTGGTCGTCGAGGACGATTACGACGGCGAGTTCCGGTACGAGAATCCGCCGGTCGGATCGCTGCAGGCGCTCGATCCGGGGCACGTGGCATACCTCGGCACGGCCAGCAAATCGCTCGCACCGGGCCTTCGGCTGGGATGGCTGGTCGTTCCTGAAATCCTCGCCGACCAGCTGTCACGCGCGCTCGGTGAGTTCGGGATGTGCGGCACGCTGGACCAGTTGGTACTCGCGGAGCTCCTGGGGTCCGGCGCGTATGACCGGCACGTCCGCGCGATGCGCGCGCGGTACCGCCGGCGGCGGGAACAGCTTTCCGAGATGCTGGCCGGACGCGCGCGCTCCCGGCTGTCCGGAGCGTCGGCCGGCCTGCACGCGATCGTCAACGTCCCGAGCGGCTGTGAAGCGGCCATCATCGGGGCAGCGGAAGCGGACGGACTGGCCCTGTGCGGGATCTCCCGGTTCCGACACCCGCGCGGGCAGGATGATCGCGACGCCATCGTCGTCGGCTACGCCACCCCGTCCGCCAGCGCGTGGGCGGGCGCCCTGGCCGCTTTGGAGGCAGTGCTGCCGTGACCGTGCAAGTTGACGTTCGATGTCCAGGTTGCCTAGCATCGCGACGTGCGGATGAACCAGGGCGTCGAGTGGGCTATGCACGTTCTGCTCTCCCTCGCGTGGGCCGGTGACGAGCGCCCGGTACCCACGGCGCAGCTCGCCGGCAGCTACGACCTCCCACAGGCGTACCTGCACAAGCAGATGCAGGCGCTCGCTCGCGCTGGGATCGTCGAGTCCCTCCCCGGCGCGCACGGTGGATTCCTGCTCGCCCGGCCGCCGGAAAAGATCACCCTGATGGATGTAGTCGCCGCGATCGAAGGCAAGGAGCCGGCGTTCGTGTGCTTGGAGATCCGCCGGCAGGGCATGGGGGAGGACGCTCCCAAGAGCGCCTTCCGGCACACCTGTGCGGTGAATGCGGCGATGCAGCGTGCGGAGCTGCAGTGGCGGAAGTCCCTGGCCGGCCAGACGATCGCTGACGTCAAGGCTGCGGCGGAGGCCCATGCGCCGTCTGCCGCGCGTCTCGCCCGGCAGGCTTACGGGCGGGACTGAGCGATCGCCGCCGCCAGTGCGGCCAGCTTCTCCGGATTCGTGACCATGCAGATCCGGTCGATGCCCTCCGACGTGGCGTCGACCCAGCAGGCCGCGACGGGTGTTCCCGACCGGAGCACCACGACGATCGGCTGCTCGTTCGCTTCGACGATTTTGACCTCGGCGTCCTTGCCGTGGATATCGATGGTGCGCAGGAGGAACTGAGCCACGCGGTCACGGCCCACGATCGGCTTGCGCGCGGAGGTCACCACGCCGCCGCCGTCCGAGCAGGACATCGCGTCTTCGGACAGCATGCTCCGCAGCCCGCGGAGGTCGCCTCGCTGCGCCGCGGCCAAGAAGGCGTTGAGCAGGCGGTCGCGCTCGGCCGGGGCGACCCGGCTACCGCGCTCGCGAGCGACGTGGGCGCGAGCGCGGTGGCCCTTCTGGCGCGCGAGTTCCTCCGAGATACCGAGGAACTCGCCGATCTCCCGGTACGGGTAGTCGAAGGCCTCGCGCAGGACGTAGACCGCGCGTTCGATCGGGCTGAGTCGTTCCAAGAGGAGCAGGACAGCCAGTTCGAGCGCCTCTCCTCGCTCCACCGCCATCACTGCGTCATCGGCGGTGGGAATCGGCTCGGGCAGCCAGGGGCCGACGTAGAGTTCACGACGTGCCCGCGCCGTCCCGGCGGCCGTCAAGGCCAGCCTACTGGCCGTGGTCACGAGGAATGCCTCGACGTTGCGGATCTCGGTACGGTCGGCGCCCTGCCACCTGATCCACGTGTCCTGCACCACGTCCTCGGCGTCGGCGGACGTGCCGAGCAGCCGATAAGCGATCCCGAACAGCCGGGCCCGTGTCGCTTCGAACGCCGAGACCGCTTCGTCGAGTTCGTCGGCGATCTGTTCGGGCATCGCGTGACGCTCCCTCCGGCCGGTTGGGATCCGATCATACTGGACATTCGATATCTACATTACCGTCAAGTGGTCCAGTGGGACAACGGAAGATCGGACCAGTCTCCGGGGTTCCGGCGCAGCTAGGGTCGGTGGTCATGCCCTGTCCGGAGCGAGGAAGGCCACCCCGAGATGCACGAGCTCAGCTCGATGAGGTTGTCCTGGCCGCTCCGTCCACAAGTGATTCGACTCCGGGCGGGAGACTTGCCCGGCGCGCCGGGTCGGCCACGAAACCGACGATCGCGGAACGCAGGGCACGGACCGCCCGGGTCGGTCCGACGTCCGTCCGGTAGGCGAGCTGCACGATGCGTGTCATACCCGCGTCCGGAGCGAAGCGCGTCATCCGGAAGCGATCGCCCGCCACGGTGCTCGGCACCACGGCCGCGCCCACGCCCGCCCGCACCAGTTCCAGGACCGCGTCCATCTCGCCGCCTTCGATCGCGAATGACGGGTCGAACCCGGCGGTGCGGCAGGCGTTCACCGTCGCCTCTCGCACGTCGTAGCCGCGTCGGAACATCACGAGCGGAACGTCCGCGAGGTCGCGAACCTCCAAGCGCGAGCCTGCCGAGCTCAGCGATACGTCGCCGTGGGAGATCACGACGAGTTCCTCGAGGAACAGCGGCGTCAGCGACAGCTGATCACCGGGGTTGCGGGAACCCGCGAGGAGGGCGAGGTCCAGAGCGCCGTCGGACAGCCGTTCCCGCAGGTCGCCGGAGCCGCTTTCGTGCAGCTCCAGCTGGATGCCCGGATACCGGCGGCGGAATGCCGAGAGCATCGCGGGCAGCAGGCCTGTGCACAGGCTGGGCGGGGCGCCGAGCCGGACGCGCCCGCGGTCGAGCTGGTCGAGCTCCCGGATGGCTCGGTGAGCGCTCTCGACGTCCGCGAGGATCCGCCGGGCGATCGGCAGCAGTGTCTCGCCTGCCTCGGTGAGGCTCACATTGCCCCGGATGCGATGGAACAGCGGGGCGCCGAGGTCGTGCTCCAGAGCGCGGATCTGCTGGGACAACGAGGGCTGCGCCACTCGAACCTGCTCGGCGGCACGGGTGAAGTGCCGGTACTCGGCCACGGCGACGAAGTAGGTGAGCTGCTGCAGCTGCATGCACCCACGATAGGCTATGGCTATTCAAAGTAGAGTTTTGATGTCTTTGACCTCTGAAAGTTCCCGTTCTAGCGTCAGTTTCGTGGTAAATGACCTCGCAAACCGACCCGCAGCGCGGCGGCGCCGCACAGCCGTCAGGCAGTTCTGGGACTCGACTATCGGCAAGAAGATCGTCATGGCGATCAGTGGCGCGATCCTGCTGTCGTACGTGGTCGCGCACATGATCGGCAATCTCAAGACCTTCTTCGGCCCCGAGGATCTCAACGGGTACGCCCACTGGCTGCGCACGATCGGTGAGCCGGTGCTCCACTACGCCTGGTTCCTGTGGATCCTGCGGGCCGGCTTGATCGTCGCAGTCGTCCTGCACATCACGGCCACGGTGCAACTGGTCCGCCGTGACCACCGGGCGCGGCCGGTGGGCTACGTCCACCGGCGGCCGGTGCGCGCGACCTTCGCAACACGCACGATGCGCTGGGGCGGCGCGACGCTGGCCTTGTTCGTCGTGTGGCACCTCTTGGACCTGACGGTGGGCACGGTCAACCAGGACTTCGTGGAGGGCGACCCGTACCACAATCTCGTGGCGGACTTCCAGGTCTGGTGGGTGAACATCCTCTACCTGGTCGCCCTGGCCATGCTGGGCCTGCACATCAACCACGGGTTCGCCAGCGCCGCGCGCACGCTGGGCGTCACCAGTGTGCGGCGCGAGCGGGCGATCAAGATCTTCGGCAGCGGGATGGCCGTGGTGATCACTGCCGGATTCGCTCTCGTGCCGATCAGCATCATGACGGGACTGGTGGACTGACCATGGCCGAGTACGTGACCGGTGACCCGATCGTCGACGGCAAAGCACCCACAGTTCCGTTGGAGAACCGGTGGGATGAACGGAAGTTCGCGGCGAAGCTGGTGAACCCGGCGAACCGGCGCAAGCATCGCGTGATCGTGGTCGGCACCGGGCTGGCCGGCGGTTCGGCCGGGGCGACGCTGGCCGAGCAGGGCTACCACGTGGTGCAGTTCTGCGTGCAGGACTCGCCTCGCCGCGCGCACTCGGTTGCGGCGCAGGGCGGGATCAACGCGGCCAAGAACTACCGCAACGACGGCGACTCGGTGTACCGCCTGTTCTACGACACCGTGAAGGGCGGGGACTTCCGCTCCCGGGAGTCCAACGTGTACCGCCTGGCTCAGGTGTCGGCCCAGATCATCGACCAGGCCGTGGCCCAGGGGGTGCCGTTCGCCCGCGAATACGGCGGCCTGCTCGACACCCGATCCTTCGGCGGTGTCCAGGTGCAGCGGACGTTCTACGCCCGCGGCCAGACGGGCCAGCAGCTGCTGATCGGCGCGTACCAGGCGCTCTCGCGCCAGATCGACGCGGGCAACATCGAGCTGCACCCCCGGACGGAGATGCTCGACCTCGTCGTGGTCGACGGGCGGGCTCGCGGCATCGTCGCGCGTGACCTGGTCACCGGTGAGATCCGCACGCACCTGGCCGACGCGGTGGTGCTCGCGACCGGGGGGTACGGCAACGTCTTCTACCTGTCCACCAACGCCAAAGGGTCGAACGCGACCGCGATCTGGCGGGCGCACAAGCGCGGTGCATACTTCGCGAACCCGTGTTTCACCCAGATCCATCCGACTTGTATCCCTCGGTCGGGGGAGCACCAGTCGAAGCTGACGCTGATGAGCGAGTCGCTGCGCAACGATGGGCGCATCTGGGTGCCGAAGGAAAAGGGCGACACCCGGCCGCCGGCCGAGATCCCCGAGGACGAGCGCGACTACTATCTCGAGCGGCTGTACCCGAGTTTCGGCAATCTGGTACCGCGGGACATCGCGTCGCGGGCGGCCAAGAACCAGTGCGACGCGGGATACGGTGTGGGGCCGGGCGGGCTCGGTGTCTATCTGGATTTCGCGGACGCGATCGCCCGGATGGGCCGTGCCGCGGTGGAGGCCAAGTACGGCAACCTCTTCGACATGTACGAGCGCATCACGGCGGAGAACCCGTACGAGGTGCCGATGCGCATCTATCCTGCGATCCACTACACCATGGGCGGCTTGTGGGTGGACTACGACCTGCAGAGCACTGTCCCCGGCCTGTTCGTGATCGGGGAGGCGAACTTCTCCGATCACGGCGCCAACCGGCTCGGCGCGTCGGCGCTGATGCAGGGCCTCGCCGACGGCTACTTCGTACTCCCGGCCACGCTCAACGACTACATCGGGCGCGGCGGTCTCAGCGAGGTCGCGGCCGATGACACCGCCGTCACGCAGACCGAGGCCGGGGTACAAGAGCGACTTGACCGGCTGTTGGCGGTCAGGGGCACCCGAAGCGTGGACTCGTTCCACCGAGAACTCGGGCTGTTGATGTGGGACCACTGTGGAATGTCCCGGAGTCGCGAAGGCCTGCGCAAGGCTCTGGACCGGATTCCCGAGCTGCGCGACGAGTTCTGGCGCGACGTCCGCATCCCCGGCGCCGGTGCGGAATTCAACCAGGAGCTCGAGAAGGCCGGACGGGTCGCCGACTTCCTCGAGCTTGCCGAGCTGCTCTTGATCGACGCTCTCACTCGCGAGGAGTCCTGCGGCGGGCACTTCCGCGAAGAACACCAGACCCCCGAGGGTGAGGCACAACGCGACGACGAGCACTTCTCCTACGTCGCGGCGTGGGAATACAGCGGGCCGGACACAGGGCCGGTGCTGCACCGCGAGGAACTGACTTTCGACCACGTTCACCCCACTCAGCGGAGCTACAAGTGAAACTCACCGTTCGTATCTGGCGGCAGGCCGGCCCGGCCACGGAGGGCCGGCTGGTGTCCTACCCGGTAGGCGACGTCAGCCCGGACATGTCCTTCCTCGAGATGCTGGACGTGCTCAACCAGGAGCTGATCGCGAACGGCGAGGAGCCGGTGGCCTTCGACCACGACTGCCGGGAGGGCATCTGCGGCTCGTGCGGGGTCGTGATCAACGGGCAGGCGCACGGACCGGAGCGCACGACGTCCTGCCAGCTGCACCTGCGGTCGTTCGAAGACGGCGAGGTGGTCGACGTCGAACCGTGGCGTGCCCATGGGTTCCCGGTGATCAAGGACCTGGTGGTGGACCGTTCGGCGCTGGACCGGATCGTCCAGGCGGGCGGGTACGTCAGCGCCCCGACCGGCAGCGCCCCGGACGCGCACGCGACCCCGGTCCCCAAGCCGGACGCGGACCTGGCGTTCGACAACGCGACGTGCATCGGCTGCGGCGCCTGCGTCGCGGCGTGCCCCAACGGTTCGGCGATGTTGTTCACCGCGGCGAAGGTGACGCACCTGAGCCTGCTGCCGCAGGGGCAGCCGGAGCGCACCCAGCGGGTGCTGGACATGGTCGACACGATGGACGCCGAGGGGTTCGGCGGCTGCACGAACACCGGTGAGTGCGTGGCGTCGTGCCCGAAGGGGATCCCGTTCGCGAGCATCGCGACCCTCAACCGGGAATACTTCAAGGCCGCGCGTTCGACGCGGAGGTGAGGCGGTTGGGTCGCCGACTCAGGTGACTTGCCGATCTCTGTGCTGGTAGCGCACGAGACACATACGGGTTCCCTGGTTGACTGGGAACCAGCGGCGGAGAGCTCGCCGCGAAAGTCCGGCGGTACGCGTGATCGAGGTTCGGGGCCTGGCACGCACGACGGACGACTGCGGTACCCGGCGGGGACACCGGGCGCCACAGGGGACGGATGCGCTGGGGAGCGCATCCGGGGAGGTGGCGTGGCGCCCGGTGGGGACCTGGGCGCCGCGCCCAGCTCTTCTGTGAGCGCCGCAATGCCTACCCGGGAACCGGTGGGTGGTGCTGGGGGTTCACCACCCACCGGACCGGCGACTCTCCGGCGACGAAGGGAGTGGGTCGCGGTCCCGGAGAGTCTGAGCCGCCGCAGAGGCTGGCGGCCAATTTGCGGTGTTCATCAGGATGTGCACCCAACGGTACTGGAGTCCTGACCTCGGATCTGGTCCAGTCCACTGTAGATTTCCTGGGCCAGTTGACCGGCGGCGACTGCTGCTTCCAGCTCGCTGCCGCCAACCGGTCCACATCAGAAGTCCGGGAATGGATCAGTCTCGCCGCTTCGTGCGCGCCTAGTGTGGCCCTTGTCCCAGTGGTGGACGTTGTCCGCCCGGAAAGGGGTTGCCATGGCTGTGCACCTGCCTACGGGCGTACGGATCGCGGTCGCCATCTCGGTCGACTTCGACACCGACGCGCTGCGCCCGGGAACCATTGCGGGAGTCGGGCACCATGCCTCCTCGACGCGCCGCTTCGCAGTCGACGTCGGCATACCTCGCCTGCTCGCGCTCTTCCGTGACCTCGATGTCGTCACGACGTGGCCGACGTCCGACCACGACCTCGTCGACTTCCCGGATGTCGTCGAAGACGTACTCGACGAGGGACACGAGATCGCCTTGCACGGCTGTCATCACGAGGGCGGCGTGCCGGAGCCGGACCGCGAGCGGGAACTCATGGGAACCCGGCTGCGCCGCCACGATCGAGTGGTCGGTCGCGCGCCGTCCGGCTTCCGTGCCCCGGAGTGGGCGTTCACCGATGCGACCCTGGGCATTCTCGGTGACACGGGGTTCGCCTGGGACAGTTCCCTGGCCGGGACGGAGTTCGAGCCCTATCGCCCGAGCGGTCACGAATCCGGTGTGCTGGAGATACCTGTGTCCTGGTACTTGGACGACTGGCCGTGCGTCGAAGATCACCGGCCCGTGTTCCGGCGATGGCGGGAGATCTTCGACTACGCACACCTCCGCGTTCAGGACGGCGTCTACACGCTCACGATTCGTCCGCAGGTCATCGGCCGGGCCCACCACGTGGCTGCGCTCGAGGAGTTTCTGCGGTACCTCCGTGGCTTCGGGGACGTTTGGTGCACGACCCTTTCCGAGATTCGCCGGGTGTGGTCCGAGCCACCGGGTGAATCGGTCCATCGGGAGAACCGGAAAGTGGACTACACGTCCACCCCCGGACTTACCTAGCGTGAAGACATGACCGAAACACAGCCCAAGACCAACTCTGTCATCTCGATGCTGCTCTCCCAGACGCCGGACATTCCGGCTGGTGCGCACGTGATGACCGCGACGATCGAGCTCCCGCCCGGCGATTCGGGTACTCCGCCGCACCGGCACTCCGGTCCCGTCTTCGGCTACATGGTGGAAGGCGAAATGATCTATGAGCTGGAGGGCGAACCCGAGCGCGTGGTGAAGGCCGGCGAAGCCTTCTGGGAGCCGGGTGGTGACGTGATCCACTACCAGGCGGCGAACAGCCTGGCCGACGCTTGGAGCCGGTTCGTCGTGGTGATGATCTGTGCGCCGGGGCAGGACATGCTGACGTTCGTCAGCCCGGAGGAGCTGGCCGAACGCGCCGACCGGCGCGCGCCGCGGCCGGCCGCGCAGAACTGAACAGGAGACGATGATGCGGATCTTCCTCGCCGGCGCGTCCGGCGCCATCGGCCGCCGGACGGTGCCCGCACTTCTCGGCCAGGGCCACGAGGTGGTCGGGCTGACGCGGAGCAAGGACTCGGCCGACAGGATCGAAGCGCTCGGTGCGGCGGCTGTCGTCGGAGACGTCTACGACGCAGAGGCGCTCACGCAGGCGGTCCGCGCTGTGCGGCCCGATGTCGTCATGCATCAGCTGACCGACCTCGGTTCCGGCGACCGGGCGGCCAACGCGAAGGTTCGCGTGGTCGGTACCCGCAACCTCGTCGACGCGGCCAAGGCCGCCGGAGTGCGGAGGATCGTCGCGCAGAGCATCGCGTGGGCCTACGAGCCCGGTGACGAGCCGGCGGTCGAGGACACGCCACTGGATCTGCACGGCGCTCCCGACCGGGTCGCCACAGTCGAAGGTATCGCGGCGCTGGAGATGGCCGTCGCCGAGCTGCCCGAATGGGTCGTGCTGCGCTACGGCACGCTCTACGGACCGGGAACCTGGTACGAGCGAGGTGGCCTGATGGCGCAGCTGGCCCAGGCGGGGCACGTTCCGGCCAACGCGGACGTTTCCAGCTTCGTGCACGTCGACGACGCTGCCTCGGCCGCCGTGGCCGCCCTGAGCTGGCCCTCGGGCCCGGTGAACGTTTGCGACGACGAGCCGGCTGCGGGCCACGAGTGGGTCCCGGTGTTCTGCGCCGCCGTGGGAGCGTCGGAGCCGACGCGTGCTGACGCCGAGCGGACGGGCTGGGCACGCGGCGCCGACAACAGGTACGCGCGCAAGGAGCTCGACTGGGTGCCGGGCAGGCCGTCGTGGCGTGACGGATTCACCAGGGCGTGACAGCCGCGCCGTGGAGCAACCGGGTGAGTACATCGAGCGCGGAGCGCCACGAGTGTTGGGGCGGCGTTGCGTACCCGATGATAAGGCCGGGCTTCCCGCGTTCGGCGGACTGCCAGTAGCCGCCGGCCTGCACGCCCATGAGGTGAACACCGGCGGCGAGACCGGCGTCGACCAGCCGCTTCTCCTCCTGGTTCGAGGCCAGGGGGAGAAGCGCGTGGAGCCCGGCCGGAACACCGTCCAAGGGCACCTTCGTGACGTCGGAGAGCCGGCCGGCCAGCTCGGCCCGGCGCTTCTGGTACGCCAGACGTGCCCGGCGTACGTGTCGGTCGTAGTCCCCGCGTTCGAGCAGATCGGCGAGCGCCAGCTGGTCGGGCGCGCCGACTGTCGCGCCCGAGACCGTCAGGGCGTCCAGCACGGGGATGCGGAGCCGTTCAGGCAGCACCAGCCAGCCGATCCGCAGTCCGGGAGCCAGCGCCTTGCTGGTGCTGCCCGCGAAGATGACCCGACCGGGATCGAGCGCCTGCATCGCGCCGACGGGCTGCTTGTCGTAGCGGAACTCGCCGTCGTAGTCGTCTTCGATGATGAAGCCGTCATGGGCGTCGGCCCAGTGGAGGAACGCGGCACGCGATTCGCGGCTCAGCACCACGCCGCGGGGATGCTGGTGAGAGGGGGTCAGCAGGACCGCCCCCGCCCGCGCCGGGACGGCGGCCGGGTCGGCGCCGTTCGGTCCGACCCGCAGCGGGGCAGTCTCCACGGCGGCGCCGCGGACGAGACGCCGGTGGTGAGCGAGCCCCGGTTCTTCTGTGGCGATCACACTGACCCCTAACTCGCGCAGCGCGCGTGACACGAGTGCCAGGGCGTGACTGAAACCGCTCGTGATGACCACCGCTTCGGGCTCGGCATGCACTCCGCGTGCGCGGGCTACGTAGGTTGCGACCGCCTCCCTGAGAGCTCGCAGGCCCGCCGGGTCGCCGTAGTCCATGCTGTCGGCGCCCGCCGTCGCCAGCGCCCGCTTGACGCTGGCCGACCACAGTGTGTGCGGGAAGAGACTGAGGTCCGGCCGTCCGGGACGGAGATCGATCACCCCGCGTGCCAGCGCCGGTGGGCCGGCCGTCGGGGACGTCGATGTCGTGGGCGGGCGGTGGACTTCCGCGACGCGGGTGCCGGAACCCGTGGCGCTGACGAGCCACCCTTCGGCTGCCAGCTGGGCATAGGCCGCGACGACCGTTCCGCGCGCGATCCCGAGGTCGTCGGCGAGGCTCCGGGTACTGGGCAGGCGCATTCCGGCGGGTAGCCGGCCGGAAGAGACTCCTTGACGCAGCGCCAATTCGATCGACCGCGCTCGCGGCTCGCCGTCGGCGCCGACGTCGATGAGCAGATCGATGCCCAGCGGGGTGCGCGGACGGTCCGTTCCCACAG
Source organism: Amycolatopsis sp. NPDC048633 (assembly GCF_040650695.1). Taxonomy (NCBI): domain Bacteria; kingdom Bacillati; phylum Actinomycetota; class Actinomycetes; order Pseudonocardiales; family Pseudonocardiaceae; genus Amycolatopsis; species Amycolatopsis sp. NPDC048633. The sequence goes on from NZ_JBEZHS010000003.1 coordinate 394,229, forward strand.
GGATCACCTCAGTTTCGGGGTGTGACGATTTCGCAGTCGGCGTGGGAACATCTTCCACGTCGTCATGGTTCCCGCGCCCGGCGTCAGCCGATCGGATGGGGCGGCACCGGAGCCTGCCGTCTCCGGCCGGCGCCGTACCGGAGACAGCAGGACGATCCGGGTGCGATGAAAGAGGTCAGCCCGAAGTCGCCTGGCGGGCCGACGGGTGGCGCAGGTGGTCCCGTTCACGGATCTCGTCGTCCTCGAGGAAGGTCAGCATCGGGATGTCGGGCGCGCAGACCATGCAGACGACGAACTTGCTCGCGATGTCGTCGCGCAGGTTGCCGGCCTGGTAGTGCACGACTTCGCCACCGGGCTCCCAGAACGCCTCGCCGGCCTTGATCGGGTACGGCTCCTGACCCTCGAGCTCGAAGAGGATTTCGCCTTCGAGGACATAGCCGAACACGGGGCCCGAGTGGCGGTGAGGGCCGGCGCCAGGGTCGCCTGGGGGGACGGTGACGACGCCCACCATGAAGTGTGCGCCTTCGGGTACGAACGGCGGCGTCTGGGTCAGCAGGTTTTCGTAGGTGTTGCCGGTGCCAGGTTTGAGAATCATGAGCTGAGGTTACCTCCGCCGGGTATGATTCGGGACATCACCCATCCGGGTTCTCGTCACAAATGGTTACCTGGTAACAACCTCATGGTCCAGTCTTCGGTAATCCTTGACCACAAATATCCTGGATGTCTAATATCCATGAATTCGATGTGGGTGACGTGGGCTCCTGAAGGGACTGGTTGACGTGTCCGTCGAGGTCGGCTCCATCCCGCTCGATGCGGGGAGTACCGCGATCGAACGGTGCAGGCACTACTCGACCGTGTGCGGGTTACCGGCGCGGGTGGTCCACGGTAGCCGGATCGTCGTTCGCCTGGATGGGCTCGTCGGCGCGGTCACCATGCCCGCCGACCTTGCGCACCGCGTCGCCGTCGCCTTGCGCTTGCAGAGCCTTCCGGCGCCGGCTGTGGCGCACCCTGGCGGGAAGCGGTGGACGTTCCTCACCGGCCCGGGAAGCGTAGGGCCGGACAACGCTCGTAATTTGCTCCCGATCGGGGTCAACGTCGTCGGCGATGAGGCCTCGGTGGTCCTTCCGAGCCCGGAGACCGAGCTGCTCGGCTTGTGGCGCTGGACCGACCGGTCGGTGCCTCTCGAACTGCCTGCGCAGGCAGTGCTCCTGGCGTCCGCTCGTGCGTTGTCCTTCTCGGCAACGGGTGGACGATCGGGGTGGTGATTCCGGCGGCGACCTCGGCTGGGCTCGTCCCGTGGCTGGCCCTGCGCCGGGCCGCACGAGGGACGCTCCGTCGATATGAACGGCTGGTGACCGATGATGGGCGCGCCGTGCCGCTCTGGATCGCAGAGGCCTGCGCGGACCTGGTGAGCTCCGGTCACCTCGCGGAGACCGCGGGGCGCCCGCTCAGCTTGACCGACTCGGGTGCCGAGCTGCTGGAACAAGGGCGGATCTGAGGCGGATCGCGTTCTCCTGGAAGCCGATACCGTCGAGTTCGACTTCCAGCACGGAGTTGTTGTCAGATTGGGTCGGACTTCCGTGACGCCAAGCTTCGCTGCAAGCAGCGAGTGCGATCACGTCTCCCGGCTCGAGGTGCACGAGTTGCGAGACGTGTCGGACCGCGGCGACCGGATCGAAGGTCACGGCCGCCACGTTCGCTTCCCGGACGAGGTGACCTTCGATGTGGGCCCGCAGCGACAGCTGTGGCCGGAGACCGCCCGGCAGGTCGTCCGGCGTGACCAGCGTCGGCCCAAACGACGACGACTGCCGTCGCGGAGCCTCGGGGTCGCAGCCGTGTGGGACGTGGGCGTTGACGTCGGTCAGCAACGAAAAACCGGCGATCGCCGCTTCGGCATCGACTCGCGCGGTTGACCGCAGTCGCGAACCGATCACCACGGCAAGTCGCGCGTTCCAGCCGGCCGCAACCGAACCCTGAGCGAGGACGACATCATCCTTGGAGCCGACGAGAGGTCCCCGGCCTTCGATGGAGGCTGCCGCGAGGCAGGGGCCGAAGTCGACCCGGATGATCTTTCCCGGTCGAGGGATGATCGGAGCTCGAACGCTCAGCATGGCTTCGTGCCGAGCTCCGCCGGAAGCGCTCGCTACGGTGCGCCATTCCGGGAGGCTGATCAGGGCGCCGACGTCGGGCGAAGCGAGTTCGACCAGTGTCCCGTCAGGTTCGACGCGAGCCGCTCGCGTGCCGGTCCCGGCACGGATCGTGGTCAGTTTCATGGTGTGCTCCCGGCTTGGCACCTGATTCGATCCAGGCAGTTGTCACCTGGTCGGACGACCGGTGAAACCTTGACATCAAATATCCAGGTTCCTAGTGTTCCAGCTCGTCGGCCGTGGAGCCAGGGCCGGTTTGGAAGGAGAACCTGGATGTCAAATATCCTGATTGTCGGTGGCGGGTTCGCCGGGGTGTGGAGTGCGGCGAGCGCGGCGAAGCTGCGCCAAGAACGCGGACTGTCCGAGCGAGACCTGCAGATCACCGTGATCAGCGCGGGTGATGACATGGTCATCCGCCCACGTCTCTACGAAGCCGACCCGGATCGGATGCGAGTGCCGCTCGACCGGGTGCTGGGACCGATCGGGGTGCGCCGGATCGCCGGAACGGTGACCGACATCGACACCGCCTACCGGCACGTCACCGCGATCCGGCGAGACGGCACGACGGACCGAATCCACTACGACCGGCTGGTGCTCGCGTCGGGCAGCCAGGTCGTCCGCCCGAAGTTCCCGGGCGCGGAGCACCTCTTCGACATCGACACCATGACCGGCGCGGCGACGTTGGAGGCACACCTGCGCCGCCTGCCCGAACGGTCAGCGGAGCGCGGCCAGTACACGGCGGTGGTCGTGGGTGCCGGCTTCACCGGCCTCGAGATCGCGACGGAGCTCGTCGGCCGTCTCGAAGAGCTCGCACCCCGGGAACAGATCCGGGTCGTGCTCGTCGAGCGCCTGGATGTCGTCGGGCCCGAACTCGGGGAGGGACCCCGGCCCGCGATCGAGAAGGCGCTGGCCGATCTCGGGGTCGAAGTACGGCTCGGCGTCAGCGTCGAAGAGGTTGCCCGCGACAAGGTGCAGCTCTCGGACGGCACCACGCTCCCTGCTGCCACCGTCGTGTGGACGGCGGGCATGACGGCCAGCCCGCTCACGGCCGCCATCCCCGGACAACGGGATCGGCTCGGCCGCCTCGACGTCGACGAATACCTGCGGGTGCGTGGGCTCGCGGACGTGTACGCCGCCGGAGACACCGCCGCGGCCGTCTCGCCCGCCGAAGGGCGCGTCGTCATGCAGAGCTGCCAGCACGCTCTTCCGCAAGGCAAGTTCGCCGGGCACAACGTGGCCGCGGACCTCCTCGGCGAGCAGCTCGTCACGTTCCAGCCGGCGCCGTACGTCACTTGCCTCGCACTCGGCCCAGCCGGCGCCGTCGTGACTTCGGGCTGGGACCGGGAGGTGCAGATGACGGAACAGCAGGCCAAGCACCTCAAGAACACCATCAACACGGAATGGATCTACCCGCCGGTCGACGATCCGGTGGAACTGTTGAACCAGGCGGGTCCGCAGGCGGAATTCCCGGACTACGAACCTGAAGAGCAGCTCGCCGGCTGACGGCGAAGTCCGATGGAGCTGCGGCATCTCCGGTACTTCGTCGCCGTCGCCGAGGAGTGCCATTTCGGGCGGGCGGCGGACCGGCTACACATGGCGCAGCCTCCGCTGTCCCACCAGATCAAACAGCTCGAGACCGAGCTCGGTGTCGAGCTGCTGATCCGCACCACTCGCCGGGTGCAGCTCACTTCGGCCGGCCGGCAGTACCTCGACCGGGCCCGTGCCGTCCTCGCTGCAGTGGAGGCGGCCGGGGTCGAAGCCGGCCGGATAGCTGCCGGCGAGGTCGGGCGGGTCGCGATCGGGTTCACCGGCTCGGCGACCTACGAGCTGTTGCCCTCCCTGGCCAGGGTGCTGCGCCAGGAGATGCCGGGCATCGAGCTGGACCTGAAGGGAGAGATGCTCACCCCGGTCCAGGTCGCGATGCTGGTGGAGGAGTCGCTCGACATCGGCTTCCTCCGACCACCAGTCCGGGAACCCGGACTGGTGGTCCGCGTGCTGCGCCGCGAGCCTCTGATCGCGGCGTTGCCCGCGCATCACCCGCTGACCGAACGCGCCACGGTGCGGCTGGCGGACCTTCGCGACGAGCCGTTCGTCTGCTACCCGTCTCGCCACCGGTCCGTGGTGTACGACGCCGTGTTCGACGCGTGCCAGTACGCCGGCTTCGTACCGTCCGTGGTGCAGGAAGTGGGCGAGACGGCGACGCTGGTCTCGTTCGTGGCGGCCGGTGTGGGTGTGGCACTCGTGCCGGCGTCCGTGCGGCACCTGCAGATCACCGGGGCCCAGTACCGGCCGCTGGCCGGCACGACCCGCGAGGTCGAGCTGGCAGTAGCAGTGCGCGAAGGAGACTGCTCGCCTCACGTCGCCAAGGTGCTCTCGCGCACCCACTCGCTCGTCGGCGGGCCGCGCTGACTCGTACGTCCTTCGTATCGATTCTGCCGATCCTGGTACTTCCGCATTCGCAATCCGTCGGATTGAATCAGGAAACAGCGAATTCATTCGTTCCCGGACTCGAGGAGGAGCCGTGACCCCGTTCATGCTGGAGGTCCAGTCGTTGCTGGACGGGGAGGAATCTCCCGAGCCGGCCACCGAACCGGCCACCGCGCGCTCGGTGGCCGAAGCCACCGACGAACAGGTGATCATCCGCTCCCTCGCCGAGCAGATGGTCTCCGAGGCGAACGCGATCCTCCGCGAGCGTGGTGAGGTCTTCAGCCTGGTCGACGACAGCGGCGACGGCGAGCTCGCGTTCACCGTCGGCTTCGCGGATCGTCGCGCGCGCATCCGGACCGCGATCGCCGGCCGCGAAGGCGTCGCCCAACTGATGATCGGTGACCAGCTCGATCCCGAACCCAAGCGGCTGGCCGGCGGAGAAGAACTCCGGGCGCTCCTGCTGAGCCTGCTGACTGCTCCCGTGCACCACTGACCCGGAAGAGGACCCATGCAATACGAACTCCGCTATCAGGTCATCGAGCCGAAGCGGCAGACCTACCAGAACGTGATCGACCGGCTGGGGGACCAGCCGGCCAGCCGTTACCTGGAAGCCACCCTCGACGTCCAGCCGAGGGAGAACTTTCACTACCGGCCCACCTGGGACCCGACCCGCGAGATCTACGACGCCGACTACAGCGCGCTGAAGCTGAGCGACCCCTACAGCTACACGGACCCGCGGCAGTTCTACTACACGCCGTACGTCACCAACCGCGCCGCGCTCCACGACGAGTTCAACAAGCAGCTGAGCTACCTCGAAGAGCGTGAGCTGCTCGCAAAGCTTCCGTCGGCGTGGCGCACGGTGCTGTCGTCGGTGGTCCTGCCGCTGCGGCACTTCGAATCGGGCGCGCAGATGGTGAGCGTCGGCGGGGCGCGGTTCGCCTATGGAACCTCGCTGGAGCAATGCTGCACTTTCGCCGCGTTCGACCGCATCGGCAACGCGCAGATGCTCTCGCGAGTCGGGATCGCCCTGGCGGCGGGAACCGGTGACCTGCTGCAGGTCGCCAAACGGGAGTGGCTGGAGAGCGATCCGCTGCAACCCCTGCGCCGGTTCACCGAAGAAGCGATGGCGACGGCGGACTGGGCCGAGGGATTGGTCGCGGTCGATCTCGTCGACTCGCTGGTCTACCCCGTGCTGTACCGGGAGCTCGACGAGGTCGCGCTCGCCGGTGGCGCCGGCGCGTACAGCCTGTTCACTCAGTACTTCCACGCCTGGTTCAAGGACCAGCGGAAGTGGCTCGACGCGCTGATCTCGGCGTGGGCGAGCGACGAGCAGCACGGCGAGGCGAACCGTGAGCACCTCGCCCGCATCGTGGCCACCTGGAACCCGCTCGCCCACGAAGCCGCCACCGAGCTGGCCCGTGTGGTGGACAACCAGCTGCCGGAGGCCGGCACCGTCGCCGCACTCGCCCGGACGACCACCACGGCCGAGCAGCGCTGGGCCCAGGTCACCGGAGGTGCGGCGTGAGCCAGACCCTGCGCCAAGTCGGCATCGACATCCAGGAGTCCGAGGAGAACCGGGCGCTCGTCGCGGCCATCCGAGCGGACAACCCGGAGCTGACCGTCCGGCACCTGCCGGGACTGGTCAAGATCCAGGCCGCCGGACAGATCGTCATCAACCGCGAGACCGTCGAGCGCGAGCTCGGCCGGGAATGGGAGACCGGCGAGTTCCAGCTGGCCATCGTGTCCTTCGCCGGGAACCTCTCGGAATGGGACGACGACCGGATCATCGTGAAGTGGGAGCACTAGGAAATGACTCAGACCGCACCGCGCCGCAAGCTGCCGCTCAAGGAACGCTACTCGCTGCTCACCCGTGATCTGGACTGGGAACCGAGCTACGTCACGAAGGAGGAGCTCTTCCCGCACACCAGCTACGAGGGCATCAAGGTCCACGACTGGGACGGCTGGGAAGACCCGTTCCGGCTCACGGTGGACGCCTACTACAAGTACCAGGCCGAAAAGGACAAGCGGCTCTACGCTGTGATGGACGGCTTCGCTCAGAGCCAGGGGCACCTGGGTCTGGCCGATGCCAGCTACCTCAACGCCATCCGGCTGTTCATCCAGGGGGTGACGCCGCTGGAGTACGCCGCGCACCGGCACTTCGCCTACCTCGCCCGATTCCTCGAGGGGCCGGCGCCGCGCTTCGCCGCGCTGTGCCAGAGCGTGGACGAGCTCCGGCACTGCCAGACGCAGATCCACACGATCAGCAGCTACAACAAGTACTACGGCGGTTTCCACAGTTGGTCGAAGATGCACGACCGGGTCTGGTACCTGTCGGTGCCCAAGTCGCTGTTCGACGACGCGATCACGGCGGGCCCCTTCGAGTTCCTCATCTCGATCTCCTTCAGCTTCGAGTACCTCCTCACCAATCTGCTCTTCGTCCCGTTCATGAGCGGTGCCAGCTTCAACGGCGACATGCCGACGATGTCGTTCGGTTTCTCGGCCCAGTCCGACGAAAGCCGGCACATGACGCTCGGCCTGGAGGCCATCAAGTTCCTGCTGGAGCAGGACGAAGGCAACGTGCCGATCATCCAGGAATGGATCGACAAGTGGTTCTGGCGGGCGTACCGGATGTCCGCGCTGGTCGCCGGGATGATGGACTACATGCTGCCGAAGCCGGTGATGAGCTGGAAGGAGGCGTTCGAGCTCTACTTCGAGGACCAGATGCTCGGTGGGCTCTTCCCGGACCTGGAGTTCTACGGCATCCGTCCGCCCAAGCACGTTCAGGACGCCATCGCCGAGAAGGACAAGCTCTCACACGAGGTCTACAAGGTCCTCCACAACTTCTCCTTCGCCGCGTCCTTCACCACGCAGGCGCCGAGTGAGTCCCACATGCGCTGGCTCTCCGAGCAGTACCCGGAAACCTTCGACCAGCACTACCGGCCGGTTTGGGAAAAACACCACCGGATCGAGGCCGGCGGCGGCCGGACGTTCTTCCAGGGCCTGCCGCAGCTGTGCCAGATTTGCCAGGTCCCGATGGCGTTCACGGAGAAGGACGACCCGGGGAAGATCTCCTTCCGCGTCAGCGAGTTCCGCGGTGAGAAGTTCCACACCTGCAGCGACGGGTGCCAGTGGATATTTGAGCGGGAGCCCGAGAAGTACGTGCAGGCATGGCTGCCGGTGCACCAGATTTACCAGGGCAACTGCGGTGGCCCATCGGTCCCGGAGGTTCTGGAGTGGTACGGGATCCAGGACGGCGACAACGGCGAGTACAAGGGCTCACCCGACCAGAAGTCGTGGGCAGATTGGCACAACGGCGGCGTGGAACAGGGAGTCTGATATGGCTGTGAAGGCGCTCTACGACTACGAGTTCCCCTCTGCCGACCGATCCGAGCTCTTCGGCGACGACCAACTCGTCTACGTGCACTGGGAAGGCAACCCGCTGTTCTGCTCGGCCGCCTGCTTCCGCGTTCCGAAGGCGACGCCCTTCCCGGAGTTCGTGCAGAACGTCGTCGGGCCGTGGGCCGCGTCGGATCCGGACTTCGAGCCGGAGGCCGTGCGCGACTGGCAGGTCGACGGGCAGCCGCTCGGTGAACCTGGCGACAAGTCGCTGTCCGAACTCGGCATCGGCCACAAGACGCTGCTGAAGTTCACCGCCTGAACGGAGACACTTCGTGACGACCCACACCATTCGCGTCGAACCGCTCGGCGTCGACGTCCCGTGCCGTGAGGACCAGACGGTGCTCGACGCCTGTCTACGAGAAGGAATCTGGCTACCGCACGCGTGCACTCACGGCACGTGCGGCACCTGCAAGGCCCAGATCCTCGACGGCGAAGTCGACCTCGGTGACGCCTCGCCCTATGCGTTGCTGGAGAGCGAACGGGACGAGGGTGCGGCCCTGATCTGCGTGGCCCAACCGCGCAGCGACGTGGTGGTCGAGGGCGAGGTCGACATGGACGAGGGTGTCGGTGTCCACCCGGTACGCGACTTTCGCGGCCGGGTGGACACCCTCGAGGAGGTCGCCCGCGACGTCCGGCGTCTGGTGCTCGTGCTCGATGAGCCGCTTTCGTTCAACCCCGGGCAGTACGTCCTGCTCAACGTGCCGGGTGGACACCAGCGGCCGTACTCGATCGCGAGCACCCCGACCGACGGCAACCGGATCGAGCTGCACCTGAAGCGATCGGAGAACGGAGTCGCCACCGAGCGGTGGGTGTTCTCGACCTTGAGTGCCGGCGACGAGGTCACGCTGTCCGGGCCGTACGGACGGTTCTCATTCCGGCCGATGCGCACGCAGCCGATCCTCCTCCTGGGTTCGGGCACTGGTCTCGCTCCACTCAAGTCGATGGTCAAGCACATCGCCGAGAACGGCGGCGAGCACCAGGTCACCCTCTACCACGGCGTGAGCACAAAAGCCGACCTCTACGACTGTGAGTTCTTCGAGGGCCTGGCCGCGAGCAACGACTGGTTCACCTACCGGCCAGCCCTGTCTCAGGAGGAGTGGGAAGGCAGGTCGGGGCGCGTCCCCGCGTTGCTCGCCGAGGACTATCCCCGGGCCGGCGGCCACGTCGCCTACATCTGCGGCAGCCCGGCCATGGTCCAGGACACGATGAAGGCCTTGATGAAGGCCCGGCTGTTCCCGCGGGACATCTACCGGGAGGACTTCTTCGACTCGGCCGACCGCGCCGCGGGCGCCAACGTCGTGCGCAGCCCCCTGATCCGGCGCTGATCCGGCAGCCAGAGAGGTAATCAGTGAAAGTCACCAGAGTCGAAGCCATCCCCTTCGCCATTCCCTATCGCAAACCGCTGCGGTTCGCGAGTGGCGAGGTGGACGCGGCCGAGCACATCCTCGTGCGAGTCCACACCGACACGGGACTGGTCGGCACGGCCGAGGCGCCACCGCGGCCCTTCACCTACGGGGAGACCCAGAGCTCGATCAAAGCGGTGATCGAAACGATCTTCGCTCCGCAGCTGACCGGGATTTCCCCGCTCGCGAGGGAGGCCGTGCACGCCAAGCTCGATCGCACGGTCGGCAATCCGGCCGCGAAGAGTGCGGTCGACATGGCCCTGTGGGACCTCATCGGACAGAGCCTCGGTGTATCGGTGACCGAGTTGCTCGGCGGCTACACCGATCGCATGCGCGTAAGCCACATGGTCGGGTTCGCACAGCCGGGGGAGATGGTCGACGAAGCGGAGCGGATCCGCGAGACGTACGGCGTAACGACGTTCAAGGTGAAGGTCGGGCGCCGGCCCTTCCAACTCGACGTCGACGTCTGCCGAGCGCTGCGTGCCGCGCTCGGAGACGGAGTCGAGCTCTACATCGACGGCAACCGCGGGTGGACGGCGTCCGAGTCCGCGGCCGCGCTCAGGGCGCTCGAAGACATCGGTCTGCTGTTCGCCGAAGAGCTGTGCCCCGCCGACGACGTGCTGGGCCGACGCTGGCTCGCGCGCCAGAGCCGAATCCCGCTCTACGCCGACGAAAGCGTCACCCGGCCCGGTGAGGTCACCCGCGAGCTCCTCGCGGAGGCCGCACACGGCATCAGCATCAAGACGGCCCGTACCGGGTTCACCTACTCGCAGCGAGTGCTCAGCCAGTGTGCCGGGCTCGGCGTCGAGGTCGTCATGGGCAACCAGATCGACGGCCAGATCGGCTCCCTGTGCGCCGCGGTGTTCGGTGCGGCGTTCGAGCTCTCCTCCCGGCGGGCGGGCGAGCTGTCGAACTTCCTGGACATGACCGACGACCTGCTCGCCGAGCCCTTGCGGATCGAGCACGGTGAGCTCCGCGTCCCCGAAGGTCATGGCCTCGGCATCCAGCTCGACGAGGCCAAGCTCGCCCACTACCGCCAGGACTGATTCCTGCCACCACGAAGAGAGGAAATGTCATGACCGAGGTTGCATCACCCACCGCCGCGGGCTCGGGCGCGTCGGCGACCAAGACCTTCCAGGAACGCGCGAAGGCCGGTGCCGCGACAGACCGGGCGCGCGTCAACGCCATCGCGTCCGACGCGCTCGCCGCCCTGCGGGATGTCATCCGGAAGCACGGGGTCACCTACGACGAGTACAACGCGTTCAAGGCGTGGATGATCCGAGTCGGCGCGGACGGCGAGTGGCCGCTGTTCCTCGATGTGTTCCTCGAGCACGAGGTGGAGGACGTGGCCAGCGCGAGCCGGGAGGGGACCGCGGGCAGCATCGAAGGCCCCTACTACGTCGAGGGTGCTCCCGAGTTCGGTTCGGCGGGCCCGCTGCCGATGCGTGCGGACGAGCCCGGTGTGCGGCTGAAGTTCTTCGGCCAGGTCCGCAGTGTCGGCGGTCAGCCGATCGCGGGTGCCGAGGTGGACTTCTGGCAGGCTGACGACGCTGGCCTGTACTCGCAGTTCGCCCCCGGCATCCCGGAATGGAACCTCCGCGGCCGGTTCAGCACCGACGCCGAGGGCAAATACGCCATCGACACCCTCCACCCGGCGCCCTACCAGATCCCGACGGACGGAGCGACCGGCGCGCTGATCTCCGCCGCCGGGTGGCACGCGTGGCGACCGGCCCACCTGCACGTCAAGGTTTCGGCGCCGGGCCACCAGCTGATCACCACACAGCTATACTTCAACGGTGGCGAGCACGTCAAGGACGACATCGCGTCCGCGGTCAAGGACGCGCTGATCCTGGACCCGACGCCGGCCGACGGTGGCGGCGAGCAGGTCCGCTACGACTTCGTCCTCGACCCCGCCTGAGGTCGGGATGCTGTTCGCCGTGCGGATGGCCGTCGACCTGCCGCTGGACCTCGATCCTCGCTTCCGAGAGGAGCTTCTCGCCACCGAGAAGGCCTACAGTCAGGAGCTGCAGCGCACTGGCCAGTGGGTACACCTGTGGCGGGTGGTCGGCGAGTACTCGAACCTCAGCGTGTTCGACGTCGAGGGCAACGCCGAGTTGCACGAGCTGCTGTGGAACCTTCCGTTGTTCAAGTACATGCGTATTGAAGTCACGCCGCTGGCTCCGCATCCGTCCGCCGTCTCGGACGGGCCGGGAGCGTGACTTCCGGTAGTGCGACGCGGCTGCCGGCATCCCGGCTGGCAGCCGCGTTCCCGGCAGGTCGCCCGATCGAGTGGTTCCCATGACGCCGGTCACTGCATAGTTGTCTTTGTGTCACTCTGGTGGGCGTCGTAATATTGACACCTGTTATCCAGGATCTTTAATATCCAGGTTCATGAAGATGAACCAGGGCGTGGAGTGGGCCGTGCACGTGCTCCTCTCGCTCGCCTGGGTCGAGGGCGGTGAACCCGTCCCCTCGGCGCGGCTGTCGGCCAGCTACGAACTGCCGCAGGCCTACCTGAACAAGCAACTGCAGACCCTGGTCAAAGCGGGGCTTCTCGAGTCACTCCCCGGCGCGCGCGGGGGTTTCCGGCTCGCGCGACCCGCCGAGAAGATCACCTTGATGGACGTGGTCACGGCGATCGAGGGACCGGAGCCGCTCTTCCAGTGCACGGAGATCCGCCGGCGCGGTATGGGGGTCGGCTGGGATGAGACCTCGTTCCGCCACCCCTGCGCGGTGAACGGGGCGATGCAGCGCGCTGAACTGGCGTGGCGCAGGTCTCTGGCCTCGCAGACCATCGCGGACGTGAAAGCCGAGGCGGAGCTTCACGCGCCGACGATCGCCGACGTGGCGCGCCGCGCGTACGCCCGCAGCTGATGGCTGCTCGAAAGGACAACCGATGACCGAACACGGCTCCGGGGTCGTACCCCGGATCAACGGCAAGGCCGTGGTGAAGGACCCGCCACTGGTCGCGAGGATCGACCGCCTGATGCTCGCCGTGGTCATCGTCCAGTTCGTCCTCGCGGGCCTGCACGGAGTCGCGCACCTCGGTGGATCAGTCGCGTCGGACATCGGGCAGCTGGTGTACGCGTCCGCTGTCATCGTGATGTCCCTGTACGGGAGCTACCGCCACTACCGGCATCCTGGCCGCGCGGGCGCCGTGCTCCTGGTCATCTCGATGGCCGGTGCGTTCATCTTCGGCGCCTACTTCCATTTCCTCGCCGACACCGAAGACAACATCCGGCACGTCCACTCCGCGACCGCGGGCAGCTGGGCGATGCCGTTCGACCTCACGGCCGTCCTGCTGGCGATCTTGGAGCTCTTCGGCACCGCGCTGGCCTACGCCGTCCTCCGCAGGAGGGTGCGGATCTCATGAGCTCGTTGACTACGCCGACGAAGGGCGACCCGCACGCACTGGAGGCCGCAGGTGCCGCCGCGAACTGGGTCGACCAGCGCTACCGGGTCTCGAAGGGGCTGCGGCACCAGTTCAACAAGGCGTTCCCGACGCACTGGTCGTTCCTGCTCGGCGAGATCGGGCTGTACGCATTCATCGTGCTGCTGCTGACGGGGATCTACCTGACCCTGTTCTTCGATCCCTCGATGGAGGAGGTCGTCTACCACGGCACGTTCACGAACATGCAGGGCCTGGAGATGTCGCGTGCGTTCCAGAGCACGCTGGACATCTCGTTCGAGGTCCGCGGTGGCCTGTTCATGCGCCAGCTGCACCACTGGTCCGCGCTCATCTTCGTCGCCGCCATGTCGGTCCACATGTGCCGCGTCTTCTTCACCGGCGCGTTCCGCCGTCCACGCGAGGGGACCTGGGCGATCGGCGCCACCCTGCTGATCCTCGGCATGTTCGAGGGCTTCTTCGGCTACTCGCTCCCGGACGACCTGCTGTCCGGCACCGGCATCCGCGCCACCCTTTCCGGGATCATCCTCTCGGTCCCGGTGATCGGCACGTGGATCCACTGGGGACTGTTCGGCGGCGAGTTTCCCGGCAACCAGATCATCCCGCGGCTCTACACGATCCACATCCTGATCCTGCCCGGCATCATGCTCGCGTTGATCGCGGCGCACCTGGGAATCGTCTGGTACCAGAAGCACACGCAGTTTCCCGGTGTGAAGCGCAAGGAAACGAATGTCGTCGGCATCCGCATCTTCCCCGCCTTCGCACTGAAGGCGGCTGCCTTCTTCGTGATCGTCACGGGCGTACTCGCTTTACTCGCCGGACTGTTCCAGATCAACCCCATCTGGAACCTCGGGCCGTACAATCCGTCGCAGGTGTCGGCCGGTTCGCAACCGGACTGGTACTTGGCTTGGGCGGACGGGTTGCTGCGAATCTGGCCCGCCTGGGAGGTCTACCTCGGGAACTACACGATCCCGGCCGTGTTCTTCCCCGGTGCCATCGGCATGCCGTTGTTGTTCACCCTGCTGCTGACCTATCCGTGGATCGAGCGGCGGCTCTCCAAGGACACCGCGCACCACAACATTCTGCAGCGGCCGCGCGACGCACCCGTGCGGACGTCACTCGGCATGATGGCGTTTGGGTTGTTCATGGTCGCCGAGCTATCCGGGTTCAACGACATCATCGCCGACCAGTTCGACATCTCGCTGAACGCGACGACGTGGGCGGGCCGGATCGGCATACTGGTCGTGCCACCGCTGATGTATTTCGTCACGTACCGGATCTGTATCGGCCTGCAGCGCGCGGACCGGGAGGTGCTGGACCACGGCGTCGAGACGGGCATCATCACACGTCTGCCTTCCGGCGGGTACCTTGAGATCCACCAGCCGCTGGGTGAGGTCGACGACCACGGTCATCCGATTCCGCTGGAGTACCAGGGCGCAACGGTGCCCAAGCGGATGAATCAGCTGGGCGCAGCCGGGCACGCCGTGCCAGGGTCGTTGCTGACGCCGGATCCTGTCGAAGAGACGGCGGCAGTCGAGCGAGCGCGCCGCAACGGTGAGCATTGACCGTATCGGACCTGGTTCGAAGGTAACGAGGGTATGGCGCTACACCGGCTGGGATCTGTCACCATCGGCGTCCCTAACGTCGACGAAACCACGGCGTACTACGAGGAATTCGGCCTCGTTCACCTCGGCGACCACCGCTTCGCCACCACGGACGGCGGCGAGCAGCTGCGGCTCGTCTACGCGCCTCGGCGCAAGGTCACCGAAATCGTCTTCGGCGCCGAGTACCAGGACGACATCGAGCGGGTGGCCCGCCAAGTCCTGGACATCGGTGTGGCCTGCGCGGTGAGCGACGGCCGCGTCGAAGCTGTGGAGCCGATCGCGGGCTTCCGCGCCGTGGTCCAGGTGATGTCGCCCCTCGTGCAGGTGCCGGCTCCGGCCGTCCTGTACAACGGGCCGGGCCGGGCCGACCGCGGAACCTCGCGGGCGCCGGGGGGCCTGCGGAACAAACGGGTGCGGCCGCGGAAACTCGGGCACTTGGTGATCGGTTCGACGGACCAGGCCGCCACTCAGAAGTTCTTCACCCATGGCATCGGCCTGAAGATCTCCGATGTCGTACCTTCGATCGCGGTCTTCATGCGGTGCTCGACCGACCACCACAACATCCTCGTCCAGCAGGCCCCGGTGAACTTCCTGCACCACACCTCCTGGCAGGTCGACGACGTGGACGAGGTCGGTCGCGGTGCGGCGGCGATGCTGGAGAAGGACCCGGGCCGGCACATCTGGGGACTCGGCCGCCACTTCGTCGGGTCGAACTTCTTCTGGTACTTGAAGGACCCAGCGGGCAACTTCTCCGAGTACTACTCGGACCTCGACTGCATCGTGGACGAATCATCGTGGGAGCCGGGGGTGTGGGAGGGCGCCAAGAGCCTTTACAGCTGGGGCCCACCGCCTCCGTCGTCATTCGTCATGCCGGAGGACCTCGCCGCGCACATGACCGGCGCGCACGGTCCCGGCTGACACCTCGAACTGCGCAGAGCGCGCTGAAGGTGCTGTCGGTGTGGACCGAGCCCGCGCCGAATGGCTCCAGCGGCTCGGTCTGCTCGCGTGGGGTGTACTGGTCAGGCCATCTCGATCGGCTGGGCTTCTCGTTTCGCGGTGCGAAGCCGGTCGAGGCTGAGCGCGAAGGTGCGTACGGGTGCGAGGGCGAGCAGGGCGGCCGCGGCGCAGGCAGGGAAGACCGAGGCGCTCAGCGGTGCTTCCCAGTCGACGAAGATGCCCATCGACAGCGCGAACACGAGCAGAAGTCCAGTCGCGGCCCAAGCCGACCACCGCATGGCCACGCCGGCCAGCAAGCTCAAGCCCAGGACCAGCTCCACGGCCGTCGCGACCCACGCGGTGAGTTGGACCACCCCGATGGGCAAGTAAGGCGCGAGTTTCTGCGTGTATTCGATGAAGGATGCGAAGTCTCCCCAGGTGACCGATCCGGTGTCGGCCGGCCCCCAGACGCCCAGCCGGTCGGCCACGGCCGACAGGAATCCCGGAGACAGGGTCATGCGGGCGAAGACGGTGGCAGCGGTCCAAACCGGCTGGCGGTGCGGAGCGTGCTCCAGCTGGCGATGCGCTTGGTGCAACCAGGACATCAGGACTCCTTGTCCGGCGAGAAGCCGTGCGCTGCGGGCGGTCGGGCGGCATGACGAGCGCGATGCAGCCATGGATGAGCGAGGCGGTGCAGCAGGGGATTGACCAGGTACGTCATCGTCGGGACCACGAGGGCGATCACCAGCAGCGTCCGTTCCGGCAGCATGAGCTGCGGCAGCCAGGCCGAGCTGACCCAGGAAGCCAGCATCACAAGCGGGTAGAGCCCGATGAACGACAACACGGCCAGCTGCCATTTCGCGGGCTTGTCATCGGGATGGTGAACGTGCGCCGATATCCGAGCGCCGCTCGTGGTGGAAGTAGTCATGGTTCTCCCTCATGTTCGAGGTCGACATTAAGAGTGGAAAGGTCCACAAGGGAAAGACCGAACGCAAAGGATTCAGTAGCGTGTGGTTATGAATCTCGAGGCGCGGCACCTTCGGTACGTGGTGGCGGTGGCCGACACGCTCAACTTCTCCCGCGCAGCGGAACAGTTGCACATGTCACAGCCGTCGTTGTCCGCGCGAATCAAAGCGATCGAGCGGCACCTTGACGTCGCCCTGTTCCAACGGACGACCCGATCGGTGTCTTGCACGGAGGCGGGTGCACGCTTCGCCGAGCGCGCACGGGAGATCCTGCGCCTGATGGGCGACGCTGAGCGGGAGTGTCGGCAATCTGCACACGGCAGGGTGCTGCGGATCGGGTTCTACGGGGTGGCTGCGGGGGAGCTGACCGCGGCCATCGTCGACCGGTTCCGCACCCGGAACCCAGGTGTGGACGTCGAGTTGCGCCGGCATGGCTGGGAAGATCCTTCAGCGGGTTTGCAGAGCCGGAACGTCCAGCTCGCTTTCGTCCGCCCGCCGTTCCGTTCGCGCGGCTTGCGGCTCCTGCCCTTGCTCTCAGAGTCGCGCGTGGCAGGACTTCCCTCGGAACACCCGCTTGCCGGCCGCGAAAGCATCGACGTGGCTGAACTGCTCGACGAGGCTGTCGTCGTCCGACGCACCGCCGATCCCGTGTGGGCCGAGTTCTGGTACGCGGGCACCGTGCGCGGCGACCGGCCCGCGCCACGCCTCATCGAGGTCGGCGACGTCGACGAGGAACTGCTCGCGGTGGCGGCGGGCCGGGCGATCACCCTGACGACCGCCGCGGCCGTCGTCTACTTCCCGCGACCGGGAGTGGAGTACGTCCCGCTGACCGGCCTGCCGCCCAGCCGGGTGGCTCTGGCCTGGCACTCGGACGAGACCGACCCCGCGTGCCTCGCGTTCATCGACGCCGCGCGCCACGTCGCAGCGCAGCATCGCGCGCGCGAACGCTGACCAGGAGGTTGCCGTTCTCGACGTGCGAGTGTCAGGAGCTACCTACCTGTTGGCGGTGCCTGGCCGATCGTCGCGTGGGTTCAGGGCCGCGCTGAAGAGGCGCAGTCGCAGAGCGTCTGGCTTGTGTGGATTGAACAGCTCCGGGACGGGGCGTCCGGCGATGTTCAGCTCGTCCACGAGATCCGGGCCGTCGCCGGTCCAGCCGTGGGCCCTGAGCCACTCGGACGGCGGCCAGAGCTCCGGTCCTCCCTGGTCGGACGAGACGAAGACGGTCGCGACCGCGCGGTCGCTGTCGTCGGAGATCGGGATGTCGGTCAGACGGGTGCGACGGGTGAGGTACTCGCCCGCCAGTGAGCTGCCAGGGGCGGAGAGCTTGCCGATCTCGTCGAGGAACCGGTCGGTCTCCGCCGGCTGAAAGTACATCAGGAGGCCCTCGGCCAGCCAGGTTGTCGGGGTCTTCGGGGCGAAACCGGCCGCCAGCAGCTCGCGGGGCCAGTCGTCGCGCAGATCGGTCTCGACCGGGACCCGCCGGATCGCGGCTTCTGCGCCGACGTCGGCCAGCACCTTGTCCTTGAAGGTCAGAACCCCGGGCGTGTCGACCTCGTAGACGACAGTGTCGACAGGGAGCGAAAGGCGGAACGCCCTCGTGTCGAGTCCGGCGCCGAGCAGGACGATCTGTCGGCAGTCCGCCGTCACCCGGTCGAGGAGGTAGCTGTCGTAGAAGCCCGTGCGGGCCGAGAACAGGCTGTAGAGCCCGTTCCAGAGGTGCGATGAGTCGTCTTCCCGAGCCGGACCGAGCCGGGGGAGGGATCTGCCTTCCGCGTTGACGCCCAGGGCGCGCACGACGAACTCCTCGGCCAGCGGATCAGCGAACAGCCGATCGGTGCGGCGGGTCTCCTGCGCGCGAGCGTAAGCGGCGAACAGCGCGGTGAGCCCCACGCCTTCGGGAAGCTGCAGTCCATTCATGACGTCATCCTGAGCCGCCTCGACGGTGAGTGACAATGCACAGTGACAATGACGACAGGCAACGTATGAAATTCTCCCCGGCAATTCTTCGAAGCCGCGACGGCGACGCAAATCCGGTGCTCGGTTGTGGGATGGCAGCCCAATCGGGCCTCATTCACCGGTGGGCTGCGGGGCCTCCGTCGACCGGGCCAGCCAGTGGTCCGCGGGATCGATCGTTCGGGCGATGCGCTGGCCGATCGCGGCGAGCTGCTGCACCTGGGCCTTGGTGAGGGGGTCGAAGACGAGCCGTCGGACCTCGCGGACGTGACCGGGAGCGGCGCCGATGACGATCGCCTGGCCTGCGTCGGTGAGCACGGCCAGTGTGTACCGGCCGTTGGTGGGGTCGGGTGTCCGGCGCAGCCACCCGCGGCTCTCCAAGCGGGCCGCCACCTGGGACAGACGGGGAAGGCTGCCGGAAGAGAGGGACGCGAGGTCGCTCATGCGCATCGTCCGGTCGGGAGCGTCCGACAGCGTGGCAAGCACCACGTAGTCGAAATGGTTGATCCCGGAGTCGCGCCGGAGCTGGGTGTCCAGAGCCGAGTCGAGCCGGGAGACAAGGCTGGCGAGGGCGAACCAAGCTCGTCGTTCCTCCGCGGTGAGCCAGCGAATTTCTTCGCCGTCGTCTCGACTTTCCGGTGTCGTCGATGCCTTCGTCATGGCGGGAATCTTAGCGCATGTGAGTTAAAGCGTGAACTGAGACACGGTTCTGATGACTTGCAACTTTAAGTCATGCCTCCGTATTCTGACTTAAAGTTGCAAGTCAAGGAGGCTGTCATGAAGATGTTGGTGCTCGGCGCCACCGGCGCGACCGGCGCTCTGCTCGTCGACCAGGCGCTCGCCGCCGGCCACCGCGTCCGGGTGCTGGTGCGTTCGCCCGAGAAGCTGTCGCTCACGCATCCGGACCTGGAGGTCGTGACGGGGCAGGCGACGGATCCCCATGACGTCGGGAACGCGATGGCGGGGATGGACGTGGTGATCAGCACGCTGGGTGCGGCGAAAGGCAGCGTCATGACGGACGCTACCCGCGCCATCATCGCCGGAGCCGATCAGAGCGGCGTGCGCCGCGTCGTGGTGCTGTCGTCGTTCGCGGTGCTCCGCGCGCGGTTGAGCGGTGTGGCGAAGCTCGTCTCGGCACTGAGCATGGGCGAGATGCTGCGGGACAAGGCGACCGCTGAGGAGCTGCTGCGAGCTTCCGAGCTCGATTGGACGGTCGTGCACGCGGTCCGGCTGACGAACGGGCGCGCCGCCGGCCGGACCAGCGTGGTTCCCGCGTCGGCCACGCTCCGCCTGCGGACCTCGGTCACGCGCTCCGACGTCGCTGAGCGGCTGCTCTCGTCGGTTTCGGACGCGGGCTGGTTCCGTCACGCGCTCGTCGTCGCCGGCTGATTCGTTCATCTCATGAGAAAGGGAACACCCCATGCCCTACGACCCGCACTACCCGGAGAGCCCGGCCGGCGCCTACCGCGCGCTGGTGTCCCGTGTCCTGCCTGAGGCCTACGCGCAGCGCCTTTGGACGAGCGACGACGGGGCCCTCCCAGCCCTGTTCGTCAGCCACGGGGCCCCGCCCACCCTCGACGACCCGGTCTGGCTGGATGACCTGTTCACCTGGGCGCAGTCCATGCCCAAGCCGCGAGGTGTCGTCATCGTTTCCGCGCATTGGGAAGACGCGCCGCTCGCTGTCACCAACCCGGCCATCGGCACCCCGCTCTACTACGACTTCACCGGGTTCCATCCCCTGTACTACAAGCTGCTCTACCCGACGCCGGACGCGACCGCTCTCGCTCGGCGGGTCGTCGGAAAGCTGGCCGAGACGGCAGAGGTGCACCAGCACGCCCGTCGCGGGCTCGATCACGGCGCGTTCATCCCGCTCATGGCCATGTATCCCGCGGCTGACGTGCCGGTGGTCCAGCTCAGCATGCCCAGCCTCGACCCGGTCGCCCTGTTCTCACTCGGACAGCGCCTTCGGTCCCTGCGCGAAGAAGGGGTGCTCGTCATCGGCTCCGGCTTCATGACCCACAGCTTCGAGGCCTTGCGCAGGCCCGAACTCGCAGGGCCCATGCGGGACTTCGACGCGTGGGCTGCGGAAGCCCTCGGCAGGGGAGATGTCGACACTCTCGCCGACTACCGGGTCAAGGCGCCCTGTGCCGATGTCGCCCATCCCACGGCTGAACACTTCGTTCCGCTGCTGCTGACGCTCGGGGCGGCGGACCGCCCTGAAACGACGATCACGGCCATCGACCGGATGGTCGGGAACAACTCGATCCGTTCGATCCAGGTCGCCTGATCAGACAGCGGGGAAGAACTTCTCCAGCCACGCCGAGATCTCTTTCGTGGCCAGCTGGATACCCGAGGGGCGGCCCGGCGTGATCGGGCCGCCGAAGTGGGTGCCTTCCACTCGCGCAACGGTCAGCTCGCGGGAGCCCATGGCGTCGGCCATCTCCCGGATGTCGGCGGGGAAACAGGCCTGGTCGCCGGTGAGTTCGATCAGCAATGCCGGTACCGTGACGCCGGGCGCGCACCCGATCATGCTGGCGTTGGTGGAAAGGCCGGACCAGGTCGAGAGCCAGGCATCAGGCGTGGTGATCCGGCCGAAGCCGGGCAGGCCGAAGTTGCTCAGGTCCGGCCGCTGCTTGAACAGGGATCCGTACGGGCGATCGTTCGGGTCGATCGTGAGGTCGACGGATCGAAGGTCGGCGTCCGTGCGGTAGACGGTCAGCAGGCGCGGTGCGTCGGCCACCCGCCGGTGCTCGGCGTTCCGCGTGTCCATCCATCGGCGTCGCGCGGCAGCCGCCTGGCCGACCCGCTCGAGTGCGATCGCGTCGAGCCGTGCGACCCGGTCTCGTTGCGCCGCGCGGTAGCGAGCCACGAACTCCAGGTCGTACACCGTCTTGCCCGGGGGATCCGCGAATCCGTTGACGGTCGAGTACGGGTCGAGTTCAGGATCCCGGGCGAGGGGGTCTGCCTCGTCGGTGACGGACGGGTCGATCAACCGCATGAGCAGGTGGCCCTGCCCCGGGTGCGGGGCCACGAAAACGACACCGTCAGGCAACGGCATCTCCGCGCGAGCGAAGCCGGTCTCGCGGCCGGCCGGAGTCGTGGCCAGCCGTTCTCCCGCGGCCAGCCCGGCTTGCTGGTGGTAGAACGCCGACAATGCCGCGCCGCCGGAGTGTCCGACGGTGACGACCGAGCTGAAACCGCGGTCACGCAGGAACCTCTGGCCGGCGGCAAAGTCCAACAAGGCCTGCTCGTGGACCAGGGCGATGTCGTCGTTGACCGATCGCGCGCCCTGAGTCCACACCGCTACGCCGTGGGCGAGCAGCCCGGGCACTAAAGGGTGGTGGGTGAAATCCTGGCGGGGGTGCATCAGGGTCGTCACGGTCGTGGCGCCCTCGGGCACACGGAGAACGCCCGTGACTCCGGCGCCGTCGGCCGTGCCCAGCGCGTGGAGGCTCGTGGTGACCTCGCGGGTCATGATTCCTCCAGCCGGAGCGCGTTCTTGTCCCACTGTGCGATGCGCGACCGGGTGATTCCCGCGACGCACGAGTACCAGACGGCATGACGCATGCCGGTGGCTCGCCGGTCGATCACGATCGGCCCGTCGGACGTGATCTCCCAATAAGGACCTACGGGGCGCACCTTGAGGTCGTCCTGCTCTCTGCTCAGCTCGACCAAGGGCGTGTTCTCCGGAACGTCCAGTACGTAGAGGCAGGTCATCGGGGTGCCCCCGCAGGCTGAGTGTTCTGCCACGCCTCGGCGCGCTGCACTATCAGCTCGGCCTTGCGGGTCATGAGGCCGGCCAGGGTGGGTTGGTTCGGCCCGTCGAGGATGTCGAGCAGCGCGTCGATGGTGAGGGTGGCGTCGAGGTCCTCCTGCGGCAACACCGGGCGCATCGCGCGAGTGATTTCGACGAGGTAGCCGTTCGGGTCGTGGGTGTAGATCGACTCGATCGTCTCGTGCTGGATCCGGGCTTCACAGCGCCACTCGCTGGCATCCATCCGGTTCCGGTACTCGAGGAGGTCTTCTTCGCTGTCCACGTGGATCGCCAGGTGCCGCGAGTTGACGAAGAAGTCGGGAACCTCCTCGTCGAAGCGGGCGTAGGAGTCGCCCTTTGCGCCTTCGCCGGCTACCGAAGGTTCGAGCCCGAAGTAGTAGAAGAACGCGATCCTGTCGTCGTTGCCGATGTCGAAGAAGAAGTGGATGAAGTCCGGGTGATCAGCCGGACCCCAGCCGGCTGCGCAGATCGAGTGGACGACCGGGAAGCCGAGGACGTCCCGGTAGAACCGGACGGTCCCCGCCGGGTCGAAGGTCGGAAACGCGACGTGGTCGACGCCGCGGACGGAATGCCGCTGGTCGGACATGGGTCCTCCTGAGGTGAAACCGGGGCTGGTGACTCGTGAGGCAAGTATGCGACTCTTGAGTCAAGAGCGTCAAACCCTCGAGGAGCCGGAACGTGACATCACGACACATCGCCGTCGTCGGCGGCGGGCCGGGCGGCCTCTACGTCGCGCGGCTGATCAAGCGAGCCAAGCCGGAGTGGCGCGTCACCGTCTACGAGCACAACGCCGCGGCGGACACGTTCGGCTTCGGCGTCGGGTTGACCGAGACCACCCTGCGAGCGCTGGCTGCAGCCGATCCCGAATCGGCCGAGACGATCCAGGCGGCCGGGCATCGCGGTGGCCGGATGGACATGCTGGTCGGCGACGCCTTCCGGATGGCCGGATCCGGCGCCGACATCGCGATCGGGCGAGCCACCCTGCTGGGCTTGCTCCGGGCCCATGCCGAAGATGCCGGTGTACGGATCGTCATGCGTCACGCCGAGTTGACCGACGTCGACGCTGATGTGGTGGTCGCCGCTGACGGCGTGCGCAGCCGAATCCGGGACAAGCTCGGTGTCGAACTGGCGGCGGAGGTTCGCGTCGACGACGTGCGCTACCTGTGGTGCGGCGCGCGCTTCGCACTCCCGGCGGCGACGTTCACGGCCGCGACCACCGACTACGGCACGTTCGTCGCACACAGCTACCCCTACGACGATGAACACAGCACATTCCTCATCGAGACCGACGAGGCCACGTGGCGGGCAGCCGGGTTCGACCGCGAGGTCGCGACAGGGGAGTCCGACGAGGAGAGCCTCGACTTCCTGTCCGCGGCGTTCGCGCAGGTCCTGGGCGGTTCGCGGTTGCTCGGCAACGCCACTCGATGGCAGCAGTTCGCGACGGTCCGGGCCGGACGGTGGTCGCACGGAAACGTCGTACTCCTCGGGGACGCCGCGCACACCGCGCACTACTCGATCGGCTCGGGCACCAAGCTGGCGCTCGAAGACGCCATCGCGCTTGCGGACGCCGTCACCGGGATCCCGGATCTTGCCGAGGCTTTCGCCGAGTACGAACGGCGGCGGCGACCCCGCGTCGAGCGGCTCCAGGCGATCGCTGAGCGCAGCCAGCAGTGGTGGAAGGACTTCCCCCGCCGGATCGGCCTCCCGGCCGCGGTGCTCGTCACCTCGTTCATGACGCGTTCGGGCAACGTATCGGTCGAACAGTTCGCCTCGAGCCGGCCCGAGGCCGTCATCGCCGCGGCTGTCGGCCTCGGCATCGACGTCACGCCGGCCGATGCGGCGGACCCCGAGCGGCTCGCCGCGGCGGTGTTGGGCGCGCCCCTGCCGGCTGCCGGAACCAGTGCGCTGCCGCGGCGGCTCGTGGAGACGGCCGATCGCGTCGGCTGGTGCGCGGAAAACGGCGTGTCGGTCGCCCTCTTCCATCTTCCCCTGACCGTCACGGCCCAGGTCGCTCTCGAGGCGATCAAGGAGCTGGTGGCCGACGGCGCCGACGGGGCGTGGCTCACCGGGCCCGATACACCCGCCGCCGTGCACGCCCGGCTCGGTCTCGCCGAACGCGTCCGCCTCGAGCTCGCCGTTCCGGTGGGAATCGACCTGCCCCGCGCCCTGCGCAGCGTCGCCGTCGGTGCGGTGCTCAGTGGCCGCACCGACCTTGTCCACCTGACCTGACACCTCCGTCGTCCTGCCACATCCTTGAAGCCGAGGAGACGCCATGACCACCACGCACACCGCCGTGCACCCGCTCGCCGACCAGTTCCGGGCGGAGGGCATGTGGACCGACCGCACCCTGATCCAGGAGTGGCAGGCGGTCGCCGACACCCACGCCGGCCGGGAGGCCGTCGTTGCGGGCGAGAACCGGATGACCTACGCCGAACTTTCGCGCGCCACCGACTTGATCGCCGCGGGACTGCTGAGCGCGGGCGCCGCGCCCGGTGACCGCGCCCTGCTCCAGCTCACCAACCGCCTGGAGACGGTCCTCGCCTGGTACGGGGTGCTCAAGGCCGGGCTGGTGCCGGTCTGCACGCTTGCGGCGCACCGCCGTCACGAGATCGAGGAGATCGCCATGCGGTCGGGTGCCTCGGTGCACATCGTCGAATCCAGCGATGACTTCGACATGATCGCCTTCGCGGAGGAGACCGCACGGCGCATCCCGCAGCTGAAGCTGTTGGTCACCGTCGGTGCCTCGGCGGGATCGGCCGGGATGCGGCTGGAAGACCTCGTCGAAGGCGACGCCGCCGCCGCGCGTGCCCGGGTCGACGCAGTGCAGCAGGCTCTGGATCCGGACGGGGTAGCTGTGCTGCAGCTGTCCGGCGGCACGACCGGAACGCCGAAACTCATCCCACGACGCCATCACGAGTACTGGTACAACGCGCGTGCCTACGCCGACGTACTGGGCTGGGACGAGACGGTCCGAGTCGCTCACGGCGCGCCGATCATCCACAACGCCGGCGTCGTGTGCGCCCTGCATGCGCCACACTCCGTGGGCGGTACCTGCGTGCTGCTCACTCCTGTTGGCCAGGTGGTCGTCTCCGCACTCACCCATGAGCGCATCACGGACATGATCGCCGGCGCCCCGCTCATTCCGCTGATCCCGCTCATGGTGGCGTCGGGAACGATCCGCCGGGTCGTCATGTCCGGCGCCCGCCCGCCGCTGGGCATGTACGAGGCGTTCGACGAAGGCGGGATCTGGGCCGGCCAGCTCTACGGCATGGCGGAGGGGATGTTCGTGGCCACTCCGCTCGATGCGCCCGGCGCGGCCCGCCGTAACTCCGTGGGCGTGCCGATCAGCCCGCTGGACGAAGTTCTCGTCCTCGATCCGGCCTCCGAAGAGCGCCTGGCCGACGGCGAGCTCGGCGAACTGTGCGTTCGTGGCCCATACACGATCACGGCCTACTACGACGCCCGCGAACCGGGCCAAGCCGAGAAGACCGAGGCGCACAATCGGCGGGCCTTCACCAGCGATGGGTACTACCGCACCGGTGACCTCGGCGTCGCGAGGATTGAAGACGGCTACCGCTGCTTCTCGATCGAGGGGCGCATCAAGGACGTCATCGACCGCGGCGGTGAGAAGATCAATGTCGATGAGCTGGAGGGCCTGCTGAACGGTCACCCGCAGATCGCTTCGGTCGCCGTCGTTCCCGTGCCCGACAAGCGGCTGGGCCAGCGGGGTTGCGCGGTTGTCGTGCCGGTGCCGGGCACCGATGTGGACCTGGACTCCATCCGCACCTACCTCGAGGGCCGCGGGGTCGCCAAGTTCAAGTGGCCCGAGTCGCTGCATCTCGTGGACGAGCTGCCCAGCACGGCGGTGGGCAAGGTCGACAAGAAGGTGATCCGCGGGTGGTTCGCCGGCGGGTCGGCGGCAGAGCAGCTCGTGCCGCCGGTCTTATCCTGACCGGCATGGACGCGTCGAACGACAGCACGGCCGAGACCCAGCGCCCGGTCGACTCCGGGCGCCGGGCACTGGTGCTCAACGAGATCTACGAAAACGCGACTCGGCTGTTCGCCGAGCGCGGGTTCGTGAAGACGACACTCAACGACATCGCGAGCGCACTCGGCATGACGCGTCCGGCGCTCTACCACTACGTCAGCAGCAAGGAGGAGCTGTTGACGAATCTGGTGCGCGACACCACCGAGATGGGCGTCGCGAACGCCGCCGCGGTGGTCCGCCGCGACGACCTCGACGCCGCGGCGAAACTGCTGACCTTGGCCGGCAGCACCGCAGCGTGGGTCGCCCAGCACGCCGGGCAGTTCCGGTTGCTGGTGATGTCGGAGGGTGACCTGCCTGAGGTCGTGGCGCAGACCCACCGGGACGGCCGGCGCGGACTCTTGGCCGCATTCGTCGAGGTCATCGAAGCCGGGATCGCGCAGGGTGAGTTCCGGCCGGTCGACGCCCGGACGGCCGCGCTGGGCGTGCTCGGTATGTGCAACTGGGTCGCCTGGTGGATCAGGCCTGGTGACGACGTCAAAGCCGTCTCGGAGCAGCTCGCGGAGACGGCTGTCGCCGGGCTACGCCGTCCGGACGGGCGTGGATCGGCCGTCGCGAGTGTCGAGGACGCCTTCGCGGTGGTGAGGGAGAACCTCGACGATCTCGAGCGGTACATCGCTCGGGGCTAGGGCGTATATGACTATGCCTTGTTCCAGGCGACCACGGTGAGGAAGAGGATCGCGGCAGATGATGACCCGAACTCTCGCAATTGGTGGTCAGACCGCACCATTGTCTGAGCAGGTTCGACAACGTTGCGGCCCGGCAGGCGATCTGGTCGAACGCCGCTGGGTGACAACTGCAGGAGCCCGGTGTTTCTGGCATGCGGCTTGATCGGCAAGCTTGGAGAACACGGCTGTGATACCGCGGGCTCGTAGTTGTCCGCTTGTTGGCTTGCTAGTGGAACCGGCTGTGACGTTCCCGATCGTCGGTGGCAACTCGTCGTCGGCGCACGCGCCAGAGCCCAACTGCGGATGCGAGCACGCAGCAACCTGAGACCGACCCCCAGCGAAAGGGAGATGCGCCCAGATACTCAATCACCAGTGGGATCCTGTTCCCCGCGCAGGCATAGAACAGCAGAGCCAGACAGCTCGAGGTCACTACCAGGTTCGCGGTCTTATGCCACGTCCAGTGGCCACTGCAAAACAACATGGCGAGGCGGTGCACGAGGTCCTTCCAATCCGCAGGAGGCTCGCCCGCGCGGACGAGGGCCAGACACTTGGGGGACTGGCAGGTCGGACACCGTTCATCCTGGGCGTCAGTGTCGCGGGATGTATCTTTTGGAGCGGGGCCGACGATGGCCGAGTGACCTGTGAGCGGGGCGGGACCAGACTCCCGGCCGATCTGCCTCGCCGAGACATCAGACCGAGGCTGCCTCGCGCTCGACTGTGAGTGGCTGGCCATGGTCGCAACCCTCTCTGGGCTGATGTTTGAGGACCCTCCCATGGTCAGCCCGGCTAGCGTGGAGGCTGCCAAAGGTTTACATTGGTTTCCAACAGGCTCCATGGGCGAACGGAGAACCCCGTGCCTCGTCGACTTCGGTTCCCGGACCTGCCCAAGGGGCCTCATCAGGAGCTGCTGCTCTTCTTGCACGGGCTTCATCAACTTGCAGGAGAGCCCTCCACTCGAGACATCGCAGACGGCGTGCTCAAAGCGACCAATGGCGAGGTCCGCTGCAGCCATACAACCATCCATGCCCTACTGGCGGGACGCAAGCTGCCTACGAACGGCGATCTGCTATTCGAGCTCGTAAAGTTCCTCAATAATCGAAACCGGCACCGACGCGTAGACGAGGACGCGCTCTTGGACGAGCTCGACCAGCTCTGGCGTCCAGCCACCCGGGCTCACCTGCTCGACCTGCCGACTCCGCCGGGGACCGGGATGACCCAGTTGCCTCCGGGCAACCGCCCTAGCTCATCTGATCTGGTCAACAGCGCTAAGCCGCCGACCGGCACCGCCGATCATGGCGCTGTCAACTACGCAGCTGAGAGGCGAACCTACCGCGAGGGATCAGCTTCCGTCAGCGGCCCCCAATTGCGAAGCCGTAGCCCAGTTCTACCCGACCTTAGGACCTCCCAGGTCGTTCTCGCTGGGGTCTCCCGGTATTACGACACGTATCTTCCCGACCTTCCGGTCGTCACAGCTGGCACCGACGAACTCCATCGTCTTCTTGCTGAGCCTGGGGGCGTGTTTCTCAACGAGAACATCACTACGCTGCACAATCCCAGCACACTCCAGCTATTTGAGTCAGTGCAAAGAGCATCAGAGCGCGCCTCCGACACGTTGCTTGTCTACTTTTCCGGACACGGGCTTGTCTCCCAGAAAGGAGAATTGCTATTAGCCACCCCTGAGACCAAGGCCGACCGGACTTTCACTGCCGCCCCGTATGAGACGGTCAGGGACTTGATCTCGAACAGTCGAGCACATAGGTCTGTTGTAATCCTGGACAGCTGCTTCTCGGGTCGAGCGTTGGAAGCTATGGGGCCATTGGATGGTCTCACTGCGATCCCCGCCACTTATGTGATCACATCAACGAGCAGTAACCGCGCTGCATTTGCACCAGCTGACAGCAGCTACACGCAATTCACCGGATCACTCATCGAGGTCCTCCGTGAAGGCATCCCAGGCCTCGGTGAACTCCTCACCGTCGACGACATCTACCAGCAGCTCTTCAGGAGAGCCAGCGAACAAGAATTTCCCCTACCTCAGCGGCGGATGAGCAACGCCAATGGAATTGGCCTCGCATTGGCTCGTAACCTGGCGTATCAGCCTCAGTGGTCAGGGCCACCTGGGCCCGACGCGCACGACTAACCACCGGACGACCGTGCCGCACTGCCGTCGTGCCTGAGCTGGGGAGAGCCATCTAAGCCGGGCGGTAGTCTCTCGAAGGGTGCAGCGAGCCGCTGCCGAGATGTCCTGCTCCGATCAGCGCATGAACAATCCGCCGTTGATGTCAAAGGTCGCTCCGGTGACGTACCCGGCCGAGTCGCTGACGAGGTAGGCGACCAGCTCGGCGACCTCGCCGGGGTCGCCCAGCCGGCGGACCGGGATCGTGGCCGCGAGTTCGTCCACGGCGTCCGCGGGGAGTTCGTCCATGACCGGTGACCACACGGCCGCCGGCGCCACCGCGTTGACCGTCACGCCAGACGAGGCGAGCTCCCGGGCGAAGACCTTCGTCAGCGTGAGTACACCGGCCTTTGCCGCCGAGTAGTGTGCTCCGGCGACCGAGCCGCCCTGCTGACCGGCAAGAGAACCGAGGTTCACAATCCGTCCCCAGCCGCGTTCACGCATGGAAGCAGCACAGAGCCGGGTCAACGCGAACACGCTGCGCACGTTGGTGGCGAACACGCTGTCCCACTCGTCCAGCGGGATGTCCCACACGGATCCCGCCACCGTCCGGGCCGCGTTGTTGACCAAGACGTCTGGTGAGTGCCATGTCGAGCTGACGTGTTGGACGGCCGCTTCAAGCGAGGCGACGTCACCCACGTCGGCGCTGATCGCGAGGGCCGTGGTGCCGCTGGGGTCGAGCTCCGTGGCCGCGGCGCGAACGGAAATCCCGTCGCGATCGAGCAGGGCCACTCGCATGCCTGTTTCGTGCAGCCGGGTTGCGATCGCGGCGCCCAGACCGCGGCCCGCGCCGGTGACCAAAGCGACCTGATCGTCCATCATCGCCCTCACAGGGCCGGGCTCTGCGGCAGCTCGGCACCGAGCAACACACGGCCGTACATCTCGGCGTGGTTCGGCATGCTGAACGCAGCGTGCCGGGACGCGGTCTCGATGTCCCGCCAGGCGCGTTGAAGGGATGAGCTATCCGCGAAGCTGCCCGCGCCGGCCGTGTCGAGCAACAGGCCGACCGCATCGCGGGCGCACCGGGTGGAGTAGCTCGCGCTCATCCTCAGCCGGGCGCGAGCGTCGACGTCCGGGCGGTTGCCGGCGCGGGCATGAGCGTCGACTTCGTCCGCTGCGTGCGCCAGGTGCAGCCGTGCGGTGTCGATCAGGACCGCGGCGTTGGCGACGTTCACCTGGTGGGCCGGCGACTCGGCGACCGTGGCGTACAACGGCGAACTCAGCTTCTTACCCCGCGCGGCCGCGCCGACCACCTTTTCCAGCGCGGCTTCGGCGATGCCGACGCAGGTCCCGACGAGCGGCAGGTTTATGGACAGGTAGAAGGTCACCCGCGCCTCCTCCGGGTGGTGCCTCCGGTAGACGCCGTCCGCCATCACGGAGAGGGAGACCACCCAGTCGTCGGTGACGGCCAGGTCCGCCGCGACGGCCGTGTTGCTCCCCGTGCCGCGCATCCCGGCAACGTGCCAGACGTCGATGGTTTCCAGTTTTGCGGTCGGGACCAGCGCCATGCCCCGTTCCGTCCGTCCGTCCTCGTCCCAGGCGATGCCGAGCAGGGTCCATCCTGCGTGGTGGATGCCCGAGATCCACGGCCACTCCCCGTCGAGCACGAGTCCCGTCGACGTTCGGGTCACGGTGCCCGCCGGGTTCGCCGTGCCGCACACGAAGGCATCAGGGTCGGTTCCCCAGAGCTCTTCGCGGACCGGCTCGGCGAGCTGGCCGGCGAAGAGGTTCCCGCCGTAGGCGATG
This sequence comes from Amycolatopsis sp. NPDC048633, assembly GCF_040650695.1. NCBI lineage: Bacteria > Bacillati > Actinomycetota > Actinomycetes > Pseudonocardiales > Pseudonocardiaceae > Amycolatopsis > Amycolatopsis sp. NPDC048633. Next base: position 424,879 of record NZ_JBEZHS010000003.1, read on the forward strand.
CCGGCGATCCACGAGCTCGCCGCGCAGCCGCGGGCCAGCTCGAGGCATACCTCGACCGCGGTCCGGAGATCGGCTCCCCGCCCGCCCCACCGCGTCGGCGTGCCGAGGCGGAGGAGACCAGCGTCTCGCATCGCCCCTTCACTCTTCTCGGTGATGCGGCGATTTTGGTCGGTGGTGCCTGCCTCGGCGGAGAGCAGTGGAATGAGTGATCGCGCGACTTCGACGGCTGAAGCTGCCATGGGATGTCCTTTCTCGGCTCAAGTGCCCGCGTACGACACGGTGTTCCGCAACGGTTCGTTCCGCGCGAACCGCCAGAGCTGGCCCTGGATCAGAGTTCGGACGCGTGACCGCAACGTGGAGGTGAACGCGCCGACGTGCGGGGTGACGACGGCGCCGGGCGCGAACCACAGAGGGTGCCCCGGCGGCAGGGGCTCGGGATCGGTGACGTCGAGGGCAGCGGTGATCCGTCCGTCAGCCAGTGCCGTGTTCAGTGCCTCGGTGTCGACCACGGTCCCGCGGGACACGTTGACCAGGAGCGCGCCTGGTTTCATGCGGGAGAGCAGGCTGTGGTCCACGAGGTGGTGGGTTTCCCGGGTCGCTGCGGTGGCGAGCACGACCACGTCGGCTCCGAGAATGAGTTCGGGTAGCCGGGAAGTGGAGTGAACGATGCCGTGAAGGGCTTGCCGACGTCCGCGTGCGACGCGTGACACCGAACATTCGAACGGGACCAGCAGTTCCTCCAGAGCGGAGCCCACGGCGCCGTAACCGATGATCAGCACGTGTGCGCCGGTGAGGGAGGGCCGGAGCTCCTGGTGCCACAACTCGCGGTCCTGCGCCCGGACGAAGCCGGGGATGCCGCGCAACGAAGCCAGGATGAGGGTGAGCGCCAGTTCCGCGGTACTTCCGCTGTGGACGTCACCCGCGTTGCAGAGGGTGACCGGCCGGGGTAGTTGTCGCAGCAGCGGCACGAGGTGGTCCGTGCCCGAACTGAGCGCCTGCACCGCGCTGAGCCGGTTCATCCGCTTCAGCGGTCGGGTGATCACCTCGGGATCCTGGATCAACGGGTGCGCGTAGAAGTCAGCTCGCTCCGGATCGGACGGAAGGTCCGGCCGGCCGTCCCACGTCACGTAGTCGAGATCCGCGGGAAGGTCATCGAACTCTTCGAGCGGAAACGGGACCCAAGCTGTCCTGATTGTGGGGGAATGGCGCACATCTCCACGCTAACCGCGCGACCGTGGACGGACGTGGTCCACTTGATTTCCGGTGGGGTGGTCCATTCACGGATGTGTTCGCCCTCACGGAAAAAGGCGTCACGCCTGGCTGGTGCCGTCCCGTCTTCACTGCGACAACGAAGGAGGAACATCATGCGAAGGAACAAAGTTCGGCGCGGAGCTGTCGCAGCAGTGGCTGTCGCCGCCGTTGCCGCCCCCGTGGCCGTCCACTATGGAACCGAACCCGCGGTCGCCACCGCAGCGGTCACCCAGTCGGTGGTCGGCCCGGACGGCGCCGGAAAACTGTTGTCGGACAAGCCGATCGCCAACCTCGATGCGGTGCTGGCTTCAGTGTCGGCACGAGCCGACCGGATCACCTATCGATCGCGGTCAGTGGCCGGCCGGGACGTCGTGGTGAGCGGGGCGTTCTTCACCCCGAAGGGTCGAGCCCCGAAGGACGGGTGGCCGGTCGTGTCGTTCGCGCACGGATCAAGCGGCATCAGTGACATGTGCGCGCCGTCGAGCGTGCCGAACCAGAACGGCAAGATCGACCTCTACGGCTACGGCAGTTTCGTCGCGCAGATGCTGAAGGCCGGCTACGCGGTCGCGGCAACCGACTATGAAGGCCTGGGGACTCCGGGCGAGCACCCATACATCGTCGCGGACAGCGAAGGGCGCGGCGTGATCGACGCCGTTCGCGCAGCAATCGAGGCCGAGCCGACGCTTTCGCGGAAGTATGTCGATCTGGGGCACTCGCAGGGTGGCCAGGCCGCCATCGCAGCCGGCGAGATGGCACAGACCTATGGCCGAGGCCTGGACTTCCGCGGCACGGTGGGCCTTGCCCCGGTGACGAACGTCGCGGCGGCTTACATGTGGGGAAACCCCGGCCCAATAGACCGAGGTTTCTACCTGCTGGCCCTGGACGGCTTGAAGACTGTCCACCCGGAACTGCAGTTCGACCAGCTGCTCGGCAAGCAGGCGCTGGCCATGCTGCCGAAGGTGGCGCAGGAGTGCACGACCGACATCTGGAACGAGTTCTCCCAAAACTTCGGGGACAAGTTGACCGACTGGCAGTTCGTGCCGCAGAACGACATCGCTGCGCTGAAGCTGCAGGACTGGCTGGACGAGCAGTCGGTGCCACGGGGCAAGACACCGGGCCCGATGCTGCTGCTGCAGGGCACTGCCGACCCGTCGATCAAGAAGGCCGTGACGTACCAGGCGGTCCGCAACGCCCGGGCGGCCGGCACCCCGGCCGAGTTCAAGCTCTACCCGGGCAAGGACCACTACGGTGTGCTCGCGCCTCGAAGTGAGGGTGGCGCCGCTGACGACGTCATCGCCTGGCTCGATAGCCACTTGCGCAAGTAGCCGAGATCGACGAAGGGCACCCCGCGGTGGTCGCGGGGTGCCCTTCAAGTATTCAAGATTCACTCGATCGGGTTGATTCGGCTGAGCTTGTCCGGATTGGACATCCACTGGATCCCGGTGATCAGCCCGTCACGGACTTCGAAAGAGCAGACCTGCCAGTGCGAAGCGAGCTTGACCAGCAGTGCGGTCTGTCCGTTGACCTCGGTCGTCCGGAACTCGACGTCGGAGTACTTGTCGATCGTGCCGACGACGAACCGCCCGACCCGGTCCGCACCGGAGACTGGTCGTAGAGCGGCACGGGCCTTGCCGCCGCCATCGCCCCACAACGTCACGTCCTGGGCAAGGAGCCCCTGCAGGCTACGCCGGTCACCGGTGCGGGCAGCAGCGACGAACCGGTCGACGAGTTCGCGGCGCACGTCAGGGTCGTCGCCGAACCGGTCGCGGCCCGAGGTCAGGTGCGCGGAGCCGCGCCGGTGGAGCTGTCGTGCGTGGGCTTCGTTGAGCCCGAGGATTTGGCCGATCTCTTCGTACGGCAGCTCAAAAGCCTCGCGGAGCACGAAGACGGCGCGCTCAGGCGCGGAGAGCCGGTGCATGAGCCGGAGGGTGCCCAGCGAAAGGGTGTCGCGTTGCGCGGCGCTCTCGGCGGGGCCGAGTGGGTGCTCCGCCTGGGTGTGCACGGGTTCGGGCAGCCAAGTGCCGACGTAGGTTTCCCGCCACCGGTGCGCGAGGCGCAGGCGGTCGATCGCCAGCCGGGACACGACCTTGATCAGGAACTGGCGCGGGACCTCGACGACCGAGCGGTCGGCGCCTGACCACCGCAGCCAGGTTTCCTGAACGACGTCTTCAGCGTCGGCGAGGCTGCCGAGAATCCGGTAGGCGACCCCGAGGAGTACCGGCCGGTGTTCCTCGAAGACCGAACTGGCGCTTTCCGTGTCGGATTTCACGGCGCCAGTGTAGGAAACGACGCTCCGGGCGGCCCGCTCGTCGCGAGCCGCCCGGAGTTGTGCGGTGGTGGTGTTCACGCGTCCAGGGTCGGGAACTGGTGGGTGCTGATCGCGATACGGTTGAAGGCGTTGATCATGATGATGGCCATCACGATGTCAGCGACCTCCTTGTCCGACCAAATCTCGCCGGCCGCGTCCCACACGTCGTCCGGAACGCCGGCCTCACCGATCTTGGTGACAGCGTCGGTCAAGGCCAAGGCGGCGCGTTCTCCAGTCGTGAAGAACGGCGACTCGGGCCAGACCGAGACGGCGAACAGGCGCTGGGAGGACTCGCCGGCTTTGAGCGCGTCCTTGCTGTGCAGGTCGACGCAGTAGGAACAGCCGTTGAGCATGGACGCGCGAAGCTTGATCAGTTCGAGCAGGGCGGGATCGACAGTCTTCTGGGAGTAGGCGTGCAGCTCGAAGACCTTCTTGTACGCCTCCGGTGCGACCTTCGCCATCAGCAAGCGTTCCGGCACGGTGGTTCTCCTTTTCGTTGTGCCATGGGGGCAGATGGACGACGGCGCAGCGCAGTTCTGGCGTGACAGGTCGGCCCGTTGAGTGACTCAGGTCACTCAAACGTCGCGGCCGTAGAGCCAGTCCAGGTAGCGGTAGTCGTCTTCGGCGCGGTCGCGAAGGAGCGCATTCCGGGTTGCGCGGAAGAGACCGTCGCAGTGCCAGAGGTCGCCCCATTGCCGGGCGGTGCGCTGGACGCGCGCGGTGCGCACGGTCCTTTCCGCGGCGTAGTCGCGCAACGCCGAGTTCCAGTCCGTGCTCCCGTGGTCGTCCTTGCCGTACTTCTCCGCTTGCTCGGCGAGTCCGGCTGCATCCTCGAGGGCCTGGCAGGCACCCTGTGCGAGGTACTGGAGCATCGGGTGGGCGGCGTCTCCGGTCAGGGCGAGGCGGCCGTCGACCCAAGAGGAGATCGGCTCGCGGTCGTACATCCGCCACCACCGGTCCCGCCAGAGGTGCGGCAGGCCCGCGCGCACCGGGGCACAGGTGGCGGCGAAGGCGGTGTCGAGCTCGTCAGGGGTACCCCAGTCGTCGTCGCCGGCGAGGGCCTTGGGGGATTGGAAGACCGCCACCTGGTTGAGCATCTTGCCGCGGCGCAACGGGTACTGCACGAGGTGGCAGCCCGGTCCGACGTAGACGGTGACGTCTTCGAGCGCGATACCGCTGGTGTCGAGCACCTCGTCGAGCGGAACGGCGCCGCGGTAGGCGACATAGGCGGAACTGATCGGTTCATCCGCGCTGAGCCGGCCGCGCAGCCGCGACTTGAGGCCATCGGCCGCGACCACCACCCGGCCGGCGTCGCGGCGGTTTTCGCCGATCGCGGTCGCTCCGTCCGCATCGTTCTGCACGTCTACGACGCAGGCATCGGTAACGAGGTCGACGCCTGCGGCACGGCAAGCTCGCACCAGGATCGCGTGCAGGTCGCTTCGGTGGATGACGACGTACGGGGCACCGTAGCGCCGGCCGGCTTCGGCGAGGTCGAGATGTGTGAGCACGTCGCCGTCGAGCGCGTCGCGCATGACGAGCCGCCGCGGTACGACCCCGAGGTCCGTGACTTCGTCGAGCAGATCCCAGTCGCGAAGGATGCGGGTGGCGTTCGGAGCCATCTGCAGGCCGGCTCCGACCTCACCGAACTCCGAGGCCTGTTCCAGCACGCGCACGGAGTAGCCGGACCGGGTCAGGGCCAGGGCGGTGCCGAGTCCGCCGATGCCGCCGCCGACAACGACGGCATCGACGTCCGGCTTGGTGTCCGCTTGCACGATCGAGTGAGTCACTGTCGTCTCCTCACAGCCAGCTCGGAAGGGTGGGAAGGCCGACCTCGCGGTGACGTCCGGAGAGCCAGGCGGCGGCCGTTGCGAGCGGGAGGTCGACCTTGACCGGCGTGCCGTCGCCGGTGATCTCGTGGTGGGTGTCCGGGGTGGTGAGCAGGACCGCGGGCCCCGGTCGTGACGAACGCCAGGCAGCGATGTCGTCGAGCAGCGCGGCGAGGAACCCGCCGGGCAGGTCGGCGAACGTCGTGCCGACATCGAGGTCGACGGCGTGGACGCACACCTCGCGCGCCCGCATCCACCAGGTTTCCTCGGCCGGGACGACGCGGCCCTGCGCCGTGACGACCTCGGCGGACCACGCCTCCACGGACATCGCGGCCGCCGAGTCCGCCAGCTCGACGGCTGACGTGGCGACCCAGTGCCGCAGATCGGCACGGGTCGCACCGGACTGGATGGCCGCGTTCCGCTCGGCCGGCGAGGCGTACATCGGAGTCTCGACTCCGGTGCTGGCCCAGGTGAGCAGCCGGCGGAGCGCCTCCGCGTTCGACGCCACGTGGGCGAGCAGCTGGCGACGCGTCCAGCCGGGCAGTGCGCACGGTTGGTGAAGGTCGGCGTCGTTCAGCCGCACCAGGCCGCCGAGCAGGAGATCGGTGCCTGCGCGGACCCAGTCCCGCGCGTCCGGTACGAGGGTCATGTCGGCACCGCGGCACTCAGCCTGGCCGTGTTGCGCTGACTGCCCAGCCCTTCGATCTCGGTCACGAGCTCGGCGCCGTCGGTGAGGTACCGCCGCGGGTCGCGGGCGTGCCCGACACCGCCGGGTGTCCCGGTCGCGATGACGTCCCCGGGCTGCAGGGTGAGGATCGTCGAGATGTAGGCGACCAGCGCCACCGGGTCGAACACGAGATCGGCGGTGTTCGCTGACTGCACGGTCTCGCCGTCGACTGAGCATGCAAGCTGGAGCTCCGGGCGGGTGCCACCAGGCAGCTCGTCCGGGGTGACCAGGAACGGTCCGAAGGGTGTCGAGTCTTCGAAGGTCTTGCCCTGGAGCCACTCCACGGACCGGTACTGCCAGTCCCGCATCGTGACGTCGTTGAGCACGGCGAACCCGGCGATCGCGGCGTCGGCGTCCTCGGTGGTGGCGCGTCGCACCGGCGCACCGACGACTACGGCGAGTTCGGCTTCCCAGTCGACCGTCGCCGAAGCGTCGTCGAGACAGATGGGGTCCGCCGGGCCGACCAGGGCTTCGGGGAACTTCGCGAACAGGGTCGGGTACTCCGGCAGCTCACGCCCCATCTCGAGGATGTGGGTCCGGTAGTTCAGCCCGACGCAGAAGATCTTGCCCGGCCGCGGGAGCACCGGGGCGAGATCGGCCGAGGTGAGGTCATGCCGGGGGCCGTCGCCGGCCGCGGCCAGTTCGTGCCAGCCGGGTTCGGCCAGCAGGGCGCCGACGTCGGAGAAGCCGATCTCGGTCGCGGTGCCGGCCTCGATCCGGACAGCTCGGGTGCCCGCCGGAGTACGTAGGGTCGCGAGCTTCACGACGGAGCCCCTTCCACCTGGACACGGTCTGCATTGAGGCGCTCGAAGATCGGCGTGTCGGCGAACCGGAACAGGTCCAGGCCAGTCTCGGCGCCGATCGTCAGCTGCTGCCAGGAGGGCACCGCGACCAGGTCGCCGCGTCCGACGTGCCAGCTGCGATCGTCGACCTGGACGGTGCCGGTGCCGTCGAACACCTGCCAGACGGCGGAGCCGACCTCGCGCCGACGTGCGGTGGTCGTGCCGGCCCGCAACCGGTGCATTTCGGCGCGGATGGTCGGCATGACGTCGCCGCCCGTAGTCGGGTTGGTGAACCGGACGGCCGCGTGCCCCGGCTCGACGATGCCTGGGTGTCCTTCGGTCTCGAGGTCGAGCTGCTCGGTCAGGGCGGCGTCGGTGTGCTCCCAGCGGTAAGCCGCGATGGGGGAGCTGGTCTGCGGGCCCGGCTGCGACACCGGCCGCAACCCGGGGTGGGCCCACAGGCGCTCGGCGCGAGACCTGTCCGGCGTCGAATGGTCGCTGACCTGCTCCGGCCCGTCTTCGAAGAACGTCGATCCGGTCTGGTACGCGAACGGAATGTCCAGTCCATCGAGCCACGCCATGGGGAAGTCGGCCTGGTTGTGATGACCGTGGAAGTGCCAGCCGGGCGTGAGCAGGAAGTCGCCGCGCCGCATCGCGACCGGGTCGCCGTCGACGACGGTCCAGACGCCTTCGCCCTCCAGCACGAAACGGAAGGCGTTCTGGGTGTGGCGGTGGACGGGGGCGTCTTCCTTCGGCTTGAGATACTGGATCGCAGCCCACAAGGTGGGTGTCGCGAACGGCGCGCCGCCGAGTCCCGGGTTGGCCAGCGCGATCGCGCGACGTTCACCACCGCGGCCGACCGGCACTAGGTCGCCGGAGCGCTCCGCGAGACGGAGCAGGTTCGCCCATCGCCACAAGTGTCCGCGCGCCTGCGGCGCCGGGCTGGTGGGCATCAGGTCGCCGATCTCCGTCCAGAGCGGGACCAGCAGCTCCTGTTCGAAGCCGCGGTAGAGGTCTTCGAGGTCGGGAGTGGGTTCCGGCTGCCCGGGGCCGGCGGTCGCGCGCAGCCTCACCGGGGAGACCGGGTGGTGTTCTGCCGTTGCTGTCATGATTGCGACGCTAGACAAGTTCTGTTGTGCGGGAGCTATAGTTCTGTTGTGAAGAACAAGCCGGCCTATGGGATCGAGTCCGTCGACCACGCGCTCCACTTGGCGACGATTCTGCAGCAGGAAGGCCCCCTGCGTCTGACGGAGGCCGCCGAGCGGCTCGGCGTCGCGCGGTCGACCGCGCACCGGCTCCTGGCGATGCTCGTCTACCGGGACTTCGCCGAACAGGACGAGGATCGGCGTTACGTCGCCGGCTCGGTCCTGCGCAAGCCGACGGTCGCGGAGCCTGTCGCGGACCTTCGCCGGATCGCGTTGCCGCACCTGGAAAACCTCACCGAGCGAACCCGGGAGAGCAGCAACCTTATCGTCGTCCTGGGTGACCAGGCCCGGTTCGTGGCCACCGCCGAGTGCGATCAGGTCCTGCGCGTCGGCGATCGTGAGGGACGCATGCTGCCCGCTCACCTGGCTTCCGGAGGGCGGGCTGTCCTGGCGATGCTCGACGCGGAGGCGATCAGGAACCTCTACGGACACGCCGAATCGGAAGTCGACGACGTCGAGTCGCTGGTTCGAGACCTGCGCCGAGTGCGCCGCCAGGGCTTCGCATTGAATGACCAGCGCACGGAGGTCGGACTGACGGCGATCGGCTGCGGCATCGCGGGTTCGGCCGGCGCGGTCCCGGCAGGCCTCTCCCTCGCCATGCCCACTGCCCGCTTCCGGCGGGACCGCCTGCCCGAGTGGGTCGGCCACCTGACCGCGACGGCCGAGAACATCGCCCGGGACCTCGAAGACGCGAACAACGCGTAGTGCGCGTTCAGGCCGTCGACCGTCCCGGTTGGACCGGACGGTCGACGGCCCGAGCCGGCGAATCACGCTTTACTCTTCCGCGGTACCCAGGTCGACATCCTTGGTCTCCGGGCCGAGCATCGCGCCGGCTACCGTGCACACGGCACCCACCGCGAGCAGGACCACGACGCCGTACTCGTAGCGCATGAACTTCCCGAGTCCGATGAGGATGAAGGAGTACAGGCCCGGGATGATCACCGCCAGTGTGAAGCCGATGCCGTACCCCGACGCGCGTACGCCGACGTGGAACCGCTCGCAGATGTAGGGGATCAGCACGGCGTTCGGCGAGACGCTGATGCACAGGGCGACGGTGAAGAAGACCATCGCCAGCCAGAACGGCCCGCCGTCGCTGATCGTCCGGAGCATGCCGATCACCGAGCCGACGGACACCGTTCCCGTGAGAACACCGAAGACGATCAAGGTCTTCCGGCGCCCGAACCGCTGTCCCAGCACGCCGAGCAGCAGGTAAGTGGGGAACAGGAACAAGTTCGCCACGAGGATCCCCCAGATGACGGTCTGGCTCGGGATGCGCAGGTAGGAGATCAGGAGACCGGATGGGGCGACGGTGAGCATCTGGATGGCGAACCAGATGCCGGTCATGAGCAGGTAGACCTGGCCGAGGCTGCGCAGGTTGTCACCGCGGAAGAGTTCTCGCAGGGGTGACCGCGGTCGTGCCGTCTTCTGCTCTTCCCTGGCCTTGTTGGCGACCCAGGCCTCCGACTCGGCGGTTTTCCTGGCGTAGGCGAACAGGACGAACGCCATCACCGCGCCGACGACGAACGGAATCCGCCAGCCCCAGGTGGCGTACGCCGAGGTAGAGGACCCGCTCGGGAAGATGGCGACGAGCAGTGCCGTCAGCAGGGACACCGCGACGTAGGCGACCGGCCAGGCGGAGGCGATGAATCCGCCGACGATGCCGCGGCGTGACTTCGCCGCCGATTCCATGGCCAGCGGGTTCGCGCCCGTGTACTGGCCGCCCATGAAGACTCCGCCCAGGAGCCGCAGGAGCAGGACGCCGGCAAGGCCCCAGAGGCCGACGGCGTCGTAGCCCGGGAGGACGGCTACGAGCAGGACCGCGAACCCCATGCCGATCGAGCACACGACTGTCGTGCGTCGCCGGCCGAGCGTGTCGGCGAGGTGGCCGAAGATCACGCTGCCGAGCGGGCGGCCGAGGAACGCGGCGGCGAACGTCAGGAAGGTGAGCGTCGACTTCGTCTGCGGCGAGAGCGTGGCCGGGATGAAGTACACCATCGCCGGTCCCAGGGCGATCACCGGGAGCATGATCTCCCAGTAGTCGACGAGGAGGCCGTAGAAAGCCGCGCGCGATGTTCGCCGCTCTTTCGATATGCTGATCGTCTCGGGGCTGGTCGTTCGTCCTGCGGCGGAGATAGACATGGCGATTCCTTCGTTGGAGTCAGAGTCCGGCTCGCGCGCGGCTACTTCGAGAGGACCGGCTTGGACTGGCCGGGGACCATGCCGGTCGTGATGGCCAGGCGGGTGAACGCGTTGATGGTGATGATGGCGAGGATCAGGTCCGCGACCTGCTTCTCGTCGAAGAACTTGTTGGCAAGCTCCCACGTCTCGATCGGGACGCCCTGGCCCGCGATGAGCGTCATGGTCTCGGCGAGTTCGAGCGCGGCGCGTTCCTGCTCGGTGAAGGCCGGCGACTCGCGCCACACCGAGAGCGCGTAGATCCGGCTCTCCTCCTCCCCGTGCTTCCGGGCGTCGCGTGTGTGGACGTCGACGCAGTAGGCGCAGCCGTTGATCTGCGCCACACGGATCTTGATGAGCTCGTGGAGGTTGTAGTCGATCGAGGACGTGGCCAGGTACTTCTGCATGGCCAGCATCGACTTGTAGGCCTCCGGCGCGACGGCGGAGTAGTTGATGCGCTCGGTCACAGGAATCCTCGATTCAGTCGGGGGAGGTGGATACTTGCTTGGCCGGCCGCTGATAGCGCGACCCGCACGATCCTGGATCTCCGGGATCCAGGATTGCCGTGGTCATGGTTCAGTTCATTCGTGTTCTGCTTGGTATGGGTCATTTTCTTGCTGGTGGTGCGGCCCGACGATCTTCGTCGCACGTGGCAGTGGCGTTGACCACAGACACTAACCATGCGTCCGCGCAGCGGGACGGGCAATTCTTGTGTGCAGAACACCGGCGGGTCAGGTGAATCGGTCCAGCGGACGTGCTCCGAAGTGGACCAGGTGAATTCGGTGGCTGCTGGCTAACGTGGGATGAGGCAGTCGACGAGCTCGGCGCCGACCACGGATCCTGCCGGTAACCATCAAGTTCTGCTCAGAAGAATTCCAAGTTCCGCTGGGCAAGAACATGGTTACTGTCTTGCAGGTCCGGAGCGAAACGTTAAGAGGTGTGTACCGTGCCCAAGATCAGTCAAGAAGCGACCGAAGTCATCGAGAACGCGAAACTGATGTTCGTCGCCACCGTCCGTCCCGACGGGACTCCCAACGTCTCGCCCAAGGGCTCGGTGCGGGTGCTGGACCCCGACCACCTGATCTTCATGGACATCGCCTCGCCGCAGACCGTGGAGAACCTGAGGCACCAGCCCGCGATCGAGGTCAACATCGTGGACTTCATCGCTCGCAAGGGCATCCGTGCCCGGGGGACGGCCGAGATCCTCTCGCCGGGCGAACCGGACTTCGAGTTCGTCCGCGAGTGGCTGTGGGCGACGCATGGTGACAGCCAGCCGTGCAACCACGCGGTGAAGATCGCGGTCAGCGAGGTGGCCGAGCTCTTGTCGCCCGCGTACACGGTCGACCACATGTCGGAGCCGGACGTCCGCAAGGCGTGGCTCGGCAAGTACGGCCTCGTCGAAGCAACATCCTGAACCCGGTGCAGTAGCCCGTCCCGCTGAAGGAGCTGGAATGTCTTTGTTCGTTCTCGTGCACGGCTCGTGGCACGACGGGTCGCACTGGGCGGATGTCGCCGAGCACCTGGAGAAGCTCGGGCACGAAGTGCACAGCCCGACCGTCGCCGGCCACGGAACCGGGGTCTCCCGGGACGTGAACCACGACGACTGCGTGGCGTCGGTGACCGATTACGTCGAGAGCCACAATCTCACCGACTTCGTGCTGGTGGGCCACAGCTGGGGCGGGAGTGTGATCGCCAGGGTCGCCGAACGCATGCCGGAGCGGGTGCGGCGGCTGGTCTTCTTGAACGCGTTCGTCCCCGAGAACGGGTCGAGCGTGCTGGATATGGCGCCGCCCGCGTACCAGGAGCTGTTCCCGATCTTGGCCAAGCAGTCGGGTGACAACTCGGTGATGCTGCCGTTCGAGGTGTGGCGGGACGCGTTCGTCGGCGACGCCGACCTGGCGCGAGCCCAGGAGACCTACGGCATGCTCACTCCGGAGCCGCTGAACCCGACGGTCGAGAAGCTCGATCTCACTGTGTTCTACAGCTTGACCGGAATTCCTCGCAGCTACGTGCTGTGCAACGAAGACTCGGCCCTGCCGCCGGGCGACCCCAAGCACGGATACCTGGCCAACGCCCGCCGGCTCGGGGTGTTCCGCCTCGTGACGCTCGAAGGGTCGCATGAGGTGATGTTCACCAATCCGGCCCTTCTCGCGAGCAAGCTCGAGTTCGCGGGTCGGGACTGACCCGAATGTGACTTGTCGCTGCGTCCGCGTCGAGACGCGCCCCGCGGACGCAGCGACATCCCATCCGAACGGTGGTGGGCAGGAGGAAGGACGCAGTGGGCATGAACAGGGCCGAACTGGTCATCCGGGAACTCGACCCGGGCGGCGATCCGCAGCCGACCGCGGACCTGTGGCCGCTCCTGCAGCGGCTCCGACCCGGGTTGACCAAGGAGCTGTTCGAGGAGCTGCTCACCGACGGCTACCGCCAGGGTCTGCGCTACCTGGTCGCCTACTCGCCGGCCGGACGACCGCTTGCTGCCGCCGGGTACCGCGTGCTGGTCACCAGCCGAGGCCGACTCCTGTTCGTCGACGACCTCGTCACCGACGAGGCCACGCGGTCGCAGGGGGTTGGCGCCGGCCTGCTGAGGGAGCTCGAAGCCCGGGGGCGTCGCGCGGGGTGCGCTCGTCTCGAGCTCGACTCCGGTGTCTCGAACACCGCCGCGCACCGCTTCTACCTCCGTCACCGGTTGGACATCACGGCGTTTCACTTCGCCGAGGCGCTCGGGTGAAGGTGCTTGCATGATCACGGCGGTCGGATTGCGCTGGGTCGTCACCGCGTTGTGCGGGCTGACAGGCGCGTTGTGTGCGTATCGCGGCCTGAATCGGGTCAGTTTCCGCGACCGTATGGGCGATCTGCTGCACGTTGTGATGTCCGTGGCGATGGTGGCCATGGCGTGGCCGGCGACGATGAGCGTCGCCCGGGTACCGCAGATAGTCTTCTTCGCACTCGCAGCCGTGTGGTTCGTGACCGTGTCCGTCGCCGGGGCGGCACACGACGACCACGGAGGGCGCGGGGTGGCAGCTCACCACGTGGTCATGATGGCGGCGATGGCGTGGATGGTGTTCGTGATGCCTCGCGCGATGGGCGGCATGCACCCCATGCCCGAGATGTCGATGCCCCGCGACTCGGTCCCGGCCGATGTGACCACCGTGGCCGTCGTGCTGGTCGTCCTGTTCGTGGTGACGGGCCTGACGTTCCTGGCTCGCGCGATCGGCGCCGCGTGGACGTTCGGTCCGGTGATCCGAACCCTCGGCGCCGGTACTGACGGGTTGATGGCGCTCTGCATGGCGCTGATGCTCGTGACGATGGCCTGAGCCGATACTGAACCGACGGGCGCTGGGCGCTCTCAAGGAGGAGAAACGTGCGTGCGGCTTATGTCGAGCGACTAGGCAGCGTAGACGAGATCCGGTTCGGGGAATTGCCCGAGCCGGCAGCGGGCCTCGGAGAAGTCCTGGTCGACGTCGTGGCGACCTCGGCGAATCCGGTCGACACGTTCGTCCGGTCCGGGCTGTACGTGACGCCCGTACCGCTGCCACTGGCTCTCGGCCGTGACATCGTCGGTCGCGTGAGCTCCGACGCCGCCGGGTTCAAGGCCGGTGAGTGGGTCTGGAGCAACAGCCTCGGCCACGGTGGCCGGCAGGGTGCGGCCGTCGAGCGTGCCGTGGTCCCGGCCGATCGCCTCTACCGCAAGCCGGAGGGCGCTGATCCGCTCGACGTCGTCGCGATGGTGCACCCGGCGGCGACGGCGTACCTGGCGCTGGTCACCCACGGCGGGCTCGCGGCCGGTGAGTCTGTGCTCGTTGCAGGCGGCGGCGGAAACGTCGGCTCGGCGCTGATCGAGCTCGCGGTCGCAGAGGGGGCCAAGGTCATCGCGACCGCTTCCCCCCGCGACCACGATCGGTGCCTCGAACTGGGCGCGGCCGAGGTGTTCGACTACCGCGACGAGAACCTTTCCGCCAAGCTTGCGTCCGCCGGGCCGGTGGACCTCTTCATCGACGCCTCGGGCCGGAACGACCTGGAGGCCGCAGTGGGGCTGCTGGCCCCGCGTGGGCGGATCGTCCTGCTCGCCGGTGCACGCAGCCGTCCCGTGCTGCCTGCGGGTGACCTGTACATGCACGATCGATCGGTGGTCGGGTTCGCCATCTCGAACGCGAAGGCTTCCGAACTCGCAGCCGCTGCGGTGACCCTGAACCGCCGGTTCGCGGAGGGTGGTTTGCGTCCGCACCGGATCGAGCGTCGCGGCCTGTCGGACGCTGCAGACACGCACCGCCGCCTGGAGCAGGGCGAGGTACGCGGGCGCGTAGTCCTCTTGACCAAGTGAACCGTGGGCAGTCGGATCGCGCGAGAGCGGTCCGACTGCCGGCTCGCTTGAGGACCCGGAGACCAGTTTTCATTTCGTCGAGTAATCCTTTACTTGTCTGGGAAGAGGAGTGTTGTGCCCGTCGCGCTGCTCGCGCTCGCCATCGGAGCTTTCGGCATCGGGACCACCGAGTTCGTCATGATGGGCGTGCTGCCCCAGGCGGCCGCCGA
>NZ_JBEZHS010000004.1:0-426008 GCF_040650695.1 Amycolatopsis sp. NPDC048633
CTCGCCCTGGTGTGGAAGGACCCCGGGTTCTTCCTGGCCCACCCGAAGACGATCGCCGCGTTCGGCCGGGAATGCACCAAAGCCGGCGTCTACCCGGACGCTGTGGACCTCGGTGGGCATCACGTTCCGGCGTGGCGGGGGGTGCCGATCCTGCCCTGCAACAAGATCCCCGTCACCGAAACCGGCACCAGTTCGATCCTGCTGATGCGTACCGGGGAACAGGCTCAGGGCGTGGTCGGGTTGCACCAGACCGGGCTGCCGGATGAGTACCAGCCGGGCCTGAACGTCCGGTTCATGGGCGTCTCGGAGCAGGCGATCATGTCGTATCTGGTGTCGGCGTACTACTCGGCCGCCGTGCTGGTGCCCGACGCGCTCGCCGTGCTGGAAAGCGCCGAACTCGGCCGGGAGGGGTAATGGCGGAGCCCGCGACACCGCCTCGCCAGCCCGACGCGGAACCGCCGCGCCCCGGGCCCGGCCTGCCGCCGTCGGTCTTCGGGCCGACCGGGCTCGGCACGGCCGCGGCCCGGGTCGTGCCCCAGCCCGGTCTCCCCGAAGCTCCTGAACCCGATCGGCGCGTGAACCCTTGACCGTCACCGAAGAACCGTTGTCACCGCAGCTGTCGCTGGGCGTCCAGGCGGCCCGGACGCTGACCACGACGACCAAGTCACTGCCGCAGATGCGCGGCATCACCACCCGCTGGCTGCTCTCCCAGCTGCCCTGGGTCGACGTGCCCGCGGGCAGCTATCGCGTCAACCGCCGCCTCACCTACACCATCGGCGACGGCAAAGTCAGCTTCTTCACCACCGGCGCGCGCGTCCAGGTCGTCCCGGCCGAGCTCACCGAACTCGAGCTCCTGCGCGGCTTCGGCGACGAACAGGCCCTGAGTGCCTTGGCCGAGGCTTTCGAACAGCGGGAGTACGAGCCGGGCGCCACCATCACCACGGACGGCGACCCGCTCGACACCCTGATCCTCGTCGCCCACGGCAAAGTCACGCAGCACGGCCGCGGCGAATACGGCGACGAAGTCACCCTCGGCACCGCGACCGACGGGGACCACATCGGCGCCGAGCTCCTCGCCCGTGACGACGCGACGTGGTCGTTCACCGCCCGGGCCGCGACCCGCGTGATCGCGCTGGTGCTGTCCGCGTCGGCGTACGCGCGGCTCAACGGCCGGTCCGAGTCGCTGCGGACCCACGTCGCCGAGGCGGCCGGCCGGCCGCGGAAACCGCAGAACAAGGCCGGTGAGGCGAGCATCGACCTGGCGGCCGGCCACGACGGCGAGCCGATGCTGTCCGGCACCTACGTCGACTACGACCCTTCACCGCGCGAGTACGACCTCGCCGTCGCGCAAACCGTGCTGCGCGTGCACAATCGCGTCACCGACCTCTACAACAACCCCATGAACCAGCTGGAACAGCAGCTGCGGTTGACTGTGGAAGCGTTGCGGGAACGGCAAGAACACGAACTCGTCAACAGCACCGACTTCGGGCTCCTGCACAACGTCGACCTCAAACACCGACTCACCACCCGCACCGGACCACCCACGCCACTCGACCTCGACGACCTGCTCTGCCGCCGCCGCAAGACCAAGTTCTTCCTCGCCCACCCACGCGCCATCGCCGCGTTCGGGCGCGAATGCACGCGAGCACGTCTCTATCCCGACACGACGGTCCTCGACGGCAAGCGCGTCATGGCCTGGCGTGGCGTCCCGATCCTGCCCTGCGACAAGATCCCCGTCACCGACACCGGCACGACGTCGATCCTGGCCATGCGTACGGGCGAAGACGACGCCGGTGTCATCGGCCTCCGCCCGAAGTCGTTGCCGGACGAATACCAGCCCGGCCTCAACGTGCGGTTCATGAACATCAACGACCGCGCGGTGACGTCCTATCTGGTCAGTGCCTACCACTCCGCCGCCGTGCTGGTCCCGGACGCGCTCGGCGTGCTCGACGACGTCGAGATCGGCCGCTCATGACGACCATGGACTCGCGGACCGCCGCCCGCCCCCTCGCCGACGTCCTCGCGTGGAGCAAGGGCCTGGTCGACCCGGCGCTGCGCACCGCGGCCGAGCGGCTGCCCGACGCGATGCGGCGGATCGCCGGCTACCACTTCGGCTGGGAAGACGCCCAGGGCGCACCGTCGTCCGCGGACGGCGGCAAGGCGCTGCGCCCGGCCATGGTCCTGCTGTGCGCGGAAGCCGCGGGCGGGGTGCCCGCGGACGCCGTGCCCGCCGCCGTCGCGGTCGAGTTCGTGCACAACTTCTCGTTGCTGCACGACGACGTCATGGACGGCGACACCACCCGGCGCCACCGGCCGACGGCGTGGACCGTCTTCGGCACCGGGCCCGCGGTCCTCGCCGGGGACGCGTTGCTGAGCGTCGCGTTCGAACAGCTGTCGCCCGAGGGCGCGAAACTGCTGTCCCACGGCGTCCTCGAACTGCTGGAAGGCCAGGCCGCCGACCTGGACTTCGAGCAGCGCGACGACGTCACGCCGGCGGAGTGCGTCCGGATGGCGGGCGGCAAGACGGCGGCGCTGATCGGCGCGGCCTGCGAGCTGGGAGCCTTGCTCGCCGGCCGGCCGGAGGCGGTGCCGCGGTTCGGCGAGTTCGGCCGGTCGATCGGGCTGGCGTTCCAGCACGTCGACGACCTGCTCGGCATCTGGGGCGACCCCGCCGAGACGGGCAAGCCGGTGTACTCGGACCTCCAGAACCGCAAGAAGTCGCTCCCGGTGGTGACGGCGCTGTCGTCCGGCACCGCGGCGGGCGCGGAGCTGGCAGCGCTGTACGCCGGCACCGACCCGCTCGACGACGCCGAGCTGGCCCGCGCGGCTTCGCTCGTCGACGAAGCCGGCGGCCGCCAGTGGAGCCAGGCCCAGGCGTCGGCGCTGGTGGCGAAGGGACTGCGCGAGCTGGCCTCGGTGAACCCGGTCCCCCGCCCGGCCGCGGAACTGGCCTCCCTGGCCCGCCTGATCACCACCCGCACCCACTGACCCCGTAACTCGCGTGATCAGGGACGGATCTCGCGTGATTGAAGCCGTGACTCACGAGATCCGGCTTCAATCACGCGAGTCACGGCTCTGATCACGCGAGTTACGGGTTACTTGCCGGGGCGGGTGAGGCCGTCTTTGTCCGCTTTCAGGCTCAGAATGTTCTTGTCCGTGTCTCCCAGGGCCTTGGTGACCTGCGTGGACGCTGGAGTTGTCGACAAGTCGACCAGGCGGATCGGGGCATCCAGCTTGATCAGTGTCGGGATGTACTCGGCCTTGTCGACCTTCCAGCGGTCGCCGTCGCGGACGAAGCGGAAACGGGCCGCCGCGCCCTCCTCCGTGTCTCCGCGCGGTTCGGAGTGGCGGGCGACGCTGTTGCCGAGCCCGTAGGCCACCCACTTGCCGCCGATCTTCTCGAACGGCTGGACCACGTGCGCGTGGTGGCCGACGATCAGGTCGATGTCGTCCGACGCCAGGAGCTTCTTGGCCTGCGACCGCTGCTCGGCGGTCGGGTCGTGCTGGTACTCGACACCCCAGTGCAGGCTCGCGATCACGATCTGCGCCCCCGCCTGACGCGCCTTCTTGGCCGCTGCCAGGACGTCGTCGACGTCGATCTGGTTGGCCAGCCACGGCTTCCCGGCCGGCACCTTGATGCCGTTGAACCCGAAGGCGTACGACACCTGCCCGACCTTCACACCGTGGACGTCGAGGATCAGCGGTTTCGCCGCCTCGGCGGCCGACCGCGCCGAGCCGGTGTGCTTGATCCCGATGGCGTCGAGCTTGTCCAGGGTCCGCTTCACGCCGTCGGCGCCCTGGTCGATCGTGTGGTTGGACGACGTCGAGCAGGTGTCGTACCCGGTGTCCTTGAGCGCGTCGGCGATCTCGGGCGGCGCGCTGAACGACGGGTACCCGCTGTACGGGCCGCCTTCCGGCGCCAGCGGCGTCTCGAGGTGGCAGATCCCGAGGTCGGCCCCGGAGATCAGCGGCTTGACCCCGGCGAGCAACGGCCGGTAGTCGATCTTCCCGCCGCCGTCGGCCTCGGCCTGCTCGGTCAGCGCCGGGTGGATCAGGACGTCACCGGTCGCGACGACGCTGAACGAGCCGTCCGGGGCCGCTTCCGGCGAAGAAGACGTCTCCGGGAACGGCGTCGGCGCGGGGCCGGACTGCGGCGGGCTGCTGCACGCGGCCGCCAGGACGGCGACACCGGCGAGCGTGGCGACGCGGAGCTTCGTCATCGGTCCCCCTGCTGCTGTGGTCCGGCCATCCTCCCATCCGGACGAACCCGGCAAGTGCGGCCCACCGATCAACGGAAACTTCCACCACAGTCGACAACACCGATCAGAACATTCGCACAGGACAAAACCGGACAACGCGCAGGACAGCGCCGAAAAAATACGATAAATCACTCGGGTGCGTGCCACGATGCAACTACGCAGAGTAGGTATCGCTCCGCTAACTGCGGGTTGACGCTGCACGAACGGGTGTTTTGTAATACCAGTCACCCACCGGCGCCCCCACGCGCCATTCGAACCCCGGCCTCCTTGGGAGCAACGATGTCCCCACACTCGCACAGGTTCCGCACCTGGAGCGTTGTTGGTTGTTGTTTGATTTCCGGTCTCCTGATGGCTTCCTGCTCCTCCGGAAAGACAGAAGCACCCGCGACGCAGCAGGCGCCCGCCAACGGCAAGATCACCCTCTACTACCTGCAGAAACAGGGTGACCAGCAGTACTTCGTCGAGCAGGCGCAGGGGGCGCAGGAGAAGGCGAAGGAGCTCGGCGTCGAGCTCAAGGTCGTCAACCTCGGCCAGGACGCCAACAAGGCGATCACCGAGCTGGACGCCGCGGTCGCGCAGGGCGCGAACGGCGTCGCCATCGTCGTCCCGGACCAGGCCATCGGCCCGCAGGTGATCGACAAGGCGAAGAGCGCGGGCATCCCGATCATCGCCTCCGACGACGTCATCAAGGACGGCACCGGCGCGAAGGCCCCGTTCGTCGGCTTCAACGGCAGCCAGATGGGCGACTCGGTCGGCACCGAGGCCGGGAAGCTGTTCAAGGCCGCCGGCTGGACCGCCGCCGACACGAAGATCATCAGCGCCTACAAGCAGGACCTCACCGTCTGCACCGACCGCGTCGGCGCCGCGAAGACGGCGTTCGCGAAGGAGGCAGGCGCCGAGGTCCCGGTGATCGACGTCGGCACCGACAACTCGCCGGTCGACGCGCAGAACCGCTCCGGCGCGGTGATCGGCTCCAACCCGGGCGTCAAGCACTGGGTCGTCTGGGGCTGCAACGACGAGAACGAGACCGGCGTCGTGACCGCGCTGGCCAACTCCGGCGTGCAGGCGAACAACATCATCGGCGTCGGGCTCGGCGCGTACCTCACCTGCAAGGACTGGGCGGCCGGCAAGGACACCGGCAACAAGTCCGCGCTCTACATCTCCGGCGCCGAGGTCGGCCGCTCGGCGATCCAGGTGCTGGTGGACAAGGTGAAGAACGGCAAGGAGCTGCCCGCGGAGACGATCGCGAAGACCACGATCGTCAACAAGGACAACTACAAGCAGGCCGGCGTCAACTGCACCTGACCGAACTCCCGCGTCCGGCACTTTCCTCATGAAGTGCCGGACGCGGGTTCCACCGCTCGAAGGGCGATCATGTCCAGCTCTGCTCCCGCGCTCGCCGTCGAGGGCATCGGCAAGCGCTTCTCCGGGGTCACCGCCCTCGACGACGTCTCGCTGGAAATCCGTTCCGGCGAGGTCCTCGCGCTGATGGGCGAGAACGGCGCCGGCAAGTCGACGCTCCTGCGTGTGCTCTCCGGCGACCAGGGCCCCGACGACGGCCGGCTGCTGCTCGACGGCACCGAGGTCACCTTCGACACCCCGCGCGCGGCGATGGCCGCCGGGGTGCGCGTGATCTACCAGGAGCCCGAGATCATCCCGCACGTCTCCGTGGCGGAGAACGTCTTCGTCGGCGAACTCCCCGCCAAGGCGCGGGTCTTCAACCGCCGCACGCTCCTGAAGGCGACGCAGGACGCGCTCGCCGAGTACGGCTTCGAAGGCGTGCTCAACCCGGCTACGCTCGGCGTCGCGCTCTCGGCCGCCCAGCGGCAGATCGTCGAAATCCTGCGCGTCCTCACCGCGGCCACGCCGCCGAAGGTGATCGCCTTCGACGAGCCGACGTCGTCGCTGTCCGAACACGAGGTGGACGCGCTGTTTCGGCTGATCGGGCGGCTGCGCGACAACGGGGTCGCCGTCGTCTACGTCTCGCACCGGATGAAGGAGATCTTCCGGCTCGCCGACCGCGTCGCGGTGCTGCGCGACGGGAAGCTCGTCGGCGTCCAGCAGGCCGCGGAGACCGACGAAGCCAGCCTGGTGCGGATGATGATCGGCCGCGACCTGTCGGCACTGGAACGCCGCGTCACGCAGGACACCGGGGACGTCGTGCTGAAGCTGGCCGACGTCACGACCGACGACGTCACCGGCATCTCCCTGGAGGTCCGCGCGGGCGAGGTCGTCTGCCTGGCCGGGCTGGTCGGCGCCGGACGCTCCGAACTGGCCCGCGCGATCGTCGCCGACCTGCCGATCCGCTCAGGGACCATCGAGCTGGCCGGGAAACGGCTGCGCGCCCGCAACCCCGGCGACGCGGTCAAAGCGGGCATCGGCTTCGCGCCCGAAGAGCGCAAGACGGACGCGCTGCTCATGCAGCGTTCCGTGCGCGACAACATCTCCATCTCCGTGTTGGACCGCCTTCGCCGCTTCCGCGTCGTGAAGCGCGCGAAGGAGCGCACGCTCGTCGAGGAGTACATCCGCGAGCTGCGCGTGCGGACGCCGTCGATGGAGCAGGAAGTCCGGAAGCTGTCCGGCGGCAACCAGCAGAAGGCTGTCCTGGCGCGGTGGCTCGCGCGGCGGCCGAAGCTGCTGATCCTCGACGAGCCGACCCGCGGCGTCGACGTCGGCGCGAAGGCCGAGATCTACCGGATCATCGACGGCCTCGCCGCGGAAGGCATCGCGCTGCTGGTCATCTCGTCCGACCTGCCCGAGGTGCTGACGCTGGCCGACCGCATCCTCGTGATGCGCGCGGGGCGGCTGGCCGGCGAGATCGCCAGTGCCGACGCAACCGAGGAAGCCGTGCTGACCCTCGCCATCCCCGAAACCGAACCCGCAGTAGAAGAGCAGCAGGAGATCGGCGCATGAGTACCCCGACCCAGGAGAAAGCCATGTCTTCGGAGCCGGCCGCGCCGCAGCAGCCCTCGGCGGTGCGCCGGGTGCTCACCGGCATCGGTGTGCAGAACTCGAGCCTGATCATCACGCTGATCGCGTTGATCGTCCTGCTGAGCATCCTGAACGACAACTTCCTGCGCACCAACAACCTGCTGCTGATCGGCAGCGCGATCACCATCATGGGGCTGCTCGCCCTGGTGCAGACGCTGGTGATCATCCTGGGCGCGCTGGACATCTCGGTCGGCTCGATGGCGGGGCTCGCCTCGGTCGTCTCGGCGATGGTGTTCACCTCGTCCGGGAACGCGGAGGTCGGCATCCTCGCCGCGGTCGGCGTCGGCATCCTCTGCGGCCTGGTCAACGGCATGATCATCATCTTCGGCCGGGTCAACCCGGTGGTCGCGACGCTGGCCATGCTCGCCACCTACAAGGGCATCGCGCAGGTCATCTCCGACGGCAAGTCGCAGGGCTACACCGGTGGCGACGACCTGTTCATCTTCCTGGCCAAGGGCGCCATCCTCGGCCTGCCGTCGCTGGTGTGGGTGTTCCTGATCGTCGCGGCGGCGCTGCACTTCCTGCTGAAGTACACCGACATCGGCCGCAACGTCTACGCGATCGGCGGCAACGACACCGCCGCGCGGCTGGCCGGCATCAACATCAACCGGTACATCATCGGCGTCTACGCGCTGGCCGGCGTGGTCGCGGCGGTCGCGGGCATCCTGATCACCGCGCGGACCGGCTCGGGTCAGCCGGTGTCCGGATCCGAAGGCCTGGAACTGCAGGCCGTCACCGGCGCCGCGCTCGGCGGCACGATGCTCAAGGGCGGCCGCGGGTCGATCATCTCCACCGTGCTCGCGGTGATCATCCTGGGCGTGCTCGACAACGGCATGTCCGGACTGGGCATCAACCCGTTCTGGCAGAACGTCGCCCACGGCGCCCTGCTCGTGATCGCGGTCGTGCTGCAGCAGCTGCGCAGCGGAGAGCGCCGCGTCGGCCTGCCCGAGTAGCGCGGCCCGGCGATGAGCGATCCCGGGCGTGGCCTGCACGCCCGCATCGTCGACGAACTGGGCAGGCTCATCGTCGAAGGCGTCCTCGGGGACGGGCAGCCGCTCGTCCCCGAGGAGCTCGGCCGGCGGTTCTCCGCCTCCCGGACCGTGGTCCGCGAGGCGCTGCGCGTGCTGGAGTCCAAGGGCATGGTGACCGCGCGCCCGCGGGTCGGCACGTGGACGTTGCCGCCCGAGGCCTGGGACGCGATCGACCCGGACGTCATCGCGTGGCGCGTCAACGGTCCCGACGGCCGCGAGTACCTGCGCGAACTGCTGGAGCTGCGGCTGGCGATCGAACCGCAGGCGGCGCGGATGGCCGCGCAGCACCGGCGTCCCGACGAGCTTTCGGCGATGGCCGCGGCCTACGAGCTGATGGCGGACGCGGTCGAGCGTTCCGACACCGCGGCGTTCCGGGAGGCCGACTCCCGGTTCCACGCGGCGCTGATCCGCGCGTCCGGCAACGCGCTGATCGCGCAGCTGCAGATCCCCGTGGTGGCCGCGCTGACCGCGCACGGCGAGCCGATGGAGCTGCCGGAGGGCAACACGCTCGTCGCGCACTCCCGCGTGCTGACGTTGGTGCTGGCGAAGAACGCCGACGGGGCC
The DNA here is from genome assembly GCF_040650695.1 of Amycolatopsis sp. NPDC048633. Taxonomy (NCBI): domain Bacteria; kingdom Bacillati; phylum Actinomycetota; class Actinomycetes; order Pseudonocardiales; family Pseudonocardiaceae; genus Amycolatopsis; species Amycolatopsis sp. NPDC048633. The sequence goes on from NZ_JBEZHS010000004.1 coordinate 8,846, forward strand.
GAATCCGCGTCGCGCCGGTTGCTGGAAACCGTTGCGCCGTACCGCTCACCGGCACCTTGACACGTCCACCGGGAACCCTGAACACTCGCTGCGACCCACCCGCCGCCATGACGTGCTGAGGAGGACGCTTCCATGCGTTTCCCGGGTATTCGTGGCTTCGGCGTGCTCGCGGCCGCGGCGGTGGCCGGCGGGCTGTGCACGGCGCCGGTGGCTCTCGCGGCCCCCGCCGAGTGCGCTGTTTCCGACCAGATGGTCGCCGCGGGCAACTACTGGGTGGCCAACGGGACGAACCTCGACGCGCCGGACTGGCAGAACGCGACGTTCCACGTCGGCAACCTCGCGCTGGTCCGGACCACCGGCCAGTCGAACCACAAGACGCTGCCCTGGGCCGAGGCGAACGGCTACCAGCTGCCGTACGACGCAAAGCGGCCGTTCTTCCCGGACAACCAAGCCGCCGGCGAGGCGTACCTCGACCTCTACACGTACTTCCACCCCGAAGCCCCGCTCGACGCGATCCGCACCCGCATTCGTGACGAGGTGGCTTCGGTGCAGGCCGGACATCGCGACTATTGGAACTACGTCGACGCGTTGAACATGGCGATGCCGTCGTTCGCGCGGATGAGCGTGATCGACCACGATCCGTCCTATTTGGACGCGATGGACAAGCTGTTCAAGTCGTCGGAGCACAAGCTGTTCAACGAGTTCACCGGCCTGTGGTACCGCGACGAGCGGTTCAAGGGCTCGGCGGTGTTCTGGTCGCGCGGCAACGGCTGGGCCCTGGCGGCGCTGACGAAGGTGCTCCAGGTCCTGCCGACCGACGACCCGCGGCGGCCGGAGTACCTGCGGGTGTACAAGAAGATGGCGTTCTCGTTGTCCTTGCTGCAGCGCCGTGACGGCTTCTGGAACTCGGACCTGCTGAACCCGTGGGACCACGGCGGCCCGGAGACGAGCGGCACGGCGTTCTTCACGTACGGCATCGGCTGGGGCATCAGCGCGGGCATCCTCCCGGCGGCACGCTTCCGCCCGGTGGTGGACAAGGCGTGGACGGCGCTGTCGACGAAGGCGTTGCAGGCGGACGGCAAGGTCGGCTACGTCCAGCCGGAGGGCGACCGCCCGGCAACGGCGAAGGCCACGGACACGTCGGCCTTCGGCGTGGGCGCGTTCCTCCTGGCGGGCCAGGAAGTCGCGAAGCTCCAGGGCTGCTCGGCCGAGTAGGTCCCAAAGCTGTGAAGGCCTCCTTACCGGCTCTTATGGCCGGGAAGGAGGCCTTCACGGCTTTCACCGCAGGCAGTCGCCGGGGTCGCCGCGAGTGAGGGCGGGGTCGGCCTGGGGGAACGTGCGAGCGGAGCCGGGGCCCGAAGTGCGGTGCTCGAAGCGGACCGTCACGCGGCCGTGGCCTGCCCCTTGGACCCAGCCCGTTCCGTACTCCTCGTGTACGACGTCGTCGCCTTGGCGCCAGGTCGAAGGGGGTGCGGCGGGAAGCGGCGCGGCGGCCGTGACCGTGGTCGATGCCGAGGGCGCCGACGGGACCGCCAGGGTGAACAGCGCGTCCTGGTGGGGCACCGACAGCCCGCTGTAGGCGACGCCCGCCAGGCGGATCCCGCCGAACTCCGCCGGGTCCAGCAGGAGCCGCTCCGCTGTCGCCGACAGCTCGGCGAGGTCGTCCGTGGGCGCCGAGATCGTCTCCGAGCGGGTCACCGTGTGCATGTCCGTGTGCCGCAGCTTGATCACCACCGTGCGGGCCACGCGCTCGGCCTTCACCAGCCGTTTGTGCGCGCCCACCGCGATCCGCCGGACCTCCGCGCGCAGCGTCGTCAAGTCCTTGATGTCGATGTCGAACGTCGTTTCCGCGCTGACCTGCTTGGTCTCGCCGCGGTCGGCCACCGGGCGGTCGTCGAACCCCGTTGCCAGGCGGCGCAGGTCGCGGCCGACCACGCCGCCGAGCGTCGACACGGCGTCCTGTTCGGACAGTGCCGCCAGCTGCCCGAGCGTCTGGACGCCGATGAACCGCAGCTTCCCCTCGGCCACCGGGCCGATCCCCCACAGCGCGCGCACCGGCAGCGGCTCGAGGAACTCCCGTTCGGTGCCCTGCGGCACCACCAGCAGGCCGTCCGGCTTGGCCTCGTCCGAGGCGATCTTGGCGATCTGCTTCCCGTTGCCCGCGCCGATCGACGCGACCAGGCCCGTCTCCGAACGGATGCGGGCCCGCAGCGACGCACAAAACTCCGTGACCGCCGCCAACGAAGCACCCACGAGCGAAGGCGGTTCGGCGAACGCCTCGTCGAGGGAGATCTTCTCCAGCACCGGCGCCACCGACGTGACGACGGCGAACACCTCCTGGCTGAGCCGCTCGTAGACGCGGAACCGCGGCGGCACGATCACGCCGTTCGCCGGGAGCAGCCGCCGCGCCTGCGCCATCGGCATCGCCGAATGGATACCGAACGCCCGGGACTCGTAGCTCGCACCCGCGACGACGCCGCGGGGCCCGGCGCCGCCGACGAGGACCGGGCGCCCGGCCAGCGTCGGGCGGGTGAGCTGCTCGGCCGAGGCGTAGAAGGCGTCCAGGTCGAGGTGGATCACCCAGCGGGCCACGTCAGTCCCCGCCGGTGGCGTCCAGCAGCTGGTGCAGCGCCTTGGTGTAACTCTCGAACGCCGCGCGCCCGGCCGCGGTCAGCCGGACCAGGGTGACGGGCGTGCGGTGTTCGTAGGCCTTCGTGATCTCGACGTACTCGGCGTCCTCGAGCTTGCGCAGGTGCGTCGAAAGGTTGCCCGCGGTCATGTCCAGCAGCTGTTGGAGCCGTGGAAAGGTGATCTGGTCCGCGGAATGCAGCCCGGCTAGCGCGACCGTGACCCGCAGCCGCGCCTGGGCGTGGATGACCGGGTCGAGCTGCGGCAGCGGGTCGCTCATCGGCGGCCGGACTTCTCGCGGACGAAGTAGACGATCGCGCCGAGCAGGAACCCACCGCCACCGCAGATCGTCAGCACGAGGAAGTTGGCCGGGAACCCGACCAGCACGCTGAGCCCGGCGGAGACGATCATCCACCCGCCGAGCCCGTACATCAGCTTGTCCTGCCAGAGCATGCCGCCGGCGAGGTACTGGACGCCGGTCAGCAGCAGCCAGGTGCCGGACCACAGGAGCGACACCTGGTCGGAGGTCAGCGTGCCGAACATCGTGATCCGGATGTCGATCACGCTCAGCCCCATCGAGGAGAGCGCCCAGCTGTAGCCGTACATCGCGCCGACCGTCTTGGACGGCCCGCGGATCCCCCGCCCGGCCCGGGCGCTGACGACGCCGGTGTAGACCATCGCGGCGACGAACAGCACCGCGACGACCACCCCGCCGGCCCACCCGGGCACGGTCTCGGTCTGCGTCGTGAAGTACGCGAAGCTCCAGCCGACGATCCAGGCGAGGGCCCAGGCCGCGAGCATGCGCGCCGGACCCCCGCCCAGTTCCCGGCGGGTCCGCCGGTTCTGCTGGGCGATCAGGTTCAGCGACTCCTCCGCCGACAACGGCTCGTCGTCCACCCGTCCCGCCCTTCGTCCGCGCAGACCCCTCAGTACTGCACGGAGGTTAACAAGCATTCACAGCCTGGCCGTGTCCAGCCGGAACCGGCGCACCACGATCATGCCCGGGACGACCAGCCAGCCCAGGAGCACGAGCGCCGCGAGCCCCATCCCGCCGGCGTGCGCGAGCGGTTCGAGACCGACCCGCCCGAGCCAGTACGTCGGGAAGAAGTGGGCGAGGGTGCCCATCCACTCCGGGAGGACGTAGAGCGGGATCCACAGGCCACCGAGCATGCCGAGCGGCATCATCAGCGCGCCGGTGACCGCGCCGACCGTGTCCCCCTTGCCGAACAGGCCGATGGCCAGGCCCAGCACGGCGAACGGGAGGGTGCCGAGCCACAGCGACACCAGCACGAGTCCCCACTGCGCGGCGGTCATCTGCACCCCCGTCGCCAGCCCCGCGGCGAACACCACCACGAGCACCGGCAGCGCCACCGCCATCGCCGAAATGACCTTGACGACCAGGTAGCCGGGTCCGCGCATCGGCGTCAGCCGCAGCTGCCGCTGCCAGCCGTCGGTGCGCTCCTGCGCCACCCGGGTGCCGGTGAACAGCGCACCGCCGCTCGCGCCGTACGCGGCGAGGTTGATCATCGTCTGGACGTCGTTGGCCAGGCCGTTCGGCGCGATGAGCGCGCCGAAGATCGAGCCGAACAGCAGGAACATCGCCACCGGCATGCCGATCGTGAAGATCGTGAACTGCGGGCTCCGGATGATCCGCTTGATCTCCAGGCTCAGGTAGGTGGTGTTCACGCGGCTGCCCCTTCGGTCTCGTCGGCGGTCAGCGCCAGGAAGGCCTCCTCGAGGCCCAGCGCGGTGATCTCGATGTCGGCGGCACCCGGGTACTTCGCCAGCAACGCGCGGATCGCGGCGTCGGAGTCGGCGCAGGCCAGCTCGGCGCGCCCGGCCCGCAGCTGCACGGTCGTGACGCCCGGCAAGGCGGCGAGCTCGGCTTCGGTCGCGCCGGGCACGGCGGCCTTGAGCACCCGCCCGGACACGGCGGCCCGGACCTCGGCGACCGGCCCGTCGGCGACGACGGCGCCGTGGCGCATCAGCACCACGCGGTCGGCGTAGTCCTCGGCCTCGGCGAGGTAGTGCGTCGCGAAGAGCACGGTGCGGCCCGTGGCGGTGAACTCGCGGATGGCCGTCCAGAAGGCCCGCCTGCCGTCGACGTCCATCGCGGCGGTGGGCTCGTCGAGGACGAGCAGCTGCGGGTCGCCGGCCAGAGCGAGGGCGAACCGGACGCGCTGCCGCTCACCGCCGGACAGCTTGCCGCAGCGGCGTTTCACGAGCTTCTCGAGGCCGGCCCGGGCGATCACCTCGGCGGCGGGCAGCGGCTTCGCGTGCGTCGAGACGACCAGGTCGACGATTTCGCCGACCGTGGCGTCCGGCAGCAGCGCGCCGTTCTGCATCATCGCGCCGAGCAGCCCCTGGTCGACGGCCTCGCGCGGGGTGCCCCCGGCGACGGTGACCTGCCCCGCGTCCGGCTTGGTCAGGCCGAGCAGCATGTCGACGGTCGTCGACTTGCCCGCACCGTTCGGCCCGAGCAGGGCGACGACCTCCCCGTGCGTGACTTCGACCGTCACCCCGTCGACGGCGGTGACCTGACCGAACCGCTTGGTCAGGCCGTGGAGTGTGAACGCCGGTCCCCCGGTCATGGCGCTCTCCCTTCGTTCGTGGACTTTGCATCGCAAAGTCGATGCGCACTTTGTAACACAAAGTCCGCGCATCTTCAAAGCCCCCGGCGCCGGAAAGCGCAGAAAACGGGGTGCCGGGCACTGGGCCCGACACCCCGTTGGTAACGGTTTACGCAGGTCAGCCGGTGAACCGCCCGGCGACCAGGCCCTGAGTGGCGCCGAGATCGGCCTTCGCCGCGGTCGGCGCCGGCGGCGTCGGCTGGGGCAGCGGCGCGCACTCGACGTCGGCCGTCCGGCCCGGCTTGCGGGCCGGGAGCGCGCCCGTCGCCAGGTAGTCCGCGATCTTGTTGTCGACGCACGCGTTGCCGCGCGGGGTGATCGCGTGGCTCGTGCCGCCCGGCTCCGCGATCAGCGACGCGCCCGGGAAGCGGCTGCGGACCTCGAGGCTGCCCGGGAACGGCGTCGCCGCGTCCAGCGTCTCGTCGATCATCAGCACGCTCTTGACGCCGGCACCGTCGATCTTGGCCGGCTTGCCGGCCTTCGCCGGCCAGAACAGGCACGGCGCGTTGAACCAGGCGTTCTGCCAGGTGAAGTACGGCGCCTTGACGGACGTCTTCCAGTTGTCGATCTTCCACTGGTTCCAGCTCTGCGGCCACTGGACGTCGCTGCACTGGACGGCGAGGTAGACCGCGTAACCGTTGTCGTCGCCGCGGCCGCCGAAGGCCTCGAACAGCGACTTCCAGTTCTGCCAGTCGCCCTGGTTGACGAACCGCGACAGCGCGTCGCCCAGCAGCGTCCACCGCAGCTGGTAGTAGCTCGCCTGCTGGATGACGTCGAGGATCTCGTCCGGGCCGATCACGCCGCCGGCCGGGGTGAACGACGCCTTGAGCAGCTGCTCGTTGACCACGCGCTGCACGGCACCCTGCGTCTTGCCGAGGTGGTAGACGTCGTCGTGCTGGGCGAGCCAGCCGAACCAGATGAGGATGTTCTTGTCGAACGCGACGTCCTGGTTGAGGTTGTCGCCGTACCAGACGCCGCGCGGGTCGACCGTCGAGTCGAGCACCATCCGGCGCACGTTCTGCGGGAACAGCGAGCCGTACACCTGGCCGAGGTAGGTGCCGTAGGAGTAGCCGTAGAAGTTCAGCTGCTTCTGGCCGAGCGCCTTGCGGATGGAGTCCATGTCCTTGACCGTGTCGGTCGTCTTCATGTTCTCCAGCAGGGCCTTCGAGTTGTTCTTCGCGCACGCGTCGGCGTAGCCCTTGGCGCGGTTGAGCCAGGTCCGCTCGAGCTGCGGGGTGATCGGCGCGTACTCGGGCCGGTCGTAGTCCATGTAGTTCGGGTCGCACGACAGCGCGGGCTTGCTGGCGCCGACACCGCGCGGGTCGAAGCCGATCCAGTCGTAGGCGTCACCGGCGTGGTCGGGCACCTTGGGCCCGCGGGTGGCCAGCAGCAGCCCGGAGCCGCCGGGGCCACCGGGGTTGGTCAGCATGACGCCCTGGTACTGCGCGTCCGCGACCTTGTGCTTGACCCGGCTGACGGCGAGCTGGACCTGCTCGCCGCGGGGCTTCGAGTAGTCGAGCGGGACCCCCAGGTACCCGCATTCGGCGCCGGCGGCGACGAGCGTGGGGTCGGTGCACGGACCCCAGGCGATCGTCGCCGGGTTCGCGGCTGCGGGCGCCGCGGACGCGGCCGGCGCGGCCACGAGTGCGGACGCCACCGCGGCGGCGGCCACCGCGGCAAGAACGGCACGTCTCACTGTTTTCTCCCTTTTGGCTTCGGCTTCGAGCGGCTGAACCCTAGACCCGGGTGCGCCGGGCGGGGACCGCAAACGGGCGGGTGGCCGCGAATGCCCTACGAAAGGTGGAAATCGGATTCGCCGGTCGCCGCGGACACCGCACGGACGCGTGGGGGTCCTATTTGGAGTGTCGACGAAGGGAGAGCACTCCCAGTACCAGGAAGTACGCGAGGATCACGCCCAGCAGAAGAAGCAGCCAACCCGGGACGCCCACTGTGAGGACCGCGACCAGCAAAACCAAGGTCAGGCCGACGCTCCCGAAGTAGAACCGGGCGTTGCGGACGGCCACTTCCCGCTCGGAACCGTCCTCACCGGGCGTCGGGGTCTTCGGGAGTGGCCGGGCGGGCGGCACGGCCGGGGCCACCCGGGCGGCACGCGGCACGGCCGGGGCCACCGGCGGGGGAACCTGCGGCGGCACGACCACGGGTTCCGGCGGAGCAGCCGCCTGCCCGGCCGGGATCACCGGTTCGGGCCGGGCCGGAGGTGGCACGGCCACCGTCTCCTCCGCCACCCAGGCGACCGCGGCACCCGACACCATCCGGCTGTCGTCCTCGGCCAGCTTCCGGATCTCCGCCGCCGTCCGCTCCCGCACCACCGCGTTCCCCACCCGGTTCAGCCGCTTCAGCCCCTCCAGCGCGACCAGCCGGTCCGCCGCGATCGGGCTCGCCAGCCCGTGCCTCAGGTACTCCGGCACCGTCCACCGGGGATTCCGGGCCAGGACGATCCGTCCCTCCACGTCGGACTGGTGCTTCGGGCGCTGCCGCGGCATCTCCGCCACCACCCGCTCGTGGACGTAGCTGTACAGCTCGTCGACCGTCACATCACCGTCGCCGTCGAGGTCCGCGGTGCCGTCTTGCAGGCCCGCCACCAGGTGCCGCGTGAACACCGAGCGGGCCGCCGAGCCCACCACCGCGTCACCCTCGAACGAATACTGCGTCGCGTCCGACGCCGTCAGCACCGCGCGGCCGCGGCCCTGGAACCGCTCCAGCGTGTGCACGTCGGTGCCCGCCTTCACGAGTTTGCCCGCCGGGAACGCGCCGCTGTAACAACAGTCCAGCACCAGCACCTTCTGCCGCGACGGGCAGCCGGCCATCGCGCGGTCGACCAGCTCCGCCGCCAGCGCCGTGAACATCAGGCTGTCCCGGCGGGTGTCGGCCATCGCCAGGTACAGGCTCCCGTCGTCGTCCTTGACGCCGTGGCCGGTGAAGTACAGCAACGTCAGGTCGTCGCGACGGCGGACGCGGTAGAACTCGCCGATCGCCGCCCCCACCACGTGGTGCGGCCGGTCGATCAGCGTCGTCACCTCGAAGCCGGCGATCGACGGGTCGCGCAGCACCGCTTCCAGGGCCCGCGCGTCGCCGCCGGGGGCGGTCAGGCGCCGCAGCGCCGGGTCGGCGTACGTCTCGGTCGCGATCAGCAGGGCGTGGCGGCCCGCCACGGCTAGCCGTGCCGCCGGACGAACGCGTCGATCAGCTGCTGCCGCTCGGCCGAGGTCGCGCGCTCCAGCTCGACGGTGTCGCCGTCGACGGTCACCTTGATCCGGTGCTTGCCCGCCTGCCGGCCGAGCCACTCGCGCAGGGTTTCGAGCACCCCCGGGAACACCCCGCCGGCCGCGCTGAACGCGACCACGAGCGACCCGATCGTGACCGGGTCGGCGGCCTTCGCGCCCGCCGGGAGGTCACCGGCGACGGCGAGCACGTCGACGTCCAGCTCACCCAGCTCGGCCCGCAGCCGCCGGGCGAGCCGGTCGAGCTCTTCGTCCCCGTCTTCGTCCTCCACCTCGAGCCGCACCAGCGCCCGCCGAGTGTCCGGTTCGGTCATCGGCACATGGTCCGCCCGGGACCGCCCGGGAGACAAGGTCCGTTCGGGCAGCGTCAGGCGCGGATTTCGTTGAGGTAGTTGTAGATCGTGTAGCGGGTGACGTCGAGGCGCCCGGCCAGGTGGTCGACCGCGTCCTTGATGAGGAAATAACCGGCTTCGTCGAGCTCACGCACCACGTCCGCCTTGTGCCGCTTCTTCATCAGGTCCACCGGGATCCCGGCCTTGGTCACCGCGCGGTCGACCAGGAACCGCTGCAGGCTGTCGACGTCCGGTGGGAAAGTCTCCGGCTCCCCGTTGCCGCCCGCCGAAGCGGACGCGTCGACGCTGTTGACGCACAGGCAGCCGACCGCGACCCCGTCGGCGTCGCGCAGGAACAGCGTCGACGAACGGATGGCGCGGCCGTCCGGGCCGTGCGTGCGGTAGTTCGTCAGGTCCTGCGTGGTGCCGCGGCGAACCAGGCCGAGCAGCAGGTCGGTCATCGGCCCGCCGACGCTGCGGCCGGTCAGGTCGCCGGCGATGGCGACGATCGAGTCCGGCAGCCGGGCCAGGTCGTGCAGCAGGACCTCGTTGCCCGGCCCGAGCATCGCCGCGAGCCCCGGGATCGCCGGTACCAGCGCGGTCAGCACCTCGTGCGTCGTCGCGCCCGCGGCCGGGACGACCAGCGGTTCGCGGGGCTTGGTCAGCGTCTCCAACGCTTCCCGGAGCAGATCCGCGGCCGCCGCCGGCGTGGACGCGTGCGGCGACAACCGGACGTGCTCGGGCCGCACGGTCGCCGCGATCCCCGCGGTGGCCAGCGCGGCCCCGACCTGCTCGGCGGGGTGGCCGGGCAGGGTGAACGCCAGGATCCCCGCGCGGCGCTCGGTCGCCGAGACGACTTCGGCGCCGCAGGAAGCGAGCACCTCCTCGAAGGACCCGATCCGCTCGGCGATCCGGGCCGCGATGGCGCCGACCCCGGCGTCCTCGACCAGTTCCAGCGCCCCGGCGAACGCACCGGAGGTGATCGGGCTGAGGTTGGAGATCGACCAGGCCTGGGCGGTGGCGTCCGGCGGGTGGATCTCGTCGTCGAACAGCCCCGGGTCGCGCGCGCCGGTCCAGCCCGAGAGCACCGGATCCATCCGTTCCAAGGCACGGTCGGAGAGCACCGCGAAGCCGGTCCCCCAGCCCGCGCGCAGCCACTTCTGCCCGCCGACGACCAGGACGTCGGCGACCTCCCACGGCGCTTCGATCACGCCGAAGCCCTGGATGCCGTCGACGACCAGCAGCCGGTCACCGACGACGTCACGCAGGGCCGCGAGGTCGGCGCGGAAGCCGGTGCGGAAGTCGACGGCGCTCACACTGACGGTGGTGATCTCGGGCGTCAACGCTTCGGCGACGCGCTCGGGGGTCACATATCCGCCGGTCAGCCGGCGCAGGGTCAGGCGGCCCGCTTGTTCGGCACGCGCCCACGGGTAGGTGTTGGCCGGGAACTCCGCCGCCGACACCAGCACCTCGCCCGAGCTGTGGAACGCGGCCTGGAACAGCCCGAGGCTGGTGTTGGGCAGCAGCACGGTGTGGTCGGTGTCCGAACCGGACAGCCGCGCGGCGGCGGCCTTGGCCCGGATCTCCTGCCGCATCAGCTCGTCCACAGTGGACGGACCAGCCGTCGTGGCCTGGTCGAGCAGCGCGGCCGTCGTGTCGAGCACCGCGTGGGACGGCGGCCCGAACCGGGCGAAGTCGAGGTAGCCGGCGGGCTCGTCGAACTGGAGCAGGTACCGGGGCGAAATCCGCGTCACGCGAGGATCCTCGCCAGGAACTGCCGGGTCCGTTCGTGCTTCGGCGCGCTCAGCACCTCCGACGGCGGCCCGGTCTCGACGACGGCGCCGTCGGCCAGGAACACCACCTCGTCGGCGGCCTCCGCGGCGAAGCTCATCTCGTGTGTCACGACGACCATCGTCATCCCCTCCCCGGCCAACGTACTCATCACTTCCAGCACCTCCCCGACCAGCTCCGGGTCCAGCGCCGACGTCGGCTCGTCGAACAGCATCAGTTTCGGCTTCATCGCCAGCGACCGCGCGATCGCGACGCGCTGCTGCTGCCCGCCGGACAGCTGCGCGGGGTACGCGTCACCGCGATGCGCGAGCCCGACGCGGTCGAGCAGCTCGAGGCCCTGCTTGCGCGCCTCGTCCGCTTTGAGTCCCAGCACCCGGATCGGGCCCTCGACGACGTTCTCCAGCGCCGTCCGGTGCGCGAACAGGTTGAACCGCTGGAACACCATGCCGATGTCCCGCCGCTGGCGGGCGACGTCGCGTTCGCGCAGCTCGTACAGTTTGCCGCCGCGCTGCCGGAAGCCGATCGGCTCGCCGTCGACCCAGATCTGGCCGGCGTCGATCGTCTCCAGGTGGTTGATGCAGCGCAGGAACGTGCTCTTCCCGGCGCCGGACGGGCCGAGCAGGCAGACGACCTGTCCCTTGTGGACTTCGAGGTCGATGCCACCGAGGACTTCGGTGTGGCCGTAGGACTTCTTGACGCCGACGGCGCGCAGCAGGGGCCCAGAAACAGACTCAGACACGGGCACTCCTCACCAGCGGCACGCCACGCAGCGCCTTGCCCGCGCGGGCGAGCGGGCCACGGTCGGCCTGCCCGAACGAGCGTTCCAGGTAGTGCTGGCCGACCCCGGCGACGGTCACCACGACCATGTACCAGACGGCCGCGGCCAGCAGCGTCTCCATCACCAGCAGGTTGTTCGACGAGATGTTGTTGGCCGCGTGGATCAGCTCGGTCACGCCGATCACCGACGCCATCGACGTGCCCTTGAGCATGTTGATGAAGTCGTTGCCGGTCGGCGGGATGATCACGCGCATCGCCTGCGGCAGCACGACCCGGCGCAGCGTCGCGGCCGGCGTCATGCCGATCGACTTCGCCGCTTCGGTCTGCCCGCTGTCGACGCTGTTCAGCCCGGCCCGGACGATCTCGGCCATGTACGCGCTCTCGTTGAGCGCCAGGCCGAGGAACGCCGCGGTGAACGCACTGATCAGCACGTTCGTCGGCGCGTTCACCAGGAACGGGACGTGGATCACCGGGAAGACGAGCGCCAGGTTGTACCAAAGAAGGATCTGCAGCAGCACCGGCAGGCCGCGGAAGATCCAGATGTAGCCGGCGGCGAACCACCGGGCGACCGGGTTGGCGCTGCGCCGCAGCAGGGCGATGACGACACCCAGCACGATCGCGACGGCCTGGGACAGCACCGCCAGCACGACGGTGTTGAGCAGGCCCGTCGCCATCACCTTGAAGAAGACGAAGTCCGGGACCTGGCTCCACTCGATCTGCGCGTTGCCGAGGGCGATCCCCAGCAGCACGAGCAGGGCGAGGATCACGACGGCGGCGACCCACCGGCCCCAGTGGCGGAGCGGGACGATCGGGAGCGGCTCAGCCGGTTCAGGAGCCGCCATTGACCGCGGCCTCCTTGATCGCGCCCTGGTCCACACCCCAGGCCTGCAGGATCTTGCCGTAGGTGCCGTCGGCGATGAGCGCCTGCAGCGCCTTCTGCACGGAGTCCGTCAGCGGCTTGTTCTGCTTGTTGACGCCGATGCCGTACGGCCCGCCTTCGATCGGCTCACCCGGGACGACCTCGAAGAACTTGCCGTCGCCCGCGGTCCGGGAGATGTAGACGGCGCTGGGCAGGTCGTTGAGGATCGCCGCGACGCGGCCGGTGCGCAGCTGGTTCTGGTTCTGGTTGTCGCTGTCGGTCGCGGTGACGGTGACCGCGGGCTTGCCGGCCTGCGTGCACTTGGTGGTCTGCGCTTCGGCGAACTTCTGGTGGCTGGTGCCCTGCACGACGGCGACGTTCTTGCCGCACAGCGTGTCCGGGCCGGTGATGCCGTCCGGGTTGCCCTTGCGGATCATGATCGTGATGCCCGAGGTGAAGTAGTCGACGAAGTCGATCTGCGCCTGGCGGGCCTTGGTGTCGTTCATCCCGGCCATGGTCAGGTCGATGCGGCCGGACTGGAGGCTGGTGATGAGCGAGCCGAACGCCATGTCCTGGTGGGCGACGGTGACGCCGAGCTTCGCGGCGATCGCCTTGGCGAGGTCGACCTCGTAGCCGATCGGGGTCTTGCCGTCGGCGGCGTAGAAGTTGTTGGGCGCGGACTGCAGGTTCGACGCCAGGTGCAGCACGCCGGCCTGCTTGACGTTGGCCGGCAAAGCGGCGTTGAGCTGGGCGTCCTTCTGCACGCCCTGGACGATCGCCGTCGTGTCCGGGATGCCGGACGCGGGTGCGCCGGGAGCCTGCGACGTCCCGCCCGCACCGTCCGGACCACCACCACAAGCGGTCACCAGGACAGCCAAACTCGCGAGCAACACCGCCTGGACTGCACGGAAACGGGACATAGCGGACCTCCACTGTTCGGCTGGCCGGAACGGTACAACTCGTTGTTGAAGAGGTCAACTGGCTGTTGAAATCTGTCTCGGTGCTAGCTTCGCGCCATGAGCCTGCGGATCGGCATCCTGGGTGCGGCCCGGATCGCACCCACCGCCCTGGTCAAACCCGCTTCAGCCAGCTCCGACGTCGAGGTCGTGGCGGTCGCCGCACGCTCTGCCGAACGGGCGCAAGCGTTTGCGGCGAAGCACGGCATCCCGCGGGCGCACTCGTCCTACGAGGCGCTGCTCGCCGACCCGGACGTCGACGCCGTCTACAACCCCCTGCCGAACGGCCTGCACGGCCGGTGGACGCGGGCGGCCCTCTCCGCCGGGAAACACGTGCTGTGCGAGAAGCCGTTCACGGCCAACGCGGCGGAAGCGCGGGAGATCGCCGGCCTGGCCGCGGCCTCGGACCGCGTCGTCATGGAGGCGTTCCACTACCGCTACCACCCGCTGGCGTTGCGGGCGGAGGAGATCGTGGCGTCGGGCGAGCTGGGTTCACTCGAGCGCGTGGAGACGGCGGTGTGCTTCCCGCTGCCGATGTTCTCGGACATCCGCTACGACTACGACCTGGCGGGCGGCGCGACGATGGACGCGGGCTGCTACGCGGTCCACATGGCCCGGGTCTTCGGTGGCGAGACCCCGTCGGTGGTCTCGGCTTCGGCGAAGCTGCGGTCGCCCCGGGTCGACCGGGCGATGACGGCGGAGCTGGCGTACCCGTCGGGCCACACGGGCCGGGTGACGTGCTCGCTGTGGTCGTCTTCTGTCTTGAAGCTCAGCGCGAAGGTGACCGGCTCGAAGGGCTCGCTGAGCATCTTCAACCCGCTGGCCCCGCAGGCGTACCACCGCTTCTCGGTCCGGATCGGCGACGCGCGACGCACGGAGAAGTTCCCGCGCCGCGCGTCGTACGCCTACCAGCTGGACGCGTTCGCGGCGGCAGTCCTGCGAGGCGAGCCGGTGAAGACCTCGGCGACCGACGCGGTCGAGACGATGACCGTGATCGACGAGATCTACCGCGCCGCGGGACTGCCGCCGCGAGAGCCGGCCTAGGCGGCCACGTAGTTGCCGGACAGGATGAGCAGGACCTGCACCGTGATGCCGGTCCCGTAGTAGTCCGAAGCGTCCGGGGACCACGTCGAGATCTGCGTCCACAGCTTGTCCAGCCACGCCTGGCTGCCCGCGTCCGTCATCGCCGCCACCGCGAACGGGGCCGTGAAGCACGGGTGCTGGCCGCTCTCGGTCTTCGAGCCCGACAGCGAGTAGCCGCTCTGGATCTTCGCCGGGTCGCTGCCCGTCGCGGACTTGATCCACGTGTTCATCTTGCGGACCTGCGCCGCAGCCGCACTACCCGAGGCCGAGATCGCGTCCGCGCCCAGGCGCCACGGGTCGCGGCAGGCGTTCCAGCTGTACTTGCCGTCGTACGGGCCCTCGAGGAAGTCCGCCGGCGCCGGCTTCGGCGTCGAGTTCGTGTTGACCACGAAGTCCGGCAGCAGCCCGGTGTTCGGCGCGTACTGCGACTGCAGCTGGCTCACCGCGGTCTCCGCCCGGGTGCGCACGGAGTCCCAGAAGCTGTCGCCGGTGGCCTTCGCGAACGCCCGCAGGTGCCCGGGCATCCAGTCCGACGAACGCGAGCTGTTCTTGTACTCCGCGTCGTTGCCCCAGTCGCCCAGCAGGGTGAACTTCGTGCTGTTGTTGACCTCGCTCTTCTTGATCGCGTTGATGATCCGGACGGCCTCGGCCTTGTAGTTGACCGAGCCGGCGCTGCCCCACTTCTGGTCCGCGATCAGCAGGCCGTACGCGATCTCGAGGTCGCCGTCGGTGGCGGAGTCGCTTCCGTTGACGCTCTTGCAGTTCGCGTCCTGCTCGGCCGCGTGCAGGTCCTTGTTGTTGACCGACGGGTGCGCCTTCACGAACTTCAGGATCCCGTCGACGATCGACCGGGCCTGCGTGTCCTTGTCGGCCATCATCGCCGAGATCGTCAGGCCGTAGCCCTCGCCCTCGGCGACGAAGGAGTGGTCCGCGTCCTTGGACAGCACCGCGTAGGTGCCGCTGCCGCACTTGGTCGTCAGGAAGTTCTTCTTCCAGAAGTCGTAGTACTTCTGGAGCGCCTGGTCCTGGGTGGCCTGCGAGACCGACGGCCGCAGGGTTCCCGGCACGTACGGGGTACCGGCCGCGGACGCGGTCGTGGGCACGCTCAGCAGCCCGGCGGCCAGCGCGGCCGTGGCCACCACCGCCCGGATGATCTTCTTCATGAATCCTCCGACATCGTTGGCTGCGGCGATGGCGGTTCAGAGCGTGACAGAAGGTTCAAGACCAGGTCAAGATGTTAGGAAACTTTCCTTACAATGACCGTGAGTGGTCTCACGACCCTCCGGCCACCCGGACGGACTAGCGTGGGCCGCATGAAGATCGACCGCGGCGCGGACTTCCGCGCCTTCTGGACCGAGCGCCGGCTGGCCACCCTGACGACGGTCCGGCCGGACGGCACCCCGCACGTCGTCGCGGTCGGCGTGACCGTCGACTTCGACGCCGGGATCGCACGCGTGATCACGTTCTCGACGTCCGTCAAGGCCCGGCTGATCCGGGCCGCGGGCACCGACGGCGTCCCGGTCGCGGTCTGCCAGCTGGAAGGCCCGAAGTGGTCCACTTTGGAGGGACGCGCGGTGCTGCTCGACGACCCGGAGTCGGTGCGGGACGCGGAAGACCGGTACGCCGCGCGCTACCGGCAGCCCAAGCCGAATCCGCAGCGGGTGGTCCTGGAGATCGCGGTGAGCCGGATCCTGGGCAACGCCTGACCCGGTCGTGAGTGAGAAACAGGGTTCCAACCCTGTTCTCACTCACGAGGCGCGGGCGTGCACCAGCCGCGTGTACTCGGCCAGCAGGGTCGCCAGCTCGCTGTGCTCCCCCGCCGACGCCAGCTGCTGGTGCCCCACCAGCATCGCCATGCCCAGCGACGTGAGCGTCCGCGCCAGGTCGCCGTCGCCGACGATGCCCTTGACCGCCTTGCCGACCGTCCGCACCCGCGCGGAGTCGACGCGTTTCTGCGCCGCCCGCACGGTTTCGTCGTTCGCCGCCCACGCGCGGATGGCCGCTTCGGCCTCGTGGGGCAGCCCGAGCGTCAGGTCCATCAGCGCGGCGAAGTCCGCCGACGGGCCGCCGCTGCCGAAGTTCCGTTCGCGCAGGATGAGCACCTGCCGGTTCTCCCAGTGGTCCAGGAGCTGCTCCACGAAGCCCGGCCAGCCGCCGAAGTGGTGGTAGAACGACCCGCTCGTCACCCCCAGGCCGCGGCACAGCCGGCCGACGTTCAGCTCGGTGAACCCGTGGCCGGCCAGCACGTCCAGCGCGGCCGCGAAGTACGCCTGCCGCGTCACCGAAGCCATCAGACGTTCCGGTCCCGGTCCCGCCAATAGGGTTCGCGCAGCGACCGCTTGAGGATCTTGCCGGTCGCGTTGCGCGGCAACGCTTCCACGACGTCGACGCTGCGCGGGCACTTGTAGTGGGCCAGGCGCTCGCGGCAGAACTCCATGAGCTTGTCGGCGTCGAGCTGGTCGCCGGCGACGACGGCCTTGACCTGCTCGCCCCACCGATCGTCCGGCACACCGATCACGGCGACCTCGGCCACGCCGGGGAACTCCGCGACGACGCGCTCGACCTCCGGCGAGTAGACGTTCTCGCCGCCGGTGATGATCATGTCCTTGACGCGGTCTTCGAGGAACAGGAACCCGCCGTCGTCGAGGCGCCCGACGTCGCCGGTGCGCACCCAGCCGTCCACGATGGTCTCGGCGGTGGCGTCCGGTTTGCCGAGGTACCCGGCCATCCGCTGCTCGGTGCGGATCCAGACCTCGCCGGCGGCGCTGTCTTCGAGCGTCACCGGGTCGACGATCCGGATGTCCACACCGGACAGTGCGGTGCCCGCGGACGCCAGCCGTTCGGGGTGCGCGGCGTCCCGGTGCGCCTCCGGGTCGAGGGCGGTGACCGCGCCGGACAGCTCGGTCATGCCGTAGACCTGCGCGAACCTTGTGTCCGGCCACGCGGCGAGCGCGGTGCGCAGCAACGGGAGCGGCATCGGCGACGCGCCGTAGCAGAGGTACTTGAGGCGGGAGAACGCCTTGAGCGCGGCCTCACCGCCTTGCGCGATCCCGGCCACCACGGCGGGCACCAGGAAGGCGTGCGTGATCCCGGCCTGCAGTGCCGCGAACAGGGAAGCCGCGTCCGGCTCGCGAGTCAGGTACGACGGTTCGCCGTAGAGGAACCCGGAAACGGCGTAGCAGCTGCCCCCGACGTGGAACAGCGGCATCGCGACGAGGTTGACGTCGCCCGGGCCGATCGGGAACGCGGTGCCCGCGGCGAGGCCGTGGGCGATGACGCTGTGGTGCGTGAGCACCGCGCCTTTGGGGAAGCCGGTGGTGCCGCTGGTGTACATGATCAGGACGCCGTCGGCTTCGTCGAGGCCGGCGTCCGTGTGCGGGGCGGCGCTCGCCAGGAACGGTTCGTACTCGTCGTGCTCCCCGCCGACGACGACCACGCGTTCCAGCGCGGGCAGCCGGTCGCGGACCGCGTCGAGCGCGGGCACGAGCTCCGCGCCGACGAAGACCACCTTGGCGCCCGCGTCCTTGAGGACGTACGCCAGTTCGTCCCCGGAAAGCCGCCAGTTGACCACGGCGTTGGCCGCGCCGATGCCCGCCGCCGCGAAGGTCGCCTCCAGGCAGGCGGGGTGGTTCTTGTCGACGAAGGCGACGCGGTCGCCCTTGGTGACGCCGGCCGCCGCGAGCGCGCCCGAGAGCCGCCGGACCCGCTCGTCGAACTCGGTCCAGGTCCAGGACTGCTCCCCGAAGATGAGCGCGGTGTCGCCGGGGCGTTCCCGCGCCCAGTGCGCCAGGAGCTCGCCGAACAGCCGGACCCGGGGGCGGACGTCATCGGGCATGGGGTGCTCCTTCGGCCGGCGCTGGACCATAGACCGCTCTATGGTGCGTCGCGACCCGCCGGGCGTCAATGGGCAAAGCGGCCGCGCGCGGCCTCGATGTCCCCGAGGTAGCGCTGCGTCCAGCCGCACATGCTGTCGACGGTCGCGCGCAGCCCCTGCCCCGGTTCGGTGAGCGTGTACTCGACCCGCGGCGGCACGGTCGGGTGCACCTCGCGCTCGACCAGCCCGTTGCGCTCCAGCATGCGCAGGTTCTGGGTCAGCATCTTGTGACTGATGCCCTCGACCGCGTCCCGCACTTCGCTGAAGCGGAGGGTGCGCTCGCCGAGGGTCTCGATGATCAGGAACGCCCACTTGTTGGCGACGTCCGAGAAGATCTCGCGCGCCAGGGAATCCGCGCGGGAGAGGTCCGCGTCCTGCTTGGTCACCATCTGGTTCCCCCGTCACCGGAAAGTGCCTTCTTCCGTACCGCCCAGCACTCTCCTACGGTTCCTGGGTAACCACAAGAGACCACGGAGGAAAAGTGACTGTCACCCTGGTGAATCCCCGAGAGCTGCCCGAGATCGACGTGTACCACCAGGTGTCGATCGCCGAGGGGACCAAGCTGGTCTTCGTCGCCGGGCAGGTCGCCTGGGAGACCGGACACGACCTCGCCGCGCAGGTCGAGCAGTGCTACCTCAACGTCGGTGCGGCCTTGGCCGCGGCCGGCGGTTCGTTCGACGACGTCGCGAAACTGACCTGCTACGTCGTCGACTGGACGCCGGACAAGATGCCCGCGCTCCTCGACGGGATCGCCCGGGGCAGCGCAAAGCTGGGAACCACCGCGAAACCGCCCGCCAGCCTCATCGGCGTGGCCGCGCTGGACGTCCCGGAGCACCTGGTCGAGGTCGAAGCCACCGCGGTGCTCTAGGCGAACAGCGCCAGGAGACCCTCGGCCGACCGCACCACGACGTGCGCCGCGGTCCGCTCCGCGTGCGGACGGTCCGGCCGTTCCGCCTCGTGCCGCCAGCGCCGCAGGGCGTCCAGGCCCTCGTCGTAGATGTCGCCCGGGTCCGCGTCCTCCGCCAGGCCCAGGCGGTCCGCCGGGGACGTGCCCTGGGCACCCAGCAACCTGACCGCCTCCTCCGCCGGCTCGCCGGACAGCGCCGTGCGGCCGCCGCGGATGTCGGCGATCAGGCGCAGCTCGCGGAAGTCGTGCGCGGCCGCCGCGAAGCGCTCCACCCGGGCCACCAGCCGGTCGCCGCCCGGGCGGGGCTGGGCGGCGAGCAGGGCTTCCAGCCGGATGATCGCCGTGCGGGCCTTCAGCGCGTCGGCCCGCGCCACGAAACAGCCGGCGAGGGTGTCCCGCAGCTCGCCGAGACCGCTGCGGCGAACCAGTTCAGCCGAGAGCTTGACGCGGTCGTCGCAGCCGGTGCGGATCAGCGTCAGCGCCAAGCGGACGCCGAACATCCCGAACCGCACCACCAGCGACCGCCGCGTCTCGACCGGGATCGGGCCGGGGAACGCCGGGTCGGTGAACGAGTCCACCGAAAGCACGTGCCGTTCCAGCTCTTCGCGCGGCACCGCCGCGAAGGCCGCCAGGAGGTCGAACT
The DNA here is from genome assembly GCF_040650695.1 of Amycolatopsis sp. NPDC048633. Taxonomy (NCBI): domain Bacteria; kingdom Bacillati; phylum Actinomycetota; class Actinomycetes; order Pseudonocardiales; family Pseudonocardiaceae; genus Amycolatopsis; species Amycolatopsis sp. NPDC048633. The sequence goes on from NZ_JBEZHS010000004.1 coordinate 28,568, forward strand.
CGTCGTCGCGCAGGGACCGCCCGCCGTAGGCCAGCTGCCCCGCGACGGCGATCACGCCCAGGAACCCCGTGCACAGCGGGTCTTCGCGCCAGGCCCGCCGCGCCAGTTGCTTCGCGGTCAGCAGCGCGTCGATCCGGCCCGCGCCGACCTCGTCCGCCCGGGCCAGCACCAGCACCGAGTTGACCGCGCTCTGCCGCGCGAACGCCGAACCGCCCGGCGGGTGCGCCGCCGCGAGCTCGTCCGGTTCGAGGTGACGCACGAGCCGCACCGTCGCGTCCGGCAAGTCGTCGGCCGGGCCGGGGTCGTCCAGCAGCACGAGGTCGCGCAACGCGCGCGTCGGCCACTCGCCCAGCGCGGCGGCCAGCGTCGTCTTCCCCGACGACGGCGCTCCGGCGAACGCGACGCGCAGCGGCTGCCCCAGCCGGTTCAGGCAGTCGTGCAGGAGCGCCGAAGCGCGCGGGTCGTCGCGGTAGAGCCCGGCCGCGGCGTGCAGCAGGTCGCGGACGTCCTGCGTCACGCCGAAAGCTCCCGCCGCTGCCGCCCGGCGATCGTGCCGAGCTCGCCCGCGCGCTGGTGCAGCCCGGCCAGGCGGTCGATCTCCTTGCGGATGTGCCCGGTCTTGCGCTCACGCTCCGCCGTACCGGCCAAGATCGTCTCGCGCTCGCGGGTCAGTTCGTCCGCGAGATCCTCGGCCAGGCCGGTGAAGTGGTCGCGCAGCCGTCGCTGCACGACGCGGATCGCGTCGCGGCTTTCCTTGCTGAACCGCAGGAAGACGTCGTCGACGTGGCGTTGCGCCGCCTGCTTGGCGACGGCTTGGCGCCGCTGCAGCCGCATCCCACCCTCGTCGCGGATCGTCTTCACCGCGAACGCCGCGCCGGCGCTGATCGACACCGGGTTGATCAGCGGCAGACCCAGCCAGGGCAGGCTGGTGACCAGGCCGAACATCAGCACGCCACCGTACGAACCGCGCAGCCCGGTGAAGGCCTGCTGACCGATCTTGAACTTCTCGATCTTCGGCCGGCGGACGTCGTCGAGGCCTTCGATGCCCGAGCCGTCGAGCGGCAGTTCGGGCAGCGCGCGGTCGTACTGGGCGCCGAAGCACGCCGCGACCGCCTGCGCGGTCCATTGCGCCCGCTCGGTCAGCCACGCGTAGTTCGTTTCGATCGCGTCGGCCAGCGCGCCGTCCAGCCACGGCGCGAACTCGTCCCACACCTTCGCCGGGTCGCCCTCGTCGAAGGTCTCGTCGATGGTGTTGACGATCTTGCGCGTCCGCTCGCGCAGGTCGTACTCGACGTCGCCCATCAGGTCGGTGACCTCGTCGGAAAGCAGGTTCTGCCACCGGGTGTTCTGCCGCCGCAGGTCGTCGGCGCGGCGTTGCGCGCGCTGCAGCAGCGCGGCCTGCCCGAGCCCGGCGTCCTGGGCGGCCAAGTCGATGCGGTCGCGCAGCGAATCGACGAGCTCGGCGGCCGCGGCGCGCACGCCGACGGCGGCCAGCAGCGCGCGGGACTGCTCCGGCGGCCGCGCGGCCTGCTCCGCGATCCACGTGAGCAGCTCGGGAAAGCCCGAACGCGCGTTGAGCTCGGCGTCACCGGCCTTCGCGGCGGCTTGGCGCACGACGGCCGAAACCGGCAGGACGGGCGCGTCGATCCCGGCCTCGGCGAGCATCCCGCGGTCGCGTTCGGCGACCGCGCGCCAGCCCGGGGAGGCGTCGATCTTGGTGAGCGCCAGCACGACGTGCGGGCACCAGGTGCGGACGTGCCGGGCCAGTGCCAGCTCGGCGGCGGTGAGCGGCGCCGTCGCGTCGGAGACGAGGATCACGGCGTCCGCTTCGGCGAGCAGGTCGAGCGCGGCGGCGGTGCGCGGCGACCGCGGGTCGCCGACCGGCGGGGTGTCCACGAGGACGAGCCCGGCGGAAAGGAGCTCGCGCGGCACGCCGACCTCGACGCGGCTGAGCGTGCCCGCCGGCCGGGCGCCGAGCTCACCGGTGAGCCGTTCGACCGCGACGGGGGTCCGTTCGCGGGAGCGGCTGACCAGGGTGGCGGCGGGTTCGGGGGCGTAGCCGATTTCGGTCGGCACCTCGGGGGTCGGGGCGTCGCCGACCGCGCACACGGGCGCGTTCAGCACCGCGTTGAGCAGGTAACCCTTGCCCTGTTTGGGGAAGCCGAGCACGCCGAGGCGGATCTGCCCCTCGGGGGCGTCACGACGTCTGCGAAGGAGCTCGGCGAGATCGGCGCGGCCGTGGGTGCGGCAGGCGTCCAGCGTCTCGTTGAGCACTTCGAGCCAGGCTGGTGCGGTCACAGCGGACGAGTGTCCCCGGTTTACTCCCCGTGCGCACACCGGGTGCCCGTCCCGCGGCTGCACCCAGACCGCGGGACGGGCACCGGTGACCGGTTCGGGGATCAGTGCCCGAGGTGGATGTCGTTCGACGCGATGTCACCGATGTGCAGGTTGCCCAGCGCGTTGTGGCTGACGTCCGCCACGTCGGAGACCACGTCGTGGACGGCGGTGCCGGCACTGGTGCCGCTGGCGATGTCGCCGACCGCGCCGGCGACGTCGTGCTCGACGTTGATGCCGGTGGCGTTCGTCACGACGCTGGTGACGTCGCCGAGGCCGTGGCCCGCGACGTGGCCGGTGTTCGAGGAGGCGATGTCGCCGGCGCCGTGGAGGATGCCGGAGAAGTCACCGATGTGGCCGGTGAGGTTGCCGACCGTGTCGCTGAGGCCGAGGCCGCTGGTGACGTCGTGGACGTCGGCGGTGACCTCGTGGACCTGCGCGTTGGCCAGGCCGACGGCCTGGTGCGCCTGGTCGACAGCGCCGCCCACGGCCTGGTAGCCCTGGTCGACGGCGCCGGCGAGGACGCCGTCGTTGGCGTCGGTCAGGTACGCCGGCGCGGCGGTCAGGTTGCTCAGCGCGGCCGAGTCGAGGCCGTTCGACAGGTCGCCACCGATGATCACGCTGGTCACGTTGCCCGCGAGCGCGGACACGTTGCCGACGTTGGTGATGTCGTTCACGCCCGGCAGGCCACCGACGGGCAGCTCGCCCAGGCCCGGCAGGTCGCCGACGCCGAGGTCGCCGACGCCCGGCAGCTCCGGGACGGCCGGCAGGCCGAAGCCCGAGGTGAGGGCGGTGAGCTGGTCGATCGCGCCCTGGATGCCGGTGGCGTCGGTGCCGACCGGGGACAGGTCGCCCACGATGGGGAGGCCGCCGACGGCCGGGAGGCTGTCGACCGGGACGAAGTCGAGCACCAGCGGAATGACCTCGTGCACGTCGGCGGCGCTGACGTCGCCGAGACCGGCGGCAGCGAGGGCGCCCTGCGGGTCCGTCCCGAAGGCCGCGAGGGCGGTCGGGTCGTTGAGCAGGTTCAGCGCGAAGTCGTGCAACGTCTGCACGGAGTCCATGGGGATATCTCCTGGTCCGGTGGTTCGGGGGACGGCAGCGATCGCAGGGACCGCCGCTCCGTCATCAAGTTAGGGAGTCCGTCCCCCCAGGCACATCGGGGATCACTCCGAGTCGCAGGCCGGTCAGCCGATAGGGGATCGATATGTCATCGTTAGGGAGTTAGGGGGTCATCCGAGATGCGCTCAGTTGGGTTAAATCCCCCCAACCACTTGCCTGACTAACCCGTTTGGGTGAGGATGCCCCGAGCCCTAGGGGGATTCCGCGCCCCCGATCGGCCCCGCGTGTGAGGAGGAAGCGCCGTTGCCCTACGTCCTCGGGATCGATGTGGCACAGGGGCGGACCCACGCCGCGACCTGCCGTCGTCAAGGCCCCGGCTGGGGCGACCCCGAACCGCTCTGGCTGGGTGAACGAACCCCGGCCGCCGCGTCCGCGCTGTTCCTGGACGACGAGGGGTACCTGCTCACCGGGGACGCGGCCGCGCAGGCGGGCGCCCGGGTCCCGTCCCGGCTGCTCACCGGCTTCCACCGGCGGATCGGCGACGACGTGCCGATGCTCGTCGAAGGCGAGCCGTTCCCGCCCGAGACGCTGACCACCGTGCTCGTCGAAGGCATCGCCGAGCACGCCGCGAACCTGTTCGGCGGCACCCCGCACCACCTGGTGCTGACCCACCCCGGCGACTGGGGCGGCTACCGCCGTGACGTGCTGCGCCGGGCACTGGCCGACGCCGGGTTCCCCGCGGTCACGCTGGTCCCCGGCTCGATCGCCGCCCTCGGCGCGCACCTGCCCGTCCCCGGCCCCGGCGCGACCGCGGCCGGCGTGTGCGAGTTCGGCGCCGACGGCGTGAACGTCACGCTGGCCACGGCGACCGGCGCGAGCGGGTGGCAGGCGGCCACGAGCGCCGAAGGCGTGGCTCCGGCCGCGGCGCTCAGCACGCTCTTCGCCCTCGCGAACGCGGCGTCGACGTCCCCCAAGGGACTGGCCGGCGTGGTGTTTTGCGGGGACGTCCCGCCGCACGCGCTGCCGGCCCGGCCGCCGTGCCCGGTGTTCGCGGGACCGGTTCCGCCGGCGACCACCGCACTCGGCGCGGCCGCCCTCGCGGCGCTGCGCGTCGACCACCGGGGTGCCCCGCACGAACCCCCCGCCGTCGAGACCACCCTGCTCCCCCAGGTGGACACGCTCGGTGACCTCGGCGAGCGGCCACCCCGGCCGCCGGTCGAGATCACGCCGTTCGAGCTGCCCGAAAAGAGCAGCCCGATGAACCTGTTCCGGCGGCGGCGCCCCCTCGCCGCCGCGGTCCTCGTGCTCGCCGCGGCCATCTCGGCCGTGGTGCTCACCGTCACCGCCCGCGAAGCCACCGCCGGCCCCGACCAGCCCCCCGCCCCGAGCCACTGCGCCCGCCCCGGCGCCCCCTCCGGTGAAGGTCACTGTTGAACAATCTGCTTACGCAGGCTTCCCCGTTCCGCACCGTCCCCGTGCACCCGGCGGCACGCCGGCTGCTCGACCAGGTCACGGCCGATCCGGCCGCGCCGCTGCGGCTCGCCGTCGTCGCGCCTGGCGGGTACGGCAAGAGCGTGCTGCTCGCCGCGCTCGACCGCTGCTACCGCGCGGCCGGCGTCGAGGCGCTGCTCGTCGACGACGCCGACCGGCTGGGTGCCGACCAGCTCGAGGAGCTGCTCACCGGCGCCGACGGGCCGATCGTCGTCGCGCACCGGCCGGCCGCGGTGGCGTCGAGCTGGACGCTGCTGCAACTCGGCCCGCTCGGCGTCGAGGACATCGCGCGGCTGATCGCGGCGGTCCAGGGTTCGCCCGCCGAGCCCGCGGCGGCGGCCGAGCTGCACGCACGCAGCGGCGGGGTGCCGCGGCTGGCCGAGCGGGAGCTGCTCGGGCGGCTGGAGGACTTCCGGCCGGAGCTGGACGAGCTCGACGACGACGTCCTGCGCTACCTGATCGCGGCCGAGGCCGGGGCGGGGCGCAACCTCGACCTGCTGTGCGCGCTGCTGGACCGCGCCCCCGACCAGCTGCCCGCGATCGTCGACGCCGCCCGCGCGACCGGGCTGCTCGGCCCGGACGACACGCTGCTGCCACTGGCCGCGGCCGCCGTCCGCGACTTCGGGCCGCCCGCGCGCCGGCTGACGACGGTGCAGCGGCTCGTCGAACTGCAGCTGGCGAACGGCCTCCCGGTGCTCGACCTGGCGCGCTCGCTGCTCGGAACGGGCAGCTCGGGTGCGTCCGCCGCGGCCGCGTTCGCCGCCGCGGCCGCCGAAGCCCTGCCGTCCGACGCACGGCTGGCGACCCGGCTCTTCGAGGCCGCCGCCGAAGCGGGCGACCGGTCCGCCGCCGTCACGGCGGGCTGGGCACGCGCGGCGGCGTTGTCGGGCGACCTCGACACGGCCCTGCGCCTCGGCGACGGGATGCTCGGCGCGGCCGACCCCGAAACCCGGGTGGCCGGGGCGGCGATCGCGGCCACCGTCCTGGCGCACCGCGGCGAGCTGGCCCGCAGCGCGGAGCTGTACCACTGGGCCTCCCGCAGCGTGCTCCCCGCCGGCGACGGCCGGAGCGGCGCCGGAGCCGACGCGTTCGCGGCGATCGCGCTGGTCGGCACCGGCGACCTCGACGGCGCCCGCCGGCTCCTCGACTCCCCCGCACCCGGCGTCGCACCGACGTTGTTCGCCGGCGCGGCCACCCGGATGGCCCGCGGCATCGCCGATTCGGTGGTCGGCTGCGCGACGGAGACGTTATCGACGCTGCTCGGCGCGGCGGCGATGCTGGAGCCGGCGCTGGGCGGCACGCTGCTGCCGGACAGCCCGGCGGCCCTTTCCGCGCTGGCCGCGCTGCACACCGGTGAGCTGGCGCTGGCGGAGCCGGTGCTGACCCGCGCCCTCGACGGCGGAATCGGCGGCGACCTGCTGTCGGTGCGCCACCGCCTGCTGCTGGGCTGGACGGCGATGACGGCAGGCGACCTCGCGACGGCGGCCGAGCATCGTGACGCCGTCGCCGGCCGGACGCTGGAGGCCCGCGACGAGCTGTTCTTCGCGACGCTGGAGCTCGGCTTGGCGCGCCGGGCCAGTGACCTGGTGGGGTTGCAGAGGTCGTGGCACCGCGCGTACCAGGCGTCGATGCGGCAGCAGACGGACCTGTTCACGTTGCTGCCGCTGGGCGAGCTGGCGATCGCGGCGGCCCGCACGGGCGCGTACGCGAAGATTTCGGGTCAGCTGGAGCGCGCCCACAGCCTGCTGGCCCGCCTCGGCGAGCCTCCACTGTGGACGGCAACGCTGGTGTGGCACGAGCTGCACGCGGCAATCACGCTGGAGGACGCGGACGCGGCGAAGGCGCACCTGGCGACATTGGCCACGCACGCCCACTGCGGCCGCTACCCGAGCGCCCTGGCGACGGCGGCCCGGTGCTGGCTGTCAGTGCTGAGCGGAACATTCGACCCGGACACGATCACCGCGGCGGCGGCCGAGATGCACGACCTGGGCCTCCGCTGGGACGCAGCCCGCTTGGCCGGCCAGGCGGCGATCCGCACATCCGACCGCAAGGCGATGGTCCAGCTGCTGGAGGCGGCCCGCCAGTTCCAGGGAACGGCGGCCCGCCGCGAGCCGGGAACATCGGAGCCGGCAGCGGCCGGCACGGGGTTGGCGGCGTTGAGCGAGCGAGAGCTCGAGGTGGCCCGGTTGGTGGTCGAGGGGCTGACGTACAAGCAGGCGGGTTCGAAGCTGTTCATTTCGGGGAAGACGGTCGAGCATCATATGGCCCGGATCCGCGGAAAGCTGGGGGCGGCGGACCGGCGGGAGCTGCTCGCGACCCTGCGGGAGCTGCTTTCAAGGCCGGACGCGCCCTAGCTCGGCGGCTGTGCGGGGCTCGATTCGGCGGCGGTCCAGCCGCGGCTCGGCCCCGGCTGAGTCCGGCGGCTCGGTCCGGCTCAGCGGCTGTCCGGGGCTAGGCTCGGCGGCGGTCCGGGGGCTCGCTCAGAGGCTCGGCGGCTTGATCGATGTGCCGTTGCAGCGGCAACCGAGCCCGGCGTGATGACCCGATGCGATCGGTTGCGGCGCACAAGCTCGCCCGGCACGGATCGCTCGCTTCGCCAAGTTCAACCGGCGCGAGCTGTCCACATTGGCTATGCGCTGTGGACTGTCTTGGCTCAGTCGCGGCTGGGGCCGAACCTCTCCGTGCGGATGCGGTGCGGGTCGTGGCCCAGGGCGACCAGGATGTCCGCCGCCGTCTCGACGAAGCCTGTCGGGCCGCAGATGAAACACGATGCGCCGAACTCCGCCGGCCAGGCTGCCGTGTTGAGTGTTGCCACGTCGATGCGTCGGGGGATTCCCGGGCGGCCCTCGGGCTGCTCGCGCGTGTACACGTACGTGATGTCCAGTCCCGCTACCGGCGTGCGCAGCTCGTCGGCGTAGTACAGCTCGGCCGGGGTGCGCAGCGAGTAGATCAGCTTGAACGGCGTGCGGACGCCCGCGGCCCGGCGGGCGCGGATCATCGCCATCACCGGCACGATGCCCGAGCCGCCCGCGATCAGCAGGACCGGTGCCGGGTCCGCCGGGCGCCAGACGAACCAGCCGCCGACCGGGCCGCGGATCTCCACCGGGTCGCCGATCGCGTACGGGCCGGTGAGGTGCTCGGAAACCTCGCCGTCGGCGACGCGCTGGACCGTCAGCTCCACACGATCACCGTCGGCGGGTGCGGCGAGCGAGTAGCTGCGCTGTGCGCGGTAGCCGTCGGCCGCGGTGAGCCGGACGTCGACGTGCTGCCCCGCCAGGTGACCCGGCCAGCCGGGCAGGTCGAAGACGAGCGTGCGGGCCGTCGGCGTCTCGTCGCGGAATTCGGCCAGGCGGGCGACTCGCCAGGCTAGTCGCCCTGATACCGCTGTTCGCGCCATGGATCCCCGTAGTCGTGGTAGCCGACGTTCTCCCAGAAACCGGGCTCGTCCTTGGTCTTCAGCTCGAGCCCGCGCACCCACTTCGCGGACTTCCAGAAGTACAGGTGCGGCACGAGCAGCCGCGCCGGGCCGCCGTGTTCCGGGGTGAGCGGCTTGCCGCCGTACTCGTAGGCGATCCAGGCCTGGCCGTCGAGCAGGTCGGCGAGCGGCAGGTTCGTGGTGTAGCCGCCGTAGGAGTGCACCATGACGTAGTCGGCGGCCGTGTCGAGCCCACCGACCAGCGTGTCCACCGCGACGCCGCGCCAGCGGGTGTCCAGTTTGGACCACTGGGTGACGCAGTGGATGTCCACTGTGGGCTTCTCGCTGGGCAGAGCCATCAGCTCGGCCCAGGTCCAGGCGTGCTTCTCGCCGGTCTCGGTGGTGACCGTGAACTCCCACGTCTCGGTGCGCACGCGCGGGGTCGGGCCGGCCGACAGCACGGGGAAGTCCTCGGCCAGGTACTGACCCGGTGGCAGGCGCGGGTCGCCACTGCGGGCCCGGCCGCGGAATCCCGGTGTCACGACGCCCATCGCGGCCCTCCTTCCCGGTCGGCCCGAGCCTACGCCCGGACGCGCAGCCCGAGCGACGTGACGAGCACCGCAGCCTGTTCGGGTGACACGATCGCGCCGGCGAGCTCGGCGTTCACCGGGTCGAGCGCCGAAAGATCGCTGCCGCGCAGGTCGGCGCGGGGCAGCTTGACGGCGTGCAGCATCGCCGCCGAGAGGTCGACGTCGGCGAACACGGCGTCGGCGCAGTTCGCCCCGGTGAGGTCGGCCTCGCGCATGCCCACCCCGTGGAAGGCGACCGACCGGAGGTCGGCGCCCGCGAGCCCGGCGAACGACCAGTCGCCGCCGGTGACCCGCAGGGGGCGCAGCTCGCACTCGGTGAACGTCGCACCGACGAGCTTGCAGCCAGTGAACTCGGCGTCGAAGAAGTTGCACCGTTTGAAGGCGCAGCCGGTGAACGCCGAGTCCGTGTGCCGGGACGCGTTGAAGCGCACGTTGCCGAACACGCAGTCGGTGAAGACCGAGTTCCGCGTGTGCGCCTCCGAGAAGTCGACCTCGCGGAACTCGCACCGCACGTAGTGGCGTCCGGTGATCTCCTCCCCGTACCAGTCTTCGCGGACGAACCGCTGGTCCTCGACGGGTGGATCTTGCGTGGCATCGGACACCCCGTCAGGCTAGCTGCAGTTTCCCGACTCCGAAGGGTCCGCGCATGCTCGATGCTCACGCCGTCCGGGCGGCCGTGCCGATGACCGCCGCCGTCGACGCGGTGCGAGAGGCCTTCCTCGACCTCGCCGCCGGCCGTTTCGAGGTGCCGCAACGGTTGTCCTTCGGCGGCGGCACGACGCTGGTGATGAGCGCATGCCACACACCGACGTCGACAACGGTGGTGAAGACTCTCAGCCTGGTGTCCGGCCGCACGCCGATGATCCTCGGGACGCTGGTGTGGAACACCGCCGCGGGACAGCTGGTCGCCGACGCGATCGAGGTCACGACGCTGCGCACGGGCGCGGCATCCGGCGTCGCGACGGACCTGCTCGCGCCGGCTTCCGCCAGCCGCTTGGCTCTCCTCGGCACCGGCGCGCAGGCGGCCGACCAGGTGCGGGCGGTGGCGGCGGTGCGCCCGGTGAGCCGGCTGGCGGTGTTCGGGCGGGATCCGTCGCGTACGCACGCCTTCGCGGACCGTGTGCGTGCCGCGTTCCCGGAGATCTCGACGCGGGTCGCCGCTTCGGTCGCTGATGCGGTTTCGGATGCGGAGATCGTTTGTTGTGCTACTTCGTCTTCGACTCCTCTGTTCGATGTGGACGACCTGCCTGAGCGGGTCCACGTCAATGCGATCGGGTCTTATCTGCCTTCCATGCGGGAGCTTCCGGCCGAGCTGCTCGGTGCTGCCGGGTGTGTGGTGGTGGACCAGGTCGAGGCTGTGCTCGAGGAGGCCGGCGAGGTGATTCACGCCGTGGACAGCGGGTTGGTGAAGCGGAGTTCGTTGATTGAGCTCGGGGATGCGTTGGGTGCGCCTCCGGTGGTGAGTGGGCGGACGGTCTTCAAGTCCGTCGGCCTCGCGGTGCAGGACTGGGCTATCGCCCGGCTGCTCGGCGCTGCCGACGCGCGGGTGGACGACACGCGTTCCTGAGGTCGCGCGTACCGACCGGGACTTGCGTGGGCCTCCTGTGGTGAGCGGACCGGACTGGGCCGACGCCCGGCTTGGCCGGGCCACGGGAACGACAGCTGCACGCGCGTGAGCGGACGACTCGCGTACCCGAGCGGACGACACGCGCACCCAGCGGGACGACACAGCCGCCTCCAAGGACGACACGCGCACCCCGACGGACGACACCCGATGCGCCGCGTGCGAGCGCGCGACACCGCAACCCGGCCGCCCGGAACGCGTGCCGGATGGACTTGGCGGGACCCACCGCGTACGCACGCGGACGGCGCGGGAACAGCGAGACGGCGGGCGGACGACACGTGCACCCAGCCGGACGATGCCCGCGGGCGAGCGCGCGCGCCCGGACGGATGACTCGTGAAGGTTGGTGAGGCGGCGCGGGCGGGCGACGCGGGGACCCGGCGGGACCGCGCGAGGACGACTACCTGTGCGGCTCGGCGGGCCCGCCGCGTGCGCAGCGGACGGCGTGGGAACGGCAGGACGGCGCGCGCAGGGCGCCGAAATGCCCTCAGAAGCCGGCAAATGGGCGACTGAGCGTGCCGAAGCCGCGCCGGAGAGCAATCGGGAGCGGCCGAACGGCGCAATCTTGGGGTTGGAGCGTTTGATCGGTCACCCATTCCGGGAATTTTCCGGACATGTCTCCTTGGCGAACCACCACCAGACGGAACACGGCCGTGCGGGTCATCACGGCGATCGGCGCGATCTTCGCGGGGATCGAAGTCCTTTACATGATCATGGTGCTCGCCGGTGCCAATGCCGGCAACGCCTTCTTCGTCTTCATCAAGTCACTGGCGGTTCCTCTCGCGTTGTTCTTCCCGGGCCTGTTCCCGGTGGACAACCCCAGCCTGGCCGTGATCCTCGACTTCGGCCTGGCCGCGGTGTTCTGGCTGGTCATCACCGGCATCATCGCTCGCTTCGCGGGCCGGTGACCGGCGGCGGTGACGCTGTTTCACCCCGTCGGCGGACCACCCGCCGTCGCCATCCTTCGTGTTGTTCAGCGACACTGGACGGATGAGCGACGGCAGGTGGTTCGACGGCTGGTCACCCTGGCCTGAGCTGGCCGGGCTGGCCGCGGCCGGGCGTTCTCTGCTTCCGAACGTCCCGGTCACGCCGGCCGCCTTGGTGCGCACCGTCACCGAACAGCTCGTCGGGCGCAGGCTGACCGCGAAGGTCGACGGCCAGGACGTCGGCCTGACCCTCACCGAACTCGACTACCCGGCCGACAGCCTCCGGCTGGCCACCGGCCGCATCGGCGACGTCCGGATCGTCGCCGAGGATGTCGACTGGCCCGAGCCCGACGGCGACAGCATTCCGCTGCGCCGGGTCACCGTGCTCGCCGAAGACGTCCGCCTCCGCTCGCTGCCCACGCCGGCCGCCAAGCCGGCCCGCGTCGAACTGCGGATCGCCGTGTCCGCGGACGTGCTGCGGGAACGGGTGGCGAAGGTCCGGCCCGGGATCGTGGCCGCCCCGGCGGACAGCGGGCTGCTCCAGATCCATTGGGCCAAGAAGCCGCACTGGGGCCACTTGACCCTCGAAGCACGGGTGGAAGACGACGCCGTGGTGCTCGTGCCCCGGACTCTCCACATCGGACAGCGCACACTCCGCCCACCGAAGCGCTTCCAGCCCATCGTGCTTCCCCTGCCGGAACTTCCGCCGGGGATAAAGCTGACCAAGGTGGAACCTCGGCACGACGAACTCGTGCTGCACACCGTCGCCGAAGAGTGGCCGGAACGACTTTCCCGTATTCCTCTCGCCGACCTGTTGAGTTGGTTGACCACCGCAGCGGTGACCCTGACATTGCCGAAACTCGGTTCGCGTCCATGAGATTCAAGCTACTAGAACGCGTGTTCGAACAGCATCACTCACAAGTGTAGAGCCGGAGCCTCACCCGTCCCGGTCCCGCAGATACCGCGTGTGATCAGCCTGCCGGTCGACCTCGGCGGCGTAGAACCGCTCCGCCACCCGATGCGCCTCCGCCTCGAGCAAACCCAGCTGTGTCACCAGTTCCGAGCCCGCACCGGCCCGCCGAGCCGCGAACCACCAGGGAAGATTCAGGTAGGTTTCCAACGACAGCGGTAGATCCGTGCGCACCAGCCGCACGACGGCGTGCTGCAGATCGGGATCGGCCGAAAGCCGAGCGGGCTGCGACAGCAAGTCCCGCAGCACTTCGGCGATGCGCCCCACAGTATCCACAGTGGACGCGGGCATCCGCGATGCCTGCGACGAGACCCGGACCACCAGGGTTTCCAAGGACGAGCGCAGCTCAGCGGAAGTATCCGGGACCAGCCGCACCTTCTCCCCCGGCGCGAGCAGCGCACCCACCAAGTACAACGCCACCACGACGAACGGCCAAAACCACCCGACGACGCCGGTCACGTACAGCACCACACCAAGAAGCCCGCCGACGCAGCCGAGAAGGTTCTTCGTCGACCCCAGATAACGCAGCAGCATCATTGGTACCCGCGGATCTCTTGGAAGACACTGGAAAGCTGCACCTTCCGCGCGTCGAACACCTTGCCCCCGGACATGCCGGCAACCTGGGTCAGCTCGTCGCCGCTGCCCTCGCCGAACAGCACGGTGAACACCGGCACCTGCTTCATCGCCGCCGGCAGCCCGCCGAACGCCGCTTGGAAATCGGCCAGGGATGAGCCGTTCGCGTTCTCGCCGTCGGTCATCAGGACGATGGAGGTGAACCGGTCCGGATCGCGCGCCGCCAGGGGTTCCAGCACCCGGTAGGCCTCGGCGAGGCTGTCGTAGATCGCCGTCCCGCCGCCGGCCGACAGCCCCTCCGCGAACGCCTTGATGCGGGCCAGCTCAGCCGAAGGGTCCTGCTCCGGCACGGTGAAAGTCGAAGCGCGAGAAGGACCCGTGTTGAACGGCAGCATCGTCACCTCTTCCCGGCTCCGGAACCGCCGGAACCGGCCGGCCAGCGACGTGTCCGCGCCCGTCAGCCCGACCAGCGCGGTGCGCAGTGAATCGATCCGATCGCCCTTCATCGAACCCGACGTGTCGAGCACGTACAAGGTCCGCGAGGGGCGCCTGATCTTGTCGAAATAAGCGGAAAGCAGCGCATCGACGGCCTGCTGCGTCGCCGGGAACGGCAGCTCGACGAGATCGTGAGCCGCGAACTGCGGCCCCAGCGCGACACCGGGCACGACCGGCCGCCGCTGCGTGGTCTCCATGATCCGCTTCTGGACGTCCGGGGTCCGCAGGTAGTCGGTGAGCCGCTGGTGCGCCGAACGCGCGTCGGAACCGGCGTCCGCCAGCAAGGTGAGCGGGTAGTCGGCCGTGACGACGCCGTCGCTCGGGTAAACCAGCGTCAGCGGCTCGGGCAGCTTCCCGGACGCGTTCGCCGACAGCAGCACGGACTCGTAGTTGATCAGCCCGTCGACCTTCTGTCCCGGGTCCTGGCCGGTCGCGCGCCGCGTGTACGCGTCCGACAGCCAGCCCGACGACCCGGCCGAAAGCGCCTGGGCGCTGAAGAACTGCGTCAGCTGCGGAGTCACCGAAGCGATCTGCCGGGCGTCGATGGCGTTGCCCGCGCCCGCCAGCGCCGACGCGACCCCGACCAGCGCCGAGAACCCGGAGTTCGACGCCGACGGGTCCGTCATCCCGTAGCTGAACGCCTTCTTCCCGGCCTGCGCGGCGATCTCGCCCCAGCTGACCGGCTTCCCGGCCCAGCCGAGCCGCCGCACCACGGAGGACGCCAGCCCCAGCACCACCGGCGAACTCATGATCTTGACCTGGTTCCCGAGCCGCTTCGCCGCTTCGGGAATGCCTGCGGGATAGCGGTTCGACGAGAACCACACGGCGTCGTACTTCCCGTCGACGCTGCCGTTCGCCAGGGCTTCGGCACCTTCGAGGGTCCCCGTGAAGGTGAACTTGACCGTGACCCCGGTGGCGCGAGCGGCTTCGTCGAGCACCGGCTGCATGTCCGCCAGCTCGCTGCCCGCGAGGATCCGCAAGGTCCCCGGCTCAGGCTCGCCCAGCGGCGCGGACGAAGGCTCGGAACAGCCGGCCAAGAGCACCAAGCCCAGCGTCAGCGCGAGAACTCTCCTGATCATGCTTCCCCCTCGTGCGAGCGCCGCAGGTGGTCTTCGGCGCGGCGGATCTCACCGGACAGCGACTCGACGGTCTCCGCCATCGCGGCGACGGCGCCGGCGCGGAACCCGTCGATCGCGTCGAGCGAGGCGTAGATCCGGTCGAACGACGCGCGGATCGTCCCGGTCGCGACGGCCGGGTCGCTGCTCGCCTTCCGGATCTCCGCGGACTGCAGGTCCAGCAGCTCGGTGTTGGCGCGGATCAGCCCGTCGGTGGTCGCCTGCAACGCCGCGACCTCGTCGAGGACGTCCCGCTGACCCGCGAGAGCCGCCGAGACGAGCAGTGCGACCCGCAGCGCGGACACGGTGGTCGACACCGCCCGCTCGACACCGCGGATGAGCTCGTCGTTGGTGCGGCGCACCAGGTCCAGCGCGAGGTACCCCTGCGCGCTCACCGCGAGCTGGGTCAGCAGGTCCTGGTGCCGCTGCCGGATCGGGTACAGGACGTCACCGCGCAGCGCCTGCGCCCGCAGCGGGTCCGTGAGGTCGAAGACGGACGCCTGCCGCTCGATGGCGGCATCGACGGCTTCGGCGAACGCGGCCGCTTCGGCGAGCTTCCCCAGCACCTTCCACAGCCGCTCGCGCTCACCCTTGATCGCGGAGTTGTCGCGCCGCAACCGGTCCTGGCGCCCGCGCAGGTCGACGACGAGGGCGTTCACCGGCTCGTTCGCCGCGTGGTACCGGTCGAGTGCCCGCTTCGCGGCACCCGCCACCGGGAACATCCCGAGCAGCTTCCGCCCGGTCAGCGGCAGTTTCGCCGGGTCGAGCTCCGCGACCGTCCGGCGCAGCCCGGCGAGGCTCGTGGTGACGCCCTCCTGAGGCGAAGCCGCGCCGCGCAGGGAGCGGTCCAGCATCGCCCCGGCGACGCCGGCCGCGGCCCGCATGTCGGCTTCGCCGACGGCCAGCAGCTCGTCGAGGACATCGGTGAACTCGGGCGAGCGGACGTCCAGCGCTTCCAGCCGGGACGCGAAGACTTCGGCGCGGTCCGCCACTTCGGCACGCGTGCCGTCCCCGAGTGTGATGAGCCCGGCGGCGCGCTCGGGGGAAACCGCCGTGACGGGCGTGAGTTCGTCCATGTCAGTACTGCTTGCCGACGGCGTCGAGCAGCCGCTCGAGCGTCTCGAACGACGGTGGTTCGACGGCGTCCACGAGGTCGGCCGGCGCTTTGACCCGAGCGGCGACGTCGGCGAACAGCTTCGGGTCGGTGGTGCGGAACCCGAACGTCGCGGCGAGCTTGCCCAGCTCGGGGTCGGTGGCGAGCAGCTGCCCGACCTGGTCGCCGTCCGCCGTCAACGGCACGAGCGTGTGCTTCGAGTAGACCGTCGGCGCGGTGTAGAGCATCCGCATGTCCGGCCGGATCGAGCCGTCGCCGCGCACCACCCGGTCGACGAACTGCGACTCGTAGATCAAGGCCAGCGGCGTCTTGCCCATGCCCGCCGACAGGTAGTCCTCGAACGGCCCTTCGGTGCTGTTCTGCGTGTACCCCTGGTCGAGGAACAGCTTCGACACCGCCGGCAGCACCTTCGCCTCCTGGTCGGGCGTGCTGACGACGGCGTTCCCGTTGGCCACGAAGGAAACGATCGCCAGGTACATCGCCGCGGAGTTCGACTCTCGCGGGTCGGTCGTGGTGACCAGGACGTTCTTGCGCGCCGGGTAGGCGGTGTTGCCGGGCAGCTGGTCCCAGCGCGTCCCCGCCTTCGCGAGGTCGAGGTACTTCGCGATGTCGAGGACGTCGTAGTCGCCGGCGCCCTTGTGCACGACGCCGTTGCCCTGAAGCAGCTTGACGATCGGCTCGAAGGTCGCGATCGCCATCGGTGACTGGAACGGCGTGTAGACCGTGGTCACCTTGCGGTCGCGCTGGATCTTCTGCGCGGCGGGCGACGACGACGGGAACGCGAACGCGTACTTCCCGAGGCCGACGGTCGTCGCGATCTGCCGCGACCCGGCGGTGTCCACCTCGACCTTCAGCCCGTGGCGGGCGAAGGCGTCGACGACGCGCTGGTCGGTGAAGAAGGCCTGCTTCTCCGAACCGATCACGCCGCGCACAGTCGCAAGCTCCGGCCCGGAGTCGCGACCCCGGACGATCACCGCCACGACCGCGAGCAGCAGCACCACGGCCAGTCCGATCGACACCCGGCGTTTCACGAGCCACTCCCCTCAACCGCCTTCGCCCATTTGACGCGGGAGGGAGCCGGTGGGAAGTGAACGGCGAATGAAGGATCGGTCTCAGGTCACCGGGAACCAGGTCCCGGACGCCCATTCCGCGTCGCCCCAGGCCTTTCGCTCGTCCGGTCGTGGGTCGAGCACCAGGTCCGTGTCTTCCCGGAAAACCAGCACCGGACGCAGTTCGGGACCGTAGGGCGGCCATTCCGGGCCGTCCGCGTCCGCGACGCCGTCCCGGACGAACCGCACCCACGCGCGGTGGATCAGCAACGCCGCGCTCTCGCGCTTCGGGTTGACGGCGGAGCCCTGCGTGGCGAGCGGCAGCGGGGTCTTCCACGCCATGGTCGTCTCGGTGCCGTGGCCGCCGTCGAGCTGTTCGGGCACGCCGGGCGCGGCGATGTCGATGCGGTAGCGGTAGACGGCCGCGTAGGCGGACTGCGCGTCGGCGAGGCGCTGCGTCGGGATGCCATAGCGTTCGTCGCCCATCGCGGCGATCTTCGCGGACTTCAGGTCGGGCACGCGGCGAAGGTACGTCTCGAGAAGGTGCGAAGCGCCTTCGTCGCCGAGGATCTCGGCGAGGACGCTGCTCGCGGGAGCGGTCGCGACGTCGTCACCGAGCATCAGCGCGTACGTGCTGCCTTCGTTGCTGTTGCAGCCGACCAGCAGCGGGATCCCGGCCGCGCTCCCCCGCCGGATCGGCCCGATCGGAACCTCCGGCAGCACGCGGGGGTGCAGCGTCGGCCGCCACAGCCACAGCGCCTGGAAGCCGGTGAGGATCCGTTCCTGCGCCTCGACGAACTCCTTGGCCGGCAACGCGCGCAGCGCTTCGACGTCGTGGCAGCCGACCTCGTCCAGGAGCCGCCGCGCCAGCGCCGTCCCGGCCTCCGGCGTCGCGACGTGGTCCGCGCCGCCGCTGCTGCTGATCGCCTGGGCGAACAACCCCGTGCCGAGCGGGCTGCCCATCAGGTTCCCGACGCTCTTCGCGCCCGCCGAGACCCCGTAGACGGTGATCCGGGCGGGGTCGCCGCCGAACGCGGAGACGTTGCGGCGCACCCATTTCAGCGCTTCGACCTGGTCGAGGAACCCGCACACCCCGGCGTCCGCCTCGGCGTCCCCGAAGATCCCGGCGAGGTGCAGGAAGCCGAGCGAACCGAGGCGGTAGTTGATCGTGACGACGACGATCCCGGCGCGCGCGAACTCCTCGCCGTCACCCAGCTGCTCGCCGTGACCGACGCGGTAGCCACCGCCGTGCAGCCAGAACAGCACCGGCCACCCGCCATCGGGAGCCGGGCCTTCCGGGGTGCACACGTTGAGGTACAGGCAGTCCTCGTCGCAGACGGCGGACGGGTTCATCGGGTCCGGCGACTGCGTCGCGTGCGGCCCGTACTCGGTCGCGACGTGCACGCCACCCGAGAGCGAGGGTGGCCGCGGCGCCTTCCACCGCAGCTCACCGACCGGCGGCCGGGCGTACGGGATCCCGCGCCACCGGCGGACGCCGTCGCCCGCCAGCCCCACCAGCGCCCCGAGCTCGGTCGTGACCGTCGGGACGGAAGCCATCAGAGGGAGGCCTGCTCTTCGGTCGGGAGGCACACCTCGAACCGGGTGTTCCCTGGCTCGGACTCGACGCGCAGGTCGCCCTGGTGCCGTTCGACGACGATCTTCCACGAGATGTCCAGGCCCAGCCCGGTGCCCTCGCCGACCGCCTTGGTCGTGAAGAACGGCTCGAAGATCCTCGGCTTGATGTCGTCGGGGATGCCCGGGCCGGTGTCGCCGATCTCGACGCGCACCTGGTCGTTGACGCCCCACGTGCGCAGCGTCAGCGTGCCTTCGCCGCCCATCGCGCCCAGCGCGTTGTCGATGATGTTCGTCCAGACCTGGTTGAGCTCGCCCGCGTACGCGGGGATCTTCGGCAGGCTCCGGTCGTACTCCTTGACCACGCGGACGCCGTCGCCGATCTTGCCCGCGAGCATGACGAGCGTCGAGTCGAGGCCGTCGTGGACGTCGACCCACTGGTGCGGCGACCGGTCCATCTGCGAGTACTGCTTGGCCTTGCCGACCAGCGCGGAGATGCGCGTCGTCGAGTCCTCGATCTCGCCCATCAGCATCTCGGTCTCGAGCGCGTAGGCGAGCCAGCGGACGGCGCCGTCCATGAAGGTGTCGCCGACCTGCTCCAGGACGTTGTCCAGGTCGGTCGTGGTGAGCCCGGCGCGGACGTAGATGTCGGCGAGGTCCCAGCCGCCGTCGACCTCGTGGTCGTCGAACCAGTCACTGATCTGGTCCTCGCGGTCGGACTGCTGCATCGCGCTCAGCTTCGGCGCCTGCGCGACCTGCTTGACGAGCTTTTCCTGGACGTCGATCAGCTGGTAGAGCAGCTCGGGATCGATGGTCTTCTTCGCCAGGAACGCCAGCTTGTGGCGCATCCCGGCGACGCGTTCGCGCAGCGCGGACGTCGCCCGGACGGCGGCCGCGGCCGGGTTGTTCAGCTCGTGCGTCAGGCCGGCCGACAGCTCGCCCAGCGCCAGCAGGCGGCGGCGGGAGCCGATCACCGTGTCGCTGTTGCGCCAACCGAGGTACATGCCCTCCAGCAGGTGCGTCGCCATCGGAAACCACTTGCGGAACTCGACGGAGAACTCCTGCGACGGCAGCGCCAGGAACGTGACGTCGGACAGCGCGCGCACCGAAGCGCCGTAGCGGTGGTCGGTGTCTTGGTGCACGAAGAACTGCGTCGCGCCGAAGTAGACGCCGCGCTGGTCGGAGCGGTTGGTCTCGACCTCGGTGCCGCTGACCATGCGCGTCATCCGGATCGCGCCGCCCAGCAGGACGTAGAAGCAGGTGGCTTCGTCGCCTTCGCGGATGACGACGGTGTCGCCCTCGTACTCCTCGAGCACGGCGTTGGCGGCGATCCAGTCCAGCTGCTCTTCGGAAAGGTGTTCGAACAGGAAGAGGCCGCGAAGCTCTTCCCGCGGCAATGCGCTCATTGTTCCTCCAGGTACCGGTGTACCAGCGTCACGGCCATCGCGCCCTCGCCGACCGCCGACGCCACCCGCTTGACCGACTGCGACCGCACGTCACCGGCCACGAACACGCCCGGGATCGACGACTCGAGGTAGTGCGGATCACGGTCGAGCGTCCACCCCCGCGGGCGCTGCCCGTTCGCCGTCAGGTCCGGGCCCGTGCACACGAAGCCGTGGTCGTCGCGGTGGATGTCGTCGCCGAGCCAGTCGGTGCGCGGGGCGGCGCCGATGAAGATGAACAGGTGCCCGCTCTCGACCGTCTCGGTGACGCCGTTCTCGCACAGCGTGAGCCGCTCGAGGTGCTCGTCGCCGTGGGCCTGCTTGACCGTCGTCCGCGTGCGGACGTGGATGTTCTCGATGCCGGCGATCTGCTCGATCAGGTAGTGCGACATCGACGCTTCCAGGGACTCGCCGCGCACCAGGATCGTGACGTCGCTGGCGTGCCGGGAGAAGAACACCGCCGCCTGCCCGGCGGAGTTGGCGCCGCCGACGATGTAGACGTGCTCGCCCTTGCACTCGGGTGCCTCGGTCGCCGCCGAGCCGTAGTAGACGCCGCGGCCGGACAGCTCTTCGATGCCTTCGGCGTCCAGCGCCCGGTAGGTGACGCCGCTGGCGAGGATCACCGAGTGCGCGGCGATCTCGCTGCCGTCGCCGAAGGTGATCACCCGCGAGGAGCCGCGGGCCTCCAGGCCGACGACGTCGCGCGCGGTCAGCACTTCGGCGCCGAACTTCTGCGCCTGGCGCCGCGCCCGGTCGGTGAGCTGCGCGCCGGAGACGCCGTCGGGGAAGCCCAGGTAGTTCTCGATGCGTGAGCTCGTCCCGGCCTGGCCGCCGGTGGCCTTCTTCTCGACGAGCACCGTGCGCAGGCCCTCGGACGCGCCGTACACGGCGGCGCCGAGGCCCGCGGGTCCGCCGCCGATCACGACGAGGTCGTAGAACTCCTGCGCCGGCCGGGTCGACAAACCGACCGCGTCCGCGATCTCCCCGCCGGTGGGCTGCTTGAGCACGGTGCCGTCCGGGGTGACGATCACCGGGATGTCGGCTTCGGTGGCGTCGGCGGCCTTGAGCAGGCGCTTGCCCTCGTCCTCCTCGACGGAGAACCAGCGGTACGGGACGGCGTTGCGCGCGAGGAAGTCGCGCATGTGGAACGACGGCGACGAGTACCGGTGGCCGAGGAGCTTGACCTCTTCCACCGGCTTGTCGCCGACGGCCTTCCAGGTCTCGACCAGCGCGTCGATCACCGGGTAGAGCTTCTCCTCCGGCGGGTCCCACGGCTTGAGCAGGTAGTGGTCGACGTCGACGACGTTGATCGCCTGGATCGCGGCGTCGGTGTCGGCGTAGGCGGTCAGCAGGGCGCGGCGGGCGTGCGGGAACAGGTCCATCGCCTTCTCGAGGAAGGCGATCCCGTCCATCTGCGGCATCCGGTAGTCGGCGAGGATCGCCGCCACGGCGTCGCCGCGCAGCTTGATCTCACGCAGCGCGTCGAGGGCGTCGGCACCGGAGTCGGCGCGGATGACGCGGTAGTCCTTGCCGTAGCGGCGCCGCAGGTCACGGGCGACCGAGCGGGACACGGCGGGATCGTCGTCGACGGTCATCAGGATCGGCTGGCTCACGAGATGCAGCCTACGGCGCCGGGTGGTCCGCTGGGGAGGACCGGCGTTTCGGGACCTGGACCCGCTCCAGGTCCTCGGCCACCACGATCTCGCCGTCGAACTCGGCCCGCGCCTCCTCCAAGAACCGCGCCGGATCGGGGTAGCGCTGGGAAAAGTGGGTCAGCACGAGCTGCCGGACGCCGGATTCGGCGGCGACGCGAGCTGCCTGCTGCGCGGTCAGGTGCCCGAAGTCACGGGCGAGCTGGGTGTCTTCGGCGAGGAAGGTCGACTCGATCACGAGCATGTCGGCGTGTTCGGCGAGGGCGTACACGGCGTCGCAGAGCCGAGTGTCCATGACGAACGCGAACCGCTGGCCGGGCCTCGGGGTGCTGACGTCCTCCAGGCGGGTGCTCCCGAGCCGGCCTTCTCGCTGCAGCCTGCCGACGTCCGGCCCGCTGATGCCGTGTTCGCACAGCCGCTCGGGCAGCATCGTGCGACCGTCCGGCTCGGTCAGCCGGTAGCCGAACGCCTCGACGGGGTGGCTCAGCTTCCGGGCCTCGAGGGTCGCCTTCCCGGTGGCGAGCACGCCGTCCTCGGAGATCGGGTGTTCGCGCAGGTCAGCGGTCTCGTAGAACGACGTCGCGTGCCGCAGCCGCTCGAAGTAGTGCGCGCCGGACGCCGGGAAGTGGGCGTGGACCGGGTGCGGCACCTTGTCCAGCGAAAGCCGCTGGATCACCCCGGACAGCCCGAGGCTGTGGTCGCCGTGGAAGTGCGTGACGCAGAGGCGCGTGACGTCCGTGACGGCGACGCCGGCCCGCAGCATCTGGCGCTGGGTGCCCTCGCCGGGGTCGAAAAGGATGCCCTCGCCGTCCCACCTCAGCAAGTAGCCGTTCTGGTTGCGGTGACGCGTGGGCACCTGGCTCGCGGTGCCCAGCACCACCAGTTCGCGGGTCGACACCCCCGCACGCTACTCACCCGGCCGGGGTGGTGTCCCCCAGTTTGCGCAGCCGGAAGGCCAGCACCAGCAGCATGATCCCGTAGAGCAGCGCGTAGATCCCGACGAGCAGCGCGATGCCGAACGCGCCGGCGATCGGGTTGATCAGGACGAGGATGCCCGCGATCACGGAAAGCGCGCCCGCCGCGATGAGGAACGCCTCGCCCCGGATCTGCTTGCGCAACCGGATGGCGGCGGCGATCTCCGCGACGCCGGTGACGATCGCCCACAGGCCGACCAGCAGGGCGAGGAGCAGCACCGTGAGGCCGGGCCAGACCAGGACCAGGATCCCGGCGACGATGCCGAGCGCGCCGAGGATCCCGTAGGCGGCGCGGTGGGCGGGGTCGCCCGGGCGGAAGGCCTGCATCACGCCGCCGATGCCGTCGACGATCGCGTACACGCCGTAGAGGATGGCCAGGACGAGCACCGTGGCGCCCGGCCAGATCAGCGCGAAGAGCCCGAAGAGCACAGCGAACGCACCGCGGACGGCGGCGATCGGCCACGCCTGGCGGGGTTCGACGACGGTGAACGCTGCGAAGGAGGCCATGAGCCGCTCCTCGGATGTGGGGGCACCCAGTATCGCGGCAAAACGCCTGGTTGGCGCGGTTCACCACCCGTTCGGGCCACATCGTCCACTGTGGCCGGACACATAGGACCGGCGTGCGCCGCGGCCGCCACCACGGCGCACGCCGGTTGCTCAGGGGTAGCTGACCAGGTTGACCGGCTTGGTGCCGGTCGGGGTCGTGTCACCCGTGTTGTTGATGACGTGCGTGATCGTGCCCTGATAGTTGAGCGACACGGTCACCATGTCGTGGAACTTCACGCCCGGGGTGTTCGGCGCCTCGAAGGCGTGGGCGCTGGCGACCGAGGGGTTGGTGCTGAAGTAGCAGTAGCTGCCCAGCCCCCACGCCTCGTGGCTGGTGACGTTCGCGCCCACCTTGTAGGCGGAGTAGCCCTTGGTGGACCCGTTCATCCAGCCCGCCTGGTTCGGCACGTCGTACGGCATCTCGTTCTGGAAGAAGTACGTCCGGCCGCCGTTGCCGTTCCAGACGACCTGCGTCTTCTGGTAGTGCTCGACGAACAGGCCGTACATCGTCACGTTGTTGCCGTTGACGGTGAGCCCGGTGTCCGCGGTGTTGGTGTTCCAGCCGACGTAGTTGTTGTTGTCGGCGTGGTCGGCGCGCCAGATCCACATGTGGTCGCCGATCACGTTGCTGCTGTTCACCACCAGGCTGTTCGTCGCCTTGCCGACGGCCGGGCCGCCGATCCGGAAGAACACGTCGTGCAGCGAAGTCGGGTCCGCTGAGTGGTCGGCGGTCGAGCCGGCCTGGCCGACCTGCATGAGCGTGTTCGAGTTGGTCGTGCCGGCGTCGATCAGCAGGCCGGCGACCTTGACGCCGTCGACGTCGTCGACGTTCATCGCGGTGACGCCGCCGTCCGGCACCATCGTGGCGATGCCGAGCCCGAGCACGACGGTGTCCGGCCGGGTGACGTGCAGCGCCTGGTTCAGGTGGTAGACACCCGGCGTGACCAGCAGGTTCTTCCCGGCGGCCAGCGCGGCGTTCATGTCCGCGGCGGTCGCGCCGGGCTTGGCGATGTAGAACTGGTCGATCGGCAGCGAGCTGCCGGGCGCGGTGCCGTTCGCCCAGCTCGTGCCGGACGCGTTGGTCTTCACGCCCGGGACGAACACCTGGTAGTTGCCGGCGTTGTCGATGTAGAGGAACGGCTTCTCACGCACGACCGGCGTGCTGCCGACCGTGGTGTAGGGCGGGGCCGGGAAGGTGTTCGCCGGGGCGCCCTGGACGCCCGCGAAGACCATGTTCCAGTTCGAGCCGGACCAGCTGCCGAACTGCGAGTTGCGGGAGATCCACTGCTGCTGCGAGCCGGAGCGGACCTGGCCGTCGACCTTCGTGTCGGAGATCCAGCCGCCGCTGGCCCAGCCGCCGTCGTCGAGCTGCAGGTTGCCGCGGACGTGCATGCGGCGGTACGGCGCGGCCTGGCTGACGGCCCAGCGGTCGGTGCCGCCGGTCGGGTTCACGGACAGGTTCTCGGCGCCGCGCCAGAAGTTCTGCGTCGCGTTCTGCGGCGGGAACCAGTCGGCCTCGACGTGCACGGCGCCGTTGATCGTCACGGCGTCGGGGCTCAGGCCGAGGCCCAGCACCTGCGTGTAGAAGCCGACGTTCACGTCGTTGGAGTACGTGCCCGGCTTGAACATCACGGCGTAGCGCTGGCCGCCGAACTGGTTGCGTTCCTGCTGGCTGAAGATGCTGTTGAGCCGGCTCTGGATCGTCGAGCTCGGCATCGAGGGGTCGAAGATCACCACGTTCGGGCCGAGGTCCGGCTGGCCGGGCTGCGTCGTGTTCACAGGGTTCAGGGTGAAGGATTGGGCGGTGGTGCCGTTGCAGGAGTACTGCTGAAGCTGGACGGAGTCGGCGACGGAGGCGCTGGGGACGTCGAGGCACTTCCCGCTGTTTCGGCTGACGAAGTGGTAGCGGCCGTTGCCCTCGTCGACGGCCTGCCACTGCTGGTTGGCACCGTTCGAGTAGGTCCACAGCTGGATGAGGCCGCCATCGGCGGTGGAGACGTTGCTGACGTCCCAAGCCGCGGCGGCGTTGTTGCGGGTGTTCACCCGGAAGTAGCCGTCGCCGGTCGAGGAGAACTGCCACTCCTGCGACGCCGACTGGTTGCAGGAGTACTGCTGCACAACGGTGCCGTTGGCGGTCCCGGCGGCCCGGGCGTCAACGCACTTCCCGCTGTGGGCGGCGGTCACGGTGTACCAGCCGTCCGGGGTGACCGCGGCTTGCGCCTGACTGGTGGTCAACATGCCCGCGACCAGGGCGGATGCCGCAGAGAGCAGCACCATCACCCGCCGTCTCGTCTTCATCGAAACCTCCTCTGCCGCAGTTCGCGGCGTCCATAGAGCAGGAAACGGCAGAGGCGTGCCCGGTCTAGGGGTAGACGCGGCGTAACGGGCGGGGACCTCGGCGTCACAACCGCCGAAAATGTAACGGCGGCCACACCCAGAGTCAATACACGACTAAAAATAAGGTGTAAAAACGCAGGTCAGAGCTTTGGGTCCGGTTGTGGTGACCCTGAGGCACCCCCTTCGCGAGGGCTGTTCGGGGTCGTGTAGCGTATGGCCATACGAGATGCGGAGTTCACCTTCGCCTCGGGGCTATGGCGCAGCTGGTAGCGCACCTCACTGGCAGTGAGGGGGTCAGGGGTTCGAGTCCCCTTAGCTCCACAGTGACGAAACACCGCCCACCGGACCTAAAGGTCCAGGTAGGGCGGTTTTTTCGTGGTGCCGGATCTTGAGTTTCGTCAAGAAGAAGTTCAGCTACCGACCGGTAGCTGGGGCAAAACTGGGGCACCGCGACGATGGTGGCGAAATGGGGTCACGAAAAGTGCCCCAGCAGCGTCCCCCGGACAGGTGAATCTGAAAGGCGCTCTTGGACCCGCGCCGACCATGCTCCGTCCGGGCTACCGTCCCCGCCTCTCGCCGACCTGAAGCAGCCGGCGAGAACTGTCGGTCCCCTTCCCTACTCTTATGGAGAAGTCGACCGAAGTTCGCTCTGAGGAGGCAGGAAGTGAGCTCGAGCTCGTGGTTCGCCTGCGAGGTGCACTATCGCTGCTGAAAACCGCATCACCGAAGTCACCCGCCGCCGGCTCGTCAACGGCTTGCGGACCACTGCCTGGCACGGCCTCCTCGACGAGATCGATTTCCTCGAGCGCCTCTACGACCTCAACGCCCTGCCTACCCACGATGATCGCTTCCCCACGGCCAAGGGCGACATCATCCAGCACCGCTACAACAACCCCGAAGACTGGGACGACGACTGGATCTTCCATGACTCGCGATTCGGCCTGAAGGACGACGATGCCTCACTCCTCCGGTTCCTCGCCGAGATGCTGCACCCCGACGTGCGCCTGGACTCCGACGAGGTCCAAAAACTACGGACCTTCGTAAACGAGACACTGGTCCACGACGGGTACGAGCTTGTCGAGGTCGACGCCATCAGCGGAGCACCA
Organism: Amycolatopsis sp. NPDC048633; assembly: GCF_040650695.1. Lineage (NCBI taxonomy): Bacteria > Bacillati > Actinomycetota > Actinomycetes > Pseudonocardiales > Pseudonocardiaceae > Amycolatopsis > Amycolatopsis sp. NPDC048633. Next base: position 54,953 of record NZ_JBEZHS010000004.1, read on the forward strand.
GTCTTCGCCGCGCACCGAATCGGCACAGGCGTGCCCGGCCCCGTCAAGAACCTGATCTTTGCCGCCATCGGCCCAAAACCGGAGATCGTTCTCAGCGACGCCCTGAACAACGACGTCCTCGTGGTCAAGAACGGGGAGAACTGCCTGACTTACGATCGACCGCTGCGGGCGAACGGGCTCACCTGGGCCGAGCTGACCAGCTGGTGGGCTGCCCTCACGCACATGTCGGACACCTCTGAACGCGAGGTATCACTCAACCTGTACCGGAGGCTGCAACGATCGCTCGGCGACAACGAAGCAGAGTCGCGAGTCCTCCGCACCTACGCGGAACGCTACAGTCGCCTGGGAGCTGCGATCCCGGCGCTGATCCCGCAGGTCTACCTGCACTATGACCCGTACACCCGTGCCCACCACCGCTCCACAGGTGTCGCCGTACCACTTCCACGTCAGCGCATGGACTTCCTGCTGCTGTTTCCCCAAGGCATCCGAGTTGTGATCGAATGCGACGGAGTCCAGCACTACGCCAACCCATCCACCCGGCGAGCAGACCCACGTCGTTATGCCGAGATGGTGGCGGAAGATCGCGAGCTGCGACTTCGCGGATACGAGGTCTACCGCTTCGGCGGCGACGAACTCACCGACACACAGACGAACCAGCAACGTCTAACCACCTTCTTCGACCGACTCGCGGACCGCTACTCAGTCTGAAGCCGACGCACGCCAGCTGACGAACCCGGGCAGGAAGGACGACCCGTGCCGCAACACCACAGCCCTTGGGACAGTCAAGTCATTGAAGGCGTCGCTGATGTACTTGGTGAGACTCGGACAGGACTGTCCGGTCCCCAGATCGGCAGCTTGCTCGCCGAGTTGCGTATTCCCGACCCGCTCGACGGGCATACCAAGCGGCACCGGCTCCGCGTCGCTCTACAGAACCGGCAAGATCGAGACGGTGCCTCGAACTGCATAATCGCGTTTATCACCAAGGCGATGGCGCCCGTACGGTACCGAGACAATCCCGGCTTACGAACGCTTCGCCAAGACGCTCTGAACGAGGTGCTCGTCTACGAAGGACTTCGAGTCAACGATGAGGGCAAGATCGCCCGCGGGCCGAAGGCAACCACGCTGAGCCAAGCCGCCCAGCACGCCAACAACCTGCGAAGCGAACTTCGACGGCGCGGCACGCACCCGGACGTGCTGCTCTACTGCACCACTGAACTCCTGATGAAGAACAGCTTCCACGCCATGCTTGAAGCCACCAAGAGCGTCTTCGACAAGATACGAGCCCTCACCGGCCTCAGCGGCGACGGCGCAAGCCTGGTCGACGCTGCACTTGCCCTCGGCAGGACTGGCACACCCCGGCTAGCGATCAACAGCTTGGCGACCCAGACCGAGAAGGACGAGCAGACCGGCTTGGCAAACCTCATCAAGGGCCTATCGAGCATGTTCCGAAACCCAGTTGCTCACGATCCGCGGCTTCACCGCACTGTCACCGACGACGAGCTACTCGAGGTCATGACCACACTGTCGATGGTTCATCGACGACTGGATGCAGGAAGTCTGCTTCCCTGAACTCTGATGTGCTCTAGCCCGCACTCGTGGCAGTTGTGAGTCGTTCTGTCTCCCTTAGCGCAACCGGCCGGAGTTAGGAGGGACAACACCACCTCGCTCCCAGCGGAGTCGTCATGCGCACAGATCAGCACAGCCTCTCAAAGGGCTCGACCTTCGACGGCCCTCACCAGCCAAATGCGACTCCCGACGACGAAGCGGCACCGCCAGCAAAGCCCGCGCCGCTGTTGTACACGCCGGCAGCTGCAGCCGGGCGGTTGACCATCGGCGAGTCGTGGCTCCGGCGCAAAGCCGGCCAGCGCCTCATCCCCTGCACTTTCGTCGGCAAGCACCTGCGCTTCACCGAAGACGACCTCCGCGCCATCGTCGCCGCCGGCCGCCGCGGACCGAGTAACCGCGACCAGAGCACCCGACCAGGGCACCGTCGTCGTTCTCGGCGCTAGCACCCCGATCCGGTCACACAACGAGGTTCTTCGCCGAATCAGCTTCCTCTCTGTCGCCTATGGAGCGGTCCTGGACACGCACCACCACGCGACCCCCTCACCACAGCGCAGGAGTTCACCGTGCCCTGGACCGAACCCGCCGGCGACGACACCTGGCGAGTCCGCTACCGCCGCACCGACGGCACCAAAGGCGCCATCTCCGGCTTCCCCACCCCCGACGCCGCCGAAGACCACATCAGCACGATGCTCCACGAACAACGCACCGGAACCTGGATCGACCCCGAAGACGGCCGCACCACCATCGCCGAATTCGCACCCGCCTGGCTCGACTCCCTCGACATCGACCAACGCACCGAAGAGAACTACCGCAGCTTCCTCAAAGTCCACATCCTCCCCCGCTGGGGCAACACCGCCTTCGCCGAACTCACCAACCTCGGCATCCGCACCTGGGAGAAGAAACTCCGCGCCTCCAGCCTGGCGAAAACCACGGTCGACAGCATCATCAAATGCTTCTCGCTGCTGCTCACCGACGCCGTGCCCGAGAAGCTGATCGCCGCCAATCCCCTCGTCGCACGCCGCCGCGGACGACGCCGCCGTGCCCAGCGCACCCCACGCAAAATCTGGGGCGAACCAGCCGAGGTCCTCCACGTCGCCGACCAGGTCGCCCTCAAGTACGGACCGTGCGGAGCGGTTCTCGTCGTCACCGGCGGGTGGACCGGAGCCCGCTGGGGAGAACTCACCGGCCTCGATCGCGGCAACGTCCACCTCTACGACGACGACACCGGCAACATCTACCTCGACCCCGACGTCGGCGCCCTCCACGAACCCTGCAGCGGCCCGCTCTACCTCGGCCACCTCAAAACCGACGAGTCCGAACGCACCATCAGCCTACCCCCGTGCCTCGTCCGGCTTCTGCGCTGGCACCTCACAACCCACAACCACCGCCAAGTCTTCGTCACCCCCAACCTTGAATGGCACCGCCGCAGCAACTTCTCCCGCCGAGCCTTCCGCCCCGCCGCCGACGGCAACCTCCACATCGCCAACCCGGCGATCCGCCTCCAGCCGGCCAAGCCCGGCCTCACCTTTCACGGCCTCCGACACAGCCACAAGACCTGGATGATCGACGACGGTATCCCTGAGATCGCCCAAGCCCTCCGCCTCGGCCACGTTCTCCAGGACAAAGTTCAGGAGACCTATTCCCATGTCGCTGCTGCGGTCGAGCAACGCCTACTCGATGGCTTGCAGGGCCGATGGGACAAGGCAGTAGCAGACTCCAAGGCCTCGACCGAAGAAATAAGCTGGCGCGCGTGCGCTTGAGAAACTTCGCCGAAACCATTCCTCGATGAGGCTACCTGCGATCAACCACAACGCTAATTCTAATCGGGCCATGATAGTGTCTGTGATACGAACCAGTTCAATGATAGTTACCTAAAGGAGTTCCGATGGCCCAGAAGGTCCTCGTTGAAATACTGGACGACATCGACGGCAGCCCGGCCACACACACCGTCCCGTTCAGTCTCGACGGCGTCAGCTACGAGATCGATCTCTCCGACGAGAACGCGGCTGCACTACGCACCGAACTCGACCACTACATCGCAGCGGCGCGAAAGACAGGCGGCCGCAAGGTTCGCGTCGCCACGAGCCCGGCAACCCCAAGCAACACCGTCGACCGCGAACGCAACCGAGCCATCCGTACATGGGCGAGCGAGAACGGCTACGAGATCGCCGATCGGGGACGACTCTCGTCCGAGGTCATCGCTGCCTACGAACGCGCACAGCAACAACCTTCCGCGCCATCCCGCAAGCGTATGCCGCGCAAAAAGGTTGCCGTCGCCAAGAAATAGTTATCACTAGGGAACGATAACCAGACATCCGCCGCCGACAGTACGCATTGCGCAGTCCGCGGCGGATGTCGCCACTCATTCGGCCGGCTTTCCCTGAACAATCCAACTTGGTGCCTTCGAGCCGAACCGACGAGGCGACGACCCGGGGCGACAAATCGTCGGATCAGCTGCCGCAGCGAGGCGCACCGCAGGAGTTTAGTTTTACTTTGGACGACGCGTCCCCCGATGTGGGACTTGTGGCCCAGATTCAGGACGGCTCGACGCGGACTCGGTCGATATGATCGCCTTCAAAGAGAGAGATACACGCTGTCGCACGGTGTCGACGTCCAGCACCAACACAGTGACCGTTTCGCCGACGCTGACGACCTCGGACGGGTGTCCGACTCGGTGAGCGGCCAGCTGCGAGATGTGGATCAGTCCGTCGACCTCCCCCAGGCTGACGAAGGCACCGAAGGCAGTCAGTGTCTTTACTGGACCCGAGACAGTTTGACCCGCAGCGAGGTTATCCAGCGCTGTTCTGCGCCGTTCCGCTTGTGATGGCGCCGCTGGCGGCCGACTTTCTCGCGGGGCGACGGGGCTCGGCGTCGAGGGTCCCTGGTCCGTCCAGGCGGTCCCAGCGCCAACGAGGTCACGGTACTTGGCGGGCAGAGTGCCAACCACTTCAATTGCGAGCGCGCATGCTTCGGCTAGGTACTTGTCGTAGGCGCGGTCAGCGGATGACTGGTCTTGCACGAGGTCGCCGTCGTCTTGGCGGTATCTGCGTGACGGCTCACCACGAAACGACAACCAGTTGAAGCTGGTAGTGATGTAGCAGGAGTCGCTAACTAGCACCTTTGCCTGGGTGTTGTCGACCCTTATGACGCCGAGGCGGTTGGCGCGGCGGGCGGCCGCGTGCAGAGCGTCGAGAGCGTCTCGGTCGGTCCCGCTGTTGTCGTCGTGGCCCCAGATAATCGTCACGTCTACGGTTCGGGACAGGCTTTCGATCCTGCGGATCCAACGATCGTCCGCGACGGTTGATCGGATCTGCGGGCTGCTGATAAGAAGACGGTTTCGCGAGTTCGCCGTAGCATCGGCGAGCCATTGCGGATGCTCGTAGACGCCTAGCCAACGGACCGCGGCCCGATCGAGGGCACCGTTATCGCCCTCGCTGGCAGCTTGCTCTGAAGAGATCTGGAGCGCAACGACGTCATCCTTGCTCAAACGAACGCCAGGAGCAGGGGCGGGTTCATATGGCTGCTCCACGGGCTCAGCCGCCAGGCGCAGGCGCTCGACGGCACCGATGGCTTCCAATGCTGCCGCGTGCGGCTCACTCCAGACACCGTCGACATCGATGCCGAGGCGCAGCGTGTTTGACTCGTCGTCCTTGAACACCAAGAGGATCGCGTCACGGTAGAAGTTCCGGTTCTCGGTAACTCCACTGATGCCGAGGATCCTTACCCCGTCTCGGGTGTGCGAGTCCAGGGTGCCGCTGAGAGCGGAGATGCTGAGATCGGTGGTTCGCACCGGCATGCTGCTCGCAGGCGGCATCAGAAGACGGCCGAGATCAGACTTCGCCTGGCTTGAGCGTCGCAAGGAGTTGCGCCGCCAATCAGTAACGGACTTGGCGAGACGGTCGTAAACCACCTGGATAGTGGTGGACATCGGACGACGCAATTGAGCGTCGCGAGCGGCCTCTAGCCCCGCGGGCAGAAGCTTCAGGCGTCGGAGACCACCCTCGGCGGGCGGCTGGTACGTGATGTACTCGGCAAGGAGCAGACCTGCGACGGCTCGCCCGGCGTCACCTTCACTCAGACCGAGGAACAGTTGCAAGTCGTCGACGGTGTCGATGCCGTTGAGCAGAGCGCGAAGTGTGTACTTTTGTGCGGCTTCGAGCTCTTCAGACTGCTCCACGAGTACATCGACCGTCAGCGCGGAAGCAGGAAGGGCACACGGCTCAGCTGCCATCAGGGTGTGTCCAGGAAGCGCGTGAGCGTGGCGACGCGCGGCATCAGCGAAGATATCGCGACTCACAGATACTGCACCCTTCCACCGGCGGTCGAGGTGATGTGGGAGAGCACCCTCTTGAGGGGCCCTTCCCGGCTGCTGCAGAATTCTGAGTCGCCGACGATCCAGAGGAGTTCCCGTGCCCGGGACAGAGCGACGTTGACGCGTCCCTGGTATCGGTCGGCGAGGAAACCCAGTTCGCCCGAGAGGTTGCTGCGGGTGACCGAAAAGATGACGACGTCGGCCTCGCGGCCTTGGACGGCGTCCACAGTTTTAACCTGGACAGTGACACATCGTAGCTTGAGGCGTCTGATCGCCCGTTCGATCTCGGTGCATTGGCGCCGATATCCACTGAGTACCAGCACCTCGAGCTTTCCGCCATCACCTCGGACGTACTTGCCGGCCTCCGCCTCTGCGTCCAAGCGTTCGACCAGTTCGGCGACTTTTTCGGCCTCAAGCTTGTTCGACAAGCTGGCACTGCCCTCCTGACGGCGATTGGTACGACGGCTGGTGGAGAACCACACCACGCGGTCACTGTCGGCCACAGTGTCAGGGTCGAAGACCGGCTCCGGCTCGTGGACAAGTGTGCCTTCATAGAAGACGTGCGAAATTAGTTCGCCGATCGGCTTGGCCATGCGGTGCTGAGTGACGAGACTGGTCATACAGGACTCGGGTGCCTCCCCAAGCAGGATGTCGAACAGCGACGAGCTTAGGAACATCTTGTCGAGATCGAAACTGTCGACGAGGTCCCGGTGCTCAAAGACCTCCTCCACCATCGGCGGCAGTTGCTTGGTGTCTCCTACCATCACCCATCGCTTGGCCCGTGTCATCGGCACCAGCAGTTCGGGTGCGGTCGCGCGGGACGCCTCATCAATAATGCAGAGATCGAACTGCATGTTCTGGATGTGTGGATTGGCGAGGAATCCCATACACGTACCGGCGACCACGCTTTGCGTCGGCAAGAACATCGGCTCGGCGGCCCGCGGGTCGTTCAGGCTCGCCAACCAGTCACCCTGGGTCCGGACTAGCTCTCGGAGACGGTGGTCGGCACCGTGCCCATCCAGGAGGCTCGCCACGAGCTGTTCCAGGTCGCCTTCCCCAAGGTTGCCCGGCAGGGCGACGTCAAGGTCTGCGGCAGCGGTACGCAACTCGTTCGCGGCGGTGTCGGCTCGATCGACTGCTCGCAGATAGTCGGTCAGCAACTCGGCGCGGTCCTCGGACAGTTCCTCGTTGTCGAGGCGGTCTGCGGAGTCAAGCGGGCCCAGGAGTCCGGCAGTCTCGTTCCTTTTGCGCAGCGTTGCCAGGGCTTCCTCAGCTTGCAGCGCCAAGGAAAGTTGATCGATACGTACCCCCTCACGGTCGGCCAAGGTCGTGAGGCCGGCCCGGGCACGGACTCGTATCTCGTCAGCCCACGCGGCCAGTTTGTTGGACAAGAGAAGATGGCTGGCTTCCGGATCGACATTGTCGTCGCGGCTCGACAGGCGGACCACGGACGTGACCCCGGAGCGGTACAGACGGGTGACGGCGTTGTCGATCGCGACGTGCATCTGGCTGACGAGTAGCACCTTGTCACCGGGCCGAGCAGCGAGGTACTGGTGGACGAGTTCGCAGATGAACGATGTCTTGCCCGTGCCGGGCGGACCCTGTACCAGGAAGAGGTCTTGCGACCCGAGTGCCTTTGCTACGGCAATCTTCTTATCGTCGTCGAAGTCCGGCCGGAGCGGCTCGAACGCCACGGGTTCCGGCGCGTGGGCCACTGACGGGTCCAACACCAGTTCGCGAAGATGTGGTCGGGCTGCGCTACCGTCTCGCAGAGCAGCGAGCGCACTCTTCTGGCGGCGGATCGCAGCCTGCGACGGGGTCCGGTCGCGAACTAGCACTCCGCTGGCCGGCAGGTTGACCCCAGGCCCGGTTGCCTGGACCGTCACGTCGGTGGTGTCGACGTCGATGATTGTCACCGCGACGCCACGACCGGGGGACTCGTCGTCTACTGGCCGTGCCATGCGCTGCTGGTCCAGGAAGGCGCTGGTAAGCGGGACCGTCGTGTCCAGAGCGAAGTGGGTGCCGGAGCGGCTGATGAGAGTGTAAGCGACAGGTTCTTCCAGCCTCTTCTCCAACTGTTCCTTCGCCTCGATCAGCCGAGACCAGTTGGTGAGCCGCGCCTGCTTGAAGCGGTCGCTGAAGCGGTCGCCTGAGTCTTGAACCGCTTTCTGGAGCATGGTGTGGAGTTCCACGGCCGCCTCAGCGGACTTCTGCGGATTGGTCGGTCGCTGCGCCGACCAAACGAAGTCCTGCCCATCCAACGTGACGGCGTCTTCGTCCTGACGCCACCTCTCCAGCTCTTCGAAGTCCTTGAGCTCGGCGCGGGTGCATAGCAATCGACTGTCGCTCTTAAATATGAGAACGAGCTCGACTTGGTCTCCAACGAGACGGAACTCGTCGGCGGTTAGCGTCGCGCGCCCTCCACCGGTCTTCTTCAAGCGAGGCACTACATGAGTTGCCGATCCCAGCCGTGCCGCGATGACCGCTTCGGCCGACCTGCCATCACCCGCCTCCTCCAGCGACCGACGTGCCGTACCGGAGAGCTCGAACGACAGGGTCCTCTCGTCGTGCCAGTTGCTGCTGCGAGCCGCGTGAATAGCCTGCAACTCGAGGTGAAACACCTGCCCATCCGCCGGCCGGTTGGCCGAGTCTGGATCAAGGGCGCGCCGCAGCAGGGACAGGACAGCAGGCGGCAGGTTCGCCTCGTCCAGCGCCCGCGCGATGTCCGGATAGTCCTGCAGTGCCCAACCGGTGACGCATTGCAAGAGGGTCGCGGCGAGACTGTAGACGTCGAATCTGGTTGAGCCGCGCGAGGCCATGTCGGGCGGCGCCCAGGGCGCGCTGGCCATCCCCGCGACCGTCGCGTCGGTCGCACCCGCGAGCTGATCCTTGATCTTACTGAGCGCGAAGTCGGCAAGCAGCGGCTTCGTGCCGTCCCAGAGCACATTGCCGGGCTTGATGTCACGATGGAGAACCGCCATCGAATGGGAGTGCGCCAGGGCTGATGCCAGAGGCAGCGCGATCACCTCAGCGACGTCATCCCACCCCGGAGGTTCGGTAATGGTCGTCAGCCAATCTTTGAGAGACACCGGCACCCAGCTGAGAACGACGTAGTACAGGCCTGAGTCGTGGTCGGTGCCGCTGTCCAGCAGCGAGATGATGTTCGGGTGATCCAGTTTGTGGTGCGCGGCGGTCTCCCGCTCAAAGTAGATGCGATAGATCTCGTCGGACGTAGCCGGCACCACCTTGACGGCCACAAGCCGACCACCCTGATGGAGATCGGCCGCCTGAAAGACCTCCGCTTGACCGCCAACTCGACGGGTGTTTGCGATCTCGGCGTAGCGGCTGGCGATCAGACGCGTCATCCCCATCCCTTCCAGGCGCAACCTGTTCGTCCGAACAGTCGATCAGAGTACCCGACTGCGGCATCGACTCAGAGGACCGTCGACCACCGACACGCCCCAAATGCCCAGTTGCGTCGACTCCGCGGCGTGTGTTCCGCATCCAGAAGGCGCGATAGCGGTATTTGAACGCGACGAGGCGGAACTGCGCCTTTAGAGCCAAGTCAGTCAGGGGTAATTCCATTTATTGAGACATCGTTCATGTGTCCAAGTATTTGTCGCAACTGATCACCTAATCGGTATATCACATCGCGTCCAGTGTCCATACCCAGCCGTTGCACGGAAATCCTTACGGTGTATCCCCCAGTCTCATCCAGAAAATCGTACTGAAATATCTGCTGAAATTGATCCACGAGGCGGACAACATCGCCTTTCATTGCATTCAACTTATCAGTAGTGATCTGAAGAATATTCCTGTGAGCTCCGCTTCTTCGCCCACTTTTTACCATTTCAACATAGGCAAGAGAAGAGTCCTTGTCCGCGAATATTTCAACGTTGGCGAGAACCGTATATGGCTGCCCTTCCGCCTGTTCGACGATCGCAATAAAAAAGCCAGCGCGCCCCTCTTTGTCAACACCCCAAGTAAAAGCCCAATCCGAGTGATATTGAGGATCATCGACTCGACCAGTGTGGGCATTTGAGATGCCGGCGACAGCCTCGAGAACAGACTTGAGGCCGTCATCAAAGTTCTCCCTAAAGTCAGCGTACATCTTCTCGCGGAGAAATAAGGGGATCTGACAGTCTTCGATTAGGATAGGTAGAACAACAACTCGACGCTCATCCAGTTCGCGAATAAGACCGCTGTTCAGCTCCTTTTGCACCCAGGCCGAGTTGACGGACGTCCTGGATAAGATTACCAGAAGTGCACTCGCACCCTTGATCGCTTCCTGAACCTTAGAAATCAGCGAATCGCCTACTCGAATTTCCCATCGATCAAGCCAGACGCTAACACTATTTTGAACAAGCTGAATGGCTAATTTGTCTACGAAGTCCTTGTCGGCATGAGAGTAGCTGATGAATATCGGCACTGTCGGACCTCCGATTCCTCAGAGCAGAAAGATTAGAAGCTAGCTCGCAACTCGAGTAATTTCAAGCATCTACGCACTCCAGGTGACCTGGATACCTTTGTCATATCCGGACGGTGCGAACACGTACGGCAGACAGGGGAAGGGATGTTCGATGATCCGGCGTTGATCAACTAGGACAGTCGGCGCCGTCTCGATAGAGTCGGGCAGGTTCAGTCCTTCCCTGGTGATCTCGAGCAGGAAGCGCGGTCGCTCCGTCAAACTGGACAGATCCATGGCGCATAACGCCAGCACTGTCTGCTGGTAAAGCGATGCGGCCGATGGTGTACTAGCCAACTCAAGGCCGAGCAGCATCTGCCCGAGCCGTTCGCCTCCGTAGCGTTGAATATCTCGGACGACGACGGCCAGCACTGCAGCCGCCACTTGATGTGGATCTCCTGTTGCACGAGCGTCCATAAGCTTATCGAGCAGGGGGTCGGGCTCGATGGCGGCGACCACGCTATCGAGCATTCCCGACGCCAGGATCGAACTTCCGGCTTGAGTGAGTCTTTCTGCCCTTACACGCAAGCCCGCGTCGTTGGACATCAGGCCCAGTTTAGTTGCTTGTCCGTCAAGCGCGGCAGCCAGTTGTTCTTCGCCGGATACGCGCAGACATGCCGCCAACATGAGCGTACTTCCGGCCTCCTGGTGAATGTCACCGCAATACACGGCGTACGCGACACTGGTCTCCAGTTGGATCATCGCGCGGCTGAGTTCGTTGCGAGTCAGCGCGTGCAGTGCCTGCTGGTAGCGCAGTCCGGCGATCCTGCGGAAGGCCTCCGGCCCTGGCACTGTTGCGAGGATCTCCTCGGCACTGGCGGTAAACCGCTCAGCATCCGTCACATTCCCCGCTCTCATGTAGACAAGTGCGGCGTTCTGGCGAATTGCTGCCCGTAGGAGCCTTTGCTCCACGACTGACGGTCCGGACAACTGCACCTTCAACGAGCGCGCAAAGTCATCGAATCGATCCATGGCCCGCTCGGCGCGCCTCAGGTCCGCCAGCGCCAAGTCGCCGCGGGGTTCCTCCCTTCCCAGTAATGCCCAGGCTGCTGGCGCCAGGACCAGGTGCGGACCATTCTGTTCGAATTTGGGCAAGGCTAGGCGGACCGCCGCGCGCACGCCTGCGGCCTCCTGGAGGGATCCACGCAGGCGTAGCAGCTCCGCAAGGACGATCCCCGCTACTGGCGGGTAGATTCCCGGTTGGCCTAGCCAGGCGTGCACGTGAGCTGCGAGCTTCTGGTTACTGTCCATCAGTGCATCGCCATCGTTGGACGTAACTCCGGCAAGATCCTGCAGTTGACGTCGCTCGATGGCGACTGCGACCCCCCGTTCGGCAAGCGCGTCAAGAAACGCCCTCGCTCCTGCGGTCAACTCCGATCCGGGACGCGCTATCCAGGTGACCTTCTCGGGCAAGGCAGAGTTGGCGATGAGGCCGAGGTAGTCGGAGTTCAACGCGAAATCGTCACCGGAAAAGCCCAGCACCAGCAGGTGCCGGTCGCGGCAGGCAGCGGCGAGGCGTTCCCGGGTGCCGGCGTCCAGGCCGCGGCTTTTGTCCAGCAGCAGGTCGACCATCGACTGCGGATATCGCACGCTGCCGTGGATCTTGTGGATGGCGGGCGTTCCTGGATTGGTGCCGACTGCGTTCGAAGTGCGGGCAACCACGACGGGCAGGGCGAGTCCAACCTGGTCACAAGCCTGCTCGATGAGTGTGTCGAAGTTGGTCGTCACAATAGAGTGACAGCGACCGTCGCGGAGCAGTGCGGCTAGCGCCCGGTGAATGCCGTTGGGGGCATCGCCGTCCAGGACAGTCAGAACGTCTAGCCAAAAGCGGCCCGCGAACGCGTCAGAGAGTACCTGACTGAATGTGACGATCGGAACGTCTTCGGCGACCAACGATCCCACCGCGGCGCGACTGGAGGCGGAAGTCAACACGTGCGTCAAGGCGAGATCTCGTAGACCATCGAGCACCGCCGCGTTCAAGCGGTACCACGAGGGAACGACCGAGGGCGCAACGCTTGAGACACCGCTACCACAGAATACGACCAGTTGCCCGCTAGCAGCGCCATCCAGCGCGTCCAGCATCGCGGAGTCACCTTGACATGCAGTCATCCCCGGTCTCCTCGCCGACTAGATATCGTCATACTGACGATATCTCCTGATAGGCTTTTCGTCAAACTGACGCTTATGGGGTGGCGGTCGAGAAGTCGCTGGTAGTAGACATCGCGTTGCCGACCGTAACGAACGACGGCTCGCACCTCGTAATCATCAACCGGCCGCCCCGCAGCTCCCGTGACCGCGACCGGCCGCGCAGCAGCGACAACGACGTCGGAACCTGAGGACTGGCGGGAGGCTGCGGCGTGGCATCGTCGTCATCACCATCAAGTCGTCAGACACCACCGGGATGTTGCATGCCAGATGAGCGTCCGAGCAGACCGACCGGAGCGCCGGGCGCAGCCACACTAGGCGTGAAATGAAGGCGTCCGCCACCTCGCTGGAAGACCCCTTCAAACTCGGAGTCAGTAGGGCCGCCAACTCAGCCGAGAGCATACGCACCCCTACCAACAAGCCCCGTTCCAAGCAGACAGAGACTTCGAGTTGAACAGGGCTTGACAGCCCGAGGGTCAGCAATCACGAAGTTGGTCTCGCCAGCACCCAACTGTGCGATGAAGTCGAACACGAGGACCTCCCAGTACCAAATTGATCCCGCCGCGTCCGACATGCCCCGGTACGGTCTCCACGCATGCCTTATTGCTCGGCAGGAGACCCGGCACCTGACAACACGCGTGTCACGCGTCCGACCCGAAAGCCATAAGCGACCTACACATATTGTCGCGCCGACGGGTGCGTCCGATTGGGCTCCGTTGCTGAAGGGAACTATCCGAAGCCTGTGCGGCGTCGCCCGCAACTCACGCCGAGGAAATGCCGCCTAGCCTGCACAGGCTGGTCCTGGCAAGACTATTCGGCACTCCCTGGCACAGCAGACCATGGATTATGAGCGAAGAGTGGCCACACGTTTAGCTCTGCATCAAGAACGCGCAAAGATGATGACATCCTCGTGCGCGATCAGGTGTAGCGGTTGGCCAGCCTCGCGCTGTTTGCGGATGAAGTCGCGTTGGAAGAAGCTGCCGCGCGCGACCAGCTCGGTCTCGGCGACACGAGAGAGCAGGGCGACGCACCGCTCGACCGGGACGAGGCCGGCCGCGACGCCGCAGGCGATGACCTGCGAGGGCAGGTCGATCAGCTCGGCGTGCTCGCGCCACGGGCGCACCGTAATCGCCACGTGACCGCCTGGACGCAGGACGCGGGAGCAGGCGGTGAGGATGCGGGTGAAGCCGGCCAGCAGGCGGTGATGGCCGATGTTGGCGAGGTTGCCGCGGTCGAGCACGCTGCCGTAGCGATAGTGGCGTTTGCTGACCTTGTCGACGCCGGACTCCCGGTTCGTGTTGACCAGGCCGTGCACCGACGGGCCATACGGCGGTGAGGTGACGACCAGCGCGACCTTGCCGACGTACTCGGCCGGCAGCAGGGTCTCGAGCTGGCGGGCGTCGCCGCGGACGACCAGGCCGTCGTGGTCATGGCCGCGCTTGCGGGCGAAGTGGAGGTTCGCGCGGGCGATGTCGGCCCAGTGTGGCTCGTATTCGACGCCGACCGCTCGGCGGCCGAGGTCGACCGCCTCGACCAGGGTGGTGCCGATTCCGCACATCGGGTCCAGCACCACGTCACCCGGCTTGGTGTAGTGCTCGATGGCGTGCGCGGCGACGGCGGGCAGCATCTTGGCCGGGTGCGCGGTCGACTCCGGCACGTACCGGTCCTTTCGCTGCACGGCCGGCGAGGTCTGCGCGGTCGCCCACACCGACACCGGCAGCTCGCCGAAGTCCGTCGGGGCGTCGGCGGGCGGGGTGGTGTCGAGGGCGTCGATGAACGCGCGAGACAGCGGCATGGTCGGCTCGTCGGCCGTTGACGGTGGAGTGGTCGGCTGGGTGGTGGTCATGGCGGTGCCCGTGCCTTTCGGTTGGCTGGTCATCGGAGGTCTTCCGGCTGTGTGGCGTCGGAGTGGGCTTGGGCGAAGACGAGGACGTCGCCGTGCGCTCGCGCGTGTGCCATCGGCGCACCGAGTTCTTGGCCGCCGGGTGCGAGGTCGGTTGGGTCCGTCGCGGTGGGTGGCTGCAGGCGCCCGTTCTGGATGGGGGTGTGAAGGGTGACGATGTGCTGGAGGTAGAGCAAGTCGGCGTTTTGCGCGGCGGCGATCATGGGGCCTGACGGGTCGGTGAGGCGGCCGCTTGACCAGTCGGTGTGGGTGTAGACCGCGAGAATTCCGCCGAACGCGAGCGCCCGCGCGGCCGCGATCGCCACCGCCTCGGCCGAGCCGTCGGTTCCGCGTTCCGACGGCAGTGACGTGATCACCAAGTCGACTTGGTGATCGGCCGACAACCAAGCCGGCGCCGCCTCGCCGCTGATGGGCACCTCGTTCGCGGTCAGCAGTTCGAGCTTCGTGATCGCGGGGTGGCGCCCGAGCGCGTGCACGGCGTCCAGCGCCGCGTCCAGTTCGCCGGCGCCGGCGGCGCGGTCCGCGGCCTCCTCAGCGGTCGGCCATGGTGCGAACAGGACCCGAGCGCCGGGCGCCGAAAAGCTGGTCGTGATGGTTTCGATAATCCGCACCGGCCAGCCGGCTGCCGGGTCGATCGGGTCGGGCCCGGCCGTCCACACCGTCGGCGGAATCGGCGCCAGCTCGCGGCTGGTGGCCGATCGCTTCGGGGACCGGCGAGTGCGCGCGCTCGAGCCGCCGGGATCCGGAGCGCCCGGGTACGGGATGCCGTTGACGGATCGAGTGCGTTGCGGGCGGGTCGAGTCGTCTCGATTGGACGGCCGGTTGGCCGAAGACTGCGGACGTCGAGTCACGAGCGGAACCTCCGGGGCGGGCCACCGACCGATCGAGTCGGCGGCTTCTGCGCGGTCGCCGACTAACTCCGACAACGAGGTCGACAAGAGACACCATCACGCCGAGTCCGCGTTTTCCGTCCGGCGGCCGAACCTTCGTGAGCGAAGTCCGAGCTGGTCGACTGCCGGATCGCTTCTGCGATTTCGAGGTCGCGGTGCAGGCGTGAAACGGCTTTGAAGCGGCATTGTCACGCCTCTGACTTGGGCTTGAAGCGGTTTTGAGGCGCCCGGGTGGGCTTCCTGGCGACGTCACCTTCCGCTCGCTCAGGAGTGCCGCCATGGACCAGCCCTCGTCACCAAAACACCCCGCAACCAGTCCGACGACGCGTCCGCGTGGCGAGCCCGGCGTGTTCGACTCCGCACGGACCGCGTTCGCCTGGTTGATCACCGGACCGCACCCGGTCGCCCTCGACGGCCACCAGGTCCGCGGGCTGCCGCCGCGCCTGGTGCCGCTGGACGAAGTCGGACGGCTGACAGTCGCTAAGGGATGTCCACAGCAGACCCGGGACGCGGTATGGACGGCGCTCGTGACCCGCTCGCGTGCCGAAGCCGGCACGTGGACGGTCGCCTGCGTCGGACTCGCGCTGCCGGTACTGCTGCCGGTCGCCGCGAAGCTGACCAACCGGTTCCGCGGCGACGTCCACGACATCCACGCCGCGGTGCTCACCGGCTTCCTCGAAGCCCTCGTCGACTTCGACCTCACCCGACCGGCCATCCTCGTGCGGCTGCGCTGGGCCGCCTACCGCGCCGGCCACCGCGCCTTGCGCGACGCACTCGACGCCGCCGCACCGATCGCCGACCTCGGCACACGCGCCCCCGCATCCGAGCAGGCCGGCGGACACCCGGATTTTGTCCTGCTCGCCGCGGTCGAAGCCGGCGTCCTGACTACCGCCGAGGCCGCGCTGATCGGCGACACGCGCTTCGGCGAGCTGACGCTGGCCGACGCCGCGCGAGCGCGCGGCCAGGCATACAAGGCGACCCAGCAAGCGCGCCACCGCGCCGAACGCAAGCTCGCCGACTACCTCGACACCGACCTGCCGGCGCGACGCGCACGGCCGCGCAGCACCGGCCGCGAGCGGGAGAAGACGCGGCGGCCGGTGTCTCCCCGCTCACCAAAATCCGGAGTTGGTGACCGCGGGACGCGAGTACCCGCGCGCCCTCGCCCATCCCGGTCCACTTCGGAACCGGGCGCCGTTCAGGAGGCGTCCTCATGCGACTGATCTCGCACCGCCCCGGCCACCGCACACCTGCCCGGCGCCCGCCGAACCGGCGCAACCACCGGACGTCCACCCGGCTGACAGCTCGTGCGGTGAGCTGCCGGCGGGCCGATCTTGTGCCGGAAGCTCCGACGTCTACGCGACGACCACGTCGCCCGGTGCTGCTGCTCGGCTTCACGCTGGCCGCCGCCGCGTTGCTGCTTAGTGGATCGGCCGCGCATGCGGAGACCGTGCAATATGTCGCACTCGCGCAGTCGGTCGACCAGGTTTTGTCGAACATCCGGACATGGATCATGGGCATCCTCGCCGGCGTCGCGCTCGTGTTCCTCACCATCGGCGGGCTCCGCTACCTGATGGCCTCCAACGACCCGGGCGAAATCGAGAAAGCCAAGGGCGCGTTCAAGGCAGCCGGCATCGGGTTCGGGCTCGCCGCCCTCGCGCCGCTCGTCGTCGAAATCCTCAAGACGATCGTCGGCGGGGTGTAGCCGATGTCCGCCCCCGCTCCAGGCCGCACGGTCGCGCCCAGTGCACCAGCTTCGGCACGTCGTCCACGGCGCGCCGTGTGGCTCGCCATCGTCTTGGCGCTGCTGGCGACCGTGCTGGGCGCGGTCGCCACCAGCGCGGCCACCACCGGCCCGCACCACGTCGCCGCGGCGCAGGTCGACCCGCCGCTGCCGCTCCCGCCCGGCGCGAGCTGCGCACCGGGTTCGGCCGAGCCGGCCTGTCACCTTCCGAGCGCAAGCTCGGCGCCGTCGATTCCGGTGACACCGTTGCCGCCGATCACCGCGCTGCCGTCTCCGCCGCCGTGTTTCCCCGGCTCCCTTACGCCGGAGTGCGCGCCACCGGCCGACACCACCGCACCGTGTCAGGGACCGAACTGCATCCCGCAACCGTCCACCCTCGCCCCCGCTACGCCGCCGACCGCACCGGTGCCGGACGGTGCCGGCGACGGCGCCGAATGCGGACTGACCTCGCTGACCGGATGCATGATCGTCGCGGCGAGCGCGCTGTTCGCCGCGGTCGTCGCCGCCGGACTCAACCCGCTGCTGGATCTGCTCGGCAAGACACTGCTGACCACCCCGGAGCCGGAGCAGTTGCCCGGCCTCGGCGCGGTCTGGACCGGCTCGTGGCACATCCTGCTCACCGCCTACGTGATCCTGGTGCTGCTGGCCGGGCTGATCATCATGAGCTACCAGACGCTGCAGGCCCGCTACGCCGTCAAGGAACTCGCGCCCCGCCTCGTCGTCGGTTTCCTCGCCGGCACGCTCTCGCTGTTCCTGGTGACCAAGGGCATCCAAGTCGCCAATGCGCTGTCGGCCGCGGTGCTGGGCGAGGGCACCGACCCGGCCGCGATGACCCGCAGCCTGATCACGATGGTGCAGGGCTCCCTGCACGGCGGCGGCATCTTCCTCGGCATCCTCGGGCTGAGCCTGGTGGCGATGCTGCTGGTCCTGCTCGTCGTGTTCGTCGTGCGGGTGATCGTGACGATCCTGCTGATCGCCGCCGCGCCAATCGCGCTGATGCTCCACGCGCTCCCCCACACCGAAGGCATCGCCTACCTTTGGTGGAAGGGCTGCGGCGGCGTGCTCGCCATCCAAGTCGGACAGTCGCTGACGCTCGTCGTGACGGTGAAAGTGTTCTTCGCCCCGGGCGGGTTCACGATCTTCGGGCCGAGCATCTCGGCGCTGATGAACCTGCTGCTGTGCATCGCGCTGATGTACGTGCTGATCAAGATCCCGTTCTGGTTCCTCTCCCCGTTGCGGTCCGGGCGCCCCTCGATGCTCGGACGGATCGCGCGCGGCGTGATCGCCTACAAGACGATGGGCCTGCTTGCCGGCGCGGGCGCAGCTGGTAGCCGCGGCACCTCGCGGGCACGCGTCGGTGGGTCGAGCGCACTGCCGGATCCGCCGGCGACGCGGTCCGGGCAGTTCATGCTGCCGATGAAACTGCGCCGCACCAGCGCGGCCCGAACCTCACGCCGAGGATGGGACGAACGCCCCCACTCCGGCGCGCTCGACGGAACGCCGGTCCCGGGCCAGCTGTCGCTGTTCACGACGCGAACCGGTGACTCGACGGTCCGGGCGAACCCTCGTGCACTGCCGCTGAAGGATCTGCCGAACGCGCTGCCCGCGGATCAGCTCGGCTTGCCGATGACCGTGCGCCGCGATCCCGACCGAACCCCGCGACGCTCGCTGGCCGACGACCTTGCCGCACCGACGCCGACCAGGCGCCCACCGCGGCAACCGGGACTGCTGACGCCGGACGGACGGGTCAGCCGCAACGCGCGACCGCCCGCGAAGCTGCCCAACGCGCTGATCGCGCCGAGCGCGGGCATGCTGCCGATCCACCTGCCGCCACAGACTCCGCGGCCCGCGCGGCGCAGCCTCGCCGACGAGCCGAGCCGGAGCAACCGCGCGCCGCAGACCGGGCCGGGCCTGATCACGCCTTCGGGGCAGATCAACCGGGCGGCCCGCGCTCACCGTCGTCCTGCGCCCGATGCGTTCAGCGGGAATCGGCCGCTGGCGTCCGGGCAGTACCCGCTCCCGCTCGGCCTCCGGCGCCAGCCGAAACCCGAGCCCCCGGCACCGCCTGCTCCGGCGCGGAAGCCGGTCGGCACGCAGTTGTCCCTGCCGCTGGACCTGCCGCCGCGACGACGCCGTCCGAAGAAGTGAGGTAGCGAGGTCATGTCCCGTCCCGTGCGCATTCCCGCCGACGTCGACCGCCCCGACCGCGTGCTCGGCCCGCTCACCGCGCGGCAGCTGGCGATCCTCGGCGTCACCGGCCTGCTGTTCTACGCCCTCTACGGCGCCACCCGCACCGTGCTCCCGGTGTCGCTGTTCTTGCTCGTCGCGGTCCCGATCGGGCTCGCGGTCACGGTGCTCGCGCTCGGCCGCCGCGACGGGGTTCCCCTCGACCGGCTGGTGCTGGCCGCGCTCCGCCAGCGCCTCACCCCGCGCCACCAGGTATCGGCCCCGGAGGGCGTCCGGCCGGTGCCAGCCTGGCTGGCCGGCGAGCACACGCGAGATGACGTGGCGCCGACGCCGCTGGAGCTGCCCGCGCGTGGTGTGGAAGACGGGATCGCCGCAGGCGTCGTCGATCTGGGGGACGACGGGCTCGCGGTGATCGCCGCGTGCTCGACGGTCAACTTCTCGCTGCGGACCGCCGCGGAGCAGGAGGCACTCGTCAGCTCCTTTGCGCGCTACCTGCATTCGCTGACCGCGCCGGTGCAGTTCCTGGTTCGGGCCGAGCGGCTCGACCTCGCCCCGCAGATCGACGAGCTGCGCGCCCGGGCCGGCGGGCTCCCCCACCCCGCGCTCGAAGCCGCCGCTCACGACCATGCGAACTTTCTCGCCGAGCTCGGCGAGCATGCGGATCTGCTGCGCCGTCAGGTGCTGCTTGTGCTGCGCGAGCCAACCCGGTCGCCGGTCACCGGCAGCGTCACCTTGACCGTGCGGCGCCTCCGGCGACAACCTAACGCCGTCCCGGTCTATCACGGCGCGCGCCAGGCCGCCGAACAGCGGCTCGCCCGACGCCTCGCCGAAGCGGTCGAGCTGCTCACCCCGGCCGGGATCGCAGTCACCGCGCTCGACGCCGCCACCGCAACCGGGGTGCTGGCCGCGGCCTGCAACCCCGACACCTTCCTTCCGCCCTCGGCTGCGCTGGCCGGCGCCGACGACATCGTCACCGCCGCTTCGCTGACCGACTTCTACGACGACGACAGCGAAGGTAGGTGAGCGCGATGTCCCGTATCCAGCACGCTGCTTCCGCTGCGGCGTTCACGCCGGACTCGCTGTCGATCGGTGCCCGGCACCTGGAGGTTGGCAACGAGTGGGTCGCTTCTTTCGGTGTCACCGGTTACCCGCAGGAGGTTTACCCCGGCTGGCTCGCACCTCTGCTGACCTATCCCGCCCGGCTCGACGTCTCCGTCCACGTCCAGCCGGTCGACCCGGTCACCGCGGCCAGCGGGCTGAAGAAGCAGCGTGCCCGGCTGGAATCCTCGCGGCGCCATCACGCGCGTCACGACCAGCTCGACGACCCGGACCTCGACGCGGCGGCCGACGACGCCGCCGACCTGTCCCGGCGGATCGCGCGCGGTGAAGGCCGACTGTTCAAGTTCGGCCTCTACCTCACCATCCACGCACCCGACGAGCAGGCGCTCGTCGAGGAGGTGTCGGCGCTGCGGTCGTTGTGCGCGTCGCTGTTGCTGGACGCCAAGCCCGCCACGTACCGGTCGTTGCAGGGCTGGGTCACCACGTTGCCGCTCGGGCTGGACTCTCTCGGTCTGAAAAGGACGTTCGACACCGCCGCCGCGTCCGCCGCGTTTCCCTTCACCTCACCGGACCTGCCCGCGGTGGATCCGACGTCGACCTCGCCCAGCGGCGTGCTCTACGGCTTCAACGTTGGCTCCCAGGGCTTGGTGCACTGGGACCGGTTCGCTTGTGACAACCACAACTCCGTTGTCCTCGGCCGGTCTGGTTCCGGCAAGTCCTACCTGGTCAAGCTGGAAACCTTGCGGAGCCTGTACCGGGATATCCAGGCGTTCGTCATCGATCCCGAGGACGAGTACGCCCGGCTCGCTGACCAGGTCGGCGGGGCCTACGTCCATCTCGGTGGCGGCGGTGTCCGGCTCAACCCCTTCGACCTGCCCATCCACACCACCGCCTCCGGCCGGCGAACGGCCCCGCAGGACGCGCTGAACCGGCGTGCCCTGTTCCTGCACACCGTGCTCGCCGTGTGTCTGGGCGCCGAGCTGACCGCCGGCGAACGCGCCGTCCTCGACACCGCGCTCATCACGACCTACGCGAACGCCGGCATCACCGACGATTCGCGCACCTGGACGCGGCCTGCGCCGTTGATGCGGGACCTGCGCGACGCCCTCGCGGCCGCCGGCGATGTCGTAGCCACGGACCTCGCAGCGAGGGTGCACCCGTTCGTCGACGGCGCCTTCGCCGACCTGTTCGCCGGGCCCACCACCACGACGCCCGAGGGACACCTCGTCGTATTTTCCCTGCGGGACCTGCCCGACGAGCTCAAGGCGATCGGCACCTTGCTGACGCTGGATGCGATCTGGCGGCGGGTGTCGAACCCGGCCGACCGGCGCCGGCGGCTGGTGGTCGTCGACGAGGCGTGGCTGCTGATGCAGTCGCCGGAAGGCGCGAAGTTTCTGCACCGGATGGCGAAGACTTTCCGCAAGCACTGGGCCGGGCTCACCGTCGCCAGCCAGGACATCGAAGACTTCCTGCGCAGCGACCTCGGTCGCGCGATCGTGGCCAACGCCGCCACCAGCGTGCTGCTGCGCCAGTCGCCGCAAGCGATCGACCAGATCGCGGCGACCTTCAACCTCTCCGAAGGCCAGCGCCAGTTCCTGCTCACTGCCGAGCGCGGCCAAGGCCTGCTCGGCTCCGGCACCGAATGGGTCGCCTTCCAGGCGCTCGCGTCGCCGACGGAAAACGTCCTCGTCACCACCGACCCCGCTGAACTCGCCGAGATCGCCAAGGACTTCGGCGACCCGGCGATGGACGACGTAGTCGACCTCGGACCGGAGGTCGCGTCGTGATCGGGCACGCGGGATGGGTCGGCGGCTACCTGACGGATCCGTGGAGCGCGGTGCACCAGCTGCTCGCCGGCGTCATCGACGAGGCGGTGCGCTGGGCGCCGATCGCCCTTCCGGTGCTCGCGATCGTCACTGCGGGCCAGGCCGTTGGCCAGCGCTGGTGGCGTAGCCGGTGCCACTCCGCGCTGCTCGCCGACGCTCGATGTGTCACCGTGCTCGCGCCGCCCGCCGTCGATCCCGCCGGCGGCGCCCTGCTGTGGTCCAACCTTGTCGGTCTGCTGCGGCCGAGCTGGCGACGCTGGTTCACCGGCCAGCCGCACCTGGCGTGGGAGTACCGGTTCTCCGAGGACGGTGTCACCCTGCGGCTGTGGGTCCCGGGCGTGATCCCACCAGGTCTGGTCGAGCGCGCGATCGAAGCCGCTTGGCCGGGCTGCCACACCCGCACCGTCGCGGCGGACCCGCCGCTGCCCGAGCCGAAGCCCGGCCTGCGCACCGTCACCGTAGGCGGGCAGCTGCGGCTCGCGCGGCCCGAGGCGTTACCGATCCGCACCGGGTTCGACGCCGACCCGATCCGCGGCCTGCTCGGCGCGCCGGTCGGTCTCGGTCGCGGCGAGTACGCGAGCGTGCAGATCCTCGCCCGGCCGGTCACCGGCCGGCGGGTCAGCCGGGCACGTCGCGCTGCCCGGCGTGTGCACGCCGGCGCGTCCGGTCGACTCGGCGGCCGCCTGCTCGACCTCGTCACGCCGGGCGCTTCAGCAGGTCGCTCCGGGCGGACGCGCGATGCCCGCCGGATCAGCCACGACCCGCAGCTGTCGCTGGAGTACTCGGCGCAGAACCGAGCGATCGTGGGCAAGCATCGCGGCTCGCAGTACGACGTCGTCGTCCGCTACGCCGTCACCACCCACCTCCCGGCCGATGCCGCCGAGGCCGACGTCCGGCGGACCCGCGACATCGCCCGCGGCCGCGCTCACGCGCTCGCCGCGAGCTTCGCCGCCTACACCGAGCACAACCACTTCCACCGAGTCCGCCTTCGCCACCCGGCTCATGCCCTCGGAGCCCGTCGCCTCGGCCGCGGTGACCTGTTGTCCGTGCCGGAGCTGGCTGCGCTCGCGCACTTGCCGGTCGACGCGGAGATCCCCGGTATCGAGCGCGCCGGCGCCAAGGCCGTCGCGCCACCGCCGGGCGTCGCGGTGCCTGGCCCCGAGGTCAAGCCGCTCGGCGTCGCCGACTCCGGCCACGCCCGCCCGATCGGGCTGCGCGTGCCCGACGCCCGCCATCACCTCCATGTGCTCGGCGCCACCGGCTCCGGGAAGTCGACGCTGCTGGGCAACCTAATCCTCGACGACGCCGACGCCGGGCGCGGCATCGTGCTCATCGACCCCAAGGGCGACCTCGTCACCGACGTCCTCTCCCGGCTCCCCCGCGACGCCGCCGACCGGGTCGTGCTCTTCGACGCCGACTCCCGGCAACGACCGCCGTGCCTCAACCCGCTCGAAGGCGGCGAGACCGACCGCGAGGTCGACAACCTCGTGTCCGTCTTTCGCCGCGTCTACTCCGCCTTCTGGGGCCCGCGCACCGACGACCTCATGCGCGCCGCCTGTCTCACCCTCCGCGCCCAGGAGAGTGTTCCGACGCTCGCCGATCTGCCGAAGCTGCTGACCAGCGAGGCGTTCCGGACGCGGATCACGGCCGGGCTGGCAGACCCGGTGCTGGCTGGGTTCTGGGAGTGGTACGACGAGCTCACCGACTCCAGCCGCAGCCAGGTCATCTCCCCGCTGATGAACAAGCTCCGCGCGTTCCTGCTGCGCCCGTTCGTCCGGGACGCGATCGCCGGCGGCCGCTCCACCGTCGAAATGACCCAGGTCCTCAACCAGGGCGGGATCTGCCTGGTCCGCATCCCCAAAGGCTCCCTCGGCGACGAGACCACCCGACTGGTCGGCTCCCTGATCGTCGCCCGAACTTGGCAGGCCACCACCGGCCGCGCCCGCGTCCCGCAACGCGAGCGGCCGGACGCGTCGCTGGTGATCGACGAGTGCCACAACTTCCTCAACCTGCCCTACCCGATCGAGGACATGCTCGCCGAAGCCCGCGGCTTCCGGCTGGCGATGACCCTGGCCCACCAGCACCTCGGCCAGCTCCCCCGCGAACTCAAGGAAGGCATCTCGACCAACGCGAGATCGAAGATCTTCTTCAACGCCTCCCCCGAAGACGCCCGCGAACTCGCCCGCCACACAGCACCACGACTATCCGAACACGACCTCGCACACCTTGGCGTCTACCACGTCGCCGGCCGGCTCGTCGTCAACGGCGCCGAGACCGAGCCGTTCACGATGACCACCTCACCGATGCGCCCCGCCGTTCCCGGCCGCGCCAAAGACATCCGAACTGCTCTCCGCACAAACCGGCCTTCGCCATCGAGGCCCGCAGGCAGCACGGCTCCGCCGAACCAGCCGACGCGAGACCGCAAGACCGACCCGCGCCGCGCCCAGTTCTGACGTCCAGCTCGGAGGTCCCCTTGATCACCACGACGACCCGTCAACACCAGCTCCGGCAGCACCTTCCCGGCCGGACAGCGGCACGTGCGGCCGGCTCGGTGGAGCACCAGGCTGCGCTCGCGGCTCGGCTCACCGCCCGGGATAAGTGGCTGCTGGCCCTGCTCTTCGAGCACCGTGTCCTGACCTCCGCCCAGATCCAGGATGCCGCGTTCCCGTCCAGCCGCTCGGCTCGCCAGCGGCTGCGCGAGCTGTACCTCTGGCGCGCTGTCAGCCGGTTCCAGCCCTTCCGCCAGCTCGGCTCCGCGCCGATGCACTACGTCCTCGGACCGGCCGGCGCCGCCGTGCTGGCCGCCGAACACGGTCTCGAGGTCAAGGATCTGGGCTACCGGCACGACCGCTCGATGGCCATCGCCCACAACCAACGTCTCGCCCACACCGTCGGCGTCGGCGACTTCTTCACCTCCCTGATCTCCCGCAGCCGACGCCGTGACCCTGTTCGAGATGGTGAGGGGGTCACCGCCTGGTGGTCGGAATCGCGCTGCGCCCGCCACTTCGGCGACCTCGTCATCCCCGACGCCTACGGCCGCTGGTCCAGCGCCGCCGGCGAGCTGGAGTTCTTCCTCGAATACGACACCGGCAGCGAGTCGCTGACCAAGGTCTCCCGCAAGCTGCTCGCCTACGCCCGGCTCGCCGACTCCACCGGCATCGCCACCCCGGTGCTGTTCTGGCTGCCGACCAGGCGCCGCGAGGCCGGCGCCCGTTCCGCGCTCGCCCACATCCACGCCGACCTCGACCAGACCGCCGACGTCCCCGTCGCCACCGCAGCCACCGACCTCCTCGACTCGGGCGCAGCCTGCCCGAGTCCGGCCGACAAAATCTGGCTCCCGCTCAATGCGAGGCCCTCGAAGCGAACTTCGCCGCGGTACGCACTGGGCGAGCTGACGCGCGCCTGGCCGAACCTTGCCCCGGCGGCGACCTCCGAGCCCGACGAAGCGAGCTACTCGACGTCCGGCCAGGCCGTTGCCTACCGGCTGCCGCCACCTTCGTCCATCCCGCCGGACGCCACACCCAGCCGAACTCGCCGTCCCGGGTCCTGATCACGCGCGGAGGACTCATGGGATCGAAGATCGCCATCGGCGTCGTCGTCGTGCTAGCGACGTTGCCGGTGCTGCTCGGAGCCGTACCGCAGGCCGTCGTCACCGCGCTCACCGGGACCGGGAGCACAACCTGCACACCCAGCGGGAGAACTGCCGGCACTGTCCCTGACTTCGGGCCCGACCAGCTCGCCAACGCCGCGATCATCACCTCTACCGGCAAGCAGCTGCAGGTCCCCGAGCCCGGATGGGTCATCGCGGTCGCGGTCGCCATCCAGGAATCCACCCTGCGCAACCTCGACCACGGCGACCGCGACAGCCTCGGCCTCTTCCAGCAACGCCCGTCCCAAGGCTGGGGCACCCCCGAACAGATCATGGACCCGACCTACGCCGCGACGCAGTTCTACCGGCACTTGCAGGCTGTATCCGGGTGGCAGCAGATGAGCCTCAATGACGCGGGCCAGGCCGTCCAGCGGTCCGGCACGCCGGACGCGTACGGGCAACACCAGTCGACCGCGGAGGCGATCGTGGCCGCGGTCGCCGGAGTGGCCTGCGAGCACACCGGCGCCGGCGACTGCGCGAACATCGCCGCGCCGACCCCTGCCGCGCTCACGGCCATCAACTACGCCTGCGGGCAACGCGGCTTGCCGTACGTGTGGGGCGGCAACGGCCCGCTGGACGGCGACGCCGGGTTCGACTGCAGCGGCCTGACCCGCGCCTCCTACGGCGCCGCGGGCATCCCGTTGCCGCGGACCTCGCGCGAGCAGTACGCCGCCGGACCGCACGTACCCGCCGGCGCACCGCTGCTGCCCGGCGACCTCGTCTTCTACGCCACCTCCGGGCGCGTCCACCACGTCGGCCTGTACATCGGCGGCGGCAACATGATCGACGCCCCCGACTTCGGACAGACCGTCAAGGTGGAGCCCTACCGACACCCCGGCGACGACTACGTCGGCGCGACCAGGCCAACCACAACGCGTTGAGGCGTCCGCGTAAGCACTTCTGGGCGATACATGTGTCTTGTTTGGACGGTGGCTTGACATGAAGCGGTTGACGGAGCGTCCATAGACACGTAGCCCGAACCACCGGATGCGCACCGGCGGGCGACCGCCCCGGCCGGGGCATGACCATCCACCGCTTCTTACGAAACGGAGCTCGTCATGCCCGAAACCCAGAACCCGCCGTCGAACGACACCAAACCCGAGACCGCGGAAGTAAAGGTCCACCGCACGCTGGAAGCCAACCCCGGCACGACGACCGCGAACCTCGCCAAAACTGCCGGAGTCGGACGCTCAACGGCTTCGAAGCTGCTTTCCCGCTGGGCCAAGGAAGGACTGGTGATCCGAAGCACCGGCGACGACCAGTCAGTCCCCGTCACGTGGACGTTGCGCGACGAACAGAACGACGGCGCTGCCGCCGAAGTCGCAGCAACCGGCGAAGACGTTGCCCCCATGGAAGATCAGAAGGGCGACGCTCCCGCCGGAGACGTCGAGGAACGAGAAGCGGATCCCTCGCCATCGCCTGCCGTCGGCGTCAGCGCTGTCTCCGACCCGGCGCCCTCCGGGGATCCGACGGCCGACACACCGAACAAGGAGCGCCTGCCGAAGGGCGCGCTTTACGAGCTGGTGAGGGAGTTCCTGCAGGCCCGTCCTGGCGAAGAGTTCGGACCCGCCAAGATCGGCACTGAGTTGGCCCGCTCCAGCGGCGCGGTGAACAACGCCCTCGAGAAGCTCGTCACCAACGGACTGGCGACAAAAACGTGCGCGGCACCCAAGCGCTTCACCTCCAACTGACCGTCAGCGCAACCAAACGGGGGCGGATCACCATCGCGGTGATCCGCCCCCGCTGGTACTGGAACCCGACAGGGAAGGTCAGTGTGTCGCTTGCTGGTTCACCTCGGCCGGATGGGTAAATACGCACTCGTCGTCGCAGTTCTGCGCGCCAGCAGTCGCAATGAACGGACAGTCGCCTCGGTGGGCTTTGGTGAAGGTGACGCTACCGTCAGGATGCTCGAGTATGTGCAGCGCGCCGCCATGGTGGTACGCCCAAACGACGTCGTCCGGGTCGATGCGCTTCTCGCCATCGAAGCCGTAAGTCGTGGCCAGCAACGCACTGATCGCACCGTGAACATGAGGCGAAATGATCTGGGTGGCAGGTGGGGCGGCGAGGATTTCGACTGCCCTACCGAGGAGACGCTCGGTCAGCGGTCCGAGAGCGGTGGCAGCGTGGACGTCTGCGCTCGGTCGCGGGGAGTTGTGCCACCAGTTGCTGGCAGCATCGGCAGCGAGGCTTGTCCACGTCATCTGGTCGCTGAGCACCTCCGCGACAGCGAAGCTCTGGTTCATGTAGTAGTCGCGCTCGACGCGCGCGCGGAGCGTGCGTCCGGCAAACTCGACGACGCGAGTGTGGTGGTAACTGATGGCAGTAGCGCCGGTGGCTTCATCGCGTTCGGTCATCGAGGCATCCATCGTGATCTCCTCCATATTCGTGTTACATGCTGTTCTTTCGGACTTCTTTTAGGTCGTCGTGGTCGAGGCGAAACCCAGTAGCCGAGCCAACTCCGGCGCGATCACGGCAGCGCGATCACAGGGGACGAAGAACGACATCTCCACGTACGGCGAACGAGTGTCCATCTGGATGCGCGATTGCCCGTCGTCGAGTCGGCACGAGGTGACGCTCGGCGGCCCGGGCACGAGACGCACTGGCCCGCCGAACTCTTGCGCCAGGTCGAGCGCGGCTGCGCGTTCTTGCGCCAGTCGCTCACGGCGTCGGGCGTTGCGTGCCCGGATGCGGTCAGCCCAGTACCGGTAAGAGGGAAGCACGTCCTCTTCGAGGCGGTCGGCCACTTCCTTGATCGGTGTGCGAGTCTCCACGACCAACGGGCGTGGGCGATAGTCCCTGGGCATGAACCAGCCCGGCGGGTACTTCAGACGAGGGTGGTGGACGTACCCGGCAGGCTCGACCCACCCGGTCGCGAATTCGTCCTCGTCATACGGCAACACGGGTTCGATGGTGTACGCCCACGGCCGCCAGTTCCTTACCGGATCAATGCGAAGGGCATCACCTGCCGGGCCGAGGAGCACCATGCAGCCGTACAAGCTGGTCACGTAGCCGGAGTTGCGCACATAGGTCACCAGGCCCCACGACCCATCCAGCTCGGACGTCAAATCGAGTACTGCGCCGGTGATCCATTCTTGGCGGGTAACCATGTTCTGTTCGCCTTTCCGTTGATGTTCGAGTAGTCAGCGGTGTGGAGGTACACAGGTGCAGCGCCCGACGCGCCTACCGGCGAGCGGTCGCGCGCAATGCCGTGGTCGCGGCGTAGCCGATGGCGCGGGCAGCGGCAGCCGGGTCGGTCAGCACGTGGACGGTGGCCCCGTCGAGCGGGGTGTCGGTGTCGCTGGTGGTCAGCCACAACACCGCGCACCCGGACGCGCGCAACCGGTTCAGCTTCCTCTGCCCGTCGCAGCGAGGATCGGCGCGGAAGTTACCGTCGGACACGATGACCACCAGCCGGGCCGCGCCGGGGCGGGACAGGCCGAGGGACCCGTCGAGGGCATCCAGCGCCCGGGGGATGTCCTCGTAGTTGTCGTTGGAGCGGAACTCGGTGACCTCGGCCGGCGGCTTGCCCGGGCGGGTCAGCGGGCGGACGTGGTGCCCGAAGATGACGCTTGCGGTGTCGGCGGGCACCCGAGTGTGGCGGGCGGCGTTGGCCAGGATCCAGGCCGCCGAGGCCACGTGAGCGCGCGCCCAGCCCATCGAGCCGGACACGTCACACGCGATCCCGACCCGTAGCGGCGGCACCGTGACCGGTGTCCGGATGGTGCGGGTGAACGGCTCGGCGGTCACCACGGCCCCAGCGGCACGCTGGGCTTCGGCGGCACGCACCCCGCGCATCCGCAGCCGTCCCGGCGGTACCTCCGAGGTGGACCGCACGGCGACGCGTTCGCGGGTTCCGGCGGTGTCCAGCGCCCGCGCGAGCACCCGCGCGGCCGTGCACTCTTCGGGTGTGGGCGGACGGGTGCCCGTCGTCCTGGTGTCGCCGCCACGGGGGCCGCCGGTGCCGAACACCCGCCGCGCCACGGCCCCCGCCTTTCGCTCGGCGGCGTCGTCGCGTTCCTTTTCGGCTGCAGCGACGGCGGCCGGGTCCTCGGGTGCCGTCTCCCCCGCGACGTTCGCCGCCACCCCGCCCAGCACGGCGGCAATAGCGTCCGCCAACGGCGACGGGACGGCCGGGGTACCGGGTGCGGACGGGCCGCGGGGCGAGGCCGGGGTGCCGGACGAGGCGGGTTGCATGGCCGGGTCCGGGCTGGTCGGGTCGGTGCCGAGGATCTCGCACCACTGCCGCCTGAGGTCGAGCATCTCCTCCCCCGCGTCGTCAGCGGTCCGCAGCGCCTGCCGCCACACCGCCCGCAACTTGCCGAACACCTCCGCGCCGAGCACGTCCTCGACCACCCGGGCAAGGGGGTCGACCTCGGCGTGGGTGAGCACGCCGCCGTCCGCGCGTCCCAGCAGGAGCGCGGCGGTGTGTGCGGCGTCGGCGGGGGCCATCTTCGGGGCGGTGGCGGGGTCGGCGTAGAGGTGCAGGTCGGTGGCGACGATGCCCTTCACGCACGCGCGCAGCCAGTGCCGGTCATCCGGACGACGGCGGATGTGCGCCGCTTCCATCCGGGGCTCTTCCAGCAGCATCGCAGCGGCGACCACCCCCGGCGGGGCGTTGTCCGGGGGTTCCCACGCGGTGTGTTTGGCGTGTCCGCACTCATGGGTCAGCGCGCCCCACGCCGGGGCGTACCGGGCACGGTCGGACAGGTTGGCGGGGTCCACGGTGGCGGGGTCCACGCCGAGGTGGTCGCCGTCGACTTCGATCAGCGCGCGGTGGGGATAGAAGCACGCGGGGGCACCGGCACCAGCGCCGGGAGCGACGCTGACCACGAGGTCGTCGCGGTCGGCGATCACGGGGACTTCGTCGGCGAACGCGGCGGACAAGGTCAGCCACTCCGGGCGGGCCGGGAACACGGCGGCACCGGCGGCGGTCGGGTCGGTGGTGAAGTGGGCGCTCATGACGAAGTCCTTTCGCGACGGTTGGCTGGTCGTGGCGGTTCAGGGTTTGGTGGGGATGCGGGCACCGAGGGCGAGCGGGGCGACGGTGCGGCCGAACACGTCGCGCACTACGGCGGCGACGGTCGCCCGGTCCTCTTCCGGCGCGATCCCGACCAGGTTTCCGGCGGCGGCGTCGAGGTCCCACGCGTCGGCGAGCTTCTTGAACGCCAGCAGCTCCCGCAGCTGGGGCGCCCAGCCGATCTCGCCCTTTTCCTGGCGGGTGGCGAGGTTGCGTGCCACCCGCACGGCCTTCTTGTCCACTCCCAGTTGTTCGGCGAGGGCGTAGTCACTGGAGACCTGGATGTGCACGGAGAAGCGAGAGGAGAGAGCGTCGGTGAGGATGGCCCCGTGGACGCCGGGGTTGTGTCCGGCGACGACGTAGAACCCGGGTGCGGCGGTGACAACTTCGCCGCCGTTGGACTTGATCAGGATTTCGCGGCGTCCGTCCATCGCGGGGTAGACCACGGCGAGCACGGTCGGCGGGATCAGGGTCGCGTCGTCGATGAACAGCGGCACCCCGGCGCGCATCGCGCGGACCAGCGGACCGTGGACGAACACGAAGTCGCCGCCGGGGGTTTTGGTGTAGTCGCCCACGAGGTCGGCGACCACGGTGTCGCCGTCGCCCTGCACCGTGAGGCAGTCGTTGAACGCCGCCTCCACCACCGACGTCTTTCCGGTGCCGGGCGGTCCGTACAGCAGGGCGGCAACCCCCGCGTCCCGTAGACGCGCCAGCGCGGTCACGTCCGGCATCCCGGACAGCAGCCGGGGGTGGTAGTCCATCCCGTTCGGACGTTTCACCGGTCCGGTGATCGTGCGCGCCGGTCGAGTGGTGGTGCTGCCCGTCGCGGACGGAGCGGGGCTGGTCGGGGGCGCGGTGGGTGTTGTCGGACGTGGCGCGCGGGGTGTGCGCGGTGGCGCGGGGGCAATGACGGGCGCGGCGGCCGCCGCCGTGGTCGCGGTTGCCCGGTAGCCCAGCGGTGCGGCGGCGGTGAGTTCGGCTTCTCCCCGGTCGGCGAGTGCTTTGCAGGCGTTGCCGACCGCGCCGGATGAACGGTTCAGGGTCGCCGCGATACCACCCGGCGTGTGAGTGGTCGCGGGGTCGTCGGCCAGGATCTTGGCGACCATCGCGCGGAGTTCGCCGTTGCGGAGCCGGGTCGCCGTCCCACCCGCCGGGGTGGTCGGCCCGGTGGCGGGTGCCGTGGCGGGCGGGGTGGGCGTGGTCATCGCGGGTGGTCCTTTCAAGTGGGTGGCGCGAATGATGCGACGGATCAGGATGATTCGCCGATTCTTGATTGGTTTCCGGGTTTCCCGGGTGACACAACAAAAGTAGCTCGATAAACCAGTCGCGCGCAATCCATTTACGCACCCCATTCGGGTGACGAATTCTACGTCCAATAAAATATTCTCAAGCATTTCCAATGAAACGTTTGCGCAGGTTGCAGGACTGAGCGGGCGCCGGCAGGCCCTGTGCACGAAGAGGGATGCACACTTCATTTGAAATGACAATAAGAAAGTGATGATGACTGTAGACACGAGGTGAGATAGCCATCGGAGCTGAACCATGGGGACCTGATCACAGGAGCTGGATCGACGGGGCGGGCCCGATGTGCTTACCTGCTTGTTGCCAAGCGAGTCTGAGATATCAGCGGATCCCCGCACGCAGGCGCTGACCTGCGCGTATCCGCGCCCACGGAGGATCCGCCTTAGACGGTCTACGGAACGCCAGCCCGATCGGCACCTGGATGGGCACTCCCGGCGGCGGGCGGTCGCGCGAAAGGCGGATCCTCTGGACGGCCGGTCCCAGCGAATGGGTCGATCAGAGGGTCGATGCGGCGCTGCGTCGGCCCATGGGAAGCGTTGCGGAACCTCGACGGTGACGCAGGAATGATGCCGACTCTGAACGGAAACACCGGGAGACTTTTCTGCGCGATGACAATCAGTCCGTCGACATTAACATCCGCCGCGGCTGCTCAGCCATTTCAGCGTAGAGGTAATTTTACGGCGTCGACACGATGTTTCAGACCTTCGGACTTGCTATTCCGACGTGGAGTTCTTGGAGGCGCTCAGCGAGCTCGATTGTCGCGGCAGTCGGTGTTTCGTCAATCTCGGCGAGGCGTGCTTCGAGCAGGCGCAGCGTCCTGGCTATCGCGTCGTGCCGGCCGAGGTTGTGTTCGAGTCGCATGATGTCGCGGTAGAGCAACTCGTTGTGTGGGTCGACGTCCCGCGCCGATTCCAGAAGCTTCAGCGTGGACTCGGGATCGCTCTGGATCCGGGCGCGGGCCAGGGCGGCGACGGCGTCGAGGGCGTCGCGGCGGACGCCTTCCCGCAGGGCGGTGAGCCATTCGGCTTCGACGCCGGCCGCCAGTTCGCCGCCGTAGCTGGCGACGATCGCGGCGTTGGCCGCGGCACGGTGGTGGTCGTCGGTCGTGGTGCGGCGGCGGGCGAGCGCGTCGGCGAACGTCCAGTAGTCGACTTCGACGACGGTGGGTTCGAGGCGATAGCGGCCGTGGTGGGCGATCACGAGGTCGGCGATGTCGGGCGTTGTGGCTTTGTCGATGGTGCTGCGGAGGCGGGATAGGACGGTGCGCAGCACGGCAGCCGGGTCCCGCGTCGCGCGGTGGGCCCACAGGCTGTCGATGATGGCCGCCCGCGGAACGCCCTCCGGATGCAGCGCCAGGTGGATCAGCAGCTCCCACAGCCGCCGCGAGAGGCTGCCGGTGATTTCGACGGCGTCGTCCGGGCGGGCGAGGTCTGGTCGCCATGACAACGTCGGCTGTCCGAACACCGACAGCACCAGCGGCGCGGTCACGTCGTGCCGGGCTTCGACGGTGGGTGGGGCGGCCAGTTCAGGTACCGCTTCGACTTCGCCTTCGTCTGGAGCCGGAGGTCCGGCGATCTCCAACCCGTGGCTGGACTCGGCAGCAGGCTCGGGGCGGTCGTCTCGATCGACGTGTGCGGTATCGAAGAGTGCGAACAGCTCGCGGGTCGCGGATTCGGGGAGGGTGAACGCTCGCCGGCCGCGTAACGGCTCCCCCGGGCCAGGTGACGTGGCGGTGATGGCACCCGCGGTGTCCACGTAGACCGTGACGCCGCGGTGCCATTGGCCGAGTAGCAGTACGGTCGCGTGGCCTTGCCCGAGGACGTGCTGCAGCCGCGTGCGATCAGGCTCGCCTGCCGGCGCGTTTGCCACGAGTATTCGGCGGGCGCTCTCGGGCGAGCCTTTGCTGTCGAGGCGTGCGAACGCGGCAGCGAGGTCATCGACGACGTGAACGCGGTCCGGCAGATCGTCGACGTTCTCCGGGACGCCGAGCAAGCCACGTAGATCCGGAGCCGACGCGACGACCTGCGGGTCACCGGTGGAGGTCATCGCCGTCAGCAGCAGCGCGCGGACCGCAGCGTGGCTACCGGGTCCGATCAGGCCGAGGCCGTGCGTCACCGCGAGGTCCAATGCCAGTTCCGCGGCGGCCTCATCGACGGGCCCGCTCAACTCGGACGGCGGACAGGGCTCGGCGGCGCCATCAGTTTCCGCGCTGGCCAGATCGGGATCGTCGAGTCCGGCTTGAGCGTGCTGGTGTGCCAGGTGCAGCTGGTAGACCACCGGGGCGACGGGTAGGTCGTCGCCGCGCCGGCCGCTGCCGGGCCGGTAGTTGGCACGCTGCCGTCGTCGGGCGACCAGCAGCACCGCGCTGACCGCGCCCGCCAGCCCGAGACCGACGTACACGCCCGGCTCCCACGCCGAGCTGGGGCTTGGAGAAGCGGCGGCGGCATTCGTTGCCGGGCTCGGCGGGGAGACCATCGTGGGCTCCGGAGGTGGAGGTGGCGGTTTCGGCTGGACGGGCCTGGTGGTCGGCGGTAGACGGATCTGGTAACCGGGATGGATCAGGCTGGGCGAGGTCAGCTTGCGACCGCCGGGCTGGGTGCTATTGGTGTTCAGGCGCCAGATCTCCGACCACCGGTCACCGTCGCCGAGACGGCGTTGCGCGATCCGGTACAGCGAATCGTGGACACCGTCGCAGGGCGGACGCACCAGCTCGACATCCTCCGATCCGTCGACAACCGACGTCGCGGTGACCGACGTGCTCACACCGGCCTCGGTCGTGCTGCTTCCGCCGGATGCGGCGAAGGCCGTGCGGCTGAGTAACGACACCACAACGGCGGTGAGGAGCACCGCCGCGACCCGGCGGAGCGGGCTGCCGCACCGGGCGAGGTCCGGCCGGCCGACGGCGAGGACGAACTCCCGTACACAGCCGACCAGTTCGACGATGAACGCGCCCCACAGCAGCCATGCTCCGCACGCGAGCACATCGAGCAGCAGGCTCGTCGACAGTGGCGCTGTCAGCACCTCGCCGAGCTCCGCCATCGTCGGCAGGTGATTGGGAAGCGGCCAGCCGGTGAACCGCGCCAGCGCCCACGGCAGCCCGGCACACAACCCGGCCAGCAGCGCGAGCGCAACGCCGGCTTGCAGCAGCCGACCTGCGCCGCGCAGGACCGCACGATGAGTTGGCACCACCGCGTCCCCGACTCAGCTTCGCTGGCTCTGGGCAATCGGGGGCTGCGTACCGGGCGCCTGCGGCCCTGGCCGAGGTTCCGGGGGTGCGGGTGCCGGCGTGGCCTCGGGCCGGGTGTCTGGTTTCGGGCGGCGACTGCCGGGCGGTCGGCCGCGTCGGGCGCGGGGTTTGCCGGCGGTGAGCCACCGGGTGAGGTCCGCGGTAGGGACGTCGGTGAACTCGGCCAGCTCGTCGACGCTGACGACGTCCGCCGCGGTGGCGAGTACGGTGCCGAGCTTGCGTTCGACCTCAGTCAGCTCCGAGGCCAGCGTGGCTCGGCGGCGTGCGAGCTCGCCGACCTCGCGTGCCGCGGCCGTCCTCCTGGCGCTCTTGTCCGCGTCGGCCTTCTCGACGCGCCGCTCGATCTCGTCAGTCGTGATCATGCTGTTCTCCTTCAAGGGGTCATGGCTCGAGCGCAGTGACTCCGCGCTGAGGGTGTGCGGCGCCGTTGCCGTGGACACTTATCGTCGGGATGCCGATGAGCGAGAGCAGCTGGGTGCGCTGGCTGGTCGTGACCGTGACGGTCACGGTGTCGACGGTGGCCGTCACGGTCCCGGTGGCGCCGATTCCGGCGAGATACCGGCGAGCGAGCGCGTCGGCATCCGCCGACACCAGCCGCAGCGCGCCGGTTGCCCGGTACGCGGCGAGGTCGATCGCCTGCGCGCCGGCCCGGGCGGCGGACTCGGCTTGCCCGGTGGCCCGAACCTTGGCGGCGAGCGCGAGGCCGCCGTCCAGCCCGAGACCGGCCAGAGCCAGGAGACCGACCATCAGCACGACGACGAAGGCCGAGACGCGGCCCTCTTCAGCGCGCCACCACGCCGCGCGGCGGCGGGCGTCCATCACGCGCCTCCGGCGGCGGGCTGGGAGCGGTAGGTGTCGATGACTTCGCTGGCCGTGGCGCTGAGCGTCCGGCTGCCGGGGACACCGAGGATGAGAGCTTGGCCGAAGCCGACGGTGCAGCGGACGCTGACGACGACCGCGCTACCGGGGCTCGCCGAGGTGCTCGTGGTGACCGACGCGTCGCGGCAAACCAGTCCGGCATGTGACAGCGCCGAGGTGGCGGTCGCTTCCGCCGCAGTGCCGGCGGCCGCTGGGGTGCGCTGCAGGCTCGCCGCCCGCGCGGCCTGATGTGCGGCGTCGTCCAACCGCAGCCGCGCATCGACGCCGCGGTGGACGACCACCGCGACGAACACCAGCAGCATGACGAGGACCGGCGCGATCAGGACCGCTTCGGCGGTTACCGACCCACGTTCGGCGCGCAACCAGCGGATGACCCTGCCAGGACGTGTGGCGGTCATCGGCTCGGCTCCGCGAATACCGGTTCCCAGGGGAACGGGCCGGCGCCGGTCAGGTCGCGGGCGGCGGTGACGTACGCAAAGACGGACCTCGGCAGCTCCGCGACGGCGTCGACCGTCGCGTGCAGGGAGGCCGAGCGCAGCTCGGCGTGGACGGCGCTGGTGCGCTCGACGAGGTCGGCGTGGCGGAGCTTGGCCTCCCATTCCCGGGTGAGCGTCACACAGCCCTGCAGGTGGAACAGCAGGTCGCCGAGCTGGGTGTCGAACTCGGCGATCGCCCTCGCGGTCGCCGACGCGAGGTCGGTCTCCTCCGGTGCCGCCGCGAGCTGCGCGACCTGCCGGCGCGCGGTGCGTGTGCGGGTCAGGCGGGTCAGTGCGTCCCAGACGGCTTCGTGGACTCGGCGGGGCAGGTCAGGGTCGAGCCAGTCGCGTGCGTTGCTGTCGTGGAGTTCGCCGATGAGATCGATCAGAAGGCCGGCCGTCTGGTGAGCCGTGCCGTCGAGGTCGGCGAAGTCGTCGCTCCGGTAGAAGAACTCGCCGGGCGAGCGTTCGAGACGGCATCGGCGGCCATGCGGATGCTGGTGATCGGTGGTCAGGCAGGCGGCGGTGATGGCCACGGCGCAGAGGCCGCTCAGCAGCAGCGCGATGGCGCTGGCGATCATGAGCGCGCCAGCGAGGGTCCGCGTGAGTTCGGTCCC
This sequence comes from Amycolatopsis sp. NPDC048633, assembly GCF_040650695.1. Lineage (NCBI taxonomy): Bacteria > Bacillati > Actinomycetota > Actinomycetes > Pseudonocardiales > Pseudonocardiaceae > Amycolatopsis > Amycolatopsis sp. NPDC048633. The sequence goes on from NZ_JBEZHS010000004.1 coordinate 92,234, forward strand.
CAGGGTAAAGGCGAGCGTCAGCAACCCGGCGACGCAGCGAATCGAGCAGGACCGGATGAGGAACGCGTGAACGACCTCGTGTCGCCAGCGTTTCTCTGTGAGCGTGGGATTCCACAGCATGATGTCGGGACCGTCGGCGAAGTCGCCGGCGGTCACCGGATCCGGCTTTTCCAGCATTGACATGGATTTCTCCCTCTTTCGATCAGGCGTCGGGAACGAACCTCTCGACCTCGCCTGCGGATTCGGCGTGCACGTGCAGGTGCACACCGGGCAGCACAGCGGCGACCTCGCCTTGCGCGCTTGCCGACGCCGAGGTCGCGGTGCGCGTCACCTCGACGTGCGAGGACCGCAGCGCCCCCCGGGCGAGGTCGTCGAGCAGCCGTTGGGCAGCGGCGTGGCCGGCCGCGGCGGTGCTGTCCTGGGTTCGGGCCGCGGCGAGCCCTTCGGCGGAGGCGGCCTGGGCGATGTGGGTCGCGTGGGACCAGAGCGCGAACTGGACGCTCGCCAGCAGCGCCAGCAGAAGCAGCGGCGTGGCGATCACCAGCTCGACGGTGACCTCGCCGCGCTCCCCCACCAACGCTCGCCGGATCCGTCGCCGAAAATCGGCAAGACGGCCAGATGCAGCGGAGAGCATGTCAGCTGCCGAGGTCGATGCTGTTGGCTTTCGCGGTCAGCTTCGCGGCGATGATCGCGATCAGCGCGATCGCGAGCACCGCCATCAACGCGGTGACGATCACGGTTGTGGTGATCTCGCCGCGGCTGTTGTCCCTGCGCAGCAGCAGGATCCGCGAGGCGAGGACGGTCCAGAGGGTTCGGCAGTAGGTCAGCATGAGTGTCTCCTATGGACGGTGTCAGAGTCCGTTGAGGACCTGGGTGACAGCCGGGTAGGCGATGAATCCGAGGAAGCCGAGGAACAGCAAGGTGACCGGCAGCGCCATGCGTTCGGTCGCGGCCTGGGCGTCGGCTTCGGCGTCGGCGACCAGGTGCGTTCGTAGCGCGCTGGCTTTCGCGGCCAGGGAGGTTCTGACCTTGGCGCCCTCAGTTCCCGCCAAGGAGATCGACGCCGCGAGCTCGGCGAGTTCGCTGATGTCCAGCTCGTCGCCGAGCCGGCGCAGGGCCGCCCACGGTGCGGTGCGGGTCAGCTGAGCGGCGTCGAGAGCGCGGCGCAGCTGGTCGAACGCGCTACCCCGGCCGACGTTCACGGCGGCCAGGAGTGCCGCTTCGACGCCGGCGCCGCCGGCCAAGGTGATCCAGACGAGATCCAGGAACGCCGAGAGCGCGGCGCGGAACTCTGCACGTGCACGCGCGGCCTTCGAGCGGACCTCGAGATCGGGCGCGACGAACCCGGACGCCGCGAGCAGAACCGCGAGCACCAGTGGCAGTTCAACGCCGAGGTGCACGTCAGCGAGGACGAGCAGACCTTGGAGCATGAGCGGCGTCAGCAGCCCGGCGCAGGCCAGCACGGCTTTCACAGCCAGGTGGGTATCGGCGCCGCGGCCCAGGACTCGCAGGTCCCGGATCAGCCGGCCGCCGGGTAGGCCGAGGGCGCGCATGCCCGGGATGAGGGGCCGGGCCAGCGTGGTGGCCCACGGGGCGTCGGCGACCGCCGAGATCGGGACGAGGTCGTCCGTTGCAGTGGCGAAACGGCCGCGCAAGGTGGCTTGCGGCGGGATCGCCCAGGTCAGGACCAGCCAGAGGCCGATGCCAGCTCCGGCGCCGACGAGAATCGCGGCGATCATGGCTGCTCACCGCCCCGCAACGCCGCTGCCGCAGGGTCGGGTTGCGGCGGGTCGCTCAGCGAGAGGACGCGGGCGGTGGAGCGGCCGGCGGCGATCCGGTTCAGCCAGGCGAACCCGCCACTGAACAGCGCGCCGATGACGAGCAGGACGGCCTGGCCGAGCGGGCTGTCGTAGGCGACGAGATAGGCGCGGTTGAGGACGACGACGCCGACGGCGAACGCGAGCGTGGTGGCCACGACGACCCGCACCGAAGTCCGGGTGCGGGCGCGGCCGGTCTCGACGCGCATCCGCATCGCGGCCTGCGCCCGCGCGGTCTCCGCCAGTGACCCGAGCAGTTCGCCGAGCCCGCGCGCCTGATGTTCGGCTGCCAGGACCAGGGACGCGATGACCAAGTCCGCAGTCGGGTCGGCCAGCTCCTCGGCCAGGTGCCGCAGGGCGGGGGCGAGCCGGTGTCCGCTGCGCAGCCGCGCGGCGAGGCGGCCGACGTCGTCGCTGATCGCGTTGGGCGCGAGCGGCGCGGTCGCGAGGATCGCCTGCTCGAGCCCGGCCGCGGCCGCGAGGGTGTCGCGCAGCATCTCCGTCCACGACGCCACCGCTTCGATCCGCGCCACCCGCCGCGCATGAGCACGATCGGGCCCGACCAACGCGGGCAGGAACCACGCCGCCGCCCCGGCCAGCATCCCGCCGACGATCCAGCCGGTCGCCGTCGCGGCCAGCAGGCCGGCGCCCAGCGCCGCGCCCGCGCGCAATACGTGGGTTTGGCCACCGCGCCACGGTGTCTTCCGGGCGGGCCGTGTCCGGGACGGCAGCTGCGGCTGGCGGAACCCGACGATGATCAGGAGCAGGCCCACGGCGATGCCGAGCCCGGTGATGCAGCCGATCAGGGCGCTGGTCATGTCGCCCACCACCCCTCGGGCTGGGTCATGAGGTCGGGATCGAACCCGGCGTCGACGAGGTCCTCGAGGGTGTCCGCGCGCAACGCGCCAGCGACCGGACGCGCTCGCAGATCGGAGCCCGGGCGATAGACCTCGTTAGAAACGACGGTTCCGCCGTCGGCGTCGACAACCTCGCGGATCGATGACACCACCCGGGTGGTGCGGTCGGCGGCCTTGGCCAGGTGTACGACGAAGTGGACGCTGGAGGCGACCAGCAGCGCGGTCGCTTCCAGCGAGAGCCGTTCGGCGCCTTGGGCGGCGTAGGACGCCAGGCGGGTGAAGGCGATCTTCGAGCTGCTCGCGTGCAGTGTCGCCATCGATCCGTCGTTGCCTTGGGACATCGCGTTGCACATCGGGATGACCTCGGGCCCGCGGATCTCGCCGACGATCACGCGGTCCGGCGACATCCGCAGGCCCCAGCGGACGAGCTCGGCCTGGCTGATCGCGCCAGCGCCTTCGACATTGGGCTGACGGGCTTGCAGGGCCGTGACGTCGGCGTGCAGGCGCGGATCGAGTCCGAGGCCGAGCTCGAAGGCGTCCTCGATGGTGACGATCCGTTCCAGGGGGTCCATTTCGGCCGCCATCGCGCGCAGCAGTGTCGTCTTGCCGAACCCGGCGCCGCCGGTGATCAGGATGTTTTTGCGGGCGCGCACGAGCGCGCGCAGGAAACGCTCGATGCCGACGTCGAGGGTGCCGCGGCGGCGCAGTTGGGCGAGGCTGGTGGTGAGGTAGCCGTGACGCCGGATTGAGCACGCCGTGACTCCACCGGCGGTGAGGCCAAGCACGGCGAACAGGCGCTCGCCGCCCGGCAGCTGCAGGTTCAGCGCCGGTGAGCCGCGGTCGAAGCGGCGTTCCTCCGAGGACGCCCGCGCAGCGAGGGTGCGAACGAGGTCGGTCAGCTCGTCGTTCGAACCCGCGACCGACGCCACCTGGGCACGGGTGCCGTCGGCGTACTGGACGAAGACGCGGTCGAAGCTGTTCACGTTGATCGTCTCGACCGCGGGATCGTCAAGCAGCGACTGCAGCCCGCCCAGCCCGAAGACCTCGTCGAGCACGGCTTCGATGAGCTGGGCCTCGGTGTCCGGCGACACCAGTAGCCGGCCAGCCTGCAGCTCCGCTTCGCTGTGTGCCGCGCCCGCGCTGTGGAGCAACTCGCGGGCGACTTCGCGGCGGTGAGCTGAGGTCATCGGCTCCGCGGCGGCATGGCTCGGCAGTTCGTCGGCGAGGGTGTGCCGCAGGTACTCCCGCAAGCGCGCCTCAGGACCGGAGTCGGCTGCTGGGTCGGGTCGGCGATGTTCGTCGAGCACGGTCATGACCGGATGTCCTTCCCGGAAGCAGTGGCGTGGGAGTGGCCGTTGTGCGGGGCAGGCGGTGGCAGCACGCGAACGCCGGACGCTGCCGTGGGCTGGGCCGGTATGCCCGGCACCTGCTGCACGAAGGTCGGCGCCTGCGCAGGGACCGACGGGGACGATTCGCAAGGAGTTTCACCGGACAGGGTCCGGGCGACGACGCTCGCGACCCGGGCCAGCCCTCCCGTTCGCCGTCGACCCGGCGCCGCTCGTCCGGTGTGGTGCTCGGCCGCGCCCGGGTCGTAGGGAATCCTGGCCATGACCGGGATGCCCAGCTCGCGCTCGACTTCGTGCGTCGGGTGCCCGCGGCCGGCGAGGACCAGGCACGCCCGCGTGGCCATCCGGCCCAGTTCGTGGACGCGGGTGGCGAGGTGGGCGAGCTCGTCGCTGTAGGTGCCGGAGATCAGCAGTAAGACGTCCGCGTGACGGATCACTGCTTCGGCAGAGGAGCCTGGGTCCAGGCGCCCGCAGTCGGCGAACATCGCAGCCGTCGGCCGGCGGGCAATGCCGTACAGCGGCGAGGCCGCCGAGGTCAGGGTGCTCAGCGCAGCCCGCGCCTGGTGCCCTCCCGACGGGCCCGGAATGACCTCGATACCACCAGGAAGCGGCTGGGCATGGCTCCAGACGACGTCGGGATCCACGGGCTGGCGTGCCACCGCGGCGAGGCTGAGCAGACCCGGCGATGCGGCCAGGCCGAATCGCTGCGCGAGGTCACCACCAGCGGGATCGCACTCGACGACCACACGCCGCACGTTGGCAGGCCAGCTCGCGGCCAGGGCGAGAGCGAAGGTGGTGACGCCCGGCGAGGCCTTCACGCTGGCGAGAGCGATCAACATCAGCGTTCACCACCCGCGAGCATGACCAGCGACACCTGGCCCACCGGCACCTGGGCCAGCGCAAACGCGGCGTCACCCGGGAGCTGCAGCGAGATCACCGTGGTCTGGTCAACCTCGGCCTTGACCAGCCCGGTCACCGTGGCCGGCCACGTCTTTCCACCCTCTTGCGCAGTCGATGACGCAACGGCCGGCGACGTGGTGGTCACGACGAGGACGGGAGCGCCGGGTGCGACCTCGAGCGGGAACTGCCCCGGCTTCAGCGCCACCGCCACGATCGCGTGCCCCGCAGCGGGGAGCGCCGGCGGGCCGACGCTGCCGGGGGTGAGCAAGGCTCCCGGGTCGAGGCTCGTCGCCATCGGGCGACCAAGCACGGTGGCTGCCTGCTCGACCGGCACGGTCGCGACTGTGTCGGCAGCGGAGATCTCGGCCTCGTGGACGTCCGCTCGCTCAAGGACGTGTCCGACGCTCACCGGCCGGGTGACGGCCAGCACCAGTACTCGTCCTTGGGCGCTGCTCGACCACCAGAGGGCTCCACTGACGCACACCACGATGAGCAGGACACCGACCAGAAGGTGCGGCAGGCGCCGGCGCGACCGACGCCCAGTCGGCACCGCGGCAAGACGGCCTTTCTTCCCCAGCCACGGCACGGAACCCACGCCGGCCCTGGCACCGTGCTCACCGGTATGGATACTCGTCACGATGTTCCTCCAGGCATGGTTCGACCGCGCCATACACCTCGTGAAAGCCGGTGCATGGCTCAGAATTGGAATGCGGATGTGCGAAGCGGCTGTCGACAGCCGGTCCGATTGGTCAGCGGTGCCCGGTACCGAGAGCCTGGACCTCGGCGACCCGGAACGCTGCCGTCGCCGACGTGGTCAGGTCGGGAAAGGTGCCGCTCGCCCCGGCTCCCGACCAGGTCACCATCCAATGGATCGTCGCCCCGACCGGATACTGCTGGCCCGGTGCCGTTGCCGATGATCGGTGATAGGTGTGGCCGCAATCAGGGGACGCCGCCGAGGCGTCTCCCCTGGCCGTGAACGGGGTTCCCGGGCCGGAGCAGCTCACTGTGTTCCCGTCCCCCATCGACCAGGAGACGGACTTCGGCGTCGCGACGGCCGTCACCGAAACCCCGGGAACGGCTGCCGTCGCCTGCTGCCTTCCCCAACCGCTGCGATCCAGCCACAGCCAGGTCGGCAGACTCACCAGCTTGTCACCGGCCGGATTGGCCTCGATCCGCGGAGACGGCAAGTGCAGTTGAGCCCGAGCCTGCTCGGCCAGCTCTTGCGGAGAGGGCACAGCCGCTTCAGCGGGTACCTCTCCGTCGGGGAGCCAGATCGGCGCCCGGTACAGGCCATCGCGAAAGCCCGCGCCAGTACATCGATAGACGTACCAAGCTCCACCCCGCCGCTGCGAGAGGAGGGTGCTTGCCCGTGAAAGTGGCGCGTAGGCGAGAACGACCCGAGGCACAGCTCGGACAGTGTCGTGGAACGCCACGGTCTGCACACCGTTCGCCGGGGGCTGGAAGTTGCTCCGGACGTACGAGCACTTCGCCGCCGGCGAGTTGTCGCCCATGATCCGGTCACCTACTGGCGGAGCGACCTGTCCACCGCCGCCCTTCCGACCAGGCTGGTCTGGGACACGACCGGCACCTCCCGGTGCCTTTCCGGTCTTCCCGGCCCCGAGCTCGCAGTAAGGCGACGATTCTTGGGCGCAGTCAACAGAACCCCAGCCGCCCGCTGACGCAGTGGCCGCCGAAATCAGCAGCAGAGTGACGATCATCCCGCCGAGAGCCGGAACTCGCGTCAGCATGTCCCCACGTCCTGGATCGCGAAGTCGACGACCTTCCAGGAGCCGTCCACGGCCTTCTTCACTTTCGCGTCGATGTGGCGACGGCCGCTCGGCCCGTCATCGGCCCGCTGGCCGGTATCGACGCGGTACTTGAGCCACGGGCTGTCATCGCCGCAGTCCACGATATTCACCGTCGTCGGAGCAGCCGCGGGCTCAACGGATTCAACCGTTGGATGGTTGATCGGCTTTCCCTTGGTGACGAGGCCGTTGTAGTGGTCGGCGTAGAGACCACGCGAAATCCGCGACAACGCGTCGGCCGTGGCGTTCAGTGCGAGCTTCGGCGATTGCCAGTCCGATGTCACGGCGGCGTCGGCCATGTCGCTCCACATGCCGAGGTACGCCGCAACCGCACCTTCCTTCGCTTGGTCCGCCGGCTGCGGTACGACGCTCGTCGTCATCGCAGCGCTCGAAGATGTCGGTGGTTGGCTCGGCTCGGTGGAGGTACATGCGCCGAGCAGCAAGATCAAGGAGGCACCAATGGTGCCACTCGCGCCGTGACGCAGGTTCATGACGTCCCCTCCCATTGGAATGATCAGCTGACCGTCTTGCGCTGGACACCACCTGCGTGGAAGTTCACTCGTTGGTAGGACGAGCAGTGCGCTCGAGCCGCGATCTGGCCAGCATTGCTTCATGGGGGAAGGCATCAGGGACAACTCGGCAGTTCGGCGGTGAACGCTTGGCCGGCCATCGTCGGCGCGGCGATGGGCTTCGGTCTCGGGGCCGCGGGAAGCCTGATCACCAAGAGGTTCTCGGGCCGACGGGCCGGGATCGCGTCGTCGTGGTGGCTTGGCGCGATCGTCACCGCACTGGTGCTCGCGATCCTCGCGTGGCGCATCGGTCACCGAGGCGAGTTTCCCGTCTACGCCTTCGTAGTGGCGCTCGGAGTTCCGTTGTCGATCATTGACTGGCTCGAACATCGGTTACCTCGGATCGTCGTCGTGCCCCAGCTGGTGGGCGGCGCTCTTGGTCTCGGATTGCTGTGTGTGGCGCGTGCTGACCCCAGCCCCGGATTTCGAGCGCTATGGGCACTACTTGCGGCAGCAGGTTTTTACCTGCTGCTCGCGGTGTTGGTCGAAGGCGGTGTCGGATCCGGGGACGTCGGCCTGGCAGCCGTGGTCGGGTTGATGACCGGCTGGTCCGGCTGGGCCGAGCTGGCCGGCGCGGTCGTGCTCGCATCACTGGCCGGGCTGGCGCTCCTGCTCATCCCGGGCAACCGCGCAAGCCGTGTCGTCCCGTTCGGGCCGTGTCTTCTCACGGGGATGACGGCGATACTCGCGGTCGCTGCCTGATCGTTTGCGCCGACGCGGCGGGCGTCATCGAGGAGGGCGCAAGCGCCCGCCGCGTCGACTGGCATAAGACCGGAGCCGCCCTCGAGCTTTGGTCAGGCAGGTCCTTCGAAGCCCGGACCGCAGCCGACGCCGCCGTTCCACCACGCGCCGGTCACTCTCCATCGGATCACCGGCTGGAGGTCCGTCTTGCCGGGACCGACGCAGTAGCGGTAGAGGTTGCCCCAGATGTCTTCGACGTCCAGGTCGACGCTTGAGCCAGTGCCGCCGTCGCAATGGCGGTACTCGCCCCACCCGAGGTAGCCACACCCCTCGCGGAGCTGGATCTCAGTAGCCGCGCCGGCGGGGCTCGCGACCGTGACGGACACGGCCAGCGCGGCGAGCGGGACGCACATGGCCCGAATTGCCTTGGCGCGCAGAGAGCATGAACTCATCGTTCCTCCAGGGATTCGAGTAGAGCCAACGTGATTCGGGAGGCTCTGTTGAATCCACTGTGGACCTGTCGCCGCGTCGAAGGAACTGCCTCATCGACACAGCGTTGTGCTCATTCAGTGCCGAACGTGTGCCGATTGAGTCAAGACGCCAATCGTTTTCAGCAATGCCATGTCAATGAGGCGGGGTGACACCTTGCCGATCCAACGCGGTTTCCGCCGTGCAGGGGAGTTCGCCCGGTTGAACCTGCTGCCACGACGGGCTCCAGACCAGCGTCGAGCCGCCGACGCGCGAGCCCAGGAGGCAGTCGATGCCTCCGGTGGACCGGTCACCTGCTCTGTAGGCAACACCAACGTCGTTGCCGCGCAGGGCAACGTCCTGCGTGGGTGGCCGACCTTGCGTTTTCGTTTCGGGGTCGACCGGCGGCGCCGGCATCGAGCGCGACAGGCTCGCGAGCACCTCGTCCTTCGTCGCGGATCTCGACAGGCCGGCCAGCACAGACTGTAAGGCGAGGTCGAAGCTCTGCGGCACTTCCCAGACCGGTATCGGAGGTGGGGCCAGAGGAGTCGCGTTGGCTGGGCAGTCGGTTCGATGCGGGGCGTCGACGAGGCCCCGGGAGTTGAAGCCCACGGTGTAGCAGGCGGTCACCGGGTCTTGAGGAAAGAACTCGTCCTGCGTTCCGGGGTGATACATGCGGAACACGAGATGCGCCGTCGCATCGTTCGGGTCGTCCGAGGCGCTGTCGTGCATCTCGACCACGGCGAAGGCTTCCGAGGTGCCATGTGCAGCCTCGATGGCTTTCCACGCGTAGTTCGCCGCAGAGGTCTGCGGTGGCGTGTCGATGTCGTCGGCGATCTGCCGTGCTGTCTTGTCGGTCTGCGAATCTCCAGGTGTACACGCGACGAGTCCCACCATGCACGCCAACGCAAGAAGTCCCACCCTCGCACGCCTCACGAGTCGAGAGTACGCGGATCACGAGCCTGAAGAGGCGGATCGTCAAGCAGTGGCCGACGCTCCCCGCCGCCACCCCGCGCCCGCGGCGTCCAAGGACGCCAGCCGGGCGCGAACCTCCGTTGCCCGCGAATCGCGGATAGCCTCGAGGACTTCCAGGCTCCGGATGTATGCCTCCCGGGCTTGTTCGAACTCGCCGAGCTTGCAGAGGGCCTCGGCACGTGAGATCAACGTCTCCGCGGCGCCCCAGCGTTGCCAGCTCCGGCCGCGGACGGCCAGCGCCTCGTCGAAATGCTTCAGGGCGATGCGGTGGTGGTCGTGCCGCGCGAGCAGCGTCCCGATTCGCTGGTGGGCGATGCCGAGGACCGCCTTCGACCTGAACATCTGCGCGCGGTTCAGCGCGTCAAGGGCGTACTCCATCGCCTTTTCCGCCACGCCCAGCAGGTCGCAGACCTCGGCCAGGGCGGCGCGGTTCACCGCGAGCCCGATCTTAACTCCTGAAGCCGCGAACAAGCGGTCGGCGAGCTCGTGCAGTTCCCGTGCCTCGGCCGTCCGGCCGGAGCCTGCGTAGGCCAGGCCAAGGCCGTAGGCGGTCCAGGCTCGGGATCGATCGTCGCCGAGCTGTTCATGCCTTCGGAGCGCCTCTTCAAGGTGCGAGATGCCCTCGTCGGTGCGTCCGAGCTCGTGTTCGACCCATCCGAGGGCTTCCAGGCTGCGAGCGATCCCGGGGTCGCTGCCGGCCGCCCGGGCCGCGGTAAGGCCATCGTGGGCCGCGACCAGCCAAGTGTTCCAACTGCGAGTGAGTACGAAGTAAGGGAGAAACGCGGTGGGCAACAGCCATAAGGCGTCCTTGGCCCCGTAGGTCCGGGCGTTTCGCGCCACCTGCAGTGCGGTCGCGACCTCCTGTTCACACCAGGCCATGGCCACGTCGAACCCACCGGCCCGGAACGACATCGGCTCGATTCCGGCGATGTTCTGCGGGGTGATGCCGCTGTCGGCCCAGTTGGGGATCAGCGTGTTGTTCGCCTCCCAGGCCGTCGCGGCGTACCAGCGAAGCGCCCGGTCGTGCGCGCGCTCGACCTCGGCGAGCCGTTCCTCGACCAAAGCGCGCTGGTGCGCGTAGGCCCGGAGCAGCAGGCTGAGGCGATAGCGACCGCTGGGCAACTGCTCCAGCAGGTGCGCCTCGACGAGCAGTCGGAGAGCGTCGCCGGCACGTTCGACGTCCAGGCCGGCAAGCACCGCGACCGACTCGGCCGTGACGACGTTGGCCGGACCGATGCCGAGATACCGGAACACCCGCCGGGCCATCGGGGGCAGCGCCAGGTACGAGACGTCGACGACGCCGTGGATGTTCACCGCCGGGTCGCTGGACGTGAACAGGTCGAGGCGAGTCTTTTCGGAGTCGAGACATTCGGCCAGCGCGGTGAACGACGTCTCGCGATGACGCTGGAGGTGCTCGGCCACGATGAGAACCGTCATCGGCAGGCAGCCGCACCGCTCCACCACGAGTTCCGCAGCCGCGATGCTGGCTTGCACACGTGCCTCCCCGACACGACGTCCGAGCAGGCCGAGCGCTTGCTCAGCGGCCAGCGGCGGAAGCTCGATCACCGTTCCGCCGGTGCGCGCCACCAGGCCGGACTGGCGTTCCCGGCTGGTCGCGAGCACAACGCTGCCCGCGCCGGGAAGCAGCCATTCTGCTTGCCGGCAGTCGGCGACGTTGTCGAGGACCACGATCGCCGGCCGCTCGGCGAGTAACGTCCGATAGCAGGCGATCCTGGCCTGCAGGGTGGTGGTGCCGAGTTCGGCGGAACTCACGCCGAGAGCCAGGAGGAACCCGTTCAGGATCTCTTCCGGGTCGGCCGGTGCACCGGGGGCGAGGCCCCGGAGGTCCGCGAACAGGCATCCCCCGGGGAATCGGGCCTGCACGCCGGCCGCCCAGTGCACCGCGAGGGCGGTCTTGCCGGTCCAGAAGCCGCCTTCGATCACGATGATGACCGTCGCCCCCGGGCGGCCTTGGGCCACCAGGGCGTGATCCATCGCCTGCAGCTGTTGATCGCGGCCGACGAATTCGGTCGCGGCCGGTGGCAGCTGGACGGGGCGCGCGATCGGACGAGTGTCACCACGCTGTTCCACCGCGATCTTGTCCAGTTCACCTTCGGCCGCGAGCGCCCTGTCGAGGTCGTGAACGACCGCCGGCAGCAACGGACGATGGCCGTGGAGCAGCTTCGAGAGGTAGCTCGCGCTGTAACCGGCTTTCGCGGCCACCTCGCCGAGGGAAAGCCCACACAACCTCCGCCTGCGATGCACCGCTGCCGCGAAGCTGTCGATCTTCCGCATAGCGCCTCCCCGCGCATCGGACGCACCAGGTGCGCGTCTACTTGGGCGGGGACCCCGATCGAGCGATAGCAGTCTTCAGCAGTTCCCGAAGTACATGCTGCCCGATATGTTGGAATGATCAACACAGACAGTACGAAAAGCTGGACATAGAGTCAAACAAGCCGGATACAACGAGATCAAATTCCAGGAAGTTGGAATCTCGATCGAAGGGGGCGAGGTGTCCGAGGCCAACGATCCGCATCCGGCCGAGGCCGAGCCGTTCGGCAGACTGCTCGACCGGCTGATAAGCGTCAAAAAGCACGCGGATGGCCGGTCCTACTCGGTAGCCGAGGTGGCCGAGGGCGTCGGAATCTCGAAGAGCCAGCTCTACAACCTGATCAACGGCACGAACGAACCGAAGCTCAGGCTCGCGCAACAACTCGCGGCCTACTTCGGAGTGGATCTCGAGTACTTCGGCAACAGTCAGCGGGCTCGTGAGCTCCAGGAGCAGTACACCCTGCTCGCCAAGCTGTCGGCGCAGGGAGTTCGCGACGTCGCGCTCCGAGCGAGCGCCCTCTCACCGGACGCCCTGTCCAACGTACGAGCGTTCATCGACTTCCAGGCCAGCAGGCAGAAAGCCGATGATCACACGTCCGAGTGACTTGCATCGAAAGAATCAAGCCGAGCAGCGCCGATCTGTCACCATCGACCGCAGTTGATCACCAACGGGCTGGGAGGACCGTCGTGACAGCTCCGCTCATCAGCGCGGCCACTGCATTCGGTACCGCTTCGCCTCCCGTCGACGAGATCGGGGATGGCCGATGCAGGTAGAGCAGTTCGAAGTCGAGTGCGATGGCGCGCTCCTCTACGTCGAGTCCCGAGGTCACGGCGCACCCGTCTTGGTGATCCAAGGTGGCATCGGTGAAGCCGGAGCGACCGAGCAGCTCGCAGATACCTTGGCAGAGCACTTTTGCGTGATCTCCTACGATCGGCGTGGTCTTTCGCGGAGTGCTGGCTCTCCGGAGCCGGATCCCATCACGATGCACCGTCACGCCGTTGATGCCGCCGCGGTGCTGGCAGCGTCCACGTCGGAGCCCGCGCACGTCGTCGGCGCCAGCATCGGAGCACTGATCGGGCTTCACCTGGCCGCGCTGGAGCCAAGTCGTATGGCGACGGTGGTGGCTCACGAGCCGCCGATGAGCGCGGTGGTCCTCGACCCGACACGAGAAGCGGCACTGGACCAGGTCGCGACAACGGCCCAGGACGATGTTCGATCGGCGATCCGCCGGATGGGGTCGCTGACGGGCGCGCGCGACTCCCTGGAGGAAGGCGCCCGGCCGGCACCACCGAAGGGGGACCTGATGGCGAACCTTCAGCGCTTCTTCGAGCACGACTTCCCCGCGGTCCGGAGCTCGTCCCTGGTCGCCGGGGACCTCGTCGCCGCGACGCAGTCGACGAACATCATCCTCACCGGCGGTGACCTCTCGCGAGGTCAGTGGGAGTACCGCTGCGCCGAGCAGCTCGCCGGTGAACTGGGTGTCCTGTTCACCGAGCTGCCGGGCGGCCACAACGGGTTGGTCAGCCACCCGAAGGCGACCGCAGCGGCCCTCACGAGAATCTTCGACCGAGTTGCGCTCACGTCGTAGCCCCGACGGGGGCACTTGGCGCAACGACCTGCAGCTTCGCCGGGGTGTGAAGAAGCTTCTTCGCGATCTGGACGTCGATACTCCCTTTAACGTCCACGACCTGTGCCTGAAGCTGGCCGAACATCGCGGGAGGCCGATCGAGCTCGTGCCGTATCCGCTACCGGTCCCAGGCGCCTTCGGGCTTTGGATCGCCTTCGCAGACGCCGACCGGATCTTGTACCAGCAGCACACCACGGCAGCGCATCAGGACCACATCATCCTGCACGAGATCGGGCACATGATCAGCGATCACAGCGCCGAAGACGGCGCTACCGGTCTGGCTGTCCTGTTCCCCGACATCCCGGCCGAAGTCGTCAGGAACGCGCTACGCCGCGATGGCTACGGACCCGTCGCGGAACGCGAAGCCGAGATGGTGGCCACGGTCATCAAGGAGTGGGCGACCTTGCTCGAAGCCCTGAAGTTCTCACCGGTCGCGAAGAGCAAGTCCGGCCGACGGCTGCACGGAGCCTTCGACGACCATCAGGGCTGGCTGTGATGAGCCTGCCCAACCTCGCGATGTGGGGGGCGGCGGCAGGCGCTTCAAGCTGGAAGATCTCGCAACTCGTTCGAGTTCCGATCGACCGTGGCCTTCGCGTGATCACCGCGTGCACGTTCCTGGTCTTCCTCGCGCTGACAGCGCAGCTCGCGACGGATTCCGGCTCCGCCCTGCAGACGACCTCAAATCAACTGCCGAAGCTGCTCCAGAACGTCGTGTTGACGTTCTTCTTTGCGCTGCTGATAGTCCTGTTGGAGTCCATAGTGGATTCCGATCTCGCTGCCTCGCGGGGCCGTATCGAGATCGCGATCGCCGTCTCCGCCAGCTGCGCACTGGCAACCACTTTCGCGATCGCCGACAAGCCGCTTGGCGGCTTCAGCTACGAGGCGGCAGACGCGGCGACGATGCCGCTGCTCTTCTATCTGATCGGCAACGTCTATATGGCTTACGCCACCGCACGTGGCGCGGCGCTGACCTGGCGGGCCGCGCGGCAAGCGCAGTCGCGAGTACGACTCAGCTTGCGAGTTGCGGGCGCAGGGCTTGCCGTCTGCTGCCTCGGAACGCATCTGCCCCGGATCGCATCAACCGCGAGCCGGCTGGCGTTTCGGCGGGACGCTGTTCCGGGCACGGCCTCTTGGACCACTCCCCTTCTCGCTCTAGGCATCTCCATCTTCTTCTTCGGCGTCGGCTACCCCGGTGTCCGCGCCGGAATCGTGAAGCTTCGGCTGTGGTTCGTGGACCGCAAGCACTACCGCCAGCTCAGGCCGCTGTGGGCCGCCTTGTGTCGAGCTTTTCCGGACATCACGCTGCTACCAGGATCTTCGCAAACGCGCGAGGCTTTTCGCGTGCGCCACATGAGGCTGCACTTCTACCGACGGGCCATCGAATGCAGAGACGGCTTGGTCTGTCTGAGCCCCTACCTCGAGCCTGGCGAGGCCACCGACGTCGCATCGACGTTGACCGCGGAGCGATTACGCGAAGCCCTCCTGCAAAGCACCGAAGGCGAGCCGAGAGCTGACGTGCACGTCGTTGCTCAACCGGCAGATCCTGGTATGGACGCCGACTTGAAGGAGCTACTCGCGCTCTCGCGCGGTCTTAGCATCTTGTGAACGCGTTGCGCGGGTCCTAACCAAGCGGCACCGCCGACCGGGTGAAGACATCGCACATCTCTGAGTCGAGGACCACCTGGTACTGGCGAATGTCACCCGCGCGGCGACGACGCCCCGTGATCCTCGCCCGACAGCGCGCGCACCTTCGTGAAGACGCCGTAGCATCTCGTGGTGTGGCCACCGAACCCAACGGGCAAGAGCTGACGCGCTGGAAGATCCACGGCGAACGGGTCGTCGACGACACCCGCCGCCTGCGCCTGAGCATCGCGTCGGTCGAGCTACCCGACGGCGTGAAATTCGAACAGTACGTGCTCCGCATGCCCAAGGCCGCGATGATGGCCGTTCTCGACGACCAGGACCGCGTACTCATGATGTGGCGGCACCGGTTCATCATCGACCGGTGGGTCTGGGAGTTGCCTGGCGGCTACGTCGACCCTGGTGAGGATCCCGCGGCGACAGCTGCCCGTGAGGTCCAGGAAGAAACCGGCTGGCGACCGCTGAATGTCGAGCCGCTGGGCTCGATGCAGCCTACTGTCGGCAGCGCCGACGCCGAGAATCTCCTCTTCGTGGCCCAAGGCGCCGAGTACATCAGCGAGCCCGAGGACATCAACGAGGCCGAGCGGGTCGCCTGGATACCGCTCGACACGGTCCGGGACCGTATCGCCAAGGGCGAGATCGTCGGCGCGGCGTCCCAGGTCGCGCTACTCCACGTCCTCGCGTTCTACCGCTGAACCGGAGTCGGCACGCCGGCGGCGTCCATCTGCGCGTAAAGCGCGCGCACCCGATGGTCGGCGCGGTGAGGACCGAGCCGGCGGCCGACATCTGCGAGGTAGGCACCACCTCGGATGGACCGGACGTGCTCACTCATCCGCACCGCAGCCGCAGCCTCCACACAGGCTTCGTCGACGCGGCCCTGATCGGCCAGCGTCGACGCAAGCAACGCGGTGTTGAACAGCCTCCCGCGCTCGTACCCGTCGTCCATGCCGAGCGATCGGCGAGCGAACTGTTCAGCTTCGGCCGCTGAGCCGAGATCTCGGAACACGTGAGCGAATTTCGCCGACAGGTACGCGCCGTCGAAGTAGTTGAGCCACGCCGGTCCGGCTCCAGGTGAGAAGCGTTCGAAGGCTCGTTCGGCTTCTTGGAGTGCCGCGAAGCAGGCTGAGGTGTTCCCTTGAAGCGCATGGCCATGAGCTTCGAGCACCGCGGCCTCCGCCTGCAGAGCGGCCAAACCAGACCTCTTCGACGTGCGCCTTGCGGCGAGCGCCATGTCGACGGCGACCTCGGGGGCGCCGTTGAAGGCAGCGTGATGGCTCATGGCCGCCAACATTTCGGCTTCGAGCGCGTCGTCGCCTGCGTCCTGCGACAGCTTCAACGCATCACGCAGGCGCCGCTGCCCTTCTGCGGCGTTACCGACGTCGAAGGCGATCCAGCCGGCAACCTGGTGCAGCTCGGCCGCTGCCCCGAGCAGTTCTTCCCGCGCCGCCGCCTTCCTGGTCGTGTCCTTCAGCATCGGCGCGACGGTCGACGTCAGGTAGTTCGTGATGGTCGTCGTTGCGCGGCTGTGTCCGCCGCCGAAGCGGTTGTCCAGACGCCGGAACGTCGCCGTCATGTCGCGCACGATCTCGACATCGGTACTTCGAGGCTTCGGCGAACCGGCCGCGACGGTCGCACCGGCACCGAGCAATGACGCGCCGATCGCCGTGGCGCCGACACCTGCGGTCCTGAAAAATTGTCGTCTCTGCACGCGTTCGAGGCTAATCTCGTCGCCCGATCCGGCCAATTCGTTGGGGGTATGGGAAACGCTGAACCAGAGCAACGCCGGAGGGACCTGCAGGGCCTTCGCCCAGCGATCAAGGTTTACCAGGTTGCACGGCGGGCGGGCGCCCGGCGCCTCCAGCCGGCTGACTTGCGCCTGAGTCAGGCCGAGCCAGCGACCGAGCGCTGCCTGCGACACGTGCGGGTTGGATTCCCTGCGGTAGGCGGCGAAGAGCTGTCCAAAATGGCGCGCATCAAGTGCAGCAGCGATGCTCTCCGCGGCCCAGAAGGTGTCGGGCTGGGACGGCGCCTCGTTCGCAATCAGCACGCGAAGGCAGGGACCGCAGTGATTGCTGACGCGGTCACGAGCCAGGCGCGCACCGCATTTCTCACACCTTCTTGTCTGCGTCTGCACGCCGGATCCCTCCTTCCCATTTGCCTAACACGCAGTGTATTCGATCGAACACAGCGTATGTCGGATTCCATCCGTCCGGCGTATGGAATCCGACACCACACGACTCCTACCTGCTAAAACTCATACGTCGACGTCGTTTGCGGCCGCGACCTCCCGATGGAAGCTCAACCCATGCAAGCGGTAGCGCACGGTAACAACGAGACTCCACGCGACCTTGACGCCTTGCCCGAATGTCGGGGCGCCCCGTCCGATCGGACACCTTTGTCCGCGACTACTCAAGCGGAGGGCGATACCCGCCTGGCGGCGGCGTTCCATCAGCTCACACGACCTCGTGGACGCGATGAGCAGCTGACCGAGCTGGATCACGAAGCGGCGATGCTGGTGCTCGACGCGTACTGGCCGAAGTTCGGTACTCCGCGACCGTTGCCGGAGCGCTGGCGGTAGCGGCGTCCGCTTCCCTCCTGCTGCACCAGCACACCCCTGCCATGCCACCCCCTCAGAGAGACCGAGCCATGTCATTGCCCGCCATCCACCGGCCCGCCGTCTTGATCGTCAGCGCCAGCCTGCGCGAAGCCCGCGAACAGCGGAAGGTCGGGCTACGCCAGCTCGCTCGCCAGCTCGGCATGTCGCCAGCGCGACTGTCGGGTTTGGAGCTAGCGACCCACATCGCGCATCCACCTGACGTTGCCCACATCCTCGGCTTCCTCGGAATCGGCGGTGCCGAGCACGAACAGATCATGAAGCTGGCCAAGCACGCCTACGACGCCAACTTCATCGCACAGCACGACACGCAGGCATTCAGTCTGATGTGGACGTACGAGCAACTCTCGGACCGGATCGTAGAATGGGCCCCCTCGTCCCTTCCCGAACTACTTCGACCGCAGCAACACTTCGAGCGCGTACTCGGCGGGGACGAAAAGATGTCAGGCCTCGGCGAGCTGGAACCACTTGAACGAAGCGTTCGCCAGCAAACGATGCAGGACGGTCGTCGCCGATACCTCTTCCTCATCGGCGAGGAGGCCGTGCGCACGGCAAGCAACGAAGTCGATGCAGACGAACGGATCCAGCGCCTCCGCAGCGCCGCACAATTGCACCATGTGAGTGTCCGGATCGTGCCGACGACGGCAACGGGATTGAACCCGCCCCCAGCGTTCACCCTCTTCGAAGTCGGACGCGCTCCTGTAGCGGCAACGTTCAAGCATGTCCACTGCACTGCATACATCACCGAGAAGCCGCTGCTCGATGGATATCTGGGCACTTCAAATGCTCTGCAACGTCAGGCGCTCAGCGATTCCGCGACAGTCGACACACTGAATCACACCGAGCGGAGCCAGGCGTCATGACGGCTGCGGTGATCTACCTCGACCCGATCATGCTCAACCCGGTGATCGAGGGCGTATGGCACCACGCACGCCTTGCAGGGATCCCGGATCCGGGCGAGTCGATCACAATGCTTTGTGGCGCCACAGGCGTCGCGTCGTTCCTGCCGCTAGGCCAGCGGCGGAACCGCTCAGTTCCTCGCCAGTGTGACAGTTGCGACGTGGTCGTCCGGCGACAGCGCGGCATCCCGTTACGTCAGAGCCGGATCGGACACAGCTGACTGCCAAAGCCACCTCTATTCGTATCGTCCTCAAAGGAGTCAACGATGACCGTCCGTCCGATCGCCATCGACGAGCAGGCGTCGAGCTGCTACTTCCGTACAACCGTCGACACCCCCTACCGCAAAGCCTTGGTCCAGATCACCGAGCGGTGCAACCTGCGCTGCGCGCACTGCTTCGTCTCCGCGACCAAGCACGGCAAGGACATGCCGCTGACCGAGGTCGTGAAGAAGGTGGTCCCCCGCCTAGCCGAAGCCAGGGTCCGGCGCGTCACGCTTACCGGTGGGGAACCGACCATCCATCCGGACTTCCTCGGTATCGTGCACGCCTTCCGCAACGCCGGAATCGACCTCGGCATCTGCACCAACGCCACCGAGCTGGACGACAAGCTGATCCGGCAGCTCGTCACCGCCGGGGTTCACGTCAACGTCTCTCTCGACGGGTTCGCCGCCGACTCGCACGGCCTGTTCCGCGGCGACCGCGACTCCTTCAACGTGACCGTGGCGAACGTCCGCAAGCTCGCCGCGGCCAGCCTGTTGCAGGGTCTGCTGTGCACTCCGAACTCGTTGGCCGCCAACGAGGAGTACGTGCAGCTGTGCGCTTTCGCCCGCGACAACGGGGCCCGGTACGTGCTGCTCAACCCCCTGGGCAGCATGGGCCGCGGCGTGAAGTCCCAGCGAAAGCTGGCTAAGACAACCATGCACATGCAGGAGATCTTCGAGCTGACCGCGCCCTTCGACGGCCCCGACCTCGACATCGCCCACATCCGTTTCCCCAACACCGACCGCAAACCCCTGGCCGGCTGCGAAGCCGGGACGATCATCTACGTCTTCACCCCCGGCGAGGTCACCGTCTGCCCCTACCTCGTCTTCGCCGCTCGCACCCCGATCTCCCGGCATCCCGACACCGACTTCATCGTCGGCAACATCTTCACCGACCGCGACCTCGCCGCCCGCCTCGACAACTACCGCTTCCACGACCGATTCCAGGTCGGCGCGAACCCGACCTGCACCTCGTGCAGCCTCGAACCCGCCTGCGGCAAAGGCTGCCCGGCCGCGGTTGTCGCCGGCGGCGGACGCATCGGCGGCGTCGACACCGAGCTGTGCCCCGTCACCGCCGAAACCCACCACCTGCTGCCTCTGGACGTCGCATGACCACCCGCCTGCCCGGCACGCTGGTCACCTTCGAAGGCCCCGGCGGCGTCGGCAAGACCACGATCACCGAGCTCGTCGCCGACAAGCTCGAAGCCGACGGTGTGCCCGTCCACGCGACCGCCCAGCCATCCGGCACACCCCTGGGCAATCTTGCCCGGGCGGGCACAGACGTCTACCTCGACATGGCTCTCGCCTGCCTCTGCGCAGCCGACCGGCATCACCAGCTCGCCACGGAAATCCTGCCGGCTCTGAGCACGGGCAAGGTCGTGCTCTGCGACCGCTACGTGGCATCGTCGCTGGTCCTGCAGCGACTGGACGGGATCCCGCTCGACGTCGTCTGGGCGCTCAACCACGGCGTCTACCGGCCCGACCTCGTCGTCGCACTCAGCGCGGCCCCGGCGGTTGTCGAACGGCGGCTCCGCGCCCGCGGCACACATAGCCGGTTCGAACGCGCGGCCGGGATCAGCTTCCGCGAAACCTACGGCTACCTGGCCGCCACAACGTTCCTGCACGACCAAGGCTGGCCCGTTCAGGTCGTCGACTGCGCCGCCGATCCCCAGGAGACAACTGGCACCATTGTCGACCTGATCCGCCCCATCCTCACGGAGAGCCCGGCATGCCCCTGACCGTCCTCACCCTCAACATCGGCAACCCTGCTTTGGAGCGGGCCCGCCGCCAACGCGACTGGCTCGCCCGCCGCGACGAGGACGTCTTCGTGCTCACCGAAACCGGCTCCGGACCGGGCACCCACCTCATCGCCGACTCCTTCACCGACGCCGGCTGGTCGGTCACCTACCCCGAGCACCCCGACAAGGAACGCGGCGTCATGATGCTGTCCAAGCTCGAGTCCACGGTGGACCCGGTGGGCGCCTCGATGACCTACCTGCCCGCCCGGCTGGCCGGCATCGTGGTGCACACCGACCGCGGACCGCTGCGCATCCTCGGCGCCTACGTCCCCTCCCGCGACGCCACCGAAGCAAAGACCACCCGCAAACGCTCCTGGATCGACGCATTCCACCAGGCCTGCGACGCCACGGTCGACGACGCCCCTGTCCTCCTTCTCGGCGATCTCAACGTCCTCGAGCCGGGCCACGTACCACCGCATCCTGGGCAGTTTGCGCCGTTCGAGACGGCGTTCTACACCGAGCTGGCTCACCGGCACGGCCTCGCCGACGCCTTCCGCGCGCTGCACCCGACCGCCGTCGAGCACAGCTGGGCCCGCCGCGCCGAGCTCGGCTACCGCTACGACCACGCCCACGCCTCCACCACGCTCATCGAGCACGTGACGCACTGCGCGTACGTCCACGACACCCGGCTCGGCGAGACGGTGCTCACGGACCATTCGGGACTCGCCGTCACGCTGACGCTGACCGCGACCGCACCGCTGATAACGTCCGACCCGGCTGCGGACCGCGAGGCAACGCTCTTCTGAACCTGGGTACTCGTGCCCGGCCGCCACCCGAGCCGCCGAGCACGAGGACCCACCGGATGATCGTCGCCAGCGAACCGGCCCTGCGGGTCGGCGCCCGCGTCTTGCTCCTCAACCGCGACGACGAAGTTCTGCTCATCCACGCCCGCGACCCCGACGACCCCGGTCACCATTGGTGGGAACTCCCCGGCGGCGGCCAGGACCCCGAGGAGAAACTCGAGGACACCGCGCGGCGCGAGATCGCCGAGGAGACCGGGCTCGTCCTGGACGAGATCGGCCGCAAGCTCTGGACCCGCGAAAGCCGCTTCACCTACCGCGGCCGCGAACACCACCGCCTCGACCACGTCTACCTCGCCCGCACCGACCACGATGCGCCGCAGGTCGCTCTCCGGCACACCGCCAACGAGCGCGCGGGCCTCATCGAACGCCGTTGGTGGCCAGCCACCGAGCTGGCCGAGTGCGTGGAGAAGCTGCTGCCTGCCGAGCTACCGGACCTCCTACAGGCTCTGCTCGGTGGCCGATTCCCGGCGACTCCGCCGGCCCTCACTGCCTGAGGTCCGCAGCGCCGCGTGGATGCACGACGTAAAGCGCGTTCCAGGAAGACCAACCGGCTCAAGGCCGTCCCGCAGCGTTCGCACCCGACCGTGGCCGCTGCAGGGCCGGGTGCAGGATGCGGAGCCGGCCGAACCAGGCGGCGATCGAGCGCTTGTATCCCTCCGGTATGCGCAGCCCGACAACCTCGTGCTCGGCGAACTCGCCGATGCGGTTGTGCTCGTGGCTGACGACCGGCGCCGCGTCGGATGTGGTGGTGCAGCCGTACGTCACGATGAACACGTCCTTGCCGGCGACGTCGATGTGGTACATCCAGGCGTCGAGGATCTCCGCGACGTCCACCGGCAGCCCGGACTCTTCGGTGATCTCTCGCGCCACGGTCTGCTCCGGGGTTTCGCCGGGTTCGATCCGGCCGCCCGGCAGCTCCCACTCGTCGCGCTCGTTGTGCACCAGCATCACCCGGTCGTCCCGGATCAGCACGCCCTTGATCGACACCGGGTATCCGGCCTCCGCCACCTACACCAGCCTCCCGCCAGCTTGCACTCGCCGTCACCGACCGTAGCAGCGCGATGAAGGCATGCACGGACCGCGGAATCGACGATCTGCCGGACCAGGCCCGGTGTGTTCTGGTCGGTGTCGAAGGGATCCCAGCCGAAGGGAAATATCGCGGTATCCACGACCATGCTGTCGGCATGCGAGGTCGACATCGGCGCGGCGGGCGGCGGCGATGAGCTCGCCGCCGTCCTGGCCCGTGAAGGCAGCGCAGGCCGTGAGGCCGTGCCCGCAGGCGGGCAGGGCTGCCTGGCGGAGCTCTTCAGGCCCTCGGCGATGGCCGATTCCTAGCGTTTCCCCGCTCTCATCGCCTGAAGCCGCCCTCACCGCGTTGGATGCACGGAGCTCCGGCCCGGCGCATGGCGACGCGGGCTCGGAATGATCGAGCCACCGGTCCGTCCGGCAGCGGGGCAGTCCACTGATAGCCGGGAGCGCGGGCTGCCGCGGCAGTGACGAGCGTGCGGCCGTAGCCCAGCCGCCGGTAACTCGCGACGACGTTTACGTAGTCGAGGGTGGCGGCCCGGCATGGAACGCAAATGCTGAGCGTCGCGGTCGCGACCTGTGTGCCGTCGAGGTGGAGGTCGATCTGGCCGGCCAGCGTCCCCGGCGGCGGCGCGCGGACGATGAGGAGCAGTCCCTCGTCGAACGCCGGGTCGAACGCCCGTGGACTCGTGATGTCGAGGTGTGCCCATTCGGAGAGGCGCCGCTCGGACGGGTCGCAAGCCTCGACCGCCCGGCACACCTCGCACGGCGTGGCGTGCAGCCGGTAGCGGTGGCTGTACGGCGCCAGCTTGTCGTAGAGGTCAAGGTCAAGTCGGTGCCCACGCAGGCAGACGGCGGATTTACCCGTCGACGGCCGGACCGGAAGCAGCTCGCCTAACTCCCGGCGAACACCCGATCGGGCAACGCTGCCGGGCTGATCGCCGATCATCGGACGCAACGGTCGAGCCCGCGGGTCATCCTGCGGCCTCGGTCAGGCTCCGCCGGGCGAGCGGGCGGCCCGCAGCAGCCGCGCCGCCTGGGCCGGGCAGCTGGATCGCGACCGTCTGCGGCCGAGCAGCGGCGCCGCGGCCTCGGCTGGTCGCGACGACGTCTCGGAACTCCAGGTGACCGAACCCGTCCTCGGTGAGACCGTGCCACTTGCGCTTGGAGACGCGCAGCTCGAGATCGACTCCGGGCCAGGCGCCGGCGGTGATCAGCACCGCTCCGCGGTTGCGCACCCGTCCGGCCAGCCGACGGGCAAGCTGCGGCTGGACTCCCCGGACGGCATTCGGGCCGAGCACGACCAGGTCGAACCCGTCGATCAGCGCGGACACGACCGCGACGACCTCGGCCCCGGGATTGGGCACCAACGCAAACCGCTCCAGGTCGACGCCCAGTTCCGCCGCCGCGGCGACACCAAGCTCCGGTATGCCGGCGATGGCAGCCCACGAGCCTTGCTGCGTCGCTTCGGCGAGCAGGGCGAGGACCAGCGCGGTGGAGCCCGAGACCGACACGGTGCTGCCACGCCGCAGGCCACCGGCCGGCAGCAGCTCGGCGAGCGCCGGCACCACCGGCAGCGCCCCAGAGGCAGTCGGCGTCTCGGAGTCAGGCTGCTTGAGCTGGGCGGCCGTGCGGACGCCGGGGATCGCCGCAAGTCCGGCCACCGCCTCCGGCACCGCCACCACGCACCTCCAGCACCACGAACACGCACCGGAGACACCCGCGTGGGAAGCCGCGAGCGAACCCGAACACTCATCGAACACTTGTTCGGATACTGCGAGACTGGGTCGACCCTGTCAAGCCGGGCTGGTCAAGCTCACCCACAGAACGACCAGCCTGAAGCACAACGCCTTCAGCGACGCACTCAGAGTCACACCGTCCCAAGCCTCCGCACGATCAGCCGACCGGACTGCGACGCTCCAGAAAGACGGTGTCGTGCCAAACACCGTCGCGCTGGGCGATGCGTTCGCGGACACCGAGCGTGCGGTAGCCGGCCGTGCGATGCATCGCGATCGAGGCGCGGTTCTCGTTGAAGATCGAGGTTTGCAGGGGCCATAGGCCGGCCGCGTCGGCTTCGGTGACCTACTACCAGAGACGGTCCCCAGTCTCGATCACATCGTGGGCAGCCAGGTGCGCATCAAGAAGAGCCGTCGCGGTGTCGATCTTCAGCTGCCGGACCGCGGCTAGCAACGTCACCACGTCGATGACGCCACCGGCGCCGAACGCACGGGCCGCCGCGTTCTCGGTGGTGGAGCCCTGTTCGATCAGGTGCTTCATCCGCAGCAGCGCCTCGACATCGGGCCGGCCGTAGCGGCGGTGGCTGCTCGTCTGCGGCGTCGACAGCGGGAGGTCGTAGCGGCGGTGCCACGCACGCAGCGTCGACGGCGGGACGTCGAGCATGCGGGCGACCGCCCCGGCCTGCCAGATCACCGCGGCCTGCTGGTTCATCGCGCCATGATGGACTGCCGGCCCCGGAAAGTCAGGCCGGCCACAAGGCCTCGAGCACCGCGATCGTGTCCCGCGTCTGCGGGACGTCGTGCACCCGGATGACGTCGACGCCAGCCGACCATGCCGGAGCGATCAAGGCCAGGGACGCGGCCAGCCGGTCATCGACCGCGCGGCCGGTGACCGCACCGAGGAACGACTTGCGGCTGACGCCAAGCAGCACCGGCACGCCCAGGGCGCACAACTCCGGCAGGCCGCGGAGCAGGCGCAGGTTGTCCTCGACGCTTTTGCCGAAGCCGATCCCCGGGTCGATCCACAGTTCGGTGCTCTCAGCCGCGGCCGCGACGTCCAAGAGGTGCGTGCTCACCTCGGCGACGACGTCGTCGTACGCCGGCTGGGTGCCTGCCAGCACCGGGACCGCCGTCGAGTGCATGCCGACGTAGCCGGCACCGAGCCGGGCGGCCACCTGGTGCAGGGTGCCGGACACGTCGTTGACGATCGACGCACCCAGCCGCACCGCCGCCTCGGCGACTTCGGCGTGCCGGGTGTCGACCGACACCCGGCCGCGTTTCGCCAGCGCCGCGATGATCGGGCCCACGCGGTCCAGTTCTTCCTCAGCTGAAACGGGATCGGCGCCCGGCCGGGTCGATTCCCCTCCGACGTCGACCGCCCAGGCACCGCTCGCGAACATCTCCTCGCCGGCGGCGATCGCGTGCTCGGTTGCCGCGAACCGGCTGCCCGGCCAGAACGAGTCCCGGGTGGCGTTGAGGACACCCATCACCTTGAGCGGACCGACGTCCGGTCTGGTCACGGCGGCACGCCGCGCGTGACCGGGCAACGGAGACTGAGTAAGGCTCATCGATTTCCTGTCTGAGGTGGACGATCAGCCAACGCAGCGAGCAGCGCATCGCGGGCACATTCGGCCCCGGCACAGGCCGCGCACGGCATGGGCTTGCATTCGGGCAGGTCGGCCGCGGTCCGTTCGAGCCGGTCGACGAACGTGCTGAGCTGGTCGAGCTGCGTGCGCAGTGCCCGGATCCGGGCGCCTTGCGCGCCGGCTTGGCGGCGGTGGCTCGCCAGGTTTTCGTAGGCGCGGCCGGTGAGCACGACCAGCTCGTCGCCATCGACCCGGATCCGGCGCGGCTTCGGCGGCATTACGCAAACACCGGGAGTTCCGCGACGACCTCCGTGGTGGCTCGAGCGAAGTTGAACGTGATGAAGTGCAGGCCCGGCACTCCTTCGGCCAGCAACCGCCGGGCGAGCAGGATCGCCTGCTCGACGCCCAGCGCCCGCACCGCCGCGGGGTCGTCCGCGACGGCGGCGAACCGCTCCGCCAGGTGGGCGGGGAACGGCGCGCCGGACAGCTGCTCGGAGCGGGCGATGGTCTTCATCGTCGTCACCGGCATCAGCGCGGGAATGATCGGAGTGTCGCAGCCCGCCGCCGCGACACGGTCCCGCAGCCGGAGGTAGTCGTCGGCATCGAAGACCATCTGGGTGATCGCGTAGTCCGCGCCCGCCCGGCACTTGGCCACGAAGTGCGCGGTGTCCTCGTTCACCGAGCCCGATCGTGGGTGTCCGAAGGGAAAGGCGGCCACGCCCACGCAGAAGTCGCCGTGCTCGCGCAGCAGCGTCACCAGCTCACTCGCGTACGCGAGCCCTTCCACGTGGCGGACCCACTCCCCCATGACGTCGCCAGGCGGGTCACCCCGCAGCGCCAAGACGTCGGTCACGCCGGCGTCGGCCAGCGCCCCGACGAACGACCGCAGCTCCCGGACCGAGTGGTCGACCGCGGTCAGGTGGACGACCGGCAGCATCGTGGTCTCCCGGGCGATCCGCGCCGCCACGGCGATGGTGTTGTCCCGGGTCGAGCCTCCGGCGCCGTAGGTGACCGACACGAAACCCGGGTGCAGCGACTCCAGCTTGCGGACGTTCTGCCAGATCCGGCCCGCATCGTCGGCGGGACGCGGCGGCATGAACTCCAGGGAAAGCACCGGCGTGCCGGCGGCCAGCCGGTCCCGGACCGTGCGCGGGCGGCCGACGCGGGGCGCGGGTACCGCGGCGGGCGAAATGCTCGCCCGCCGCGGCGAAACGCTCGTCACGCCCGCGCCCTCAGCTGCCCGGTGGCTTCCACCAGGTTCGCCAGGGTGGCCCGCACCTCCGGGTAGCCACGGGTCTTGAGCCCGCAGTCCGGGTTGACCCACAGCCGCTCGGCCGGGAACGCGGCGACCGCGGTGCGCAAATGCCCGGCGATCTCCTCGACCGACGGCACCCGCGGGGAGTGAATGTCCCAGACTCCCGGCCCGACCTCGTTCGGGTACCCGGCACGCGCCAGGTCGGCGACGATCGCCATGTTCGACCGGGCCGATTCCAGGCTGATCACGTCGGCGTCCATGTCGACGATCGCCTGCAGGACGTCGCCGAACTCGGCGTAGCACATGTGCGTGTGGATCTGGGTGTCGTCGCGGACGCCCGCGGTGGACAGCTGGAACGACGCGACGGCCCAGTCGAGGTACGCCGCGCGGTCGGCGGAGCGCAACGGCAGCGTTTCCCGCAGCGCGGGCTCGTCCACCTGAATCACCGAGATCCCCGCGGCTTCGAGGTCCACGACCTCGTCGCGCAGGGCGAGCGCGACCTGCCGGGCGGTGTCGCCCTCGGGCTGGTCGTCGCGGACGAACGACCACGCGAGCATCGTGACCGGGCCGGTCAACATGCCCTTGACCGGCTTTTCGGTCAGGCTCTGGGCGTAGGTGGCCCACTCGACGGTCATCGGCTCGGGCCGCGCGACGTCGCCGACGATCAGCGGCGGCCGGACGTAGCGGGTGCCGTAGGACTGGACCCAGCCGTGCTCGGTGGCCAGGAATCCGGTCAGCTGCTCACCGAAGTACTGGACCATGTCGTTGCGCTCCGGCTCGCCGTGCACCAGCACGTCGAGGCCGATCTGCTCCTGCTCGGCGATGACCGCGCGGACCTCGGCGCGCATCGCCTCGGTGTAGGCGGCCTGGTCGAGCTCGCCCGCCCGCAGCGCCGCGCGGGCCTTGCGCAGCTCGGCGGTCTGCGGGAACGAGCCGATCGTGGTGGTCGGGAGCTCCGGTAGGTGCAGGCGTTCCTGCTGGGCCTGGCGCCGCTTGCCGTACGGGCTGACGCGGTGCAGGTCGGCGTCGGTGACCGCGGCGACCCGCTCCCGGACGGCGGGCACCTTCACGATCGGCGAGGCCGCGCGCGACGCCAGACGCTCGGCGTTGAGCAGTAGCGCGTCTTCGACCGCGGACCGGTCTTCGGTCAGGCCGCGGCGCAGCGTGACGATCTCGACGAGCTTCTGCCGCGCGAACGACAGCCAGCCGGCGATCTCCGGGTCGAGACCGGTATCGAGGGCGACGTCGTACGGCACGTGCAGCAGCGAACAGGACGCCGCGACGTCCACCGACCCGGCCAGCCCGAGCAGCGTGCCCAGGGTGCTCAGTGCGGCGGTCAGGTCCGCGGCCCAGATGTTGCGGCCGTTGACGACGCCCGCGACCAGGCGCTTGTCCGGGATCCCGCCGACCGACGCCAGCGCGTCGAGGTTGGCCGCGGCGTTGTTGGTGAAGTCGATCGCCAGGCCTTCGACCGGGGACTTCGCCAGCACGGGCAGGGCGTCGCCGAGCCGGTCGAAGTAGGACGCAACCAGGATCTTCGGGCGCGCGGTCGCGGTGGCGAGCGTCGCGTAGGTGTCGGCGACCTCGGCCAGCACGTCCGCCGGCTGGTCGGTGACGAGCGCGGGCTCGTCGAGCTGGATCCACTCGGCACCCGCTTCATGCAGCTGCCGCAGCAGGTCGACGTAGAGCGGAACGACCTGGTCGAGCAGGTCCAGCGGCCGGAAGCCGTCGGTCGCGGTCGGGTCCTTGGCCAGCAGCAGGAAGGTGACCGGGCCGACGAGCACCGGCCGCGTCGTCACGCCCTGCTCGAGGGCCTCGGCGAACTCCGCCAGGGGCTTGCTCGCGTCCAGGGTGAAGCGGGTGTCCGGGCCCAGCTCGGGCACAAGGTAGTGGTAGTTCGTGTCGAACCACTTCGTCATCTCCAGCGGCGGCGCGTCCGCGGTCCCGCGCGCCATGGCGAAGTAGCGGTCCAGCTCGCTCGCGTCCGCGCGGTGCCGCTCCGGGATCGCGCCCAGCAGGACCGAGGTGTCCAGGACGTGGTCGTAGAACGAGAAGTGGTTGCTCGGAATGTCGTCGATACCGGCGTCGCGCAGCTCCGCCAAGTTCCGCAGCCGCAGCTCACGGGCCGTGCCGAGCAGCGCGTCGGCGTCGATCCGGCCTTTCCAGTAGGCCTCGATGGCCTTCTTGAGCTCCCGGTCGGCGCCTTGACGGGGGTAGCCGTACACGGTGGCGCGGCTGGTCGGGGTGGTACTGGTCACGGGGCTCTCCTTCGCGAGTCCGCGTGGACCTGCGGGAGCGCACAACGAACCGCGACCGAGACGGTCGTGATCCGGCGTGACCTGCCCGCGAGGTCGCAGCCAGCACCCCACGGTCGTGGGGTGCGCAGCCGGCAGGTCTTCGGACTCGCGGGCGTTCCGGCGCGTGCGCCGGGTTCCTACTGACCGTCGCTTCCCAAGCCGGGTGGCTCAGTGCTTGTCCCTCGGAGAGACTGACGGCGGTCGTTCCCACTCACCGCTGCGGGGCAGTCCCGGATTCTCACCGGGTTCCCTCTTGCCTCGGCCGCCGCCGCGTTGCTCGCGACGGCCGAACCAGCTGCCCCGCCACCATAGCGACTCCCGCTCGGATTTCCCTAGGGCCGGGTTCACCCTTTGGACACTCCGAACTGCCCGCCATGCCGACGAACCGGATTGGGGCGAACGTCGGCTGGCATTCCCCCGCCGCGATGGTTGACTTGAGGTATCGCGGAGGGGAGGCAGCGTGCATTCAAGGTGGCGTCGATGGGTACCGCGTCTGGCCGTGTCCGTGTTGTTGCCATTGCTGGGAACGGGGTTGGCCCAAGGCAGCGCGCAGGCCACGGTGGTGCCGCCGGGTACCGTGGTCGACTGCGCCGGCATCACTGATATCGGCTGGTCCCGGTTGTACCCGGATCCGGCCGAGGGCGTGCTGGTCTTTCGCGGCTACGACTACACCGTGGTGTCGACCACTCGGACCTTCGACGTGGCTGACAGCCGGATCGTCTACAACGACACGGACACCACGGCGAGCGGGTCCTTCACCGCGACGCAGTCGCGGACGTTCGCCTTCACGTTCAGCTTCGGTCTTCAAGGCCCGCTGGTCGGAAAGATCAACGCCAGCATCGGCCTCAGCATCTCGCTGAGTTACACGACCTCGGTCGGGGTCACCGCGACCGCCCCCATCCCGCCGCACGGCGCACTGCTCGGCGAGTACGGCGTCCAGGCATTCGACATCGTTTACCACGCCCAGCAGTTCCGGATGCTGATCGACGAACGGTCCGGAACACAGCAACGGCGTTGCTCGGCTGAACAGGTGATCGCGAACCAGACGGCACACGCCCCGACCGCGCTCGAGGGCTGGCGGGTCAGGAACGCCTGAGTACCTGGCGCTGGGGCTTGCCGCTGTAGGTGCTCGACGGGCGGATCAGGCTGTTGGCCGCCAGCTGCTCGCTGATGTGCGCGGTCCAGCCGGTGATCCGGGCGGCGACGAAGATCGGGGTGAACACCGGCGTGTCGAAGCCCATCAGGTGGTACGCCGGGCCGGCCGGGTAGTCGAGGTTCGGGTGCAGGCCCTTCGCCGCGTACATCGCCCGGGCCAGTGCTTCGTAGAGGTCGAGCAGCCCGTGCCCGGCGCGCAGCTCCGCCACTTCCTGCAGCGCTTGGCGCATCGTCGGGACGCGGGAGTCGCCCTTCTTGTAGACGCGGTGCCCGAAGCCCATGATCTTGCGCTTGTCGGCAAGCGCTTTCTTCAGCCACGCTTCGGCGTTGTCCGCGCTGCCGATCTCCTCGAAGGTGGCCATCACGGCTTCGTTCGCACCACCGTGCAGCGGACCCTTGAGCGCGCCGATAGCCGCCGTGACCGCGCTGTAGAGGTCCGACAGCGTCGAGGTGACCACCCGGGAGGTGAAGGTCGAGGCGTTGAAGCTGTGCTCGGCGTAGAGGATCAGCGAGGTCTCGAACGCGCGGACGATCACCGGTTCCGGGACCGCACCGAGGGTCATGTAGAGGAAGTTCTCCGCGTACCCGAGGTCGGTACGCGGCGGCAGCGGGAACAGCCCGTGCCGGCGGCGCTGGGTCAGGGCCACCACCGAGGGCAGGACCGCGAACAACCGCAAGGCCTTGGCCTGGTTGGCTTCCGGCGAGTTGTCGTCCTCGTCGGGGTCGTTGGCGCCGAGGATGCTCACGGCGGTGCGCAGCGTGTCCATCGGGTGCGCGGCCTCGGGCAACGCGAGCAGCGTCCTGACCAGCTCGGTCGGCATGCCGCGATGGGCTCGCTCGGCGTCGTTCTGCGCGGCCAGTTCGGCCGGAGTGGGGAGTTCGCCGTGCCAAAGGAGGTAGGCGACCTCCTCGAAGCTGCAATGCGCGGCGAGGTCCTGGACCGGGTAGCCTCGGTAGGTCAGCGAGTTGGTGTCGGGGTTGACCATCGACACCTCGGTGGTGTCGACGACGACCCCGGCGAGTCCCTTGTGGATAGCCGGTGCGGACATGGGTGTCCCCTCGTCGGAATTCGGGCGCCTGAGAAATTCAGACGCGGAAATTGAAGATGTTCTCGTCGAAAGCGTTGTAGGAGTTGTAGTCCAGCAGCTCATAGAGGTCACGCCGGTGCTGCATACGGTCGAGTAGAGCTTCTTGAGTGCCGTCCTCGGCGATGGTGCGCAGCCCGTTTTCGGCGGCTTCCATCGCGAGCCGCAGCAGTGTGACCGGGTAGATCACGATGTTCACGCCGAGCGATTCCAGGGTTTTCGCGTCGAGGAGTTCGCTTTTGCCGAACTCGGTCATGTTCGCCAGGATCGGCACGTCCACGGCCGCCCTCATCCGCTCGAAGTCCGCGGGCCCGCGCATCGCCTCGGGGAAGACCAAGTCCGCACCGGCGTCGACGTAGGCTTTCGCGCGGTCGATCGCGTCGTCCAGGCCGTGCACAGCGGCCGCGTCGGTTCGGGCGGCGATGACGAAGTCCGGATCACGGCGAGCCGCGACCGCGGCCTTGATCCGACGGACCGCGACGTCGCGCTCGACGACGTCCTTGCCGTCGAGGTGGCCGCACCGCTTGGGGTTGACCTGGTCCTCCAGGTGCATCCCGGCCACACCGGCGTCCTCCAGCAGCTGGACCGTGCGGGCGGCGTTCATCGGCTCACCGAACCCGGTGTCGGCGTCGACCAGCGCCGGCAGCGCCGTCACCCGGGCGATCTGTTGCGACCGGCCCGCGACCTCGGTGATCGTCGTGAGGCCGATGTCGGGCAAACCCAGATCGGCCGACAACACCGCGCCCGAGATGTAGACGCCGTCGAAGCCCTGGCGCTCGATCAGCTTCGCGCTGAGTGGGTTGAACGCGCCCGGGACGCGCTGCAGAGCACCCGAGTTCAACCCGGCGCGGAACGCGATCCGCTTCTGTGACGCGGTGGCCGTGGCGTGCAGCATCAGAAGATCCCCTTCGTCGCCGGTGTCGCGTCGATCGTCGCCAAGAGGGCCAACTCGCGCACCTCGTCCGCGGTCAGCTCGGCGAGCCGGGAGACCGTGTCGAGGAACCGGTCCTGGTCGGCTTCCTCGATCACGCCCTCGGCCAGGGTGCGGAACTTCGCGACGTATTGCTCACGGGCGAACGGGCGGGCTCCGGCCGGGTGCGCGTCGGCGACGGCGATCTCGTCGGTCAGCGTCCTGCCGTCCGCGAGGGTGACCTCCACCCGGCCGCCAAACGCCGGCTCCGGCGCGTGGTAGCGGCGCGTCCATTCCGGATCTTCGACAGTGCTGATCTTCTGCCACAGCTCGACGGTGTCCGGACGGGTGGCGCGCTCGCGGGTGTAGGAGTCGACGTGGTGCCAGGCGCCGTCCTGCAGTGCCACCGCGAAGATGTACGGGATCGAGTGGTCCAGGGTCTCCCGGCTCGCGTTCGGGTCGTACTTCTGCGGGTCGTTCGCGCCGGAGCCGATGACGTAGTGGGTGTGGTGGCTGGTGTGGATGACGATCTTCTCGACCTTGCCGGTCTCGCCGATCCGCGGCCCGAGCCGCCGGGCCAGGTCGATCAGTGCCTGGCTCTGGTACTCCGCCGAGTGTTCCTTGGTGTAGGTGTCCAAAATGGACCGCTTTGCCTCGCCTGGCGCGGGCAGCGGGACGGTGTAGCTCGCCGACGGGCCGCTCAGCAGCCACGCGATGAAGCCGTCCTCACCTTCGTAGATCGGGCTCGGTGCGCCTTCGCCGCGCATGACGCGGTCGACGGCTTCGATCGCGGCCTTCCCCGCGAACGCGGGCGCGTAGGCCTTCCACGACGAGATCTCGCCCTTGCGGGACTGCCGCGTGGTGGTCGTCGTGTGCAGGGCCTGGCCGATGGCCTGGTACACCGTCGCGGTGTCGAGGCCGAGCAGCGCGCCGAGGCCCCCCGCGACGGACGGGCCGAGGTGGGCGATGTGGTCGATCTTGTGCTCGTGCAGGCAGATCCCGCGCACCAGGTCGACCTGCAGCTCGTAACCGGCGGCGATGCCGCGGACCAGGTCGGCGCCGGTGCGGCCGGTGTGCTGGGCGACGGCGAGGATCGGCGGGATGTTGTCTCCGGGATGCGAGTAGTCCGCGGCCAGGAACGTGTCGTGGTAGTCCAGCTCGCGCACGGCGACGCCGTTGGCCCAGGCCGCCCACTCCGGCGAGAACCGGCCGGGGACACCGAACACCGTCGCGCCGGGCGTGGTGGGGTGCGCGAGGGCCTGGTCACGGGCCGCCGAGACCGGGCGCCGGGACAACGACGCGGCGGCCACCGAAGCGTTGTCGATGACGCGGTTGATCACCATCTCGGTGACCTCGGGCGCCACCGGCACCGGGTCGGTCGCGACGGCCGCCAGCTTCCAGGCCAGCTGCTCCTCGCGCGGCAACGCTTCGGCGGAACGGTAGGTGCGGACGGTGTGGTCGATCATCACTTTCCCTCGTGGACGTAGAACCCGCGGCCGGCCTTCTTGCCGAGCAGACCGGCGTCGACCATGCGCAGCAACAGCGGCGGCGGGGCGTACAAGGCTTCCTTGAACTCGGCGTAGAGCGATTCGGCGATGGCCGCGACGGTGTCGAGGCCGATGAGGTCGGTCAGCCGCAGCGGGCCCATCGGGTGCGCGGTGCCCAGCTCCATCCCGCGGTCGACGTCGGCGGCGGACGCGAAGCCGGACTCGACCATGCGGATCGCCGAGAGCAGGTAGGGCACCAGCAGGGCGTTGACGACGAACCCGGCGCGGTCGGCCGCGCCGATCGTCGTCTTGCCGAGCACGTCGGTGGCGAACCGCTGCGCGCGGTCCACCGTCGCGGGGGCGGTGAGCAGCGAGCCGACCACCTCGACCAGCGGCAGCACCGGCACCGGGTTGAAGAAGTGCAGGCCGACGACCTGCCCGGCCCGGCCGGTGGCCATCCCGAGCCGCATGATCGGAATCGACGAGGTGTTGGACGCCAGGATCGCGTCCGGATCCTCGACCACCTTGTCCAGGGTCGCGAACAGCTCGGTCTTGACCTGCTCGTCCTCCGCGACCGCTTCGACGACCAGCTGGCGGTCGGCGAGGTCGCCGAGGTCGGTGGTGAACCGCAGCCGCCAGGACGCCTGCTCGGCGGCCGCGCGGTCCAGCTTGCCCGCACGGACCGCTCGGTCGAGGGACGCGAGGATCCGGGCGCGACCGGCGTCGGCCGACGGCGTGTCCTGCTCGCAGACCAGCACGTCCAGGCCGGCGCGGGCGCAGACCTCGGCGATGCCCGCCCCCATCTGTCCCGCGCCGACGACGGCCACTCGTGCGATGTTCATCCGGCCTCCTGTGAACCTTGTGGTGCGCTGTGTTCAGCGTGGCATCGCGATAGTCAGTGAGCGAGCCTTGCGGACTGTGAAGTCTTGTGAACGTTTTGAGGCGATCTGTAAAAGTTGTTAAAGTTTGCCTGTGGAGAAGATGTTCGCCGGAGCCCGGCTGCGGCAGCTGCGCGAGGACCGGTCGATGACCCAGTCCGACCTCGCCCGCCTGCTGGAGATCTCGCCGAGTTACGTGAACCAGCTCGAGCACAACGGCCGCCCCCTGACCCTGCCCGTGCTGCTGCGGCTGACCGAGCACTTCGGGGTGGACGCGGAGTTCTTCGCCGCGCAGGACACCGCGCGGCTGGTCGCGGACGTGCGGGAGGTCTTCGCCGACGACACCGTGGACGGCGTCATCTCCGCCGGCCAGGTCGACGAGCTGACCACGCAGCTGCCCGACGTCGCCCGCACGCTGGTCTCGCTGCACCGGCGCTACCGCGAAGCGGTGGAGAACATCGCGACCCTGGTGTCCGAGCAGGGCCTCGACCGGACCGCGGCGCAGCAGCCGCACGAGGAGATCCGCGACTGGTTCTACCGACGCCGCAACTACGTCGCCGAGCTCGACGAACCCGCCGAGAAACTGGCCGCCGAGCTCCGGCTCGTCCCCGGTGAAGTGCGCGCCGGCCTGGCCGCGGGCCTGCGGGACCGCCACGGCGTCGAGGTCGCGGCCGCGCCGATCGGCGCCGACCAGCACCGCTTCGACCCCGGCTCGCGCGCGTTGCACCTGTCCCCCGCGCTTCGGCCCGGCCAGGCGGCGTTCCGACTCGCCTCGGAACTGGCGATGCTGGAAGCGGGCGACACGATCGACCGGCTGGTCGGCGACGGTTCGTTCAGCGGCGAGACCGCGCGGCGGCTGGCCCGGATCGGCCTGGCCAACTACTTCGCCGGCGCGCTGGTGCTGCCCTACCGGGTCTTTCTCGGCGCGGCCGAGCGCTACCGCTACGACATCACGCGGCTGTCGGATCACTTCGGCGTCGGGTTCGAGACGATCTGCCACCGGCTCTCGACCCTGCAGCGGCGGGGCACGCGCGGCGTGCCGTTCTCGTTCGTGCGCGTCGACCGGGCGGGCAACATCTCCAAACGCCAGTCGGCGACCGGGTTCCACTTCTCCCGCGTCGGCGGTTCATGTCCACTGTGGATCGTCTATGAGGCGTTCAGCTCACCGGGCCGGATCGTCACGCAGGTCGCCGAGCTGCCGGACGGCAAGAAGTACTTCTGGCTCGCGCGGACGGTGAACCGCACCGTCGGCGGCCACGGCGACCCGGGCAAGACGTTCGCGATCGGCCTGGGCTGCGAACTGCGGCACGCCCGCCGGCTGATCTACTCCGACGGCCTCGCGCTCGGCGCGGACGCGGCGGTGACGCCGATCGGGATGGGCTGCAAGGTGTGCGAGCGGCCGGCGTGCCCGCAGCGGGCGTTCCCCGCCATCGGCAAGACCCTGCGAGTGGACGAGCACAGCAGCAGCCTGCTCCCCTACCCACCGCTCGAGTGAGACCCGAGCACAGTCGACATAGTAGGACCTCCTATATCAACTTCCCGCGATGATTCCCCTGTGGAAGACCGCGTGCGGCAAAAGCTTCGTGCTCAAAACGTTCGAACGCGACCCGCATGGTCGCGATGCCCGACGCCGAGCTGAACCCGATTCTCGACGCCTCATCGGCGCCAGCTACGACTCCGCGGACGGGCGCTGCGTCGCCATCTCCGTCGCCGTCCCGGTGGCGAAGCCACCGCGGAACTGGTCGTCGGCGGCCGTGATCTCACCGTGTCCGGTCACGAAAATGGCTTCTTCCTCGACAGATGCCTGTAAGACCGCGTCACCCCGGACATACGGCGCGTTCGTGACCCACGCCGGGTTCAGCGGAAGTCGCGAGTCGCACCATCCGCAACATCGGCGAAGGTCAGGCCACTCCAGAAATACGCAGCAGCTACACGTTTGCGGAGTTCGTACCAGGCGAGGACGAGTACGGCC
Organism: Amycolatopsis sp. NPDC048633; assembly: GCF_040650695.1. NCBI lineage: Bacteria > Bacillati > Actinomycetota > Actinomycetes > Pseudonocardiales > Pseudonocardiaceae > Amycolatopsis > Amycolatopsis sp. NPDC048633. The sequence continues at coordinate 129,014 of NZ_JBEZHS010000004.1, forward strand.
CGGACAAGTGCGGTGGCGCCACGCTGGGCGAGGGCGCCGCCACACCGTCCGAACTGCGGTCAGGGCAGGTTGAACCACGCGGAGACCGGATCACCCGTGCGCTTCCACGTGACTCCGAAGCGCACGACCGGGTTGCTCGCGGTACCCGGGATCACCGCGCTGCACCCAGAGTCGCTGCCGTTGGCGTCGTCGACGTACCAGCTCACCCCGTTGCGCAGGACGTAGGTGGTGCGGAACCCATAGCCGTCGCTCTTGGTGTCGCAGGCATAGACCCGCGTGCGGTTGTCGGTGACACCGCCGTAGCCGCACCGGCCGTTGCAGTTGTTGATCGAGCCAATGTAGTCCTGTGCCGATGCCGCGGGCGCGACGGCCACCGCCGCACCGATCGCCAGCAGCACCGCAGCCGGGCCGACCCACATCCTGGTCTTCCGCATGGTCCCCTCCTCCTTCGATCACGGCCCCGGTCGGAGTCCGCGTCCGAACACGTGCCGAGATCGACGACGGTTTAGCCGGATGTCGGCCGTGTCCAAGCTGTGATCATCTGGCAAGCAGCGCCGAGCACGCAGTGGCTCATTCGAAACTGGACGGTCAGGGCGGATTGCCCTTTCGGGAGAATGTCAGGGCTGACGTGGTGTTCCAGGTCCGCGCGCGAAGCCTGTGCGAGTGTATGAAACTGTCGGCATCTCTCTGTTTCAAGAAGTTTGCGCGCAATACAGCCCGGTTCGCGTCTTTACTGGATGATCTTCCGCTGCTCAGCTGCGCAGACCTGTACACCGTCAGCGATGGGACCGGATCCAGGTAAGCGAGGGGCTCGCTTCAGGAGATTCGGGCTGATTCACGTTCGCTGAGGTTGGTGGACGGCGGTGTGCCCCGCGCATCCGGGCAGAGCGGTGCCGACCGAGAATCCTACGGCGCCGCCGTACCCCGGCGCCCGTGTGGGCGACTCGGACACCGCTGTCCAGCTCGTGCTCGAACTCGGCCATCCGACCTCCCGAGCAAGGGTACTGAGGCGCCGACGCTATCGACACACTCGCCACCGCGCCATCCGGAGTCGGACGAAACCGGACCCGCCTCTATCCGGGTGAGACCCCGGGCACAGTCGACATAGTAGGACTACCTACTTTATGGTGTCCTCAGGTCTGCGGTGCAGGGAAGCCGGTGCGAATCCGGCGCGGTCCCGCCACTGTGACCGGGGAGCGACGCCCCACCTGAGTTGGCCACTGGCGCAAGCCGGGAAGGCCGGGGCGGCGTGGATCCGGGAGCCAGGATACCGGCCGCAGGCATTCGTGTTCGTCCACGAGGATGGAGCTGAACGCATGCGGATTCTTCCTGCCTGCGCGAAAACCGGCGACCCGCCGCGGTAGTTCAGCCTGCCCGAAATCCCGGCCACGACCCGTGCGCCCGGGCAGTCCGTCCTGCGCTACTCGCGAAAGGCGTGCCATGACCACCGAACTCACCCACTTCGTCGGCGGCAAACCGGTTCCCGGCACCTCGGGCCGTTACGCCGACGTCTTCGACCCCAGCACCGGCGCCGTCCAGGCCCGGGTCCCCCTCGCTTCCGCCGACGAGGTCGCCGAGGCGGTCGGCGTCGCGGCCGACGCCCAACGAGAGTGGGCGCGCTGGAACCCGCAGCGCCGCGCCCGCGTGCTGATGAAGTTCGTCGACCTCGTCCGGTCCGAAGAGGACAGTCTCGCCCGGCTGCTGTCGTCCGAGCACGGCAAGACCGTCGCCGACGCGCGCGGCGACATCCAGCGCGGTCTCGAGGTCGTCGAGTTCGCCATCGGCATCCCGCACCTGCTCAAGGGCGAGTTCAGCGACTCCGCCGGCACTGGCATCGACGTCTACTCGATGCGCCAGCCCCTCGGCGTCGTCGCCGGGATCACGCCGTTCAACTTCCCCGCGATGATTCCCCTGTGGAAGGCCGCGCCCGCCATCGCCTGCGGCAACAGCTTCGTGCTCAAACCGTCCGAACGCGACCCCTCGGTGCCGCTGCGGCTGGCCGAGCTGTTCCTCGAAGCGGGCCTGCCGCCAGGGGTGTTCCAGGTGGTCAACGGCGACAAGGAAGCCGTCGACGCGCTGCTCACCGACCCCCGCGTCGAGGCGGTCGGGTTCGTCGGGTCGTCGTCGATCGCCGAGTACATCTACACGACCGCGGCCGCGCACGGGAAGCGCGCGCAGTGCTTCGGCGGCGCGAAGAACCACATGATCGTCATGCCCGACGCCGACCTCAACCAGGTCGTCGACGCCCTCATCGGCGCCGGCTACGGCTCCGCGGGCGAGCGCTGCATGGCCATCTCCGTCGCCGTCCCGGTCGGCGAAGCCACCGCCGACGCGCTGGTCGAGAAGCTCACCGAACGCGTGAAGACGCTGAAGGTCGGCGCCTCGCTCGACGAGAACGCCGACTTCGGGCCCCTCGTCACCGCCGAAGCCGTCCAGCGGGTCCGCGACTACATCGACGTCGGCCTCGCCGAAGGCGCGGAACTGGTAGTCGACGGCCGCGACCTCACCGTCCCCGGGCACGAGAACGGCTTCTTCCTCGGCGGCTGCCTCTTCGACCGCGTCACCGCGGACATGCGGATCTACCGCGAGGAGATCTTCGGCCCGGTCCTGTCGATCGTGCGCGCGGCCGACTACGAGGAGGCGCTGCGCCTGCCGAGCGAGCACGAGTACGGCAACGGCGTCGCGATCTACACCCGCGACGGCGACACCGCCCGCGACTTCACCGCCCGCGTCAACACCGGCATGGTCGGCGTCAACGTGCCGATCCCGGTCCCGATCGCCTACCACACCTTCGGCGGCTGGAAGCGCTCCGGCTTCGGCGACCTCAACCAGCACGGCCCCGACTCCATCCGGTTCTACACCAAGACCAAGACCGTCACCTCCCGCTGGACGTCCGGGATCAAGGAAGACGCCTCCTTCGTCATCCCGACGATGGACTGAGCCATGCGACTCACCGACGAACAACGCGCGCTGCGCGAGACGGCCGCGGACTTCGCGGCCGAACACCTGGCGCCCCACGCGGTCGAATGGGACCAGGCCAAGCACTTCCCCGTCGACGTCCTGCGCAAGGCCGCGCAACTCGGTCTCGGCGGGCTGTACCTGCCCGAGGACGTCGGCGGTTCGGCACTCGGCCGCCTAGACGGGGTGCTGGTGTTCGAAGCGCTGGCGACCGGCTGCCCGTCGATCGCCGCGTACGTCTCGATCCACAACATGGTCGCCACCATGATCGACCGGTTCGGCGACGACGCCCAGCGGTACCGGTACCTGCCGCGGATGTCCACGATGGACGCTCTCGGCAGCTACTGCCTCACCGAGCCCGACGCCGGCTCGGACGCGGCTGCTTTGTCGACCTGCGCTCGACGAGACGGCGACGACTACGTCCTGGACGGCGTCAAGCAGTTCATCTCCGGCGCTGGCACGTCCGAGGTGTACGTCGTGCTCGCCCGCACCGGCGGCCCCGGTGCGCGAGGCATCTCGGCGTTCATCGTCGAGCGGGATACACCGGGTGTCTCGTTCGGCCCGAACGAGGTCAAGATGGGCTGGAACGCCCAGCCGACCCGCCAGGTTATCTTCGACAACGCCCGCGTCCCGGCTTCCGCGCTGCTCGGCGGCGAGGGTGCCGGGTTCACGGTGGCGATGTCTGCTTTGGACGGTGGGCGGCTCAACATCGCGGCGTGCTCGCTGGGTGGCGCCGAGGTCGCTCTCGACAAGGCGGTCCGACACCTCTCGGAGCGTTCGGCGTTCGGGGCCAAGCTGTCGGAGGCCCAGGCGCTGCAGTTCCGGCTCGCCGACATGTGCACCGATCTCGAAGCCGCCCGCACCCTACTCTGGCGCGCGGCTGACGCCCTGGACCACCGCGACCCCAACGCCACTCAGCTCTCGGCGATGGCGAAGCGGTTCTGCACCGACGCCGGCTTCGACGTCGCCAACCAGGCCCTGCAACTGCACGGCGGCTACGGCTACCTCGCCGAGTACGGGCTGGAAAAGATCGTCCGCGACCTGCGGGTGCACCAGATCCTCGAAGGAACCAACGAAATCATGCGGGTGATCATCTCCCGCCGGATGCTGAAGGAGGCCTCGTGAGCGACGTCGAATTCCTCGTCCACAGCGGGATCGGCCGGATCACGCTCAACCGCCCCCGCGCGCTCAACGCGCTGACCCACGACATGGTCAACGCCATCGCCGAGCACCTCGAGCAGTGGCGTGACGATCGTGGCGTCCGCGCGGTCGTCGTCGAGGGCGCCGGCGAGCGTGGGCTCTGCGCGGGCGGCGATATCCGTTCCATCTACGACGACGCCAAAGCGGGTGGCACGGCGTCGCTGGACTTCTGGGCCGACGAATACCGGATGAACGCCGCCATCGCCCAGTACCCCAAGCCGTACATCGCGATCATGGACGGTCTCGTGATGGGCGGCGGCGTCGGCGTCTCGGCGCACGGCAGCCACCGTGTCGTCACCGACCGATCCCGGATCGCCATGCCGGAGGTCGGCATCGGGTTCGTCCCCGACGTCGGCGGAACCTATCTGCTCTCGCGGGCACCCGGCGAGCTGGGCACACACGCCGCGCTCACCACAGCGCAGCTGTCCGGCGCCGACGCGATCCGCTGTGGACTCGCCGACCGCTACGTGCCGGCCGAGCGGCTGCCGGACCTGTTTGATGCGCTGGCCACGCGCACCCCGGACGCGGCCATCGACCTCGTCGCCGACGCTCCCCCGCCGAGTTCGCTGGGCGCGTGGATCGACGACTGCTACTCCGCGGATACCGTCGAAGAGATCCTCGACCGGCTGCGCGACAGCGACGAAGCGGCCGTCTCCGCGGCCAAGGAAATCGAAAGCAAGTCACCTACCGCGCTCAAGGTGACCTTGCGTGCGCTGCGCCGGGCGGCCGAGCTGCCGGACCTGGAGAGCGTCCTCGACCAAGAGCTGCGGGTCTCGCACCACGCGTTCCGCTCGGCCGAGTTCATCGAGGGGGTACGCGCGCAGATCATCGACAAGGATCGGTCGCCGCGCTGGAACCCGTCCACCTTGGCCGAGGTCGACGACGACCTCGTCGAGGCCTACTTCGCGGAGGTGACCCGATGAGCGTCGCTTTTCTAGGACTCGGGAACATGGGCGGTCCGATGGCCGCCAACCTCCTGGCGGCGGGTGAGAAGGTGACCGGCTACGATCCGAACCCCACCGCCCGGGTCGAAGGGATAGCCGTCGCGGATTCGGCCGCCGCCGCGGTGAAAGGCGCCGACGTCGTCATCACCATGCTGCCCAGCGGCCGGCACGTCCTGGACTGCTACCGCGAGATCGTCCCCGCGGCCGCGCCCGGCACGTTGTTCCTCGACTGCTCGACCATCGAGGTCACCGACGCCCGGGCGGCCGCCGAGCTCGCCGCCGGACATCTGGCCCTGGACGCTCCCGTGTCCGGCGGGGTGGTCGGGGCGACCGCGGCCACGCTCACGTTCATGGTCGGCGGGCCGTCGGAGGCGTTCATCGCCGCCGAGCCGTACCTGAAGACCATGGGCAAGAAGATCGTCCACTGCGGAGAGACCGGCGCCGGGCAGGCCGCGAAGATCTGCAACAACATGATCCTCGGCGTCTCCATGATCGCGGTCAGCGAAGCCTTCGCCCTGGGCCGCAGCCTCGGCCTGACCGACCAGGCGCTGTTCGACGTCGCCTCGACCGCGTCCGGGCAGTGCTGGGCGCTCACCACGAACTGCCCGGTGCCGGGGCCGGTGCCCACGAGCCCGGCCAACCGCGACTACACCGGCGGGTTCGCCAGCAGCCTGATGCTCAAGGACCTGCGCCTGGCTCAAGCCGCCGCGCAGGCCGGCGGCGTCCCGACCGCGCTGGGCGCGCACGCCGAAGAGCTGTACGCCGCCTTCGTCGAGCAGGACGGATCCGGCCGCGACTTCTCCGCCATCATCACGAGCCTCACCAAGGACGGCCCCGCATGACCGACACCATCCTCATCGACCGTCCCGCCGAGCGGGTCGCCCGAATCACCTTGAACCGACCGAAGGCGCTCAACGCGCTGAACCTGCAGGTGATGCGTGAACTCACCGAGGCGGCAGCCGAGCTGGACCGCGACCCGGACGTCGGCGCGATCGTCGTCACCGGCTCGGCGAAGGCGTTCGCGGCCGGCGCGGACATCAAGGAGATGGCGCCGCAGAGCTTCAGCGACGTCTTCGCCGCGGATTGGTTCGCCGGCTGGGACGCCCTCTCCCGCGTCCGGACGCCGTTGATCGCGGCGGTGGCGGGTTACGCCCTCGGCGGCGGCTGCGAGCTGGCGATGATGTGCGACGTTCTCCTCGCGGCGGACACAGCGAAGTTCGGTCAGCCGGAGATCACCCTCGGCGTCATCCCCGGCATGGGCGGCTCACAGCGGCTGACCCGCGCGATCGGCAAGGCCAAGGCGATGGACCTGATCCTCACCGGCCGGATGATCGACGCCGGCGAAGCCGAACGGGCCGGCCTGGTGTCCCGGCTCGTCGCGGCGAACGCCCTCCTCGACGAGGCGACGGCGGTGGCGTCGAAGATCGCGTCGATGTCCAAGCCGGCGACCCAGCTGGCGAAGGAGGCGGTGAACCGGGCCTTCGAGAGCACTCTCGCCGAGGGGCTGCTGTTCGAGCGGCGGCTGTTCCACTCGACCTTCGCGACGCACGACCAGAAGGAGGGGATGGCGGCCTTCCGCGAGAAGCGACCGCCGGAGTTCCGCCACGCGTGATCAGCGCGGCGTGGCTGCGTAGAGGTCGCGCAGCAGGGCCGCTTCGGCGCCGTGGTGGATGAGCTCGTCGAGGATGTGCAGGACGAACGCGCGTCGGGTCGACTCGGCGAACATGCCGCCGATCGGCCCGATGCGCTCCTGCAGCGTTTCCTCCGTCGTGCGGGCCAGCACCACATGCCAGGTCTCGTACGCCTCATCGAGCCGCGAAAGCATCTCGGCGGCGCGGCCCGGATCGCCGTTTTTGCTGTCCGGCAATGGTTCCTGGCCCAGCCAGGGCGCGTTGCGGTCCTCGGTGAGCAGGTCGGCGATGTGGCAAAGCCGCCAGGCGAGGGTGGTGAATTGCCGGTCGTCGCCCGGCTCGGCGGGTCCGTCCGATCGCCACTCGCCGTCCGGCATCGGACGTACGGTGCGGCAGCCGGGTACTGGCTCCCAGAGATACTCGGCGTCGGTGAGCCCGTCCATGCGCCTGCGGAGCCGGTGCCACGCGAAGCCGGACAGCTCGATCAGGTCGTCGCGGGACGAGGTCATGTCCGGGATCGTAGCCTCGGCCGCCAGACCGGGCGGTGGTCCAGCGGCCGGAAGCTCACGGGTGCCGGATGCAATTCCGCGTCAGGTCGTGGAAACCAACCTGGGCCAGCCCGAGCGTCGCCTGCGCACCGGCCCGGATCCACGTGTCCACCGAGCCGATCCCGCTCTCCCTCGCGGCCACGTACTCCTCCGGGGTGTAGGCGATCGCCCCGATCTGGTCGCGCAGTGCGTTGCCGGCATCCGCTTTCCGATTCACCTGCGCAGACTTGAGGTACGCGGTTCCGCGGCTGACCGCTTGACCCGCCCCGCCCGCGTCGGCTAGGGCCTGCACGACCAGGCCGGTGCTGTTGGTGTTCGCGGCTTCGGTGCCGACCCCGCCACCCCAGCCACCACTCGCCGTCTGATGGGCTTTCAGCCACGACACCGCGCGCGCGATCGGCGCACCGAGCCCGGTGGCCCCGGCATCACGGGCCGCGAGCAGCGCCGAGAGCGCCAGCCCGGTGGTGTCGTTGTCCGGCGCCGAAGCCCCGGTCGCCTTGCCTTCATCGCAAGTCGCGATCCGCTGCCCGGTGGGGTCGTGGGCGAAGAAGATCCGGAAGTAACCTTCCGAGCATTGCTGGGTCAGCATCGTGTCGAGGGCGAGGCGATCGTTCTCGCCGACGCCGGCCAGCCCGATCACCGCGAGCGCCTGGCCGAACATGTTGGCGTTGTTGCTGACCATGTCCTGGAAGTCAGGGTTCTTCGAGTAGTCGCTGACCCGGCCCTTGTCCGGGCCCGAGCGCGGGATCGTGGCCTTGGTCTCGGCGACCATGTCGTGCCCGCCGAAGGCCCGCGGGTTGTGCCCCGACACCTCCGCCGCGACCAGTACCTTCGCGGTCGCCCCGGCGGTGATGATCGCGTCGTAGCCCTGGTTGGGGACCAACGCGTCCCAGGTGTAGTAGTCGGTCGCGTGCCGTTTCTCGTCGAGGTAGGTCGCGATCGGTGCGGCCTGTGCGTCGTGACCCGCGGCGTGCAGGGCGAAGAGCGTGTCGATCATCAGGCCGTAGTCAGGCAGCGGCCCGCCGAACGGGTTCTCCAGGGTGCCGTCCGCAGTGAGCTGCTTCGCGAGCCAGCCGGCGGCTTCGGACGCTGCCTGGTGTTCGCCGGCCGACGCCGTTCCGGCGGTCAGCAGGCCGGCCATCACCAGGCCGGCCACGGTCAGTTTACGTTTCACAGCATCCCCCTTTGTCGAAGTTCGCGTGGGAGCCCAGCGCCGGCCGGCGCCGGGCTCCCCCGGGTTCACGGGCAGGTCAGCGTCGGCTCCGCGGCCGACGAGCCCGCCGAGGTCAGCTGGGCCAGCCCACGGCCGCCGAGGCCGAGGACCCCCTGGGTGGTCGCGCGGACGACGGTGTCGGCGTTGTAGCCAGTGGCGTCGTAGGCGATCGCGCCGCGGTTCGCCGGGACACCCGCGCAGCCGACCTTCAGGCCGGTGAGGAACGTCTTGGCCTTCTGGGCCGCCGCGAGCCGCAGGCCCGCGCGGAACGCCTGGCCGGCCAGGCCGGTCGTGTTGGCGTTCGGCGCGACCGCCGGGTCACCGGTGCCGACCGAGATCCCGCCGTTCGCCTGCTGCTTGCCCGCCAGCCAGGTCAGGCCCTGCTGGGACTTGCCGATCCGCCCGGTCGCCTGCAGCGCCTGGACCGCCATCGCCGTCGAGTCGGTGTCGCTCACGCACGGCGTCGCCGCCAGATCCAGAGGGAAGCCGCCGTCCGCGCACTGCGTGCCGGCCAGGAAGTTCACCGCCGACGCGGGCGCGTGGCCCGGTGTGCGGTCGAGCGCGAGGATCGCGAGGGACTGGGAGAAGGCGTTGCTGAAGTCGCCGAAGGCCGACTTGTCGGAGAACCGGCCGGACGGCGTCAGCAGGGCACGCAGGCGCGTCGGCAGGTCGGTACCACCGAACGACGCCGGGTTCTGACCCCGGACTTCCGCGGCGAGCGCGGCCTTGGCGGTCGCGCCCGCGTAGGACTCGGTGACGCCGTCGCCGATGTAGCCGGCCAGGTTCGTGGCCACGTAGGTGGTCGCGCGGCCCGCGGCGGTGTCCGCGACGCCGACCGAGGCGAAGGCGAGGATGCCGTCGATGGTCAGGCCGGTGTCCGGGTAGGCCACGCCGCCTAAGACGGTGACGAGGTGATCCCCGTCGACCAGCTGTCTGGCGAGCCAGCCGGCGGCGACATCGGCGCTCTGCTTGGCCGGGGTGGTCGCGGATGCCGTTGCCGGGACGACGAGTGCAGCGGAGGTGACCGTGGCCAGCACGGCCGTGAGGTGGCGCAGTTTCACTGTTTCTGCCTTTCCATCGGGAGTTCGGCGAAGCTCGGTGCGACGCCGTAAGAGGCTTTGCGCGACGCCCGCCGCAGGGTGGCGAGCACCGCGGGGCCGAGTACGAGGATCGCCGCGGTGTTGGTGATCGCCCGGCCGGTGTCCCAGCCCGCCGTCGAGGTCAGCAGCGTGAAGACGGCGAAGCGGTGCAGGTTCTCCCACACCGGATCCCCGGCCACGTAGGAGATGTGCCCGGCGTAGTACGGGACTTCGGCACCGGTGATGAACGGCCAGAACCACAGGTTCATCAGGAACCCGAACAGATAGGCCACGACGATCCCGTAGCCGACCAGCATCGCGATCTCGGCCTTGCCGGTGACTTTGCGCGGCAACAGACCCGCGCCCATGCCGATCCACGCCGAGCACAGCATCTGGAACGGCAGCCACGGCCCGACCCCGGCGGTCAGCAGCGCGGAGGCGAACAGCGACGTGCAGCCGAGGACGAAGCCGAACCCGGCGCCGAAGACTCGTCCGGCAAGCACGAGCATGAAGAAGACCGTCTCGATCCCGGCCGTTCCCGCGCCGAGCGGCCGTAGTGCGGCGTTGACCGCGGAGAGCACGCCCAGCATCGCTAGCGCTTTCGCGTCCATGCCGCCTTCAGACAGTTCGGCGAGCACGATGGCGATCAGGATCGGCAGGATGCCGAAGAAGATGAACGGTGCGTCCGGCCCGTGCTGCATGCTCTGCGGTTCGACCCGCACCAGCAGCGGCCAGACGAACATCATCAGCCCGGCCAGCGACGCCAGCCCCAGCACGACCGCCGACCGCGGCCCGACGCGCACCGCCTGATCGGCGCGTCCCCACTGGCGCAGGCGGGTCACCGGACGGCCTGGGGCAGCGCGGCCGCGACGTCATCGACGGTGAGCCAGCCCGGGCCGAGGATCTTGGCGACCTGGGTCGCGAACGCGGGCGAGCCGCCGAGGACCTCGGCGGTCGGGCCATCGGTGACGACTTCGCCCTCGGCCATGACCACGACCCGCGCCGCGACGGTCGCGACGAACTCGACGTCGTGAGTCGCGACGACCACCGCGCGCCCCTCGGCCGCCATACCGGCGACCATCCCCGCCAGCGCGGCCTTCGCCGTGTAGTCGAGGCCACGGGTGGGTTCGTCGAGCAGCATGATCGACGGCGACGCCGACAGCTGCACCGCCAGCACCAGCGCCAGCCGCTGCCCTTCCGACAGATCCCGCGGATGCTTGCCGCCGTCGATGCCTGGCGCCAGCCGATCAAGCAGGCCTCGGCACGAGCCCGGATCGGCACCCGACTCGGCGTCCGCGGCGGCGCACTCGGCGGCCACGGATTCGAGGTAGAGCAGGTCGCTCGCGGTCTGGGGAACGAGCCCGACGACCTTACGTGCCTTCGCGCTCGGCAGCTCCCCCGGATCGACGCCGCCGGCGCGGACCTTGCCGCCTTGGCGCGGGCCGGAGCCCTGCAGCGCCCACAGCAGCGACGACTTCCCGGAGCCGTTGCGGCCCATCATCGCCACGACTTCGCCGGGCCGCAGGTCCAGGTTGATTCCCCGGACCGCCACTACGGGCCCGTAACGCACGACGACACCCGAACTCGCCAGTACCGGTTCCGCGGGCTCGAGGTGCGGCTCGGCTGTGGTCGGCAGGAGGCTGTCGCGAAGCGGGCCGGCTTTGCGCCGGGCGTCGCGCACCGACATCGGCAACGGGTCCCACCCGGCCAGCCGTCCGAGTCGCACGATCGGTGGCGCGATCGGCGACGTCCGCAGGATCTCCGGCGGAGTTCCGTCGACGACGCTGCCGTCGCCCGGGACGTAGAGCATCCGGTCGGCGAACGGGATCACCCGTTCCATCCGGTGCTCGGCCAGCACGACGGTGGTGCCGAGGTCCTGCACCAGCCGCGCGAGGGTGGCGAGGACTTCCTCGGCGGCGATCGGGTCGAGCGCCGAGGTCGGCTCGTCGAGCACGAGAACCTTCGGATGCATGGTCAGCACCGAACCCACCGCGACCCGCTGCTGCTGCCCGCCCGACAGGGTCCTCAGCGGGCGGCGACGCAGCTCCGCGATACCCAGCAGGTCCAGGGTTTCCTCCACGCGGCGGCGCATCACCTGCGGCGCCAAGCCGAGCTGCTCCATCCCATAGGCCAGCTCGTCCTCGACGACGTCGGTGACGAATCCCGCCAGGGGGTCCTGCCCGACTACGCCGACGAGGTGCGCGAACTCCCGCGGCGGCCGGTCCCGGGTGGTGACGCCTTCGACCGACACCGTGCCTTCGAGGTGACCGCCGGTGAAGTGCGGAACCAGGCCGTTGAACGTGCCGAGCAGCGTCGACTTGCCCGAGCCGGTCCGCCCCGCCACGAGCACCAGCTCGCCTTCCCCGATCGACAACGACACGTCGGCGAGGACGGGCTCGGGCTGCCCGTGGTACCAGAAGGACACGCGGTCCAGCTCGATCATGCGGGAACCTTCTCGGGTTCGGGCACCTGCTCGGTCTCGAACGGCAGGGCGGGCGGCGGGGTCAGGAAGGCGGGCAGGACGCCGAGGAGCACGCCGGCGAGCGGAGTCCAGGACAACAAAGGCCAGGACAGCGTGCTCAGCGAGGGGTTGAGGTTCGTCGGGTCCACACTGGACGTCGCGAACAGCGCCACGGCCACCCCGATCCCGCTCACCGCGGTCACGAACTCGGCGAGGTGCCAGCGGTCGGGCCGGTAGCGGCTACGCCGGACCCGTGTTCCGGCGGTCCGGAAGCCGATCAAGCCGAACACCAGCCCCACCACCAGGAAAGGCGTGGCCAGAAAACGCGGCGTCGAACCGTCGAGCGTGGCGTAGATCCCGACGCAGATGCCGATCAATCCGGCGATCATCAAGGTTCCGGTGAGCAGCCGCGCCCGGGCCTGCACTGCACCAGCTCGGCCGTAACCGCGGGAGTCCATTGAGGACGCCAACTGCAACGACCGGCCGAGGGCGTCCTCCAGGACCGGGATGATCACCGCGTGCAGCGCGCGGAACCGCCGTCCCTTCGCGCCGCCGCGGAGTTTCCGAGCGCGGTGCACGCGCTGGACGCTCTCGGCCAGCTGCGGGAACACCGACAGCGCGACGATCACCGCAGTCCCGATCTCGTACAGCGCGGGTGGCATCGCCTTGAGGAGTCGCTTCGGGTTGGCGAGGGCGTTGGCGGCGCCGAGGCACAGCACCATCGTGGCCAAGCGGAGGCCGTCGTAGAGCCCGCCGAGCACCGATTCCGCGGAGACGTCGCCGAGCAGCCGGATGCCCGCCGCCCAGGCGGGCAGCGGGATCTCCGGCAGGCGCAGGATGATCGTCGAGCCTTCGGCGCCGCCGAAGACGATCCGGAAGAACACCCGAACGCCGATGATCACGGCGGCGAGGTAAGCGTACATCCGGAACGCCATCGCCCACGGCGCGTCTGCTCGCCGCGCGATCACGACGTAGCAGAGCACCGCGCAGATCGTCAGCAGCAGCCATGGGTTCGTCGTCCGGCTCGCCGCGACCGCGAGCCCGAGCGCCCACCCCCACCACGCCATCGGATGCAGGTCACGGGGCAGGAAGTACGTCCCGGACATCACCCTTCCCGGGCGCGCTTGCGTCGTCGCGCGGTGAACCACGCAGCGGCAGCCAGCAGCACGACGGCGGCGCCGGCCACCCAGGGCGCGTAGTCACTCGCCCCCGCCTGTTCCTTGATCGCCTGGTTGACGTCCGGTGCCTGCTCGCCGCCGGTGAACGCGACGTTTTTCGCGGGGTCGGGTGCGCCCTGCGCGCCTCCGCCCGGCCGCGGCTTCGGCGGTGGCAGCGCGCGGCTGTTCGCCGGACCCGCGTTCGGCGCGCCCGGCGTGGTGGCCGGTGCTTCCGCGGACGGCGCTCCCGGCGCTGCGGTCGTGCCGCCCGTCTTGCCGCTGGCGGCGCTGCCGGGCTGCTTTTCGTTCACATCATTCGAACTCGGCGCCGGCTCGGCCGCGGTCGTGCAGCCCTCACCGGCGGTGCCGGGCCGGACGGGGGCGATCCGCGGGACCGGATTGCTGTCGGCGGTCGCGTTGAGGGAAAACGACCAGCCCTCGAACCCGCCGGTGGTGAAGTCGCGGTTCTTCACACCCCACTGGCTGTACTCCCACGCGCAGTTGTTCCCGGCGTGCCAGTACGACCAGTAGCCCGCGGCGGGCGGGGTGTCGACGCAGGTCTCTTGGTAGTGCTCGTTGCCTTTGACCGGGATCTCTTCGACCGCGGACGGGCGGTTCTCGATCCGGCAGATGAACGCCTCGCCCCAGCGCTGCACGCCGGCGATCTGGAACCCGGCGTTCTTCAGCGCGTCCAGGCCCGTGCCGCGCCCGGTCTGCGGGTCGCACCGGACGATCGTCGTGCCGCCGAGCTGCTGGAAATCGATCACCACGGTGACGCCGGTGCCGTCGGCGCAGAAGCCGGGCTTGCCCTTGCTCTGGTCGATGGCATGGGCCGTACCCGGCGTCAGGGCGGCCACCAGGACGGTGGCCGCCGCGACGCCGGCTGCGCGTCGGATCACTGCACCGTCAGCGACGCGGTCGAGTAGACCGTGCCGCCGGTCCCGGTCGCCTTGATCGTGTAGGTGTAGGTGCCCGCCGCCGTCGGCGTGATCGTCTTCGTCCCGCCCGGGACCGCCAGCGCGCCGGACCAGGAGCCGCCGCCGGTGGCCGGTGAGACCGACTGCGCGGTGAGCGTGGTGGAATTGGTGGACGTCCAGGTCAGGGTGGTGCTCTGGCCGAGGGTGATCTTGTGGTCCAGGTCGTCGACCGACAGGCTCACGGTCGGGTTGCTCGCGTTCACCGCCGGGTTGAGCGGGGTCACCCGCGGCACCGGGTTCGTGCTCGCGGACCGGTTGAGCGAGAACGACCAGCCCTCGAAACCGCCCGGGACGACGTTGCGATTGAGCGCGCCGTAGCTGCTGTAGGTCCAGGTCGTGGTCGCGCCGGTGGCGTTCCAGTACGACCAATACGCGGCGGCCGGCGGCGTGCGCACGCAGGCTTCCTTGTAGGTCGGGTTGCCGGTGACGGGGATCGACTCGGTCGCCGAAGGCCGGCCCTCCAGCCGGCACACGAACCCCAGGCCCCACTGCGCGACACCGGCGACGGCGATCCCGGCGTCCTGCAGGGCCTTGATACCGGTGCGGTCGGTGCCGGGCGTGGCGTTGGGCGAGCAGCGGGTGATCGTCGGGGCGGCGGTGCCGCCGTTGCCGTCGAGCTCCTGGAAGTCGATGACGACGGTGACGCCGGTGAGCGCGTCGTTGCCGGTGCAGATGCCGCTGTAGCCCTTGGTCGGATCGACCGCCGACGCGGGCGTCGCCGAGGTGACGACAAGCCCGGCCAGGACGGCGAGCCCGGCCAGCAGTGAAGGAATACGTCTCATGGTGTTACCCCCTGGTGCGTGATGTGCGGTTGACGAGGTGACGCAGGCCCAAGGCCAGCGCGAAAACGAGGACAAGCGCCGCGCCGGAGAACCGGGCCGCCAGCCAGAACGGGGAGATGGTCGTGGCCGACGGTGCGATCGCGGGCACGTGCCCGGCGGCGGCGAGCGGCTGATCGGTCAGGGGCAGCCGCGCCGCCGTGGCGAGCGGGGAGCCGTCCGCGTCGAGCCAGGTCCGGCCGGCGATCCCGGGCGCCGACGCGATGCTCGCGCCGGGGTCGCTCGGCCCGCCCGGTTCCTTCGGCAGCCCGCCGTCGGCCAGCACCAGCGCGCCGAGCGCCTGCGCGGCCTTGCTCGCGTCGAGCCCGGCCGCCTGGCGGCCCCCGGCGACGGCCGCGGTCAGTGCGGGGTCCGGCTGCCCGTCCGCGCCGGTGATCATGCCGTCCGCTTGGGTACGTGCGGTCAGAGCCGTGGCGGCGGACTCGAGGGCGCGCCGGTGCTCGGACGTCCAGCCGACCGGTGTCACGTTGTCCTGCATCCCCGCCGCAGCGCTTACCGGTGTGCTGGCCGTGCGCGGTTCGGCGTTCAACGCCTGGACTGCGACGGCGGTCGCGGCCAGGTCGCCGGCGGCGCACGGTTCTGCCGCGATCGCAACGGGGAAGAGCCCGTCGGCGCATTGGTGGGTGACCAGTGCGTCGGTCGCGGCCTTCGCGGCGGCGCGGTCGGAACCCCCGGTGGTCGCCAAGGCCGCCCACGCTTGCCGCTGAAGGGACCGCGTTCCGTCGGCGAATTCGCCGGTGTCGGTGAACTCGCCGGCCGGGGTCCGCAACGCGGCGAGGTCCTGGGTCAGCTGGGCGGTGACCGGCGCGAGGTCGTCCAGGGCCTGCCCACCGGTTTCGAGGAACCGCGCGATGGTCTGCAGCTTGGAGAGGGGCTCGGCGTAGGAGGCTGCGGCCGTTTCGTAGGGAGCGCCGTGCGCGTAAGCCTTGATCGAGTCCGGGTTCAGCAGGAACCGCGAGGCGCGGGCCACGGCGTCCGGCTGCTGCCCCAGGGTGCGCAGGGCGAGCACGAGGTCGGCGGTGAGGTCGTAGTCGACGAACGTCTTGCCGTCCTGGCTGACCTCGACGTGGTCGCCGTCCACCAGCCGCCCGGCGAGGTAGCCGCCGAGCCGGTCGGCCGGGGTCGGCCCGGCGACCTGCGCGGGCGCGTCGGCGGGCGTCACCACGGTGCCGCGCGGCGAACCGGGCCGCACCGCCGGGGTGCCGGCCTTCTTGCTGACCGTCGGAGTCGCGGCAGGGCTGCCCGTCGCCGGAGGCTTTTCGCCGGGCGGCGGCGGTGGCGGCGGAAGGCAGCCTGGGTCAGGCTGCTTCGCGACGGGGGCGCGTCGCAGGGTGAGGTCGCGGAACCCGACCTGGGACAGGCCGAGCGAGGCCTGGGCACTCGCGCGGATCCAGGTGTCGAGCCCGCCGATCCCGTTCGTTCGCGCCGCTTGGTACTCGGCCGGGGTGTAGGCGATCGCGCCGAGCTGGTCCGCGAGCGGGGTGCCCGCATCGGCCGCCGTCACCTGCGCGGACTTGAGGAACGCCGTCCCCGAGGTCATCGCTGCATCCACGCACCCGGCGTCCGCGAGGGCCTGCAGGATCAGGCCGGTGCTGTTGGTGTTGGCCGCCTCGGTGCCGACGCCGCCACCCCAGCCACCCGTCGCGGTCTGGTGCGCTTTCAGCCACTTGACGGCCTTGGTGATGGGTGCATCGAGGTCTGCCGCCCCGGCGTCGCGGGCGGCGATCATCGCCGAAAGCGCGATACCGGTGGTGTCGCCGTCCGGCGACGACTGGTCGAACGGCTTGCCCTCGTCACAGGTCGAGATCTTGTGGCCGTCCGGCGTGACCTGGTCACCGGTCTCGGTCGTCGGGACGAGTCCGAAGAAGATCCGGAAGTAGCCGTCGGAGCACTGCTGCTTCAGCATCGTGTCGATCGCGAGCCGGTCGGTCAGGCCGGCGCCGGCCAGCCCGATCACGGCCAGGGCCTGGCCGAACATGTTGGCGTTGTTGCTGACGAAGTCCTTGAAGTCGGGGTTCTTCGAGTAGTCGCTGACCCGGCCCTTGTCCACGCCCGAGCGGGCGATCGTGCCCAGGGTCTCGGCGACCATGTCGTGCCCGCCGAAGTTGCGCGGATCTCGCCCGGCGATCTCCGCCGCGACCAGCACCTTCGCCGCGGCACCGCCGGTGATGATCGCGTCGTAACCCTGGCCCGGGACCAGGCCGTCCCACGTGTAGTAGTCGGTCGCGTGATGGTCGTCGTCGAGGTATTTCACGATCGGCGAGGCCAGGGCGCCGTCGCCCGAGGCGTACATCGCGACCAGGGTGTCGATCATCAGTCCGTGGTCAGGCAGGTCACCGCCGAGCGGGTTCTGCAGGGTTCCCTCGGGCGAGAGCTGCGCGGCGAGCCACGTCGAAGTGGGTTTCGAAGCAGCGACATCACCGGCGAACGCCGGGGTCACCGAGCCCACGGCGAACACGACGATGGCGGACGCCAAGGCCGCGACGGGCCTGAACCGCTTGCCGGCCACCTGATCTTTCCTCTCCCCAGACGCCGGCGCGCACCGCGAGAGAGACCGGCCCCAAGGCCGGGCGTCACTCACTGCTTACGCGACAGCGGTTCGACAACACCTGCCCGAGGCGGTAACCCGACTCGTCACCCAGAGGTGACCTACGGTTGCGCGACAGCGCCGGACTTCGACCGGCTTCCCCTGCCACGGGCAGAAAAATCATGAAGTTGTACTGGCCAAACGAAACGACAGTAACACCTGGTCAGCCGGACGGGAACGGCAAATCTCACGTCGGCTTGACATCTGGGGTGTCGTCAGGGTCCGTCGATCCGTTTCGGTGATCCGCCCCACAGGGCAATTCAGCCCGTCGGTCCCGCCCGCCGGTTGCCCCGCCCGGACCGGGCGCCGTCTCGCACCGACTGAGCGGCACGACCCGCCAGCAGGACCGCCAGCGCGTGCTTCGGACAACATGCGCCGTCACCGGGCTCCGATCGATCACAGCCCGGCATCTCCTCCACCTGGTGATCCAGGAGATCCAGCAGCTCCACGGCCGTCTGCAACTGCCGCTTGAGCGAACCCACCTGGTGCATTTTCGCTCCGAGCTGACGGCGGCTCGCGTCCAGCTGGGCGTAGACCTCCGGCTCGAGCACGATCACCTCGGCCCCTTTGAACGTCATCCGGCGCGGCGCCGGACCCGTCACCATGATCGACCTGTCTCGTCCGGCAAAAAGAACATCTGGCCCCTTCCAGACAATCTGACCGCTGACCAGGCAATTGACGCTGCTCGCGTCCGGCACGTACCGTCATCCCCGCGTGACGGTTTCCCGAAGCCGGTGAGAATCCGGCGCGGTCGCGCCACTGTGTGCCCATCGTGCCTGAGATGGGCGAGTCAGGTCGAGGAACCGTCACCCGCCCCAGCGAACGAGGGACGCGAACATCCCCGAAGGAGGCCCTGGTGACCAGCATTCCCGCCGACTCAGGCTCGACCCCGGTCGTTCTGCCGGTGTCCAAAGCCGTGCTGTGGCTCGGCTTGACCGTGCTCGCCGCGTTGCTGATCTACTACTTCATCGGCATCGACCAGGGCGCCACGTCCCTGTTCGGCGACGACACGCACGTGCACGAGTTCGTCCACGACGCGCGCCACTTCCTCGGTTTCCCCTGCCACTGAGCGCCCTCGGAACGGACAACCGGATATGGAAAAGAAACTCGTCCTGCGCGGAATCCTCGTCGGCGCACTCGGCGGTCTGCTCGCGTTCGTGTTCGCACGGATCTTCGCCGAACCCCTGATCCAGTCGGCGATCGACTACGAATCGGGCCGCGGCGAAGCCGAAGCGGCACTCAACCAGGCCGCCGGGCTGCCCGTCGAATCCGAGGGCCCGGAAGTCTTCAGCCGCGCGATCCAGGCCAACCTCGGCATCGGGATCGGGATGATCCTGTTCGGCGTCGCGATGGGCGCGCTGTTCTCTGTCGTCTACACGGTCTCGCTCGGCCGCACCGGCCGCGTCCGCCCGCGAGTGCTCGCCTTGCTCGTCGCGGCCGCCGGGTTCCTCGCGCTGTACCTGGTTCCGTTCCTGAAGTACCCGGCGAACCCGCCGTCGATCGGGCACCCGGAGACCATCGGCGCCCGCGGTGGCCTGTACCTGACCATGGTCGCGGCCTCGATCCTGTTCCTCACCGGCGCGGTCCGGCTGGGCAAGCGCCTGAGCGCCCGCCTCGGCACGTGGAACGCGACGCTCGTCGCGGCCGCGGCATTCGTTGTCGTCATGGGCGTGCTGATGGCGGTCCTGCCGCCGCTCGGGCACCTCGCGGCGAACGTCAACGAGTACGGCAGCCAGGGCACGGAAACCCCGCTGCCGCTGAAGAACCCGGCCGGGCAGATCGTGTACCCGGGTTTCCCCGCGGACACGCTGTTCGACTTCCGCCTCTACTCAGTGCTGGCCCAGCTGATCCTCTGGGCGACGATCGGCCTGGCGTTCGGGCCGCTCGCCGAGCGCGTGCTTTCCGGTGCGTCGCGGCGGGAGCAGGCGCCGGCCGACGCGTGACCGCCCTGCTCACCGACCTCGGCCCGTTCTTCGCCGTCGAGACCCATCCGGCGGGCGCCACCCCGCAAGCCCCGTGGCGTCCGCTGGACGAGCTCGTGCAAGGCGGTCCCGTTCTCCGCGACCGCGTCGACCGCGTTCGACACTTGCTCGCGGCGGGACGTCCCGATGACGCGGTCGAGCTACGGGTGGCGGCATCGGTTACCCACCTCGGAATCGTCGCGCGGCTCTTCTCCCCGGCATTCGCGTACGCGCTCGAGACGGGCGCGGTCCTCGACCTCGCCGACACGTGGTGGCAGCCGGTCGACGGCGGTGCGGTCCCGCTCTCAATCCGGGACTCGGCCACCGACCGCGCCGGGAACATCGCTGTTCTCCTCGTCGAGCAGGTAATCGACGGCGTGATCCGGATGATCGGCGAAGCGGCCGCTAAGTTCTCGCTATCGGAACAGATCCTCTGGGGCAATGTGGCATCGGCGGTCAACGGCTCGGCTCGCATGCTCACCGCCGGCAGACCCACGCAAGCGACCACAATCAGGGCGACCGCCTCTGCGGTGCTGGCCCAGCGTCCCCTGGCTGGAACCAGCACTGTCCAGGATGGACATTTCCGCAGACGCAGCTGCTGTCTGATCTACCGGGCGGCACCCGACCACAACGGCCCGATCTGTGGTGACTGCGTCCTCACTACGACAAGAGAATCGTGATCGAGCATCCGGCTTGAGCACGCAACACCCGACCGCTCGATGCTCCTTGTCGGCCGCAGCGACGTAGCGGGGCTGACGATGTCAGCCCCGGTACCGAATCGGTCGTGCCGGCTTTCACCTTCACCGAGCTGGCCGTCTGTTCGGCCGCGTCGCCGCCACTGGCCACGAAGAACATTCGGGACGTCACCTGGTCGGGCTTTGACCGTCCAGTAACCGGCTCGCCTGGAAGCGGGCGCCCGTCTCCGGCGAAACCAGCGCAACGGAGTCCTTGGGGAGGGTTGCCGAGCCGGGCTGGTAGCCGTTGAACGCCACATCACGAGGAGGTTTGTTCGACCACTGGCCTGCCGGTTGAACGATCTGGTCCGGGTGGTCCCGCCGGTAGGTCCAGAGCGCTTCACAGGCAAGGAAGCTGCCGACGATCGCACTGTTCAGGGAATCAACGATGCCGGCGAGCGTGTCGAGTGCGTCTTCTTCCAGGAAGAGTTTGTGGGGGTCGCGGGCTGTCCGGTAGGCGTGCGCCTCGGGGTAGTCCGGCTGCCTTGGCAAGGGGCGAGCGATCTTGTCTTTGTGGATGTAGTTGACCGTGATGCGAGCGCCGCGATGAACACGGTCGTTGCGGCTCCATCGCGTCCAGTCAAGCCATCCTTCGGGGCCGGCGTACTGCAGCGAGGACCTGACAGCGCGGAGGAGGACTCCCTGCTTGTCGGTCGGGTCGAGAACCTTCCGCTTCTGCAGCTTGAGCTGCCCTCGGACGTCCGGTCCGGGGTAGTCCGGCCCGTCGGTCAACGGGAGCAGCTTGCCGAGGTCGGCCTTCACGAGCTCCGTGTCGAACCCGCCGACCGCGACGACAATGCCAGCCAGGTTGTCCAGCGCGGATCCGGCTGCTCGCAGAACGCCAGCGGTGTGCGCATCGATCCGCGCTTCGCGGCGTGCTTCTTGGTCGCCGCGGACGAGGCTTCGACTCCGGCCAGCGCCACTCTTGAATTGCTCAATGGTCCAGCGGTCGTCGCTGAACCGACATTGGCGCAGGTCGTAGAGGTGAATCGCTCCGATGCGGAGGTTCTCTCTGACGCCCGAGACCAGGCCGTAGAGGTAGTCCATGATTCCGGTGACAGCGTCGATGTCGAGGCCGTAGCTGTGCCACCACGCGCAGCCACCTCGCGCGAGGTCGAAGTCGGCCTGGATCAGGGCGGTCAGGTCGGCGGCAGCTTTGAGCGCTTTGCTGACTGGCTCGTGGTAGCGCATAGTCGGTCCCGTTCTCGGCGCGGTGCCGGTCAGCGGAACATCGTATCGGCTGACCCCGGTCTCAAGCCTCCCGATTTCGACACCTATCGCAGGTAACGGGAAGAACCGCGTGACCGAGCACGACGCGATCGTCATCGGCAGCGGCCAGCCTCCGCCAGCCGCGCAGCCGTAGCGCCGCCTGTGCTGCCAGACTGCCCGTGCGCGACGAGAATCCGGTAGCGGGTTCCGGCGAGCTCGTGGTGCGATGCCTTCCTGGACGGCGGAAGGGAGGCAGCATGTCCGAGTCACTCACGCTGGTGATCGAAACCGAAGCCGGCACCGCGATCCGCCGCATCCCGGACGCCTCGCCGTTGCCGGAGGCCGACACTCAGGGTCACGCGGCCGAAGACGCCATCCGCGACGCCGCCGCGACCTGGGGCCTGCCGGACTTCGTCTTCCTGCCTGAGCAGCAGCGCGTCGGCTCCGGCGTGCGCGAGCTCGGCGACGGGCTGCTGCTCGTCGGCGATCACGCGGCCGTCATCCAGGCCAAGAGCCGCACCGAACCCACCGACAACGTCGAACGCGAGCTGTCCTGGCTCCGCAAGAACGTCGACAAGGGCCTGAAGCAGGGCAGCGGCACCGTGCGCCAGCTGAAGCTCACCAGCGCGACCATGACCAATGCCCGCGGCCGAACGGTTCCGGTGGACGGCAAGGACTACACCTGGCTGACCGTGGTCATCGTCGACCACGCCGATCCACCGAATGGCTTTCTGCCTCCTTCGGCTCCCACCGAGGTGCCCTCGGTCGTGCTGCTGCGCCGGGACTGGGAGTTCCTGTTCGACCACCTCCGCTCGACACGGTTCGTGCTCGCCTACCTCCTGCGCGCGGCCAGCGGCGGCGACATCGTCGAGCTCGGCGACGAGCCTCGCCGGTACCACGAGTACGCCCTCGCCGACATCGCCGCCGATCCTGACCCAGTGCATCCGTCGGTGGCGGCGCTGGCGGGCGCGACACCGTCGTCAGCCGCCTCTTCCTCCCGGGCTCCACTGGAGCCTGCCGGCCACGACGACCACCCCAAGCACCTGCTGTTCCGCATGCTCATGGAAGACATCGCCAAGACCACGGTGCCCGCCGAGCAGGAGCCGGATCGGCTGCTCATGCTCGCCGCGATCGACGGGATGCCGGTCGAGCAGCGGACCGAACTCGGCGCCACCCTGCTCCGGTTCTTCGCCTCCGCCGCGGCACACGACGGAGAGGGAACGCTCAGCCACAGCAGGACCGTTATCCCCAACCCCGGCGAGTTCACGCCGTTGCTGTTCATGGTCGCCTCCGACTTGTCGGAGATCGCGAAGGACGCGCTGGCCATCCGCACCCACCTGCTGCACTGCGACTTCAGCGTCGCGGTCGAAGAATGGGAGCACTGCACTGTCGGGGTGATGCTCACACCGACGACGATGCCCGGGAGGCTCTGGGACACCAGCACCTCGGCACTCTGGGGCGATCCCGGCCACTCACCGGAGTTGCTGGCGCGTATGCGACAGGTCGTCGCGCAGGCCGCCCTCCCGCCGCTCACGGCCGACTAGGACGCCGGCCTGAATCCTAACGTCGTCAGCATCGACCGCTCAGCTCGAACGCCGCGGTCAGGTCGAAGACGACCTGCCGGACCTGCATCCAGATCGCCCGGACGGCGCCACTGTGCCCACCAGCCCGTCCGCGTCGCGGCCGGTGCGGTTGTGGGGCTACAACGTCGGCAGCCGCCGCGCGGGCAAGCGCTAGTGCCCGATAGCCGGCTAGGCAAACCCACTTACTCAAGTCACTTTTTCGTGACAGGCTCAAGTGGACTTTCATTATCCTTCAGGTACAAGTTATTCAAGAAGTAGACCTGACGCTTTCGCAGATCCGCCGACCATCGATCCACAGCAACTCGAGCGACATCGCAGCGAACGAGCTTCAATTCTTTCAACTCATTGACTCCTCGCTGCCAGGTGTCATCTTTGATCAACAATCGATCACGATCCCAAGAGGATACGTGCACCCCATGGTCATCGGGCCTACCGGCAAGTACCAGACGCAGGCCGAGGTAAACGTACAAGGCACGGGCAGACATGACGTTGATCCAGCCGTGCGACCACAGCTCTAACGGGAGCGTGATCCAGGGCGCCCTGTGCTCACCCGGCGGATGCGTAACCTCGATTTGCCATCCCCGGCCACGGATCTTCTCTCGCGAGATCCAATGAACTCCCGCGGCATCTGCGGCAGCCAACGCGGCCATTGCCCGCTTGACCCGCCGCGTTCCGCTACCAGGAATCGGATCTGCTTCGTTCAGTTCCTCGTAGCCGAGAAGTTCCGCCCAATAGTGGTCCGGCGCGATTTTGTACATCACGTGCGGTGACTTACGAGTCAGCATTACCAGTGTCAGATAGATCTTCAACGGCACTTCTCCCATGCCGAAGAGCCGAGACAAACCTGTCGACGTGTCGTCTCGGCTCTGCACCCTCGCGAAGCCCTCAACCAGCTGGACGGTGCTACGGCGACCAGATCTCTTGACTGCCTCGTCCAGCAGCTTCTTCGCGGTGACGGTCACCGATCCCACGGAGCCTCCCAGAATTCATCGACCATCTCAGCGGCCCTACAAGCTGTCAGGGGGTAACGCGGTCAGGGGATCTAGGACTGAACTATCTACCCAGTTCCGCCCCTCGAAAGAGCCGCTCAGATCGTAGAGCATACCGCTCAGATGGTCAGGTTGAGCCGCACACTTTGCGTAGTCCTCCGCTTGGATGACCATCTCTGCCAGCTCCTATGGTGCTTAGCGGACGTTGCGGCGAGGGGCGGCAAGCGCGAATATCGATCAGGTGAGCACCCGAGGGGGTGCGGGCCCCGCCGCCGCCGGGCAGTCGATCCAGCAACAGGAGCACCATGTTTCGAAACCGCAACCACGAACCCCGTCCCCTGCTTCGCGTCGCGGTCAGCGGGCTTATCGCAGGACTCGTGCGGAGCCTGGTCGACGCCGTGATGCGTCACCTCGATCTGTAATTTCGCCAAGCCGGGGCGTCGATCGCGAACGCCGCCCCGGCGCTCCGCCCCTAGCCAGGTTGCACGTCGTTTTTGCGTAACGGCAGCTGCGTGGCCAGACTCGACGGCGGAGTTACCGTGTCGATCATCTTGAGGCCGTCACCGCCAAGAACGTCGACGATGTGCCTGACCGTCTTCAAGTAGGCGCGGTACCTCAAGAAGCCGAAGGCCGGTACCGTCAAACTCGGTACGGCGGATGCCACGACGGTCAAAACGTTCATGAGCATGCTTGCAGGACCCTCCAGGGGATGGTCCTGGCGCTCATCTCCAAGCGGCTACGGCCGGCGCTCTCCTGTGGTGACTGGGGCGCTCAGACGCCTACGGCCCGGCGGGCCTGCTGTAGCTCGAGCAAACGGTCTTGGGTTGTACCGGTCAGAATACCCGATCCGGCGCTACCGTCACGGATGCGCAGTCCACTCTGCATCCGGCACGATGATCGTCTGGCGGGCGTAGCCGCGTTGAACAGCCTCCCCGTAGTGGAGCAGCCAGTCTTCGGCTGGCGACGAGGGCGGCGGGAAATCGAGGGCCTCGGCCATGTCCATCAGCAACCCGACCTGAATGCGTCCCGTTCCGTGCCGGCAGCTCGCGACCAGAAAGTCCTTCGAGCCGCGACCGCCGTCCCAAGCCCAATGGACGACGGCTGCCGCATCTCGGCCAGGGGCAGGATCTCCCAGCCAGACGTACCGAACCCCTGTCTGCGGGTTTCCCCGCCGGAACACCCGGCCGAGGAGGCATCCCTTCGCGGGGCATCGGACGACGAACACCGTCACCTTCTTCTGCGTTGCTGGGTGAAGCTCAGAGAACCACTTCGCGAGCCGTTCGGACTCCTCGCGCCACTTGCGGCGATTCTCTAGCGTGCGGATCGGCTGGCCGTTGCGGTCACGGGCGTTGATCGGGTCGGCTTCTTCGCGCCTGACGAACTCCCGCGTGCTCGCTCCGTCGACTTCTTGCCTGAACTTTAGCCGCTCGCGGCGTGGACCTCTGCCCATGCGGACGGCATGACTCGCCACTGCTCAGGGATGCACGTCCCGCGCGCCGAATCCCGGGCCGAGTCACGCCAGTCAATAAGTCACAGACTTCCCCACGCGGCCTCGAGCATCGTGATGGTGTCGCAGGTCTGCGGTACGTCGTGCACTCGGATGATGTCCACGCCCGCGGACCAGGCCGGGGCGATCAGGGCCAAGGAGCCCGGCAGCCGGTCTTCGACGTCGCGGCCCGTGACCGCGCCGATGAACGACTTGCGGCTGACGCCCAGCAGGACCGGGACGCCGAGGCCGCACATCGCGGGGAGCCGGCACAGCAGGCTTCGCGTCCATGGTGAACGCCCACTCCGACCTCACCGAGGACCTGGAGGCCATGAAGCTCGACCTTGTCGCCGAAAGCTGCCGCGTGTCCTGGAAGACCTAAGGCCGCCTTCGTGGCGCTCAGCTCGATTGCCGGTTAGTGAGGTTCGCCGGGAGGTGCGGTACAGCGCACCTTCGGGCTGCCCCACGCGTTGTTGGCATCCTGACTCGCCTTGGTATCGAACAAAGTCAGTCGGCTCACTCCGGCAATATTCACAACGAGCTGCTGTGGCGGGTCCTGCAGCGTCGCGTCCGCGCCAGCGATCTCCGCAGCCTCGGCCTGGACGCTGAAGTGGCCTGTTCCGCCCTTCCCCGACGAAGCGGCGTCCTTGCCGACCCACACCGAAAGCTGATCACAAGATCCTGCGGTCAGCCATGTACGCCGATCGTTCGGGTCCGACGCCGAAGACTGGTAGTAGCCCTTGATGCTGTTCGGAAAGGACGAATTGCCAATGGTGATCGACGGGACTGAGCTGTGGCCGTTGCCGAACGAGACAGCTTTGTAGGCAGTCAGGTTGTACCAAGCAGGACCAGACCGCCTAGCGTGCGAAGCAGGGGATGTCTCCGGTTGCTGTTCTACTGTTCCGGCGGAAATGGGCTTGGTCGATGCTACGGGCTCATCAGGCTGCGCGGAGGAGACAACGCTGCTCGACGCGACCGCCGTGCCCGGAGCCGCCGAGCTGGCGGCAGGCGCTTCCGCATCGGCGCTGCTGTCACCGAAGATGTGATCGCCGAGGTCGAAGACACCGTTCAGAAAGGCAACCAAGCTGGCGATGATCCCGCCTAGTACGAAGTACCACTTCTTGCTCCCGTTGCCGGAGTTCGTCACGGCACCACAGTCGGTGGCTCGTCGCGGAACGTTACCTGTATGGCCGGCTCGGCCTGCCAGGCAAGCTCAGGAAGTCGCGCCTCGCGAACGGCTGGCTACGGGTCAGGGGGCCAGGGGGCCAGGAACTGGCCTTAGAGCCCGGCCACGGCGCCGCACATGTACTGCATGTGGGTGATTTTGCGAGACACGTTCAGCCTAATTGTCCTGGTCAAACTCGGTATTCATGGGTCGTGTCTCCTACTGTCGAAGGCAGGTGCGGGAACCCACACGGAGGCATCGTGACGCCGAAACCTTGGGGATGGTGGACGCAGCACAAGCTGCAGATCCTGGGTGACTACCTGCAGGCCTTTGCGACCGCTTCGTCGCGCGTCGACCAGCGCATCTATCTGGACCTCTTCGCTGGCTGGCCCGAGAACACCAGCCGAGAGACCAACGAAGAGATCCTCGGATCGATCCATCGCGCACTAGCAGCCACTCCTCCTTTCACCAAGGTATGCCTATTCGAGCTTCCATCCAAGGCAGCACGGCTCGAGGCAGCAGTTCGGCAAAAGTACCCCAACCACCAGGGCCTACACGTCTACCCAGGAGATTGCAACGACACCATCACGTCCGCGCTGCAAGAGTTGACACCAATTCGCTGGGCTCCCACGTTCGCGTTCGTCGACCAGTTCGCCGCAGAAGTACACTGGTCGACACTGACCCAGATAGCCCAGTTCAAGCGCGGACGATCGGTAACCAAAGCTGAGATGTGGATTCTATTCGGGACCAGTTTCCTCCCAAGGGGACTACAGGTCGGCCAGAACCACATGGACGCCAAGTTCGGAGATCGATTGACCGCGATGTTCGGCTCCGAAGAGTGGGTACCTATCATACGAGCGCGTCGCGACGGCCTTCTGGACGCAACCGAAATGCGTTTGGAACTCCTCAACCTGATGCGGTGGCGCCTAGAGACCGAACTCGGTTATCGAGCCACTCACCCCTTCACCATGAAGAACACCGGCGGCCAGGAGCTCTACCACATGATTTTCGCATCCGATCATGACGCCGGCGACAAGATCATGAGGCACCTGTACGGGAAGGCGATCGACCAGCACGAAGCCATGCGGCAACACGCACTAGCGCGACGGCGGGTATCGAGACAAGCCGAACGAGACGCAGCACAAGGTGCCGACGGGCTATTCGAAATTCAACCGACAGACGTGCGGGCGCCGCAGGTTCCGATGATCAGCACCAGGCTCTACACGCCGGAGCCGACCCGCCCTCCCTTCGGCTCACAACGGTCCGCCTGATGACTAGGCGGCAATCCGACGAGGCATTTCGTCCCATGTTCGCCCGTCGAGAAGTCGACCTCCAGCCTTCGGTGTACGCCCGCCCCACTGCTTGAAGAAGAACGGAACTCGAGCCCGAAGACACTGATCGCGGATGTCTACGATCCATTCCTCCGCAACCGGACGAGCGTGAGGACCGGACTCTCCACCAACGATAACCCAGTCAATGCTCCGCAGATCCATTACCGGCAAAGCATCGATCAATGGTTCACATGACAGGAAACGAACCGCGGCGGGAATCATCGCCAGGTCGGTTATCCTCGATCGAACTTCTCCACTCTCGACCGAAGTACCAATCCAAACATTGTCCGGCCACGGCAGACTGTCAGCGAGTCGCCGCAGTCTCACCGTGCGCTTCGTCAGAATCTGATAGGTATGCTGCGGAGTAGCCGCCATGACATCGAACACTTGCCTAATGAAGCTGACGGGTACGCGCGCATGAAAAAGATCGCTCATCGAGTTCACGAAGACGATTCGAGAATTTCTCCAGCGGAAAGGTTCAGCCAGCGTTGCAGCGTGAGTGGCCACGCCAAATCCCGGGCCGCTGGTACGCGGGTCACCATCGACCTGGTACTTGCTTGACCCCATGGCCTTCAACCGCTTCGCCAGGGTAAGGGCGTAGCAGTTATCACAGCCCGCAGACACTCTGTCGCAACCCGTGGTCGGGTTCCACGTCGTCTCGGTCCACTCGATACTCGATCGGGCGCTCATCGCTCTCCTCCTGGCAGCCAGCCACCCTATGACATGGCCATCAGACACCGGCGGGGCACTACCGTCGCCTTCGTACCTCGAACGGGAGTTCGATGCAACGCTCCACGCCTGTCCAGAACGGTGATTCTCGTCGTCCGGGACGGGACCCGACTTCGCACTTCTAGCTCACGATCAACCTCGCGCAGGCTGTTCGTTCCAGTCGGGCGCCTTCTCCCGGCATCTCTCGGAGGGAGCCACGGCTTCATTCATTTCAGGCCGAACGGTCGCGCACAGCTTCCTTGCGGCGCTCGCTCCTACTCCGAGTTCACGACGAAGGGTCTCGGCTGAAATCGGACGCCGATGAAGATTCCAGTGCTCGCGGTTGAGGCTTCTTGCGCGTTCAAGTTTGGCTTCGCCCCCTGCGGCCGTCGTGTAGTCCGACGACTGCTGGTCGGCCTCGACCGTACGATGCAGATCTGCTTCGCGCGTAGACACCAAGACGTCGCAGTCTGCGCGCTGCCCGGCCGCGCCATCGACGGCGTGCAGGCTTCGAAGTAGTTCGGGTCCCACCTCCGCCCAACCGATGAGCAGCAGCGGCCCAACCGCGTCGAAACTCGCCTTGCCCCACTGACCTGCACAGATGGGATCGGCAACGTTCAAGGCCAGCGTTGCGGCACTGGCAGCCAAGAGGAGTCGGCGCGCTGGCCTCAACACCTCCTCCGAGGCTCCGGACACCGCCAGGTGCCTGGTGCCCACCAGCAGACCGAGCACCGTCAGGTCCAACGCGGGAGCCACCAGCGGAGCGACGTAGGCAGGAACACCGATCCGCAACGCCAAGGCCAGAACGTTGCCGAAACCGAAGAGGAAGGTCAGCCCGATGACGATGCCCATCATCATGGTGACGAACCTGCTCACGCCTGCCGAAGAGCCCATCACCGCCTCCCGCGCTTCGCCGAGAGGTCGTACGTGGCCTCGATGACCAGCGTGCCGGTCAGGCGGGGCCGATCAGGAGATGATGGTCTGCGTGGTGCCCCCGACGAGGCACGAACCCGCACCTTCAACGCCGGCGACCGTCCTTTGGCGGCTACTGGCGATCCGTTCATCGACGTTTCAGACGCTAGCTGGATATCATCCTGACGGGTGATGCAGATGAAGCGGGCAGAACGCAACGTCATGGCCGTCGGACGCTTCTCTCACCATTTTTACTGGGGCATAGCTGGGGCAAACCCCCTCCTCGAACCGCGCACAACCGCGCCGAAGTGCGCTCAGCTGCCCCAGACTGCCCCAGCCGACCTGCGGATTCGCCAAAACCGCAGGTCAGGAGACCCTGCCCACCTCACTGGCAGTGAGGGGGTCAGGGGTTCGAGTCCCCTTAGCTCCACATCGCAACGAACCCCTTCGTTCCAGCCGTTGTGGCTGGTCGGAGGGGTTTTCTGCGTTCCGAGTTCGACTTCGGTGATCGGCTTACGGCGTGATCTTGTGCCCCTGCTGGGGCAAAACTGGAGCACCACCCCAGCCCCGGTCCGGCGTCGGCGCGGTGTTCCCGCTGCTCCCCGGCTCGCCCGGCGGGTAACCCCCACCGTGGCGAAGAGGGGGACAACCGACGCCACCCGCCGACCGTCGACCACACTCGGTGACGGTGTCGGCGGCAGTGGCACCGCCGTGCGCCAGCGGCGCTCAAGATCGTCGAGCAGCCGCTGCTCGACCTCCGGGGCGACGTGGGAGTAGGTCTCGATGACCCGGTTGTCCAGGTGGTGACCGAGCCGGCGGGCCTGGGCGATCTCCGGTGCGACGCCGGCGATCAGCCACGTCTTGTGACTGTGCCGCAGCCCGTGAAAGGTCAACCCGGGCCGGACCGCCGCACAGCCCGCCTTCGCCCCGGACGCCTCGCTGCCGTCGACCGCGGGACGGAAGACCCGCCGCAGGAACGTCGAGCGCCACAACCACGTCCCGCTCGGCGTCGTGAACACGAACCCATACCTGTGCCGCACGAGATGCTCACGCAACAACGCGACCAGGAACGGCGGCAACGCGATCGTCCGAGCCGAGGCCCGGGTCTTCGGCGGCCCCAGCCAGCGCATCGACCCCGACTCGTGCAATGTCCCCACCAGCGGATCAATCACGATCACGCCTCGTCGGAGATCGACGTTGTCCCGATGTAGACCGGCCAGCTCGCCCCAACGACACCCGGTCCACGCCGCGGTGATCACCAACAGCCGCGCGGTCGGCCCGCCGAGCAGACCGGCCTGCTCGGCGATCCCCACCACCTGCTCCGGCGTCGCCCACACCCGCTCCCCCACCGCCCGCCGCGACCGCCGACCACGACGCCTCCGCCGACGCACCGGATTGAACGGAATCAGCCGCTCATCGGACACATCGGTCAACAGCATCGACAGAAGGTTCAGCTGCGAGCTCACCGTCGACGGGGCGTACCCGGCCCGCTCCAACTCTCGAGCCCACTCGGTCACACCCAGCGCCGTGATCGCGCCCAACGGCAGGTGGCCGAACTTCGGCAGGATGTGACACCGCAACCGGCTCCGGTAGCCCTCGATCGTCCGCGGATCCAGATCCAGCGACCGGAACCACCGCCCTGTCCACTCCGCCACCGTGACCGCACTGTCCGCCGGATCGATCCACACCCGCCGACGCCGATCCACCTCCAACCCGGCAGCGTAACCCGCAGCATCATGCCGCGAGCCGAATCCGGACACCGAACGAACACCGAAACCTTGCCGTCGATACCTCACGCGCCACGACCTGTCGCCACACTGCTCCACCCACGCCACAACGACCTCCACACCTGGTTGAGACCAACGACGCGTTGGCCCAGCCGTGGAGTTCCCGGTACAGACATCTCCAGCGTCCGCCCTCAACGACGAGGCAGGCGCCGGCCGGCATCCAGATGCACAGACCACGACGACAGGCCTGCACGCACTCTCATGCCGCTGGTCGTGCGCTCACGTCCGCTCATGCCACTGGTCGCGGTGGGATGGTTCCCCTTGGGCGGCAATCGTCGAGCGACGACTGAGGCCTGCGGACGCTTCGTCACGCGTCAGGGACTGCCGCCTTCGGCCCTCCGGGCGAGTTGCTCCAGTTCGGCGGTGCACATC
Organism: Amycolatopsis sp. NPDC048633; assembly: GCF_040650695.1. Taxonomy (NCBI): domain Bacteria; kingdom Bacillati; phylum Actinomycetota; class Actinomycetes; order Pseudonocardiales; family Pseudonocardiaceae; genus Amycolatopsis; species Amycolatopsis sp. NPDC048633. Next base: position 160,845 of record NZ_JBEZHS010000004.1, read on the forward strand.
ATGAGCGTGCGCGTCGGAAGGTGCCGGAGGTAGTGGTCCACATCGGCACCCAGCACGAATACGTGCAGTGACAGCCCGGTTTCGTGGCACGACTCGATGGCCTGGCGAAGCGCGGCCAGGACGGCCGGGTGCCGGGTTTGGTACGAGGAGGCGACCAGGTGGTTGCCGCGATCCGCCGCGAGGTAGAACTGGATCAGATCCTTGGTGCCGACGAACAGTTCACTGGCTCCCGAAGTGCGGAACTCGGCCGTCGAGTGCACGGCCGCCGGTGTTTCGAGGAAAACGCCGAGTGGCGTGTCGCCGGTCAGGCCGAGGTGCTGCCGCAGCCGCAGGAACTCTTCCTGGTCATTGATGAACGGCACGGCGAAGCCGACTCGATCCGCGTCCCAGCCGAGGCGGACCCGCAGGTAGGCGCGGAGTGCCCGGAACGCGCGCGGATAGCGATGATCCGCCAGCAGCCACCGGGTGCCGTGGAGGCCGAGCTCCGGGTTGGGCTCGTCCTCCACCGCCACCCCGGTCGTGATCCGGGCGGCATCGTCCGAACGGAGGTCGAGCAATCTCATGACCAGGCGTTGACCAGGAAGGAGCTCCTTGACCATCGAGCACAGCTCCGAGGCGATGGCTTCGCCGTAGTGCTCGGCCTCGCGATCCCCGGCCCGGAGCGAGTCGACTGGGCTCAGATCGGCGGCGAAGCAGACGAACTCCTCGCGGACGAAGTAGCAGTTCACCTGTTCGACGCGCGGCACGATGTCATTCGTGGACCGGATGTCGGCGGCGTCGGCGATGACCACGCAGACCGACTCGAGGTCGTCGAGGCCGGCACCTGCGAGTGGCACCTGCTGCCGCGTCGTGTCGACGCCGCCGAGGATGACCGACTCGCGATCGACCCGGACGGTGACTTCGCCCACCAACACGTCCGGCTCGAACGAATCGACGCGCAGGACGGGGATTCCCCGCGAGCGGCAAAGTGACTGCATGTGGCCGGTCCGGCCGCCTCTGGCGCAGATCACGGCGGATGAGGCGACGATGGCGTCGTAGAAGTCGGGGCCGAGTGTCTCGACCACCAGAACGGCGCCCTCGATCGGTTTCCTCGTGCGATTGCAGATGCCGCGAACGCTCGCTCGCGGCGAGCCGACGAGCAAGGACCCCGGTATTTCACGCAAGCCCGTCTTCTCACCGGTTTCCGGGTGATCCGCATCCGGTCGAGGCATGACACCAGGCTAGCCGGTCTCCCGCCGCAGGCGCGTCTTCCCTGTTGCGCCCCCGTTGGTCCACTGTGGACTCTCAGGGGAGTCAGTCGAGCGATTCCAGCGGCTCATCGAGCCCGAGCAAGCCACGAAGTTCGCGCGGTGTGACGGAGAGGTCGTTGAGCTTCCTCATGGCGGCCGTGTTCACGGCGGATCGCAGGGCGCGATCGGTCCAGGGGGCCTCGCTGTCAGAGGTGGCGTCACGAATTCCCGCAAGGCTTGCCTCGAGCCGGGTCGCCAGGACTTCTCGGTCGCAACTACGCCGAGCGGTCATTCGACGCACATCGAGCATGACCGAACGGGTGAACGCCTGCCGCACCTCGAGATCTTCGGTCAAGGTCTCGGCCAGGTCCTCGGCATGCTCGTCGTAACAGGATTCGAGTCGGCGCAGCAGGGTCGCGGCGACGCCGACCGAATGGTTCTTGATCGCGGCGAGGTTGAACGTGAACGCGCCGATCCGGCCGAGCCGGACGATCTCGTCGCCCTCCCGCGGACCGCCGATCACGGAGATCGGACCGGACGCGACCCCGGACGGCCCGAGGAGGGCACCGGATCCGTCGACCTCCACGCCGCGCCCGGTGCGCCGGTGCCGCACAGCGATCTTCTTCCGCAGGAGAGCCGCCCAGAGCGCCGACCCGACCCGTCCGTAGTCCGGCTCCCGCCCGAAGTTCGAGATCACGAGGTCCGCTTCGAGGGTTTGCGTCGACGACGACCCGGCCACCGACAACATCAGCGTGCCCGCCTCAGTGCCGACGATCCGGTCCACTTTTCCGGTGATGAGGGTGATCGGCCCGCCGTCGTCCATCGCCGCGTCGACGATCTCGGTCGTGTACGCGACCGCGCCGACCCGCAGGGCGGCCAGCAGCGTCCCGTACTGGTCGAGGAGCGCCCGCAGGTCGGCGGAGGGGATCCGGGCCAATACCTCGGGCAGGTAGGGCTCCCAGGATTTCGCGACCCGTTCCGACACGACCACCGGTGCCACCTCGGGGTGTTCGCGAGCGACGATCGCACACGCCCGTTCCCATTCGGCCGTGACGCGCTGAAGCAGCCCTCCGCGGCCTTCGTAGCTGTCGCTGTGCAGCCGAGGCGCCGGCAGGTCGAGAACGCGGTGCCGGTGGTCCGGCGGATAGGTCCGAAGCACCCGGCCGGATCGGGAGATCATGGCGATTTTCCCCGTGTGGCCGCGCCTCAGCAGCAGCGCGGCCGAGTCGTACGCGGTGAGCAACGTACCGATGATGGCGACCGTGGCGTCTCGCCCGATGCCGAGAATTCGCGCGATTCCCTCTTCGGAGTAGGGGTGCCGCACGAAGGATGGGTGGTTCATCACGTCGGCCGCGAACGGAAGATCCCGTTCTTCAAGGCCCGTCGCGATGACGACGTGGTCGGCGCGGAGAGTGACGCGGTCGGGCGCGGTATCGGAATCGTTGCGGATCAAAGAGAACCGGTCGACGACGACGTGTGCGTGGCCGCCGTCGACTTCCACGTCGACCACCTCGCCGTCGGCTTCGACCAGAGTCACGCCGTCCGTCGCTTCGCACGCGGCTTGGACGAGGCGGTCCGCAAGGTAGTCGGCATAGATCCGGCGCGGCGCGGGCCCGGACTCGGTGAACGTGAAGCCGCTCCACTCCGGGGGCCAGCCGGTGCGGTCGGCCTCGCTGTTCGCCCAGGCCACGAAGTCATCGACGTCCTCACGGAACATCGACATCCGGCCCGCCTGGATGTTGAAGACGTGATGCCAGTGGTTGCCCGCCCGGTGGTAGGCCACGCCGGCGCTGCGATACTCGGGATGCCGCTCGATCAGCACCAACTGCAAGGGCTCTCGCGCGAACTGGAGGAGGCGGACGGCGGTGGCGGTGCCTCCCAAGCCCGCTCCGACGATGACCACCCTGCGAAAACGGTTCGAGAGCCACATCGTGCCACTCCTGTCCCTGTCGGCTTCGCGAGTCGTCACGAACAGCGCTTCGAGTGGGCGCCCACCCTTCGACAGCGAGCGACGAGATTACCTTGTGTCGCCCAGCACACGCCGCGTCCGAACGTGTCTGCACATTCGGCCGACCGGGTCTGTTCGGCTACAAGCTGTACTTCCCCACGATGTTACAGGCGCCCCAACGCCCTCTGTGTCGCAGAGTGGCCCATGCGCCCCGGAGCGCCTTCCGAACGCACGCTCATGCCGACGACAGCGCGTTCTGGCCAACCGTGAACGGCCAGCAGTCGATGTCATCTGAGTACACACAGGCTGCCGACCTCCTCGGTCAGCTGCGGCGCGGCCTGGGCGGTACGTACTAACGCGAGGCGCCTGCACGTGCCAACAGCTCGGTGGGGCCCGGCTCGTGGCCGACCTGCGCCTGACGGCCTCGCGCTACCCGGCCGACCGTGCGCTGCGGCGCTTGATCGCCGACCTGACCTCCGGCAGCCCGCGCTTCGCCGAACTCTGGGACGCCGAGGCACCGCCGCCCCTGACCGACCCGTCCCCGCGCAAGACCATCGACCACCCGGCGGTCGGGCCCGATCACCCTGGACTGCGACACGCTGCTCGTCGCCCTGGATGACCTGCGCATTACCGTTTACACCGCCGAGCCCGGCACCGAAGACGCCGACCGCCCGGCCCTCGCCATCGTCCTTGGCACTCAGTCGCTACCGCTCGCGCCGGTACTCCAGCGCCACGGTCACCAGGACGGTCTCGGCGTACCCGGCGCCGACGACCAGCCGACGCGGCAGCGTGAGCAGAGCACCAACAACAGCCCGATCCGGTTGCGCGGCTGCACCCGGCGGCTGATCACCTCGCGATCACGTAGACCGCGCTCACCGCGAGGAACGCGAACGGCAGCAGCACGGTGCCCAAGGCAGCCGGTGCGCGGGCCTCGGCGGCTCAGGTGTGACGCAGGCCCCCGACCACGACGCGCGCCAGCACGTCCGGGCGCAGGATCGACGTCGGCGGTTGCAGGAGCCCGATGGTGCGGATGAACGCGGCGGCGGCCACGGGGTCGTGCGCGGCGACGCGTTGCAGCCGGGCCACGTATCGGTTCAGCGTCTTGGTGGACAGCGAGCGGTGGCCGGGGATCTCCGGCAGCGCCAGGTCTCCGAGCGCGTTGAGTTGCCACACCGGGTCGATGATCTTGGCCGCGGCGCGGAAGAACCGCGTGGACAGGTCCGCGTCGCCGATCTCCAGGCACCGCCGCAGGGCCTCGGACTCCAACGCCGCGACGGTCATGCCTTGGCCGTAGATCGGGTTGAAGCTGCACATCGCGTCACCGAATACGAGCAAACCCGGCGGGAACTGCCGCAGGTGCTCGTAGCGGCGGCGCAGGCTCGCCGGGAACCGGTGCGTGCGGATCTCGCTCACCGGTTCGGAGGCGGCCACGGCGTCCTGCACGTCCGGTGGCGCGGACCGCTTGAGGAACGCCAGGAAGCCCGCTTCGTCGGTCGGCGGGTGGTCACCCGCCATGCCCACCTGGGTGACCATCGAGTCGCCGCCCTCCTGCGCGGCGAACGCGAACCCGGTCGGCCGACCGGGCACCGGGCCGACCAGCACCAGCTTGTCCTGGAACGGTGTCTCCGGCCGCACGAGCCTGCTGGCGTACATCATGTTGACGTCGATCCGGTCCTCGGCGGGCGTCGGCAGGCCGACCGACGCGAGCCACGACCGGGCCCGACCGGACCGGCCCATCGCGTCGATGACGAGGTCGGCGGCCAACACCTCCTCCGCGCCGTCGCGGTCGACCCGGACGCCGGTCACTCGGTCGCCCTCGAACACCGGCCCGACCACGTCGCAGTCGGGCACGATCCGCACGCCGGGATAGGTCGCCACCCGCGCCCGGACCGCGCCCTCCAGCATCGGCCGGGTCGCCTGGATGTCCGCCGCGCCGGTGTCCGAGCGCACCATCGGGTGACCCGCCAGCACGAACCGCGCGTCCACATTGAACCCCACCGGCACCGCGCCCGCCGCGACCAGCTCGGCCGAGAAGCCGGGGAACATCTCGTCGAGCGCATCCTTGCCGCGCAGCAGGATGGTGTGGAAATGCCTGGCCTGCGGCACCCCCCGCCGGTGCACGACGTCGGCGGCCAGGGGATCCCGGTCGACCACCGTGATCCGGTCGTAGGAGCCGACCAACGCCCGCGCCGCCAGTAGTCCACCCATGCTCGCGCCCAGCACCACCGCATGCGTCATGGGGCGACTGTGACAGTTTCCGCAGCGGTGCACTTATTCAGCTGTGCTGATCTGCTCGGTCAAACGCCGAGCAGATCAGCCAACCGGCCCGACTGGTGGTCGAACACCAGGAAGCCACGCGCCAGCAGGTCGTCGCCGATCTCCGGCTCGAGGTTGTCCGCAACACGGCGACGTCCGCGCCCAACGGCCCCCGGCACCGACGGCGGCCGTTCGCGTTGCACTCCACCAGCAACCACAGGTAGAAATTCGATCAAGGCCTACCTAAACGTCCGCTTCTGCCGACGAGCGGACGCACACAGGTTGGGTCTGCCCAGACTTCGGTTGACACCGGGGCTGACTGTCTTAGTACTGCAACGGCAGTTAGGTGAGTGGGTAGCCACGTCGCTTGTAGTGGCTGAGACGGGCTTGGTGTTGTCGTCGGCGGCGAAAGGATGACCAGGCCCAGACGTGCTCAGCGGCGTCGGTGACACGCAAGACCAGCCTGGTGAGCAGGCGCCGGATCTCCGGTAGCGTGAACCCGATCATGCCTGGTTCGCCGACACCGATTCCCCTTTTATGGCCAGGGAACGGGAGACGGCGAGCCAGGCGTGGGCCAGCATCGACAGGGTGATGTGGGCATACCACGCCCGCCAGGACCGGACCTGGTCCTGGTCGAGTCCGGCTTCGTTTTTGGCCTGCTGGAAGCATTCCTCGATCCGCCAGCGGGCTCCGGCGATCCAGGCCAGGTCCAGCAGGCTCGAGCGGCGGGGCCCATAGCAGACGTAGTAGGCGATCTCGGTCGGGTCACTGATCGAGCGCCGGGCGAGCAGCCAGTGCCCACGGCCGGAGCGCCAGCCGATCCCGACCGGGATCCGCGCCCAGTCGTACTCGCGCGGGCCGTGCGCCCCGGCCCCGACCGACAACCTCCGCCACGCCCGAGCGGACAAGTCCGCGATCAGCTCGTCCGCCCGCAGCTCAGCGCCATCGGCGGTGGTCAGTAGATCGTTGACCTTGGTGGCCAGCACATGCGCGGCGTCGCGGTCCTCCAGCCACGCCCGCAGGTACTTGACCTGCCCATAGGCCTCATCAGCGGTGACCCACGCGAACGGCACCCCCGCGGCGAACGCCCGCGCCAGCATGTTCATCGCCTGCCGCGGCTTCGTCTCGAACTCGGTCCCGTCCGGGATCCCCGCCCGCCGGCACCGTTCCCGGTCGGCGATTCACCGCTCAGGCAGATACAGCTCCCGGTCGATCAGCGCATGCCCCCGAGGCGAGGCATACGCCAGGAACGTGCCGATCTGGCAGTTCTCGATCCGGCCCGCCGTCCCGGAATACTGCCGCTGCACCCCCGCGGACTTGGTGCCCTTCTTCAGGAAGCCGGTGTCGTCCACGATCAGCACACCATCCGGCTCACCGAGATGCTCCGGTCGATGATCTATTGTCGTTCGCGCAAGCGGAACGGACACAAACAATGAGGTGGTCAGCGCAGACGCGGTCGGCGCAGACGCGGTCGGCGACGCACCTGACGCCACACTCGCAGATTTGCCCGGGACGTCCGGCTCAGGGTCCGACGTGCTTGTAGGGCGGGAGTGACAGCAGGTTGTCCGACTTCGGAGCGTTCGGCTCGGAGGGGCGCTCGTGGTCGCGGCAGTAAACGGTGCCGTCGGGAGTCGTGCGGTTGTCGAGCCGGTTGCGCCCGTGGGTAAGGATGCGGCCGCGCTGAAGTGCCGCGAACTCGAAGGGCTCGAGAGTCGGACCATGACATCCAGCTGCTCGACCCGGTGTCCGTCGCCGGCGACTTTCTCGTCTCGTGGGTTGACCAGGCCACTCACTTGCCAGACGGCCAGTGCCAATCAACGCAGATCTCGCGCACCGCGCGGGCGATCTCCACGATGCCACCGGCGGTGGTCAGCCTGGTGATCGCGGTGCTCTCCGTCGCGAGCTCGCGCAGCAGTTCGGCGCGCCCGCGCCGGGCTGCGGCACGCAGCCGCCTCGAGGTCGCCAGGCACACCAGGTTGCGCTGCCCACCGGGCAGCACTGAGTGGTCGATGCCGCGCCCGGAGACCACCACCCACCAGTCGTGCACGGCGTCGTCCGGCAAGGCGCTCACGAGCCGTGCGACCTCTGCGGCGAGTTCGGGGTCGTTCGCGATCCAGGCGATCATCGCTAGGAGCCGCAGCCGGTCGGGCAGGTTGAGTGTCTCGGCCAGAGTCAGCGCCCTGCCGACCCACGCGCGCCGGTCGTCACCCGCGTATCCGATGAGCAACAGCCGGAACACCGCCTGTTCGCGGGGTTCGGGGAAGCTGTCGACGGTGGACCGGGCGAACTCGGACGACTGCGGTCTGTCCAGCTCGTCCTGGCTGTTGAATAACGCCCACCAGCGGGCGAAGGGCGACGAAAGGCGGACCAGTGCTGCCCGTAGCGCGAGTCCCGGCTCGTTCTGAGCCAACGGCAGTAGTGCGATGATGCCGTTGGCCCGTTCGACCTCGTCGGGCAACGCGCATATCGCCTCCACCGCGGTGGCCATGCCCTGCTCGGACAGGTTCGGCGCGAGTGCTCCCAGCAGCTCGATCCTCGGGCTGCGGATCGATCGGAGCACGTCGAGGTTCTTCTGGGCCAGCTGCCGCCGCATGCCGCGCGCCATCAGGTTGTGCCGCAGCTCGTCGAAGCGGTGCTCGTTGGCGGACCGTCGCTCGAAGTCCTTCAGGGTGAAGTCGACGAACCTCGACGCGTACTGGTCGTCCGCCGGGAGTCCCGGCAACCGCGCGGCGTGTTCGACCAGAGCGTCCTGAGTGGACTGACCCAGATGCGGCAGCAGCGAGATCAGCCGGCTCAGGTGGTCCGCCGGGGCGACGTCCGTGGCGAGCACGTGCTGGAATGTCGCCGTGACCACGATGGCGTGCGTGCCGGGTTCGAGGATGTCCAGCATGGCATCTAGGGCGTCCACCCGCGGCCCGACTGGCGCGTTCAGCAACGCCGAACTGAGGATCTGCTGCATGTTCTCCGCGAAGAACGGGCTCAGCACGATGTCGATGAGCATCTCGCGCTTCACGTTCTCGTCCGTCTCGGCCGCGCGGTCGCGCATGGCGGGATACTTGTCGACCTCGATGACGACCCGGTACCTCGCCAGTTCCTCCTCGGTCAGCGATTCGACCTCGTCCCTGTCGAGCAGACCGCGCGGCCTGCCTGGGAAGTGCTCGGCCAGGAACTCGTCGGCGGGGCGCTGCCTGCGCTCGATCTCCGTCCGCATGAACGGCAGGAGCTCTGCCAGCAGGTCAAGCCTGCTCGGATCGGCGCCGATGAACTCCAGCGCACTGACGACCGCGAAGGAGAGCAACGGTTCCCGGTCGTCCTCGCCGAGCAGCGGCAGCAGCTTGGCCGGCAGCCACGCACGGGGGCCGACGTTAGTGAACGACTGCGCCTGCTCGACGGCACGCCGCAGCCGTGCGGGGTCGAGTTGTGGTGCGGTGGCCGCGATCATCTCCGCGAAGTGCACCTCGCGGTAGATCTTGAACTCGTGGATCGGTTGTGTGATCACGCTCTGTTCCAGTGCGTACGGGATCTCCGTGTCGTCCGGCACGCTCATGTGCTCGTCGTGGATCTCGAAGGAGTAGTCGAACATCGCGGCGGCCAGCGGACCGTCGGCCTGCGGTGCGAGGAGTTGCAGCACCTCCTCCCGCGCGGTCCACGGCAGTTCGAGGCACGCGGTAAATGCGGCCTCGGCGAGCTCACCGGTCAGGCGCGGTGCCAGCGCGTGGAGCACAGCGCCGCGCGGGTACTCGTAGGTCCAGTTCCAGCCCCACGCCTGCGCGTCGCCGATGCCGATGCGGTGCGGCAGTTCCATCGCCGCGGCGAACGCGGCGGCGAGCGTGTCCTCCGGCAATCTGCGCGCTATCGTGGCCAGCACCTGGCTGCGAGCGCTGTACCGACCGGCCGCGTTGAGCACCGGTAGCCGTAGTGCCTCCGCCACGAGCTCGGCGGGTAGCTCACCCGACGTCTCCCAGGCGATGGAGAGCAACCCGTCCGCCCGGTTCAGGTCGTCCATGCCACGCAACGCGGCCAGCATGCGATCCACCGGCAGATCCGCGATCGGCGTGCTGCCGGAATCGTCTGATGTGGACTGGTCGGGCGGCGTGATGGCGGTGACGATGCCGACGTCCTTGCCGAACCGCAACGCGGTGAACGCGTCGAGACTCCAGTCGGTGACCTGGCGCAGGTGCGGGTCCGCCGGCTCGAGACTGCCCGCCACCTCGGTCAGCAGCCAGGTCTGTTCCCTCGCGTCGTTGCCGCCACCCAACGCTCGCAGTGCCCGCACGACCTGCGCCGGCCCGAGCCGTGGCGCCATCAGTTCGACGGCGAGCCGCCGCGTGCCGGGATCGCTCAACGACACGACGTCGTCGAACGCGACCGCTGTTTGCGCCTCGGACAGGTGCGGGAGGAGCAGGTTGAGCGCCGCCAGCCGGGGAATCTGGTCGGCGTCGACGTCCCGGTCGCCCATCAGCAGGTGCAACGCCTCGCGCTGCACTTCCGCCGGCATCGTCAGCACGAACTCCAGCACGGCGTCCCACTCGACGTCGGTGAGCATCTCGGCTTCGACCCCGTGCCAAGCCGCCCGCACCGCGCCGTGGCGCAGGTGGTGATCGAGAGCGGCGATCAGCAGGCCGGCCTTCACCTTGCCGGAGGCGCGCCCCCGCTCGTCCTCGTGTCCCTGCAGCACGAACGACGCGTGGTACATCTGCCCACCGAGGTCACGGGGGTCGGCAGCGTCGCGCACGATCTGCAGCAGGATGTGGTCCGGCCACCCCTGCTGCACCGCTATGACGCCGGCGAACACCGGCATGCCCACCCGCTGGAGCTCAGCCACCAGGAGCGGAGTAGGACCGTCGAACGACTCCGGCAGCACGTCCGGTTCCGGCACGGGTGCTCCGCCGCGCAGCGGGGGCATCGCCGCCGCGAGCCAGCGCTCGTTCAGCTCGTCCAGGCTCGGGCTCAGGAAGCTCCCGTCGTCATCGGCCTGCCCGGCCGTACCCAGCCGTCGGTGGATCCGCTCCATCAGGCTGCGGCGGTGCGCGGCTTCGGAGTCCTCGGTGTCCCCGGCCTCCTGATGCCCGGCCTCGGCGTTCGCGAGGACCGCTGCGGCCGGTCCCGCAACGGCCCAGTGGGGAGGAATCCGAAAAGTCGCTCCAGCAACGCCGCCGCCTGCATGCGCGCTCGATCGGGGTCGATGGCCGCTGCGATCGCGTCTTCCTGCTGAAGGTCCATCAACGGCCGCCACACGCCGGACTCCTCCCGGGTGGGCCGCGCTCCGCGGGGTTCTTCGAGCTCGCGCAGCAGTGCGGCCGCGACGTTCGCGATGAATCGCGGCCGCCGCGCCTCGGCGATCGTCTCGACGACGTGCACAGCGGTCTCGGGCGAGACCTGCGGACCCCGGAGCCGCCCCTGCAACAGTGCCATCGAGGAGAGCACCACGGCCACGGCGGCGATCCGGTCGACCACGGTGATCCGCTCCGCGGGAGTCAGCAGGCCCAGGCCGGTGAGCAGCGCCTCGGCGGGCAGGTCGGCCGCCGGCAGGAACGCCAGTTCGGCGACCTGGGTTGTGAGGGCCTGCCGCAGGTCGTCGCCTGGTCGCACGGCCCGCAGGAGCTCGTAGAGCAGCTCGGCACGATGATCGGGCGACGGGTGCCGGCCGATGGTGGACGCGGCCCGTTCCGGCGTCCAGGCGCTTGTGCGCACCGCGGCGGCGATGAGCGCGGGCGGCAAGTCCTCGGCCGAGGACAGCGTCGCGCGCACGAGCGCGAGCCGCACCAGGTCCGGGATCGGGTCGTCCACGCCGGCCGCGGCCAGCCTGCGGTCCAGCGCCTCCCACGCCGCCTCGACGTCCTCCTGGTAACCGTCCCAGCTGCCCTGCGCGGGATCGAACCGCCTGGCCAGCCGCCGGTCGTCGTGGAAGAGGGAGAGCAGGCGGTCGACCTGGTCGGCCTCCCGGAGATAGCCGGCGAGCCCCTGCGCCAGCTCGGCGAGTTCGGCGAGTACGTCCGGATCTTCCTCCACCGGGTCAGCTCCCGTACTCGTGGTTCCACAGCACGTCAGCGATGGCGCCGTTGACCTCGCGGAGCACGAGTCCCGCGCTGGCGATGACGTCCTTGCGGTGCAGGAAGTCCTGGAAGCTCGCGTGGTAGAGGCTGTACTTCACCGGCGGCGCGCCGCGGTGCAGGAACTGCCGCCACTCGTCGAGCACCTGCACCACGGCGATCGCGTCGGCGCCAGGCTCCACCTCGCGCAGCACCCGTGCCAGCACCTCCGCCGACACCGGCCGGGCGAACTCGCAGAGCAGATAGATGACCCAGATCTTCAGCCGGGTGGCGGGCCCGGTGCCCATGAGGTGCCAGTGCGACTCATAGTACTGCTCGAGCCCCTGAGGCAGGTGCAGGATGTCCAGATCGGCGTAGCGGCCGGCGACGAGATCGGGCAGCACGTGCCGCAGGTACATGAAGTTGCCCGCGCTCTTGCCGGCGAGCACCTCGACGAACGTGGCCTCCGCGATCCGCCGGTCAGCCAGCCACGCCACGAGCCGAGGTGCTTTCGCCTGCTGCCGCAGGTACTCGCGCACGTCGGCCATCGTGTCGGCGTGGTGGTCGCCGAGGTCGAAGACCTCGTTGGTGACGTCAGTGCGCAGCGCCACACTCGCCCTGCGGCTGCTCAGCACGAAGTACACGCCGTCGGGCAGGTGCTGGGGCAGGAACAGGACGTTGACGCCCGGCGGATCGGTCGCGGTGTTCACCTCGTCCAGCGCGTCCACGACCAGCACCAGCGGTTCGGTCTGCGGGAGATTCGCCCTGGCCTCGGCGACGAGCCGAGACAGCACCTCGCCGTACCGCTCAGGATCGGTGCCCAGGGCGACACCGGTGATGCCGTGCCGCGAAGCCAGCTGACCGCCGAGGCTCTGCAGGAAGTGGGCGCTGGTATTGAGGCTCTGGCCGCGGATGTTGAAGTGCGCCACGGCTCCGGTCCGGCGCACGTACTCGGCGAGGAGGGTCGTCTTGCCCGCACCGGGGTCGCCCTTGATCGTCAGGTAGCCGTTGGTATGGTCGGCGATGAAGTCCTCGATCGCTTGGAAGACATTGTCCCTGCCGACGAACTGCTCGGTCTTGTCGGCGATGAGCTCGGCGGGCTGCGGCGGGACGGGCGGCCGCGAATGGTCCCTGGTGGCGAACACCGGTGGTGTGCCCATCGGCGGCTCCGTCTCCTCCGGCTGGTTGAGCAGCAACCGCAGCAGCGGTTCCGCGCCGGCCGTGGACAGCTCCTTCATCTCGTAGACGGTGCACGTCGCCGGTGCGAGGAAGTCCGGTACGCCCTCTCTGGACTGACCGGGTAACACCACCGGGACGAATCGGTCCAGCGCGCGGGGGTCGGCGTAGTGCGCGTCTCGGATCAGCCGGGCCTCGAACTGCACGCCACGGCCCTCGTCCGGTCCGCTCTGCCCCTGGCTGCGCCGGCGGTACGCGGCGGACGCGATCACCAGCACGTGATCGGCGTCCCTGACCTGGTCCGCCATCCACAGTGCCCAGTCCTGCCTGCGCTGGGCGGGCACGCGGTCCAGTCGCGCGTCCACACCGCACTGCCGCAGCAGGATCCACAGGCGGCGCACGAGCTCCGAATGATGGTCCGATTCGTGCGCGTAGGAGATGAAGACGTGGGGAGGCCGTCGGCCGTCACCACCCGAGGAATCCTGCAAGCCGACCTCACCCCTGAGCTCGACGTGATCGTCAGGCTCGTGTGTGTACGAGATGAGGACCGGAACCGGCCTCACCGGTTGTTCCCATCAACGACGCCTTGCCCTCGGCAGCCAACACCCACACGAGAGTTTCGGAGTTCGGCAAGCCACCGGGCACGCTGGTCATTAGCGCCGCTGCGCGCCGCGTGTCCTGGGAGCGCGCGCCGATGCCGACACCCTCATCAGACATCAAAAAACGGTCAAGCTATTCATGAGTGCAACCTTCCGCAATGGACTGTTCCGGTCGCTCGACTCGATCGCTGTGCCGGAATCCGCAAGAGTCGGTTCATCCGACGCGGACCCGCCGTCGTCCATTAGGCGCAGCCAGACGGCCCAGCAGAACCAGTCGCTCCCGTGCTTCGAGGCGTACCGGATTCCGTGCGGAGAGGACCCGTCGTCGAGTTTGATGTGCCACAACCATTCGGCGACTCGCGTGGTGAGCGCACGGTCTTCACCACGCAGGGCTCCCACCGTGAGCCACTCGATACACAATGCCCGCGAGATGGCACTGATGCTCTCCGCTGCTTCGACGTCCACGAAGTAGCCCTCGGCAGGCAGCCGCAACGAGTAAAGTTTGCGTTCATGACGCCAGCCGGCGGCGACTTTGCCCGGAGGCATGTGGTTGCGCTCCAGCCACTCGCGTTCGATCTCATCGTGGAAGCTGATGTCTTCATCATCGTCGAACAGATCGCGGATCCTCAGATCGTGATGAGTCCCGGGAGCGAACTTCAACCGTTGCGCGGCCAGCGACTCGGCGTAGGCGCACTCCCTGGGTGTCGCGCCGTAGATCGTGCGATGCTTCGGAACGTCGTACCGACCCCAGTCGCCGCGATCGGCGATCTCTGGACGTTCACGGGGATTCATAGGCCCATACGAGATCTTGGCAATGCGCCACACCTGCCGCCGAGGAAACGATTCGATCTTCAGACCTGTTAGAGAACACACCCGGCGAGTCACGCTGTCCCTCATTTCAGTCGACTGGGCCACTAGGCCAGTAGCGCCTCAATGAATGAACAGTCGCGACTCGAACGGGTCCGTGTTACTACTCGTCACAACGAGGTGACAGGCGCGTCTCGAGTCAGTCGTCGACGCCCTCGACGAACGCCTTCGCCGCCTGGAGGACCGCCTTGATCTGACCTTCGCGAAGCCGGATGACCGGCGCTTCTTCGCCCAAACGTGGGTTGGCTCCGATGAACCATGCTCGAGCCACATTGTCACCTTCAGCCGCGCTGATCATCGCCCAGATCCGATGCGCGGCGAGCAGTTTCTGCTGGCTCTCAGGTCTCGGGGTGGCCCCTTCGGGGTTGGCCCACTTGTACGGCAGCTTGCGGTCCCGGACATCCGCAAGAGTGGCCACGAGAGTCGGCCCAAGATGGGCGATCAACTGCCGGACCAGTTCCGGCAAGTCGAGACGCGTGGTCTGCTCGTGGACGTCGATATCGAGATCAACGGGCGGCATGAGGCCTCCTAGGTCGTGGCGCCACTGTTGTTGCAGCTCCCGTCCAGCAACGCCCAGTCATCGACGTATGAGGACCTGCTGCAGCCGCTTCCGGCTTACGGCGTCCCCCCATGCTACCTGTATGCCACCTAAATGCAACCCTAAAACCCTACGCGATCAGTTACTCACTGTGATATATGCAGCTCACGCGAAGTTTGTAGAGCTGCTTGGATCCAACAGCGCTGAGGGAGAGCTCAAGGACGACGACCGTCCCTCCGATGCGTCACATACCAGCTGGCCTTCGACACATGCCCGGCCTCAATTCCGTTCCGTTCGGGATGTCGTGGAAGCCGCCAGGTCTGAGCACCTCTTGGTACATCAGCCGCCGGTGTCGCCTGGCATGTCGTCGATCCGCATCGGCAAGTACCGCTCCCGGACCGCCAGCGCTCGGTCGTCTCCGCATAGCAGTCACCCG
The DNA here is from genome assembly GCF_040650695.1 of Amycolatopsis sp. NPDC048633. Classification (NCBI taxonomy): domain Bacteria; kingdom Bacillati; phylum Actinomycetota; class Actinomycetes; order Pseudonocardiales; family Pseudonocardiaceae; genus Amycolatopsis; species Amycolatopsis sp. NPDC048633. Next base: position 175,926 of record NZ_JBEZHS010000004.1, read on the forward strand.
GCGCGCCAGCGTTTCGTCACCGTAGGCGACCGCATCCAGCGCTCGGCGCGCTCGAGCCACCGGGTCCCAGATCGTGAAGGCACCGGCGTCGTGATTGGGTCACCGGCTCGAGCAGTCTCAGCACCGTCATCGTGGCCCCGCGTCGGTCATTGGCTGGTCGCGCCATTCGCAATAGCCGGAGCGGGACACGTTCAATACCCGGCAGGCCACCGCGACATCGATACCGTCCGCGGCGAGCTCATGGACCAGCGGAAAGGTTACTTGGGAGGATGTTCTCCCGCGCGAAGCACGCCGCGGCGCGTTGCAGGATCTCATCCCCATCTCGAGCTGCCGGTTCTTTCCGGCGCAGCTCGGAGAGTTCCTTCTTCTCCCCGCTGGTCAGCCTCATGGCCGAGCCGTCGGCGTCGGCGTCGGCGTCGGCGTCGGCGTCGGCGTCGGCGTCGGCCCGGGCTATCCAATTGCGCAGGCAGGACTCGCTGATGCCCAGGTCCTTGGCCAGTACGACGACCGGTTTGTCGCCCAGACGGGCCAGCTTGCCGGCACGCTGACGGAACTCAGGCGGGTGTGGTGCAGGCACCAGAACATCCTCCCTGGTGACCGGCGGTCACCTCAGGTCAGGTGTCCGGACAACCGGGGGAAGCTCAGCCGCAGCACGATCATGCGACTCTGCTGCAACACCAGACCAACTACCCGACGCGATGGCACACACTAAGCGCGCCCGGACCGCAACGAAGTTGCCTTTGACGTCGTCGCCCACGGCGCCTTCCGGAAGTCACCGCTCGAACGTCCCCTCTGCCGAAGAGCGCGCATGCCCATCCAACGCCGTCCTGGCCGACACGGCCCTGCGCGAGGTGAAATTGACCTACGCCGACCACTCCAGCAGGTCTCAGGAGACTCGGCTTCACCGGAACACAGCTGACCGGAACCATCCTTCGCAGCGCCGACCTAACCGATGCAGACCTCGGCTACGCTATGCTCTGCGACTTGGTTGCCGATCACAGCACGACCTGGCCAGTTGGCTTATCCCCACCCGAGGACGGACGCCAGCCATTGGCGACCCTGGGAACCTCTTCATCGCGACCCCACGTGAGGATGCGGTCCGACCTCGCCGGGCGAGGTATTCGTAACGATCGGTTCGGTTGCTCGACTTCCCATCAGTCCGGAGATCCGGCGGGTGATCTGCTCGACCAACGCGAACGAGAGCGCCAACGCCCGCATCCGCCGCGCGGTCAAAGCTCGCGGACACTTCCCACGAGCAAGCGGCGCTTAATGCGTCTGCATGGAGATCATGAGCCTGGATCCGCCCGGCAGCGGCCGCAAACACTGGACCGTGCGCTGGAAACCCGCCCTGAACGCGTTCGAGATCGCCTTCGACGGCCGCCTGGCCGCCGGACGCAAGTAGACCCCTTCAACCCGAGTTACATCGCTCGTTTGACAGACTCCTACCAGGTAGCATCATGTCCTGTGGCACTGGGCAGGGACACTCGATTGTGGCCGATATCGTCACCGTGCGCCATCAGGGCGTTTTTTTCGAGCCAAGGTAAACGGGTCATCACCTTCGCCGGCTACAGCGAGCTGGGTTATCAACGGCCAGAGATCTTGCGCGAGGCGACCGACGAGGTTCTCGACGGGTACCGGCCCGAAGCGGTGCTAGTGCACTGCGGTTCCCTCCTGCGTGATTGTGGGCTCGACGGTGTGGCCGAAGTGCACAGCCTGGCGAAAAGGCGGGGATTCGAGACTGCCGGTATCCATTCGACGGTGGCCCGCGAATTCCACGCCACCCATCGGGTGTCACCCTACTGCGACCACGTTTTCCTGGTGAAGGACGAGACCTGGGGAGGTTTCCGGCCCGGTACCCGGATGCCGACACCCACGTTGCAGGCGCACGTCGACGTCAGCGACGAGGCAGTGTTCATCGGCGGCGGGAAACACACGGCGGACGAAGTGCGTGCCTTCGCCGACAGCGGCAAGCCCGTCCGGTACTTTCCCGCAGAGATGAACCACACGACGACGTCGAACTGGTGCGAACGAGCTGGCGTCCCCGTGCCGGACTTCCGGGGCGCCGCATACTTCACCTGGCTGGAAATGTCGAGGGTCGGCTAGGCCGATGGACGACTGGGACGAGTACCTCGGTGGCCAGTGGGCCGACGCGTTGCGGACAGTGCCAAACACCGGCACTGTGATCGAGATCGGGCCCGGCTACGGCGCCAAGGTCGCCCACGGTCTTGCCCGACTCAATTTCTGCGGCACGATCCTGCTCGTGGAGCCGGATCCGATGGCGCGCGAATCGGCGAGCCAGGCCTACCGTCGGCTACTGCCGGACGCCACCGTGCTGACCCAGCACCGGCCGGTCCCGGAGGTGGGCTGCTTCCCCGGCCAGCACGTCGACGTGCTGGCCGGCAACCACGTGGTCGACGACCTGCTCCTTCGCGCAGCTTATCCTGAAAACGTTTCGCTCTTCACGCTGATGCGGCCGGGGTCGCCCTGTTCCAGCCTGTTCATCCGCTCGTGGCACAAGCTGCTGGACGAGCCCGGCCGGCTGGCGCGCGTGATGCGCCAGGTCGTCGGCGAAGTCGCCAGCTACGTGCGCGCCAACCAGCCCCGGCGGGTCGTGCTCAACCAGTACCCGAGCTGGCGGCACGACGAGTGCGGGCTCGCCGTGATCCACGAGACGAGCCTCCGTGCCCTGCTACTGATGGCCGCCGAATTCGGGCCGGCCGCAGAGCACTCCAGCTCCGCGGGGAAGATGACCTGGTTGACGGTACGAGTAGCGGAGACGTCGGAGGACTGAGGAAATGCCGCAGGCGCCGAAGAAGTGCTTCATCATCATGCCGTTTGGGCGGAAGACGGACGGCAACGGCGAGACGATCGACTTCGACGTCGTCTACCATGAGCTCTTCCGCGAACCGGTCGTGTCGATGGGCTTCGAGCCCATCCGATGTGACGAGATCACCACCGCCGGCTCGATCCACGAGGACATGTTCCGGCACATCGCGGCCGACGACCTCGCCATCGTCGACATCACCACCAACAACCCCAACGTGTTCTACGAGCTGGGAGTCCGCCACGCACTACGGCCCGCGATGACGATCCTCACCAAGGCACGAGGAACGAACATTCCTTTCAACATCGCCGGTCAGCGCGTAATCGATTATCCATCGGCGAACGGCAGCTTCGCCGACGCACGTGCCGAGATCGCACGTTTCATCCGCACCGGCCTGCTCGAATCCCGGGTTGACAGCCCGATTTTCGCGGTATTGCAGGAAGCGCGCAAGGATTGGCAACGGGAACGCATCGCCGCCGCGAAGGAATACCCGTACCGCCTGCGATCCGACTCGTCCCGGCTTATCAGTATCATCACCGGTGATCTGCGCGATTGGCGCGGCATCGACGTCTGGGTGAACTCGGAGAACGTCAACATGCAGATGGCACGGTTCTACGACCGGTCGCTGTCGGCGATCATCCGGTACGAGGGTGCGATGAAGGACGACAACGGCGAGGTGACCGACGACGTGATCGCCGACGAGCTGATCGCCCTGCTGAAGGACAGGCAGTCGGTGACGCCGGGATCGGTCTACGTGACGGGGAGCGGCGCGCTCGCCCGCACCCGCGGCGTCAAGCGCATCTTTCACGCCGCGACCACACACGGCGTGCCTGGAACGGGGTACCAGGTGATCAGCGAGGTCGAACAGTGCGTCACGCGGGCGCTGGAGCGGATGGACCAAGAGCGGTTCCGTGAGGAGAACCTCGGCAGCATCGTGTTCCCGATGATGGGGACCGGCAACGGCGGCGGGCACGTGGACGTCATCGCGCCGCGGCTGCTGCAGGCCGCAGTGTCCTACCTGGCCGCACATACCGAAAGCAGCGTACGCAAGGTCTACTTCGCGGCGTGGAACCACCGTGACCTGCAAGCGTGCCAGGCGGCGCTCGCCGCCCGGGACGACATCGACGCTTGCTAGGTTCACTGACGGCGGCCAACGGCATGGAGTGCAGCGGTAGCGGCATGGCCGACGGCGCGGGCAGCCATGACCCGGTCGGTCAGCACTCGGACGGTTGCTCTGTTGATCGGGGTGTTGGAGTCGCTGGTGGTCAGCTACAGCACCGCGCATCCTGACGCGCGCAACCGGTCGAGCTTCTTCTGACCGTTGCGGCTGGGGTCGACGCGGCAGTCGCTGTCGAACACGATGACCACGAGCCGAGCCACGCCACGCCGAGAACTCGGTGACTTCGGCGGGCGGCTTGCCCGGACGGCTCGGCGGCTATCGCTTGACGAAGGCGACCGTCGAGGCAGGCAACGCATCGCCGACCAGCGTACTCAATTCCCGAGGCCGCGCCGGCTACGCGCGCGGCGACGGGCAAGCGTCTCTTCGTTGAGTATACGAGCTTGCTCGTGCTCGCCCAGGCTGGACAGGTCCAGCGCAAGGTTGGTGGCCGAGGTCAACGTATCCGGATGATCCACCCCCAATACCTCCGTGCGATGCCGGCAGACACGTTCGAGGAGCGAACTCGCCGGCCGAGGTTCGCCTCGGGCGTGGAGGTAGGCGGCGGCGCGGTCGAGCAGCCAAACCACTTGCTCGGCGACCGAATCCACTTTCCGGGTGTGAATCGGTAACAGCCAGGACATGGGGCAGGAGCTGTCGCCAGAGCGGCCCATCGGCCGGGCTCGCCCACTCCGTTCCCTGTATGACGCCGGCGAGCAGGTGAACGACGACTGTGTCCCAGCAGCCATTGGGAGCCGGCTTGTCGCCACAGGTGCGCGCTCGGAGCAGTGCAGCTGGAACGCGGTGCAGTTGCAGGGTTTCGGTGGTGATGCGAGCGAGGCTCTGCCTGCGAAGTACGGCGGCGACTTCGGCGAAGGCGAGCGGGTCCGCAGCGACCTCAGTCAGCGACCGCGGGAGCGGACCGGCGTGGTCGGTGAACAAGCTGAGCGGAACAGGCTCCGGCGCCAGCCAACTCGCCACGGTCAGCAATTCCAGTGCCGCAGGGTGCTCAGTGGCGAGCCGGTCGAAGGTCAGCCCAGGACGCTGCCAGTGACACCGGGTACCCACCGACCGGTTCACCGTGTGCCAGGACTTGTTCGGCACGCTCATCGAGCAGATCCAGATAGTACTGTGCGCTCCAGCCCGTTTCAGCCAGCAGAGCTGCCGCCTGGTCTACGGCCAGCGGCAGATCCCCCAGGGCTGCCGCGATCCGGCCGGCGTCGTCCTGGCCCAGGTAGGCAGCTCGAGAGCAGAGAACCTGGATCGACTCCGATCGGGTGAAGTCACCCATGGCCAAGGGCTTGGCCGTACCGTTCCAGTCCGGGTTGCGGGATGTGACGATGACGTGACCGCGGCCGCCCGGCAGGAACTTGCCCACGGTCGCCGGCTGGTCTGCGTTGTCAAACACCAGCAACCACCGTTCTCGGCGCCGCAGCTCACCGAGCAGCCGAGCGAGTGCCACGTCACCACTATCTGTGGTGCCAGCCAGGCCGAGGGCACGGGCCAGTTCGGCGAGCCGGTCCGGAATCAACGCGATGTCAGCCGGTATCCACCACACCACGTCGTAGTCGTCGCCATACCGGTGCGCATACTCCAGCGCGGCTGTGGTCTTGCCGACCCCGCCCATGCCGTGGACGGCTTGGACGATCGCTCGGTGGCCGGTTACGAGCGCGGTCCGCAGCGCCTCCAGCAGTTCTTCACGCCCGGTGAACTGCACGGAACGGGCCGGCACGCCCCACACCCGAGGGGACTGCGCCTCCGAACCCGGCCGCGGCAAACTGGTCAACGCGTGCAATACGGCGGTCTCGAGCTGATCCGGCGACGAGACCGACGTTACAGCCAGCCCGCAGTCCCTCAGCCTTCGTCGGAAATCGTCTTGGCGGCCTCCGTACTGGGTGTCGCGGAACAGCTCGGCGGTGCCCCCCGTGTCAGTATCGAGAAAGAACACCAGCCGTGGTAAACCGGCTTCGGCCGCGGCTTCGAATTCCAATTCGGTGTAGGAAAGTTCGGGGCGTTCGCGCACCCGGGGAGCCGTAGCGAAAACCCACGATGAGTAAGAGAACATCCGCCGCGGCCACTGCTTCCTCGCACACTCGGGCGGACGTCTCGTCCCTGGCCGGAAAGTACTTCATATCGGCCGGCGTGTCACCCGCACGGTGGATAGCTGACTCGGCTGCGGCGACGAACGACCGCCCGGCTGGCAGCCGCCGTAGCTCCGAGGTGTGGCTGATGAATACTCGCCGCGCCGGGTTCCCCCCACTCACGTCATCCAGCATCCCAGGTCCCAGTTCAGCTCTCGGAGGCCGGCCGGGCCTACACGACCACCGCAGCGGTCCCGCATCGGCACCCAGCCGCCGACGAAACCGAAGAATACGCCGCCGCACCGCGACGCCCTGCGACCGGCGTGCTTGCCGCGACGTACGGTGACGGTGATTGCGCGTTCATTAACCTTGTGCGGAAGTTCCGAACCCCTCAGTCAGCATCGGCGGCGGGGCCACGGTCGAGTCCGTCTGCGACCGATTCGGCCGGCCGAGTCCGGATTCGAGTTCCTGAGGACACAAGAAGCTTGGCCTGGGACCTGCGGGCAGCCAGGATGATCTCATGACCGACCCCACTGTCACCCTGCTCTGGCGCCGGCAGAGCGTCTGGTCCCAGGCGGCCGGCCAGCTGAAGGCGCGCGTCTCACGTGCTCGGACGACCGCCCTCACGCTCACCATCACGGGGGCGGTGCTCGGAACCGCGTCAGCCGAGCTGCTCGAGACCGCCGCCGTTCCCGGGCGGGTTCTCGCCGCCTGTTCCTGTATCGCCCTCGCGCTCGCCTCGTACGTCATCGCCGGAGCCGGACCGCAGGTGGTCCGGGATTGGACGCGCGCGCGATCGGTGTCGGAAGCGCTCAAGGCCGATGTCTACTGCTACCTCGCCGGTGCCGGGGCGTACCGAGACGGGAACCGCGAGGCGATCGGGCAGCGGCGGCTGGAAGAGCTGACCTCCTCCGCGGGGGACCTGCTCAAGCACGTCGCCGGGATCGAGCCCGTCCGGCGGCAGCTGCCGCTCGTGGACGGCACCGATTCGTACGCCGAAGAGCGCGTGCTGAGCCAGCTCGAGACCTACTACCGGCCGAAGGCGCGGAAGATGGCCGAACGAGTGCGGTGGGGACGCAGGTTCGAGGTCGGGCTCGGGGCGTTCGCGGCCGCGCTGGGCGCCATCGTGGCAGTGTTCCCCGCCGCTGCAGTGTCGGCGTGGATCGGCGTGGTCACCACGGTCGCGACCGCTATTGCCGCGCACGTCAGCGCCGCCCGCTACGAACACCAGCAAATCGAATTCACCCGGACGGCGGACGAGTTGGAGCGACTACTGGCCCGCCGTTCCAGCGCTGGCGGCCTCGACGATGACGCCTTCGTGCAGGCGTGCGAGCGCGTTATCTCCATCGAGAACGAGGGATGGATGGCGAAACTCGGCATCGACGAGGACGCGTAGTCGAGATCAGCCGGCATAGTCAGCGGGCAAGTTTTTGGCGCAGAGCATCAACGAGACCCACCATCTGCGCGGGCGCACTTCCTCGGTACACGACGCCGTCGGGGATGTTGTCCGGCAGCTTCCCGCAGTCCAACAGCAGGATCCGGTCCGGGGCCTCGCTCGCCGCTTCTTCATACTCGATCTGCGTCCAGTACTTCGTCGCGTAAATCTCGGTACTGATCACCAGCACATAGCGGCTGCTGACGCCGTAGGTGTTGGGCAGTACCTTGCTGAGGTTCGTACCCCAGAGCGCCGCGTCTTCCTCAGGAGCGTAAAAGACCTTGAACTCCGTGCGCAGTCGCCGGTGGATCTCGCGGGCCAGTGCCTCGTCCTCGGAGGCGTAGGAGATGGCGAGGTCCCATTGCAGCTCGCCGGGGTCGCGGTCCAGAAACCAGTCGCTGAACAGCTTCGGACCGGGCAGCAGCCGACCGCCAGCGAGCCGCAGCGCGCCGATGCTGCGGCCAAGGCGCGCGGCCTCGCGATGCCTCGACCAGGGCTTCTGACGCAGCTGCGCACGGGTGACGCCGCCCGCAGGCAAGCAGCGCAGCAGAGCTCGACCGCCTTCGCCGAGTTGCCGTTCCCACACTTGAAACGTCTTCGCGGCCGAGTCGAAGACATCGTCCTGCGCGTCTTCGGGCAACATCCCGAAATAAAGCGCCGCCAGCAGCCGCGTCGTCAGCCAGGCGTGGCCGCCGCACAGTTCCATCAGGCTGTCGACGTCGATGCCGGGCACGCCAGCTGCCAGCTTATCAACCGCTTCACGTTCCAGCGGGTCGATGAAGTGCGATTCCGCGGTGTTCAACGGTGGCGACCCTTTGTCCTCGGGATCGCGGAACGACGCGAGCACCGGCCCCCCGGCCAGCAGGATGGCGATGTCGCGGCGCAAATGGGTGTCGTCCAGCCAGCGGAGGAAGGCGAAGAAGCCCGGACCCCATTGGGCGAGAAGGACCTTGTCGGCCTCGTCGATCACCAGGACGAGCGGCGACGCGTCGCGCAGTGCGGTCGCCACCTCGTGCCGGGAGGCGCTGTCGTGAGTCGTCTCCTGCTTGCCTGTCGCGATGCCCAGCAGCGCGCCGAGCGCCGCCTGCTCGGAAGTCAGATCCCAGCCGCTCACGTCTGTGCGCACCAGCGCACGGCCGACCAGATCCGGCGTCAGGTGACGGGTGAGCGTCGTCTTGCCCGCGCGGCGCCCGCCGATGAGCAGCGTTGACCTACCTTCACTCAGCCCTTCGGCCAACCGGGACAACGCCGCGTCCCGACCGACGAACAGATCCGGGGAAAGGAAAGGGTTCGGCATCCGGTCAGCACTCCTCGTCCCGGAGCCAGGGCCGGAAGAGTCCGATGTGGACAGAATCGCCGATCAGGCCCTGCGCCCGAAGCGCCGCCCGCGCCGCGCGCTGCGCCGACTTCGGGACGAACTCCGGGATCGGTTGGCGGAGCACGAGATTGCGCACGACAGCCTGTTCGGCAGAGGTCATGAGTTGCCACAGGTTGTTGCGGAAGAAGAACCCGATGGCGTCGTCGTCGTACAGGCGGTCCAATGCGGCAGCCAGGTCGCTTCCGGTCAAGGCGTGCCTGTCCCGGCGTGCCCGGCTCGCCTCGGCGGCGATCGTGCGGATCAGCGACGGATGGCCACCCGTCAGCTCGAACAACTCGCGCACGAAGCCGCCGGAGATCCGGTCGATCGCCATCGCCTGACCGATGTCCCGCACCATCCGCTCGGCGGCGTCGCGATCCAGGAGCGTCACCGGCACTTCCTGGAAGAAGGCAAAGAACGGGTTGGTGCCGGCCGGGCCGAGGTCGTTGTCCCGGTTGACACTGGGGCGGAGGTCCGCTCCGACGACCACGACGTGGCGACGATCGCTCTGGGCCAGCGCGCGCAATGCGCCGGTCGCTCGCACCCACTGCCGGGCCGCATGGTCCTCGCCCGGCGCGGGATAGACCCGTTCCAGCTCGTCGAGGATGACCACCAGGTTCCTGACCGGTTTCCCTTGCAACCGCAGGTGGGCCTGCCGGTCGTCCAGTGCGGCTTCCAGCTCCGTCGCGGTGGCTGGCGACGACGGCGCGAACGGCCAATCCTCGTGTTCGGCGCGTCCCCAGTTGTCGAACGCGGCTTCCATCAGCTTGAACAGGCTGCCCGGCCAGTCCTCGCTGTGCCGGTCGAACCGCTGGAGGTCCACCACGCACACCGGCCGGTCGGTCAGCCGCTGGCGCAGAATGTTGAGCAGGCTGGTCTTGCCCACTTTGCGCAGCCCGGTGATCAGGACGTTCTCGTCCCGTCGCAGCGCACTGCCGATCGTGTTGAGCAACAGGTCGCGACCGTACAGGAACCGTTCGTCGATCAGCGCGTTCTTCGTGTCGAACAGGTTGTCGCGGTTGCCATAGTCGCGCTCGAGCTCGGTGAGGAAACCGGCGACGCGTTGGTCGGCGTACGCGGCCCTCAGCGACCTCGCGCTGACGGTGATCACCGGGGTACCGCTTAACCGCATCTCGTCGAGCGCGCTCCGGGCGTGCCGCGACAGATCCGCGGTGTGCACGAAATAGCCCAATTGCCCGTGCGACAGGTGGTGGGCGAACTGGTCCAGGTCGGCCGGGGGCGCGTCGTCGGAAACCCACACCGGGCCGGGCCACAGCAGTCCCGGAACCTGGTCGTCGAACCGCAGCGGCCGATGCGCCGCCGCGAACGCGTCCCGCACCATGGTCGCCGCGCTCGCCACCTCGGCCGTCCGGCCGTCGGGCGGTGAGCTCGTGGTCAGTTCCCGCCGGGCCTCCACCGCACGGAGCACGCTGGTGGCCAGAGCATCCAGCGCGTCGGGCGTGGCGGTATCGAGCCGGATGCCCTGCCGAGAGAAGAGGGAGAACGGGAAGCTCCGCTCCACGTCCGGCGGCAGCGAGCCGACGGAAACGCGGATGGTCAGAGCGTCACGGCGCAAGGCCAGATCGATCTCGCGCCGTTGTTCCCGGTGCATCCCGGTCTCGGTGAGCAGGACCACCACCGCGTCGGCCAGTTCCAGCTCTCGCTCGATCGCCCCGCCGATTTTCGCGCCGGGCGCGATCGACATGCCCGCGGTGCGGACGACCATGCCGTTCGCTTGGAGCGCGTGGACGATCGCGTGGGCGATCGCTGTGTCGTTCGCCGGGTGGGAAAGGAAGATTCTTGGCGATCCCTTTTCCTGGGTGGCGACGCTTCGCTCCACGCGCCGGGTGTCCGGGCTGCCCGGTCGGAGCCGCCGCCGTCGAGCGGCAGTGAGGCGATCAAGCGCCAGCGCCTGCACGTGTTCGCCGAGTTGGCGCAGGTCGATGGCGAGGTTGGTCGCGGACGAGAGCGTGTCGGGATGATCCGGGCCCAGCCGCCGGCGACGGCGGTCGAGCACGTCCCGGTCCAGTTCCTTCGCCTCCCGGTACTCGCCGAGCAGGCGCAGGTCGATGGCGAGGTTGGTCGCGGACGAGAGCGTGTCGGGATGATCCGGGCCCAGCCGCCGGCGACGGCGGTCGAGCACGTCCGTGTCCAGTCTCTGGGCCTTTTGGTACTCGCCGAGCCGGCGGTAGGAAGCGGCCAGGCTGCTCATTCTCACCAGCGAGGTGGGGTGGTCGGGATCCGACGACCGTCGCGTCTCGGCGAACAGCAGTTCCAGTTCTTCGGCGGCGCGCCGCGGATCCCCGTTGTCGGCCAGCCATTGGGCGAAGCTGGCATGGGTGGTATGAGTGCTGGGATGGTCCGGCCCGAGGATGCGCTTCTGGTCCTCGAGCAACTGAGCCAGCTCGGCGGCCGCCGCGGCCGGATCACCCGACCTGCCGCGCCATTGCGCCAGGTTGTGCCGGGTCGTGAGGGTGCCGGGGTGGTCCGGGCCCAGCACCCGAAGCTGATCGGCGAGCAGCTCGGCCAGTGCGGCGGCCGCCCCGGCCGGATCACCCGCCTCCCCGCGCCACTGAGCGAGATTGTTCCGCGTGGTCAAGTTGTTGGAATGATCCGGGCCCAGCACCCGAAGCTGATCGGCGAGCAGCTCGGCCAGTGCGGCGGCCGCCCCGGCCGGATCACCCGCCTCCCCGCGCCACTGAGCGAGATTGTTCCGCGTGGTCAGGGTGTTGGGATGGTCCGCACCCAGCACCCGCATCCGGTCGGCGAGCACCGCCTCGAGCTCGGCGGCCGCCCCCACCGGATCGCCCGCTTCCCCGAGCCAGTAAGCGAGGTTGTTGCGGGTGGTCAGGGTGTTGGGGTGATCCGGGCCCAGTACCCGGAGCTGATCGTCGACCAGTTCGGCCAAAGCGGCAGCGGCCCCGGCCCGGTCGCCCGCCTCGCCGCGCCAGATGGCCAGTTGAGCCCGGATCGCGAACGTGGTGGGGTGCCCGGCGCCCAGGCGGGCGTCCGCGGTGTCGGCGAGCCTGCGGAAATAGGCCACCGCTTCGGCGACTTGGCCACTTTCCCCCAGGCTGCGTCCGGCGCGCACCAGCAGCGGGTGCACGCCGTGCTGCCAGAGTTCGTCTCCGACGACCTGGATGAGCCCGGCGGCATTCGCGCGCAGCACCGCGCCGATGGCCGGGTCGTATTCGACGTCCGGCCACAGCTCCATGAGGCTGTCGGCCGCCACTCGCGCCGGCTCTGCCAGCGCCGGTTCGGTCAGGCCGTCCCGAACCGCGCGGGTAACCAGCGGATGGACCAACGCCACCGGAACGAGGGCACGCTGGTCGAGATGGAGCAAGCCCAGGCGCCGCAACACGTCCAGGCCTTCGCGTGGCTCCTCGGCACGGATCGCGCGCCCGGTTCGCTCCGTGAGGAACTCGCGGACGACCCCGGTCGAGAACAATTCCAGCGGAACGCCGCCGGAGTCCAGCAGGCTGACGGTCTCCAGCAAGGGCCGGGCGACGCCGATGGGCGACAGGTGGTCGGCCTGCTCCATCGACAGCGACAAGGTCGCCGCCACTGTCGCCCGATGCCAGTCGAGGAGCGCGACCGGTTCCGAAATCAGCCTGGACAGCCGCACCCGCTGGTCCGCGAACCGCAGCCGGTACTGGCCACAGGACATGTGCCGGTCGAGCATATACGCTCCGGCGTGGGCCAACGCCAGCGGGAGATACCCGAGATCGTGCGCCAGCTCGTCGGCGCCGTCGAGAAGCGCCGGTTCGTCGGCGAGCACGGCGTGCAGATACGCATCCGCCTCCGCCGGAGAGAACAGCTCGACCTCGACCAGCCGACGCCGACGGCCGCGCAGTGCGCCGTCGGAGCGGCGGGTCGTCACGAGGACGCGCCCCGACCGTACGGCGGGTGGCCACAGGCCGTCCAAGTCCGACGGCGACTCCAGGCCGTCGAAAACCACCACCCAGCGGGCGGAGGTATCGGACAACCACGCCCAAAGGCGCTGAGGTGCCAAGTCCGGCTCGGGGTCGGCGATACCTGTGAGTTCGGCGACCAACGCCGAATATGCGGACACGATCGCATCCCGTGACCCTGCGTTGATCCACGCCAGCAGGTCGATCTCGCTGCTCCGCCACGCACGTTCGACCGCGGCGACGGCGACCTGAGTCTTACCGACGCCAGCCAGGCCGGACAGGATGGTCGTGGGCACCCTGTGATCGATCCCAGTCATGGTGATCATGCCGAGTTCGGCGCGGTCCTGGAAGGCGCCTGCCAACGGGGGCACCGGCCCGAACCGATAGGGCAGCTGCCCGGGGGCCTCGTGTACGACCACGTGGCCGGTTATGTTTCCGACTTGAACCACGGAGCCGGACACCGACCCGGACACCGAGTTGGACGGTGCTTCGAATTCGTGGTTCATCGACGAAGTATCGGTGATGAGACAACACCTGTTACGGCGGGTCGTCGTTGTGCAACCGCGCTGAAGTCGTACCGAGCCGTCACGGCGACGACGATACGGGGCCAGGCAGGGCTAAGCCACGAAGAGTCCCGCGTCGAGGGCACGCCGACGAGCACTGTGTAATCCCACGGCGAACAGCTCAAGTAACCCCAGCGGCACAACCGGGGGCGAGCTGCCAGCCGCCAAGCCGGCGCACCGGCTGCTGCCGTGCGGCCAGAGGCGGCGCGTCGATGTGGTGTGGCTGCAAGACGTCCCCAAGTCGTGCGGTCGTCGCTTTTGGACGGATGCCCAAGCCGTCCGATGCAGTCCGTGAACTCGTCGTCCGGCAGCTGCAACGAGCCGGAAGCAGGTACCTTCCCGACCGCCGTCTCAGCTCGACGTCGCCGCCGCAGGCGCGGACCGGAACGGGCGTTTGCCCAGGCTGCGTCAGCGCCAGGCGTGCGTGTCCGGGAGCGGTCGGCGTTGTTGAAGACGCGGCTCGGCTGGTCGGCCGTCATCCCGGGCCTTCGAAGCCTCAGAAGGGAGCGAGGCCATCGGGGCCGAGCACCGTGGAGCGCCGGCCGCACGTCTGGCACTTGCCGTGCGACTCGGCATCCGCGAGCCTGTCGAGCCCGGGGTGCTCGAGGCCGGTCGTGTAGAAGAACACGCGGTCGAACGGGCCGCCGCAGCGAGGACAGCCCTCGGCGACGACCTCGTCGTCGAAATAGTGTCGGGCGTCCGCCTGCGAGATCTCGACAAATGTCCCGGGCGGGATGTAGAGGAGGTCTTCCACTGGCGTCGCACTCACCACCTTCAGCTGGTTGTCCGGCGGCAGCCTCCGCGGATTCGGCGACACACCGATTGGCACGTCTGTGAGCGTACTTTCGCGGCCGGTGATCGGATCGACGCCGGCCAGAGCCGTGGCCAGCGCAGCGGTGAATGCCGGAGACAGGCCACCGTCCGGGCGGGCAGAGAAGGTGATGCCACGTACTTCTTCGTCGAGCACTTCCAGCTGCCGTTCGAGTGCAGTCAGCCGGGGCGTCCGGTACCGCTCGTCGATCGTCATCGTGTCGGCGACGCTGATCATGGCATTCTCGATCCGCTGCATGAGGTGGTAGTAGTGCCGGTTGTCGGCGACGACCACAGTCTGCGAGAGCCGGTCCAGGCGAGACAGGAACGCCAGCTCGCGCAGGAGACTCGCTCCGGTCGGGATCGACCCGAGCGGGGTGGCGGCGTAGCTGTCCCCGCGTCCTCTTTCGAAGCGGCTCAGCGCTGCCATCACCCTCGCCTGGTGGGCGGGGCCGGTGTCGGGGCCGATCTCCCACAGATCCCGCGGGAACTCGGCGCTGAGATCCTTCGGCGCCGAGACGCGCGGGAAGACCAGGTCCTTCGGCGACAGGTGCAGGACCACCGCGTCGGCCAGCACCATCTCTTCGTGGACGACACGGGTCCAGTCGGCACTCGAAGTCGCCTTCACCTCGACACGGTCACCGGCCGCGGCGGCGAGCGTGGCCTCGTCACCGGTATCGCTCAGGATCGCGATGCGGTCGTGCGGTCCCAGCGCCGCGGCGAGGTGTCGGAGGACGACGACGTCGGCCGCGGGATCCTTGAAGGTGTGTAGGAACAACACCCGGCGTGCCTGCGACGGCGACGCCGGGACGCCTGCGCCGCCTTCCTCGTAGGTGCGCACCCATGGGAGCGGCCGGATTAGTACTGAGGGAAGCTCCGACTCGCCGAGCGCCGCCGCCAGCTTCGCTATCTCGGCGGACACACCGGCGTCGTACCGGTACAGCTGCCGGACGGTTAGGAAGATCACCAGGTTCGACAGGTGGTCCTCGCGCGAAAGGCCGTTCGCTTCGCGACCGTCAGCGACGAGCTGCCGGCCGAGGTCAACGGCGGCCTCCAGGTCGGCGAGGTCAGCAGTGGCCTCGTACCGCTCCCAGCGGTACCGCTGCATCCGGGCCTGCCGGTCCCGCCCGGCGTCGCCGTCCACCGAGGCCGCGGCGGCGAGCACGGCGATCGCCGCCGAAAGGTCTTCGGCGGCGCCGTCACGTTCGTACCGGTGCGAATAGCTGAGCGCGAGGCTGTCGACAAGTGACGGTGGGATGTCGCCGATCTGCTCCCCGAGCGACACGGCGGCCAGGAAGCCGGTGATCGCGTTGTCGAGGTCCACAGGTTCGCGGGCGATCTGCCAGCGGATCGCCGAGGCCACGGCCCGGGCGTGCCGGCGCTCGACCTGGGTGCTCACGTCCTCCGTGGGTGCCTCGAGCGCGTCGTCCAAAAGCCGCGTGCCTTCTTCGAGGGTCTCAAGGTCGTGGCTTTCCGCGGCCATGTTCACCAGCATCCGACCGCTGGTCAGTGACAGGTCGGCGTAGGCGATGACGAACCGCCTCCTGGCCTCGGCGTACCGGGGCCGCGGCGGCCCGGGCAAGGCCCGGCACAGCGCCAAGACCTTCTCGGCCACCGTGACTGTCCGCGGGTCTCCGGCCTCGCCCGGCTCGGGGATGAGATCGATGACGTGCCCGAGCGCTTCGTCCACCGTCTCCGGACCGATACCCCGGTTTCCCAGCTGAAACAGAACATGGACGAGGTTCAGCCGCATGCAGTCTCGCACGTAGCCGGGCGGTTCGGCATCGAAAGCGCGCCTTGAGGCGTCAAGGCATTCGCGGAGCGCATCAAGGTCGGCCGTCCCCTCCCACCTGGCCCACAGGGCAGCTCCGAGGTTCGACCAGCGGCGCGAACCCTCCTCCGCAGGCGCGTCGGCGACATCCTGCCGCGCCAGCGCTATGACCTCGTCGAGCCGCCTCGGCTCTCCTCGGACGGCACGGTCGCGGACAAGCCGTTCGATGAGTTCGGTACGCGACCCCTCCGCCACAGCCACTCCCTCGGAACCCCTGCTGAGGCACCAGGAAACACGAAGCCCGCCGTGGCTCCAATCGGCCGGCCGGATACTCTTCTGGCTTTGCATCACCCGGTTGCCTCAGCGTGAATTGAAACGTAACCCACCTCGGCCAGGTACACACGATCAGGAGAACCACCGCGCCCACCTACGGCTGTTCCTTGGGCAACCGCTCGGCGCGAACGCCACGAACTGCTCGTCCAGGCCGTCCGCCCCGATCGAAGGGGTCGAGTCCTCAACGTTCTCCACGCCGGACATCATGTCGCCATCAGGTGCACTTCCACGATCAGAGCCGTGACCCAATAGCGAGGACGTGACCCGGGAACGCCGTGCAAGGGTTTCCGAGAGGCGACGTGTGGCTGGATACGGCGGTGTCCGCTGCATGCTGCAGAGCGTGTGTCCCGGTGACCCACTCTCAGCGGCACCTCAATGCGGGCGAGGCCGTAAGCAACGCTGCTCATGACAGTGACCCCGGCACGACACGGCCCGGTCTGGTCCTGCTCCGGTGGATCCGAACCCAGGTCGCCTGCCGGCTGCGCCAGCTGTTCGAAACGAGGGCGCCGCAGTCCTCTCACTAATTTCACTGGGGCACAGCTGGGGCAAACCCCCTGTCACAACTGCACTCAACAACATACAGTTGCCAGCAACGGCAACGAGGCGCATCATTTCACTAGGCGATTCTCTATCGCCGCAGGTCAGGGCCATGATCGACCCTGGCAGTGAGGGGGTCAGGGGTTCGAGTCCCCTTAGCTCCACATCGTAGAACCCCTTTGATCAGGTCGTCCGGCTGATCGGAGGGGTTTCTTCGTGTCCGGGGCCGATCTTGGGTGATCCGCTTCGACCGGTGCACCAGTGTCCCTGCCGGGGCGTTTCTGGGGCACCACGCTCCCGCCCGCCGCACCTCCAGCGCCACGTCACCGCCGCTCGCGGCCGCCTTGTCGCTGCCGACTTTGGCCTCGGCCCCTTCGGATACGGGCTGCGAGTGGCCTTCTGCCAGCGACGTCGCAGGTCGGACAGCAATCGTCTCTCCACGAACTCGAACGGGAGCGTTTCCAGATGCCAGCGCGGCAGCCGCGTGACTCGTCTACCTTTCGATGCTCGTGCGCCAACTGCTCGGCCGCCTGGGGCTGACCGATGCGGAAACTGCGAGCGACGGTTTCTGTTCCTGCAGACGCACAATGCCGTCGTCGATGTCGAAGACGGCGATCACCTGGACATGACAGCCGGAGCAGGCTTTCTGGCCGAGCCGTGCCCGACGGAGCCGAACGGTGCACGGTTCCGGTGTTCCTTGTGTGGTCACTGCGGCGGTATGCCGCACTGCCGATGTTCACCTCGACCAGCCGGCGCGCTGAGGTTCCCGAGCCCAGAGTCGCAATGAGACACCGTGGCCCGTTGCCCCGCGCGCTTCGAGTCCGAGCGATCCACTCTCGGGAGAGCCGCGCAGCGGAACGTCCAAGTCGATCGACGATCCCGCTTGCACGAAATCTCCACTGCGCCAGGGAACCCCGTCCAATGTGATCTCCCAGCTGGACTTCAGGTCGCAGAGGGGTCCTGACCTGAGTGTGCTGCGGAACGTGTCTCCACCGGTCGCGGTGAAGGTAGTGCTCAAGCTTTCCTTGAACCAAGGGAAGTTGCCGTCCTCGCTGCAGCTCGCTGCCCGACACGGCCGCAGGTCAGGGTTATCTCCGGACAAATATTCGATCGGCAGGCTTGTGGCGGCCTGGTAGATCAGCGTCGCGGCGACGGCCACGACGACGATGGCCGCGCTGGCGATGCCGCCGTAGCGCAGCCTCGTGCGGTGTTTGTCCGCATGCGCTCGCTTCGCCTGGTCCGCTACCTGGGCATCGCGTTCGGCCTTTTCGATCTTGACGATGGCCTCACCGATCTGAGCGGCAGTTTCTGCCGGATTGCCGCGCAAGCTTACGTGGAACACACGGTCGTAGACTGCGGTGAACTGCCCGCCTTCGCAGGAAAAGATCGTCTCGATGCGTTCCTCGGCCGCACCGACGTTCCACTTCTCGGGCGTAGCCGGGCGATAGATCGAAGTGACGTCGGTGAGGGTGACACCCAGTTTGTCTGCCCACTCTGGTGGCGCGATCTTGTGCTCCTGCTGGGGCAAAACTGGAGCAGGTGATGGCCGAGCCTTCCAGCCTGGGCGATCTCCGGTGCGCCCCGGCGATCAGCCACTTCTTGCGACTGTGCCGCAGCCGCGCGCCGGGTCTTTGGTCCGGCTCAGAACTTGAGGTCGAAGCCTTGGACGTACCAGGCCCCTTCGTGCTTCTGCATCTTGAACGTGAGGCTGAACGAGCCCGTGTCACCGGTCGCGCCGATCAGTTCGAGGCTTCGCAGTGTTTGGCCGTCGAGCTTTACCGCCGTGTCCGGGACCGTTACCTCGGTCCCCTTCGCCGCCACCTCCGTCACCTCTACTTCTCCCTGCGGAGGCAGCTTGACGCCCGGCTTCGCCCAAGCCTCGCGCAGGGACTTGGCGCTTCCGAGGGCCGTGGGGCTCTTGCACAGCTTTTCGGCGTCCTGGCCGGCAGGCAGCACGGGCGCGCCGGAAAGGCATGCCTCCGTGTACTTCTCCTGCAAGATCTGGGTCACCCAGCGCTCGAGTGCCGCCTCGAGGGTCACGGCACCGGATGCGGGCTGCGTCTGCGGGGAAGCGCTTGCGGGCGAAACAGACTGACTCGGCGCCGGCGCCGCCGATCCGCTGACGCCGGCCGAGCCACACGCCGTCAAGCCCATGACCACCGCCGGCAGCACGGGGGCGAGCCAGCTCACCTTGGGTCGCCGGGTGTGCACCATCGTCACGGGATTCCTCCTGGTTCAGCCGGTTGTCCGGCTGTGGGGCCTTCGTCGGCCCGGAGCATGGTGTGAGGCGATCGAAGCCGTCAACCGCCACGCGCGAAGATTGCCCTTTTGCGCACCGTCAGCCGCGCAGAGCGCTGCCCGCCTGCCAGGCGCTCCAGCTGATCGCCCAGTCGCCGTGGCCGTTGTTGATGGCCAGCTGCGGGCCGCCCGAGTTGGTGATCTCGACCACGTCGCCCGCGTTGAAATTGTCGAAGAACCACTTGGCGTTCTCGGTGTTCATGTTGAGGCAGCCGTTGGAGACGTTGGCACTGCCCTGCACCCCGACCGTCTTCAGGTTCTCGTGCAGGTACTCGCCGTCGTTGGAGATCCGGACGTTCCAGTTCTCCGGTGCCTTGTAGTAGCCGGGGTCGCCCTCGCACACGCCATAGGTGCAGGAGTCCATGATCTTGCTGGCCTCCTTCCCCAGCACGGTGTGCGTGCCGTTGAAGGTCGGGGTCGCGCCACGCGGCGGGGTGTCGGCGGTCTTGCCCATGCTGGTCGGCGCGGTCTTCACCAGCTGCCCGTTGTGGAACGCCTTGATCTGGTGCGTCTTGCCGTCGGCCTTGGCGACCCAGGAGTCGTGCACCTTGTAGGTGGCCGAGACGTCCTGGCCGCCGTACACGCCGCCCCCGATCGGCAGGCCGAAGGTCGTCGTCTCGAGCTTCACCGTCGAGCCGGCCTTCCAGTAGTCCTTGGGCCGGAAGTGCACCTCGCGCTTGCCCACCCAGTACCAGCCGCCGTCCTGGGCGGGCGAGGACGTGACCTTGAAGGACTTCTCCACCGTGGCCTTGTCGGTGATGTCGTGGTCGAACTTGAGGCCGATGATGAGGCCGACGCCGAAATCGCCCGACGCCGGCTGGAAGAGTGCGGGAGTGGCGACCCCGGACGGCTTGAGCGTGTGCACTTCCCCGCGTTGCTCGGTCGCCGCGCCCGCCTGGTTCACCGCGGTGGCGACCACCTGGTACGTGGCCGCGTACCGCAGGTGATCCGCGCTGGTCCACGTCGTCTTGTCCGGCGACAGCTCACCCTTGACCGCGTTGCCGGTCTGCGGGTTCGTGACCGTGACCGCCTGCAACGTGCCACTCGACGCCTTGACGACGATCGGGTCCTTCGGGCTCAGCTCGTCCCCGCCCCCGAACGCCACCGTCGCGGCCGGCACCCCGGCCACCGCCTCCGGCCCGGCCGCTCCGGCCGGTTGCGCGGTCCCCACGGTCTCGGTCTGTCCACTGCACGCGGCCAGGAGCAAGGCCACCAGGCCGAGCCCGGCGATGCGGATCATTCTCACGATCTCCAAGACGTGTCACCCCCCTCCCAAGTTGTGTCACGATCCGATTTCTCGAGGACGTCGACGCCGACGCGGGTAAGTTTCACGGCCCAGCCATCCTCTGTGGACCGGCGCCGGCTGGGAGAAGGTCGTCCTGAAGAGAAGAAGTATCGGCCGCAGGGGCCGCGCCCTGATCGCGTTGCCCGCCGCCGCGACGATGGGCGCGAACCAGCAGTGGACGTCGACCGACAGCGGCCTGCTGACGGTCTACGGCGGCAAGTGCCTGGACGTTCCCGGCAGCGCGACCGCCGCCGGGACCCGGGTGCAGATCTGGGCCTGTCACGGCGGGGCCAACCAGCAGTGGCGGGTGAACTCCGACGGCACGGTGGTCGGGGTGCAGTCCGGGCTCTGCCTGGATGTCACCGGTGCCGGTACGGCCAACGGCACCGCCGTGGTGATCTGGACGTGCAACGGCGGCAGCAACCAGAAGTGGACGGGCCAGCAGCTGCTCACTTCCCTCGACCTACCGCTGGAGCTCGAGCGGGGTGCTGGCGACACCGAAGAACGGGTGGGTCTCGCTCAAGGACTTCACCAACGTCGTCTACAACGGAAAGCACCTGGTCTACGCGTCGAACGTCTCGGGATCGTCGTACGGTTTGATGGCCTTCAGCCCCTTCACGAACTGGTCCGACATGGCTTCCGCCGGCCAGAACATCTGGGTGCTGGCGTACCAGTGGGGCGCTTGGCCCTTCATCTACCGCACGTCGAGCGACCCGACCAACCCCAACGGCTGGTCCTCGCCGCAGCCGCTGTTCACGGGCAGCATCTCCGGCTCCGGCACCGGCCCGATCGACCAGACGCTGATCGCCGACGGCTGCCGTGGCGGCCGGGTGTCCTGACGCTGCAGCGCTGGACCGATACCCGTCTCGGCGAGGAACCCCGGCCGCTCATCGGCTGGGGTTCTTGGCCGTGCCGGTTCGCGTTACCGGTGGGCGCGGCGGCCCGACGGGTCATGGGCGCGCGCACCGGCCGAGGGCCGGCGCGGCGGGGCGGACTCGGTCTCGTCCTCGTCCGCGGGTGCCGGGGTGTACACCGGCTGGCGGAACAAGCTGCCGTAGCGGCTGTCCTGGGGCGTGGTGAACGTGCCGGGGCGGGGTTCCTCGGCGACGGGGTGGCTGAACAACGAACTGTCCATGGTGGGAGTACTGATCGGGAGTTCCTTTCGTCGGGCGGGACGGCGGCGGTCACGCGGGTTGCGGTACGCCGTCCTCGGCTTTGCTGTGCTCGGTTCCGCGGGTCGCGAGCAGCTGTGCGCTGTCTTCGGTGTTGCCCTCGGCCGCGGCCTTCGTGAGGGCTTGCTGTGCGGTATCCGGGTCCGTTTCCGGGGGCACCACCAGCAGGGTCAGCAGACTCCGGTCCCAGGCGACCACGGTCACGCTGTCGGCCCGCTGCGACCGGAACCCCTCCAGCCGGACCACGTGCTCGCCGACCGTCAGGCGACGGTCGGGTGCCTGCCACTCGCCCAGCTGGTAGGTGACCCGGTCGATCCGGCCCAGCCGGGTGCCCAGCTCCGCGAGCAGTGCGGGCAGTTCGGCGGCCAGGTCACGGGCGTGGGGCCACCACGCGCCGTCGACGTGCCCGGTAGCGGGCGCCGCCGGCTTCAGCTTCAAACGCAACTCGGTGGTTTTCGGGCCCGACGGCATGTCGGTGCTCCCGTCCCCGGCTGTCGAGCTCGGCCGGATTGGGGCCGAGGACGGCGCAGGTTCGACCACTCGCGCACGAAATGCTCTCGGACACCACCCAGCGTACACGACGCCTTCGCTGACTGTGTTAAGACTGGCTTCTAGCAAAGGGGCCTCCTGTGCACCAGCTCAGCCTCGGCGTCATCGCCCATTCTCGGAAAGAAAACGAGCGGCGGCTGCCGATCCACCCGCACCACCTCGACCGGATCGACGCCGATCTCCGGAAGTCCATCTACCTCGAACACGGGTACGGCGAACCCTTCGGCCTCCCCGACGAACGCCTGGCGGGCGCGGTCGCGGGCCTGCGCACGCGCGAAGAGCTCGTCGCCGAGTGCGACGTCATCCTGCTGGCCAAGCCACTGCAGGAGGACGTCGCCGAACTGCGGCCCGGGCAGGTGCTGTGGGGCTGGCCGCACTGCGTGCAGGACGTCGAGCTGACCCAGCACGCCATCGACCGGAAGCTGACCGTCATCGCCTTCGAGGCGATGAACCACTGGCGGCGCGACGGCTCGTTCGGCCTGCACGTCTTCCACAAGAACAACGAGCTGGCCGGCTACTGCTCGGTGCTGCACGCCCTGCAGCTGACCGGGTCGACCGGCGACTACGGCCGCCGGCTGCGGGCCGTGGTGATCGGCTTCGGTGCCACGGCACGCGGCTCGGTGACCGCGCTGAACGCCCACGGGATCCACGACGTCGACGTCCTCACCGCCCGCGGCCTCAGCGCGGTCGGCTCGCCGATCCACTCCGCGACGATGGTCCACATCGACCACGACGTGAACAACCCGGGCGATCTCCGCCGCAGCCACGCGATCACCGACCACGGCCGGGTTCCGCTGGCCGGGTTCCTGGCCGAGCATGACATCGTCGTCAACTGCGTGCTGCAGGACACCGCCGCCCCGCTGACCTTCCTCATCGAAGAAGACCTCGCCGCCTTCGCCCCGGGCAGCCTCGTCGTCGACGTCTCCTGCGACGAAGGCATGGGCTTCAGCTGGGCCAAGCCCACGACGTTCACCCGGCCGACCTTCCCGATCGGCGACGGCGTCACGTACTACGCCGTCGACCACAGTCCGTCCTACCTGTGGAACTCGGCGACCTGGGAGATCAGCGAAGGCCTGCTGCCACACCTGCGGGCCGTCCTTTCCGGACAGTCCACATGGGACGAGAACGAGACCGTCCGGCGCGCCATCGAGATCCGGGACGGCTCGATCCAGAACCCCGCGATCCTGTCCTTCCAGGACCGCTCCCCGGACTACCCGCACGACCGCCGCTGAGCGGAAGCGGGTCAGGGCACCGGGACCGTCCACACCAGACGGGTGCCGCCCGCGGCCGGGCGGTCGAGCCGCAACGATCCGCCCACCTCCGCGGCGCGCTGCTCGAGGTTGCGCAGCCCGCTGCGCACCACGGTCTCCGGAATTCCCGTTCCCGTGTCCGAAACCTCGATGACCAGGTCGTCGTCCAGGGAAGCGGTCACCGCCAGCTCCGCGGCACGCGCGTGCCGCAGGACGTTGCTGACCGCTTCCCGGACGACGGCTTCGGCGTGCTCGGCCACCGCCGCGGGCACCCGGTCGAACGATCCCGACAGCCGGACCGTCGTGTGGATCGCGGAGTCGGCGGTGGTGTCGGTGATCGCGTTCTGCAGGCGCGCCCGCAGGCCCCGGCCGGTCCCCGGCTGCGCGTGCAGGGCGAAGATCGCGCTGCGGATCTCCTCGATGACGTCCTGGAGCTGGTCGATGTGCTGGGTGAGCCGGACGGTGACCGCGGGTGAGTCCGCCCGGCGGCGGGTGCCCTCGATCCCGAGGCCGACCGCGAAGAGCCGCTGGATGACGTGGTCGTGCAGGTCGCGGGCGATCCGGTCGCGGTCCACCACGACGTCCAGCTCCCGGCGGGCGGCCTGGCTTTCGGCGTCCCGCAGCGCCAGCGCGGCCTGGTCGGCGAAGGCGGACACGAGCTGCAGCTCGTGCTCGTCGAACCGCGCCGCCCCGGGAGCGCGCAGCGCCAGCAGCACCCCGGCGGTGGACTCGCCGGACCGCAGCCGCACCACCAGCGCCGGGCCGAGGTCCACGCCCAGGCCCTCGGCCAGGTCGTACGCCAGGCTCGGCACGCTGCGCGGCACGTGGTCGCGCAGCACCGCGCCCGACGTCGACCCGGCGAGCGGGATCCGGCGGCCGGTCAGCACGTCCGCGTCGGGGCCGGCGCACACCGCGACGACCAGTGCTCCCCCGGGCGACTCCGGCAACGCGATGAGCGCGTCGCCGGCGCCGGTGAGCTCGGCGGCCCGGCTCGCGACCAGGTGCAGCACCTCGTGGACGTCGGTGCCGCCCAGGAGCTCGGCGGAGATCTCCCCGGTGGCCTCCAGCCACCGCTGCCTGCTCCGGCTCTCCTCGTAGAGCCGCGCGTTGTCGACGGCGATGCCGGCCGCCGCCGCCAGCGTGACGATCGCCCGTTCGTCGTCGGCGGTGAACGGCTCGTCGCCGCCGAAGTACAGCCGGCCGAGGATCTCGCCCCGCACCAGCAGCGGGACGCCGAGGAACGCCGGCACCGGCGGGAACCCGCACGCCGCACCGGCGCCGAGGCCGGCGAGGCGCACCGGAGCCCGGTCGGTCACCAGCGCGCCGAGCAGCCCGTGGCCGTCCGGGGGCGGGCCGGGCCGGTCCCGGGTGGCGTCGTCGACGCCGGTGACGGCGAACGCGGTCGTCCGGCCGTCTTCGTCGAGCAGGGCCAGTGCGCCGTACCGGGCGCCGACCAGGCCGGCGGCGGACGTCACGATCCGCCGCAGCGTGGTTTCGAGCTCCAGTCCGGCGGAAAAGGCGAGGACGGCCGCCGGCAGCGCGTCCATCCGGTCCCGGCCCGACGTCGTTTCCTCGGGCATGTCACCACAGTGACACAGCGGTCCGGCCCGCGGCGGGTTCCGGCCGGACGGGTTCGCGACCGACGACCTTCGCCCGGCCCCGGAGGACGTTCGGCACTTGGCGCGGCCCGCGGCCCGGGCGGACGGTGGAAGCGCATCCAGGAACCCACAGTACGGAGCCGTCCATGAAGACCGGTGTCATGCCCGTCGGGCATCTCAGCGCGAGCCAGATGCGGTCCGTCCTCCTCGCGGCCACCGCTCCCCCGCCGCTGCGGAACGCACGGCCGTGGCGCTTCCAGTGCACGCCGGACTCCGTCGAGCTGTACGCGGACCCGCTCACCAGCGGCACCGAGAGCGAGCAGCGGGAACGGCTCCTGGACTGCGGAGCCGCCCTGCTGAACCTGCGGCTGGCGATCAAGGCGCAGGGCAGTCACGCCGACGTGCGGTTGTTCCCTTCCGCGGGCCGGCCCGACCTGCTCGCTGTCGTGCGGCCGCACGGGTACGAGACGATCGCCCCCCTCGACGGCGAGCTCGTGGCGGCCATCGCCGACCAGCAGAGCAACCGGCGTCCGTTCACGGCCGCCGACATCCCCTCCGCGGTCCAGCGGCAGCTCCGGCGAGCGGCCGAGGTGGAACGCGCCTGGCTGGCCACCATCACCGACGAGCAGGTGCCGCAGCTGCGCGAAATCATGCGCCACACGGAAGTTCCGCCGGCGACACCTGGGCCCGGTAGCGGGGAGGACCTCGACGTCGAACCCGACCGGCTGGTCGTGGTCATCGGCACGCTGCACGACACGGCCCTCGCCCGGCTCCAGGCCGGCCAGGCCATGCAGCGGGTGCTCCTGACGGCCACCGCCGCCGGGCTCTCGGCGTCGCTCTCCTCGCAGCCGATGGCGGGGCCGGCGACCCGGCGTGAACTGCGGCAGCTGGTCGGCGGCGGGCTCTGGCCGCAGATCATGCTGCGCCTCGGCCACGGCACGGCGGTGCTGCCCTTGACGCGGACCCGGCTCGAGGACGTCGTGATCAGCGACGAGCACCCGTTCGCCCGCTAGCCGCCTGGCCGGCGCTGGGCGCCGTGGATCCCGGTGACCAGCACCGCCGCCTGGGAGCGCCGCTCCAGCCCGAGCTTCGCCAGCAGCCGGGACACGTAGTTCTTGACCGTCTTCTCGGCCAGGAACATCCGCTCGGCGATCTGCCGGTTCGTCAGGCTTTCCCCGAGCAGGTCGAGCAGGACCAGCTCCTGCTCGCTCAGCCCGGCGAGCGGGCCCGGCTTGCCGGTGCCGGTCCGCAGCTCGGCCACGAGCGCGGCGACCGCCCGGCCGTCCAGCAGGGTCTCGCCCGACCCCACCCGGCGGATGGCGTCGACCAGCTGGAGTCCTTTCACGTCCTTGATGACGTAGCCCTCGGCGCCGGCCAGGACCGCGTCGACCATCGAGTCCTCGTCGGTGAAGGAGGTCAGCATCAGGCACCGCAGGCCGGGCAGCGCCGCACGCAGCTCACGGCACAGCTCCACGCCGTTCCCGTCGGGCAGCCGCACGTCCAGCACCGCCACGTCCGGGCGCAGCGCGGGCACCCTGGCCATCGCCTCCGCGACCGACGAAGCCTGCCCGACGACGGTCAGGTCGGCTTCGTCGTCGATCAGTTCGGCGACCCCGCGCCGCACGAGCTCGTGGTCGTCGACCAGGAAGACCGTGATGACGGGCGCGTTTTCGTCCACGACGTCAGGCTACGCCCGCGCACGCCGAACGACCCCGGAAGAGAGGTCCCGCGACCCTAGGCCCGGCGGCGTGCGGCGAGCACGGTGGAGGGATGACACAGATCCAGCACAGGCCTGATCATCAGCTGAAGACCGCGGTCACCGATGAGCTCGCCTGGACCCCCAGCGTCAACGCCGAAGAGATCGGCGTGACCGTCACCGACGGTGTCGCGACGCTGGCCGGACATGTCGGCACCTACCCCGAGAAGGAAGAGGGCCTGCGCGCCGCGAGCCGGGTCCACGGCGTGACGGCGACCGTGGACAAGATCCTCGTCCGGCACGGCCACGACGTCCCTTCGGACGTGGATCTCGCCCGCGAAGCCATGATCGTGTTCGACCGCCGCACGGTCGTCGTGCCGAAGGACTCGGTGCAGGTCGAGGTGCGCGACCAGGTCATCACGCTGCGCGGCTCGGTGGACTGGAACCACCAGCGCGAAGCCGCCCGCCGGGCGGTGTCCGCGCTCCCCGGGATCAGCGGGGTCCGGAACCTGATCACGCTGCGGCCGCCGGCCGGGGTCACCCCGGCCGACACCACGGCGAAGATCACCGCGGCGCTGGCCCGGCACGCGCCCGGGTTCGCCCAGCACGTCGAGGTCGGCTTCGACGACGGCCAGGTCACGCTGACCGGCGAGGTCCTCACCCCGGCCGAACGCCGTTCGGCCGAGCAGACCGCGTGGTTCGCCCCCGGCGTGACCGCGGTCGACAACCAGGTGAAGCTCTCCGGCTGAGCCTTCCCCACCCGTCCGGTCGCGAACTCTGGAGCACCATGAACGTCGTCGTGATCATCGTCATCGCCGCCGCGGTGCTGCTCCTGGCGGCCTCCGCGGTGCGGATCGTCAAGCAGTACGAACAAGGTGTCCTGTTCCGGCTCGGCCGGGTGGTGGGCGTGCGCGAGCCGGGGTTGCGGCTGATCATCCCGATCGTGGACGTCCTGCGCCGGGTGCCGTTGCGGATCATCACGATGCCGATCCAGTCCCAGGGCATCATCACCCGCGACAACGTGAGCGTCGACGTCTCCGCGGTCGCGTACTTCCGGGTGCGGGACGCGGTGAAGTCCGTCGTGGCGATCGAGAACGTCTACGCCGCGATCGACCAGATCGCCCAGACGACGCTGCGGAAGGTCGTCGGGCAGCACACGCTGGACGAAACCCTGTCCGAGACCGACAGCATCAACGTCGACATCCGCCGGATCCTGGACGTCACCACGCTCGACTGGGGCGTGGAAGTGACTTTGGTGGAGCTGAAGGACATCCAGCTGCCGGACACGATGAAACGGGCGATGGCCCGGCAGGCCGAAGCGGAACGCGAGAAGCGCGCCAAGATCATCAGCGCCGAAGGCGAATCCCTCGCGGCCGCCGCGCTGGGCGAGGCGTCGGACACGATGATGGCGCACCCGCTCGCCCTGCAGCTGCGGAACCTGCAGAGCCTGGTGGAGCTCGGCGTGGACAAGAACACCACCGTCGTGTTCCCCGCCCCGCTGATGAGCACCATCGGCGAGCTCGGCTCCTTCCTGGCTCGCGAAAGCGCCGCCGCGGCGCAGCAGAAACCGGCCACCACGGCCCCGGTCGTGCCGGCCCCCGTGGCCGTGAACGGGACCCGCGCCGACGAGCGCTGACCGCGGCCGGCCCCCCGGACTCCGCAGTGTTCTGTGCGAAAAGGACAGAGCACTGTGGACCCGGGCCGCACCGGATCCGTGAGGAGACACCATGACCACCGCCACCCCGCCGGTACGAGCCCTGCTCCCGGACGGCGAAGTCGCCTGGGTGCGCAAGCTGGAGGCCGGTGACGCCACGGCCGTCCTCGAGCTGCGGACCCGGCTCTCCGGGCCCGACCGGCACCTGCGGTTCTTCGGTGTCGGCGTGGCCGGGCTGGCCGAGCTCTCGGCGCAGCTGACGCACAGCTCCGGCGTCGGGCACACGGCCGTCGGGTGCTTCCTGCACTCCCGGCTGGCCGGCGTCGCCCGCTACGACATCCTGGCCGACGCGGGCGAAGCGGCGGTCGCGCTGGTCGTCGACGGCCACGGCCCGACGCTCGGCGTGGCGACCCTGCTGCTCGAACAGCTCGTCGTCTCGGCGGAACACGAAGGCGTGCGGGTGCTCGTCGTCGACGCCGGCGCCGAAAACGCGAAGACGCTCGGCGTCTTCGCCGCACTGGGCATCCCGTTCCGGCCCGGCTCGCGGGTCCCGGACGCCCGCCGGCAGGCCGGCGCGTAGCCGGTCAGTCGCCGGTTTCCGGTGGTGTGGCGTCGAGGCGGGCGTGCAGCCGCTCCCGGACCTCGTCCGGGGTGTAGGCCCGCCGGCGGCGTTCCTCGCGCGCGATCACCACCCCGGTCGCGGCCACCCCGACGAGCCCGGCCAGTCCCACTGTCTTCCACCAGCGCATCGGCCTAGGCTACTGCCGTGCCGGGGACCGAGCTCGATCTCGACGAAGCCGTGGCCGTGACGCGCACGGGCGACCTGTGGTTGTTCCGGGGGCAGTCCGCGGCCGACCGCACGATCCGCGTCGTGACGAACAGCCCGGTCAACCACGTCGGCATGGCGGTCGTGGTCGAGGACCTCCCGCCGCTGATGTGGCACGCGGAGCTGGGGCGGGCCCTGCCGGACGTCTGGTCGGGCACCCACCAGCGGGGCGCCCAGCTGCACGACCTGCGCCGGGCGGTGCTCATGTGGGCCGAGCGGTACCACCAGCAGGCCTGGCTGCGCCAGCTCGACCACCCGGTCACCGGGGAGATGGAAGACGCCGTCCTGCGCACGATCGCGCGGCTCGACGGCACGCCGTTCCCGTCGACCGCACGCCTCGCGTCCCGCTGGCTCGGCGGCCGGCTGCCGTCCCGGAAGCGGGACACCCCGGACGCCGGCCTCGAGAGCGGCTACTGCGCCGAGATCGTCGCGCTGACCTACGAAGCCATGGGCCTGCTGCCCCGGGACCGCCGGCCGAACTGGTACGACCCCGGCCGGTTCTGGAGCGGTGACGACCTCGAGCTGGCGGACGGCGCCGCGCTGGGCGACGAGATCGCCGTGCGGCTCCCCGGCTGACCTGCTGGTCCACTGTGGACGTCAGCGGGGAACCTCCGTCGGCCGGCGGGGTTCGCGGTGCAGGAGTTCGAGCGCTTCGGTGTCGGCGATCGCGGAGAACTTCCGGTAGCTGTTGCGCACCGCGTGCAGCCACGGCACCGGACGCAGGCAGACGAACTGGTCCACCTCGCGGGCGAGCCGGTCGAGGACGCGGGCCTGGGCGACCGGGACCGCGAGCACGATCCGGCCCACCTGGCGGGCGCGCAGGACGCGGATGGCCGTGTGCGCGGTCGTGCCGGTGGCGGCGCCGTCGTCGGCGAGGACGACCGTGCGGCCGGCGATGGCGATCGGTGCCACCGTGCGCCGGTAGACGCCGACCTGCCGGGCCAGGGCGGCCTGCGCCCCGTCGGCGAGCCGGGTGAGGTCCTCGGGGTCGATGTCGAACCGGCGGATGGCGCCGTGGTCCCAGACGGTCAGGCCGCCCTCGCCGACGGCGCCGAGCATCGTCGGCGACGGCCCGGCGGACTCGATCCGCTGGGTGAGCAGGATGTCCAGCGGCGCACCGAGGACGTCGGCGATCTCGCCGGCCACGACCAGCCCGCCCTCGGACAGGCCGAGGACCACGGCCCGGTCGCCGCGGAGCGGACGCAACCGGAGGGCCAGACGCTCGCCGGCTTCCCGGCGATCACGGAACCGCATGGGAACTCCTGCCGTCGAAAGCCGGTCGGCCGTCTCCAGCATCACGCCACCGCGTCCGGGGCGCGAGGGCCGTTGGTCACCGCGGGGCGGACCGTTCGGCACCTTCCCCCGTGTCCACAAAGGACAGGTCAGTGGGAGCGGCTCGCCTTCGGGGAAGCCAGCACGACCGCGGGAGCGAGCTCGCGGTCGGCCAGGGCGCGGGCGACGTCGCTGAGCCGGCGGTTGTTCCGCCGGGCGAAGTCGCGCAAAGCCGCGAAGGCCGCCTCCATGCTCAGCTGCCCGCTGACGGCGAGCACACCCTTGGCCTGCTCGATGATCACCCGGCTGTTCAACGCCGTCTGGAGCTGCTCGGAGAGCACCTCCCCCTGGCGGATGGCCCGTTCGTGGAGGATGCCGATGGTCGCCGTGTCGGCCAGGCCCTGCGCCAGCGCGACGTCGTCCGCCGACAGCTCGCCCGGGTTGAGCCCGAACAGGTTCAGCGCCCCGATCGTCTGCCTGCGCAGCCGCAAGGGCACCGCGTGCACCGACGCGAACCCGTCCTTGGCCGCCTCGGCGGCGAACCGCGGCCACCGCTCCGCCTGCGCCGCGATGTCGGCCACCAGCACCGGGGTGCTGCTGGTGAAGCACTCGATGCACGGGCCTTCGTCGATGTCGAGCTGGAACAGCTCCAGCAGCCGCGCCTGCTCGGTGGAAGAGGCGAGCACCTGCAGGCCGCCCCGCTCGTCGGCCAGCGTCAGCCCGGCCGCCGCCACGTCCAGCAGCAGCACGCATTGCCGCACCAGCGTGTGCAGCAGGTCGGCGACGTCGTAGTCATCGACCAGCGTGTCCGCCAGCGCGACGAATGCCTTGGTCACCTGTCGTTCACGGTCGGCCATGCCCACCATCTCCTGGTTCGTCGTCTCTCTTCATGGTGGTCCTCACCCGAACTCCTCGTCCAGTCGCAGCCGCCCGGCCACGATGTCGCCGGCGACCTCCAGCAGGGGACGTCCGTGGCCGAACGCGTAGGCCCGCAGCCGGGCCAGCGCCGCGGAAGCGGGCAGGTCCAGGTGCGCGATCAGCATCCCGGTGGCCTGGTGCACCTCCCGGTAGCGCATCCCGGCGCCTTCCATCCACCGCCCGTCCCCGTCGAGCCACCGGCCGCCATCGGCCAGCAACCCCGACAGCGCCAGCGCGGCGACGTCGGCCACCTGCAACGCCGTGGCCAGCTCGCCGGGGTTCAGCGAGCCCGGCGTCGACCGGTAGGTGTCGAGGGTCGCCACCCGGACCGCCCCGATCTGCACCGGGAAGGTGAACAACGCCGCGACCGGGTGGGCCGCGGCCTCGGCGGCGAACATCGGCCACGTCGGAGGCGGCCCGGCGACCAGATCCGGCACCAGGACCGGCCCGCCCACGGTGTACGCCTCGAAACACGGTCCTTCGCCGAGGGAAAACTGCAGCTCCGCGAGCGCCGAGCTCACCGCGTCACTGGCGTAGACGACCTCCCGGTGCCCGGCGTCGACCATCACCGACACCGCCGCGCCGTCCACCGGCAGCAGGCGCGCACACGCGCGGCACACCCGGCCGACGACGTCGACCCCGCGGCCGGCACCACCTTCGCCCAGCGCGGCCAGCACGTTCGCGCGCAGGACGTCGACATCAGCCATCGCGGGCCCACACCCGGCGGCCTTCGCGTTCCGGCATCAGGTTCCTTCCGAGTCGGTGTTCGTGATCGCCACACCAACTCGGGGAGGACCAAGCCCGGATCAGCTCCGCTGCCGCGGCTGTGGCGTCCGACCCTACTCGCCGCGCCACGTGGGCCGGGGCCGTCACAGCTCCGCCTGAGTGGCGAGGTGCCGGCGCAGCGCGGCCAGCGCCCGGTGCTGGCTCACCCGCACCGCGCCCGGGCTGGCGACCCCGAGCACGGCCGCCGTGTCCTCGGCGGTCAGGCCGAGCATGACCCGCAGGACCACGACGTCGCGCTGCTGCGGCGCCAGCAGGTCGAGGACGAGGTGCAGCCGCTGCCGCCGCTCGAGGTTCTCGACGTGGCAGAGCGGCCCCGGCCCGCCGCAGAGCACCGGGCCGAGCTCCGGGACCGGGACGCTGACGTCGGCACCGTCGCGGCGGCGGGCGTCGACGACCTTGTGCGCGGCGACGCGGTAGACGAAACCCAGGAACTCGCCGGCACCGGACCGGTAGCCCGGCAGCGCGCCCAGCACGCCGATCAGGACCTCCTGCGCACAGTCGTCCGCGTCGCTGGCGCGGTGCCGCCGGTCTCCGAGCCGGGCGCGGCAGTACCGCAGCACGTCCGGGCGCAGCAGGGCCAGCAGCGCGTCCGTGGCGGCTTGGTCTCCCGAAACCGCGGACACGAGCAGCGCGGCGTCGACCGCCGGCATGATGGGCGCCTCCCCTCGGTCAGTTCCGGGTGCTCAGGTACGGGCTGGGATCGCTGCCGGGCTTCGCGCCGCTGTCGAGCCAGCGCAGGAACCCGCTGCGGTCCCGGCGTTCGATCTCGTCGAGGACGTCCTGCCGGCGCTGCACGACGAGCCGGTGCGCCGGCCCGTCGGCGGCGAGGAGCAGGAGGAAGTAGCTGCGCCGCCAAGCCACGCACAGGTCTTCGGTCGCCATGTCGGCCACCGGGACGGGTGCGGGGGCGGGTGCATGGGCGCCGCGCGGCGCGGACACGGCCGGTGGCGCGGGCCGGTGGTGGTGACCGGCCCACAGCCCGCCGGCGACGAGCAGGACCAGGACGGTCGTGGTGAGGGCGCCGCCGACCGTGGTCACCAGGCCGACGACGACCAGGCAGGCCAAGACGAACGCCGCCGCGGTGGCCGCGCCCAAGAGCCGGTCCGGCCCGCCCGCGGTGGCCCGCCGGTGCGGGAGCCGCGGAGCGCCGAAAGCGACGAGGATCCCGGCCCCGACGCCGAGCAGGACCCAGCCGATCAGGACGTCGCCCGGCAGGGTCAGGGCACCGATTGTGGCCAGGACGCAGGCCGGGCCGAGCAGAGCGGCCACCGCCACGCGTCCCACTGTCGCTCGCCTCACCGTCCGGGCTGGGTGCCGGCCGAGCGGCCGGCACCGGGGAAAACCGGGGTCGCCGAGGTCTGGGGCGTCTTCACAGCCTAGCCCCCGGAGACCGAAGACGGGAGCCGAGCGGCATGCGGGCAACCCCGTCAGCGGGGTGCGGGGCGGTAGCCGGGGTTGAGCTTGCGGTCGAGGCGGTCGTTCCGGGGCCAGCGGACTTCGGTGGCCCAGCCGAGCACTTCGAAAACCCGGATGAGGCGCGCGGAAATGTCGAGCTGCCCGCGGCGGACGCCGTGGCGGGCCCCGGTGGGGTCGGCGTGGTGGGAGTTGTGCCAGGACTCGCCCATCGAGGCGATGGCCAGCGGCCAGAAGTTCGCGGACTTGTCGCGGGCGGCGTAGGGCCGGTCGCCGATCAGGTGGCACAACGAGTTCACCGACCAGGTGACGTGGTGCAGCACCGCGACCCGCACCAGGCCGGCCCAGAAGAACGCGGTCAACGCGCCCCACCAGGACAGCGTCACCAGCCCGCCGATCAGCGCCGGGGCGAGCAGGGTGACCAGGGTGAGGCCGGGGAACCAGCGGTCGATCCGGACGACGTCGCGGTCGGCCAGCAGGTCGGGCGCGAACCGCTGCGCGTTGGTCTTCTGCCGGTCGAACAGCCAGCCCAGGTGGGCGCACCAGAAACCCTTGGCGAGCGCGGCGGCGGAAGTGCCGTAGCGCCAGGGGGAATGCGGGTCGCCGTCGCGGTCGGCGTAGGCGTGGTGCCGGCGGTGGTCGGCGACCCAGCCGATCACCGGGCCCTGCATGGCCATGCTGCCGGTGACGGCGAGCGCGATCCGCAGCCCGCGGCGGGCCTTGAACGCGCCGTGGGTGAAGTACCGGTGGAACCCGATCGTCACGCCGAGCCCGGTCAGGAAGTAGAACCCGGCCGTCAGCGCGACGTCGGCCCAGCCGAGGCCCCACCCCCACGCGAACGGCACCGCCCCGGCCAAGGCCAGCAGCGGGACGACCGCGAACAGCTTCACCAAGAAGGTTTCGGTGCGGGTTTTCTCACCCGCCAGCATCGGCGCGGCGGCTGGGGGAGGCCGGTCCAACGTGCGTGTCATCCGGATCGCTCTTTTCGTGACGGGACTTTCCGCCGGGGTCCAGGGCGATCCAGGAGGGGTTAGCCTGCCGGTGGCGGCCTAAACGCGCCGGACCGTAACGAACGGGCCGCCTCTCCCGGCGAGACGGCTTCCGGGCGCCAACCCGGCCGCCCGGCCGCAGGCCCTCTAGCGTGACGGGCATGGAGCACCCCGAACCCGACGCCCGAAGCCTCGAACACAGCCTGGGCGAGTACGTGCGGGCGGTCGCGGCCGTGGTCGGCGTCCCCGACGAAAGCACCACGGTGGAGATCAGCGACACGGCCACCGCCTACCTCGGGCTGCCCCAGCGGTGGTTCGACCGGCCCGACCACGACGTCATGCTGGTGTGGAGCGAACGGCGGGGGTGGTCGCTCGCGGTGGAGACCGACCCCGCGGAAGACCCGGTCGTCATCGCCCACCAGGGCGGCGACGACCTCGTACCGGCCCCGCGCGCGGTCGCGCAGTTCGTCGCCGACACCGCCGCCGGGCGCCACACCGGCCAGGCGCATCCCGGCCCGGTGGCCGCCTCGACCCGCCGGACGCTGGCCGAGCGGCTGAGTCCCTACGCCGCCACCCACAGTGACCCACCGGTGCCGAAGTGGTCGTGATCGCGGCTGTCTTTCCCTCCGCGGTGTCCATTGAGGACGGTCCAGCCACGGGGGCCGGCGCGTCCCGGGAACCACTCGCCTGGGCGAACCGCTCCCGGCACTTCCCGTTCTAAGGTGGAAGACCGCGCCCCGGACCTCGGCGACCCATGACGGTGCACCGGGTGCACCGCGAGCGAAGGCGGGCTCCGGTGGTCGACGAGCAGACCGATCCGCACCCGGCGGGAGAGACCGCGGGGAGCGCGCACCTGGCCTGGCCCACCCGCCACGGCGGTGGCTACCCGCCCGGCTGGTCCGTCCGCTACCGGTACCGAGGCCGCGTGCAGCGCGGCCGGCCGGCGTCGTACACGGCACCGGTGTGGCGCGAGCACGTCGGGACGGTCGCGGGCCACAGCCTGCGCGACGAGCACACCAGCACCACCTGGGTGCCGATCCGCCCGCACGGCTCCGCTTCCGACGGCCCGGTCAACCTGGTGCGGGCCACCGACATCCTCGACGCCCGCCCGCCGGGCCCGGGCCGGTGACCCGCGCACGACCCTGACGGCACGGGGTCAGCGCCCGGCGTGCCCGGCCTGGTGCCGGATGGTGTCTCCGCCCTTGTGGTGCTCGGCCCGGCCGTACAGGCTTTCGAGCACGCTCTCGAGTTTCTGCGCGGCACCCCGGCACGCCTCGGCGACCGAACCCGCGTGGTGGCTGACGGCCACCGGCGGCCGTCCTTCCGGCCGGGCCTCGAGCACGCAGCGCCGGTCCAGCCCGTCGCCGGCCGCGGTTTCCTCGCTGAAGTGGACTTCCAGGCGCGTGAGGTGGTCGCTGAACCGCGACAGCCTGGCGGCGAGGTCCGACTCGTAGTGCCGGGTCATCTCTTCGCCCCCGTGCACGGTCCGGTCCGTGCTGATCTGGATCAGCATGCGTTGTTCCTTTCGACGACGGGCACCGATGACCACCGGCCTTCGCCCATCGTGCTCGTCACGGTCACGGCCTGCCCAGGGTCACGCGTCCCCGGTCCGGGGGCCGAAAGTTCCGCGGCAGGTGACCAGCGGCCCTTCTCCTGCCCGGGCGCAGCGGCGACACTGAAGCTTCCGACCGAGGGACGGAGCGCCGTGCACGTGCGACTTTCGCTGCCGGAAAAGGACGAGCTCACCATCGGCGTGGAGGAGGAGTTCGTCCTCGCGGACCCGGTGTCCGGCGGGGTGGCCCTCGCGGCGCCCCGCGTGCTGGAGCTGCTCGACGGCGAACCCGCGGTGACGGCGGAGTTCCTGCGGTTCCAGATCGAGACCGCGACCGGGATCCACACCGGCCTCGACGGGATCCGGGCGGAGCTGCTCGGCTTGCGCCGGCTCGTGGCGGACGCGGCCGGCCACGCCGGCTGCCTGGTGCTGGCGTCCGGGACACCGCCGTGCGGGGACCTGCCGGGACTGCCCGGCGTCACCGCCGAACCCCGGTACCGCGCGCTGGCCGCCCGGTACCCCGCCCTCATCGCCGAAGCCGGCACGTGCGCCTGCCACGTGCACGTCGGCATCCCGTCCCCGGCCCTCGGCGTCCGGGTGCTGGCCGGCCTGCGCCCCTGGCTCGCCCCGCTCCTCGCGATCAGCGCCAACTCGCCGCTCGCCCACGGCGAAGACTCGGGGTGGGCCAGCGGGCGGTACCCGCTGTGGTCGCGCTGGCCGACCGCGCAACCGCCGCTGGACTGGCCGGACGAGACCGCCTACGCCGCGAGCGTCGACGACGCGGTCCGCCGGGGTGACGCGATGGACGCCCACGGCGTCTACTTCTACGCCCGGCTCTCGCCGAAGTACCCGACGGTCGAGGTCCGGATCGCGGACGTCGGCCTGGCGGCCGAGGACGCCGTGCTGCTCGCGGGCCTCGTCCGCGCCCTCGTCGTCACGATCCTCGCGGAGGCCCGGGCCGGCGTCGCGCCCCGGCCGGTCCGGACCGCGCTGGTCGTCGCGTCGCTCACCGCCGCGGCCCGCGACGGCTACCCCGGCCACGGCATCGACGCGTTCACCGGCCAGGTCCTCCCGCAGCACCTGATCGTCGACCGGCTCCTGGACTACGTCCGGCCGGCCCTGCTGGCCACCGGGGACCTCCCGGCGGTCGACCGGCGGCTCGCCGCGGTCCGGGCCGGGGAAACCGGCGCCGACCGCCAGCGCGCGTTGTTCGCGGAGGCCGGCGCCCCGGGCGCGTTCGTGGCGGAGCTGGCCTCGGCGACCCTCGCCGGCACCGGCGAACCCGGCCGCTCCGGCTCGCCACCGATGCGCCGGCCGACCGCCGTCCACGACAGCTGAGCCGGCCGCTTTCCCGGAAATCAACGTGGTAGCTACCCGCCGGTAGCATATTGCCGCCATATCGAAAACCGCATACGGACCGGCAACACCGCGCCGGATTGACTGCGGCGTATGAGCTACGGCGAACCAGCCGCCCCGGCGACGGGAATCACCATCTACGGATGCGGGCGGGACGAGGCCGTCCTGTTCCGGGAGATGGCACCGCGCTTCGGCGTCGTGCCGACCATCACCGGAGCCCCGGCTTCCGAAGTCAACAGCGAACTCGCGGCCGGCAACCGGTGCGTCAGCATCGGTCACAAGACCCGCGTCACCGACTCCACTCTCCTCGCGCTCAGCCGGGCCGGTGTCGAGTACATCTCCACGCGGAGCATCGGTTTCAACCACATCGATGTGGCCTACGCGGGGCGCGTCGGCATTTCCGTGGAGAACGTCACCTATTCGCCCGACAGCGTGGCCGACTACACGCTGATGTTGATGCTGATGGTGGCGCGGAACGCGAAATCCGTCCTCCGCCGCGCGGAGGTGCACGACTACCGGCTGAGCGAGGTACGCGGGAAAGAACTGCGCGACCTGACCGTCGGCGTGGTCGGGACCGGACGCATCGGCGCCGCGGTCATCGACCGGCTGCGGGGTTTCGGCTGCCAGACGCTGGCCTATGACAGCCGTCCGCAGACCTCGGCCGACTACGTGCCCCTGGACGACCTGCTCGTGCAAAGCGACGTCGTGACGCTGCACACCCCGCTCACCGCGGAAACCCACCACCTCCTGAACCGCCGGCGCCTCGAGCAGATGCGCCGCGGCGCGGTCGTCATCAACACCGGACGCGGATCCCTGCTCGACACCGAGGCCCTCGTCGCGGCGCTGGAAAGCGGCCGGCTCGGCGGCGCGGCGCTGGACGTCCTCGAAGGCGAGGAAGGAATCTTCTACGCCGACTGCCGGGACAAACCCGTCGGCAGCGAAGCGCTGGTGCGGCTGCAACGCATGCCGAACGTGCTGATCAGCCCGCACACCGCCTACTACACCGACCACGCACTGAGCGACACCGTCGAAAACAGTCTCGTCAACTGCCTGACCTTCGAAAGCGGGAAACAGCATGGATAAGGTGAAGGTCGGAATCATCTTCGGGGGCGCCACCGAAGAACACCCCGTTTCCGTCAAGTCCGCGCGAGAGGTCGCGAAACACCTCGACACCGAAAAGTACGAGCCGTTCTGGATCGGGATCACGAAGAGCGGCGAGTGGAAACTCTGTGACGGCCCCGACGCGGACTGGGAGAACAGCGGCCGTCCGGTCGTGCTGTCGCCGGACCGGAGCGTCCACGGACTGCTCGTCCTGGAACAGGGAAAGTACGAGACGATCCGCCTGGACGTCGTGCTGCCCCTCCTGCACGGCCGGCTCGGCGAGGACGGTGCGACGCAGGGTTTATTGGAGCTCGCCGGCGTTCCCTACGCCGGCTGTGACGTTCCCAGCTCGGCTCTGTGCATGGACAAGTCGCTCACCTACCTCGTCATCGGGAACGCGGGAATCGCGACGCCGAAGTTCTGGACCGTGACGGCCGACGAGCAGGTCGATCCCGGCGAACTCACCTTCCCGGTCTTCGTCAAACCGGCCCGTTCGGGATCTTCCTTCGGTGTCAGCAAGGTTTCCCGTCGCGAAGAACTGCCGGCCGCCGTAGAAACCGCGCGGCAGTACGACTCGAAGGTGCTGATCGAAGAGGCCGTCGCCGGCCGCGAGATCGGCTGTTCCGTCCTGGGGAACGACTGGGACCTGCTCGTGGGTGAGCTCGACCGGGTCGCGCTCACCCACGGCTTCTTCAAGATCCATCAGGAAAGCAACCCCGAAAGCGGTTCCGAAAACTCGACGTTCATCGTTCCCGCGGACATCCCGGCGGAGTCGCGCGCGCTCGTCCAGGAGACGGCGAAGGCCATCTACCGCGCCCTGGGCTGCCGGGGCCTGGCGCGCGTGGACGTGTTCCTGAAGGACGACGGGACCGTGGTCCTCAACGAGGTCAACACCTTGCCCGGCCTGACCTCCTACAGCCGTTATCCGAGGATGATGGCGGCCGCGGGGCTGCCGCTCGGCGAAGTGCTCGACCGGATGGTGTCGCTGGCGCTGACCTGGAAGCTCCAGTGAAGGACGACTTCGTCTTCGTCGACGAGTTCGCGCCCGAAATACGCTGGGACGCCAAGTACGCCACGTGGGACAACTTCACCGGCAAGCCGGTGGACGGGTACCTGGCGAACCGGGTCGTCGGCACGCTGGCCCTGTGCGGGGCGCTGGAAAGAGCGCAGGAAAAGGCCGAATCCCTCGGCTTCGGCCTGCTCCTCTGGGACGGCTACCGCCCCCAACGCGCCGTGGACTGCTTCCTGCGCTGGTCGCGGCGGCCCGAGGACGGCCGGACGAAGCTGCGGCACTACCCGAACATCGCCCGGGCGGAGATGTTCGAAAAGGGTTATGTGGCCACGAAGTCCGGGCACAGCCGGGGCAGCACCGTCGACTTGACGCTCTACCACCTGGCCACCGGCGAACTCGCCGTGATGGGCGGTGACCACGACCTGATGGACTCGATCTCGCACCACGGCGCGCGGGGGATCACGCAAGCCGAAGCGAGGAACCGGCGTCACCTCTGTGCCGTCATGGAGTCGTGCGGTTTCGCCCGGTACGACGCCGAGTGGTGGCACTACACCCTGCGGGACGAGCCGTACCCGGACACCTACTTCGACTTTCCCATCACCAGCACCGAAAGCCTGCTCGTCCATGACTGAGATCCGGCCCGTGCGGGCCGCCGACGCCCCCCGCCTCACCGGGCTGCTGGCCCAGCTCGGGTACCCGGGCGAACTCGACGCCGTGACCACGCGGCTGGCGGCCGTGCTGGGTTCGGCCACCCAGCAGGTCCTGGTCGCGACCCCGGCCGGCGGCTCCCGCATCGACGGTTACGTCGGTGTCGAGCGGCGCCCGCCTCTGCTGGAGCAGGACGAACGCGTCGAGGTCACCGGCCTGGTCGTCGACGCGGCGGCCCGCCGGTCCGGCATCGGCCGCGCGCTGATGCGGGCCGCCGAGCAGTGGGCAGCGCGGCACGACCTGCACACGGTCGTGCTCCGCTCGAATGTCGCGCGTCCCGAATCCCACCCGTTCTACGAGGGAATCGGTTACCGGCGGAAGGCGACCTCGCACCTCTACCGCAAGGAGGTCTGAGGCGTGCCGCCCCCGCGCGTCGTGGTCGCCGGCGGCCATTCGGCCGGGCACATCGAGCCCACGATGAACTTCGCCGACGCGGTCCGCCGGCTGGCTCCCGGTGCCGAAATCACCGCTCTCGGTACCGTCCGCGGCCTGGACACCACGCTCATCCCGGCCCGCGGCTACCCCTTGGAGCTCATCCCGCCGGCGCCGCTGCCGCGCCGGCCGGGCCGGGCCCTGCTGAACACGCCGGGCCGGCTGCGCGACTCGGTGCGGGCGGCCGGCTCGGTGCTGCACCGCGTGCGGGCCGAGATCGTGGTCGGCTTCGGCGGTTATGTGGCCTTACCGGCCTACCTCGCCGCCCGCGGGCAGGGCCTGCCGATCGTCGTCCACGAGGCGAACGCCCGGCCCGGGGTGGCCAACCGGCTCGCGGCCCGGATGACGACCCACGTGTTCGCCGCCGCGCCGGGGGTCCGGCTGGCGCACGCCACCGCCATCGGGATCCCGCTGCGGCCGGCGATCACCGGGCTCGACCGGCCCGCGCTGCGCGAGGCGGCCCGGCAGCGGTTCGGCCTGCGATCCGACGGGCCGGTCCTGCTGGTCACCGGCGGTTCGCAGGGTGCGCGGGCGATCAACGCCGCGGTGTCCGGCGCGGCCCCGGCGCTGCGGGCGAGCGGCGTGCAGGTGCTGCACATCACCGGGTCGCGGCACGCGGTCGAAGTGCCGGCCGGCGACCCGCCCTACGTCGTCACCCCGTACGTCGACGAGATGCAGTACGCCTACGCCGCCGCCGACTTCGTGCTCTGCCGCTCGGGGGCGATGACGTGCGCCGAACTGGCCGCCGTCGGCTTGCCGGCCGCGTACGTCCCGCTGCCGGCGCGCGGCGGGGAGCAACGGCTGAACGCCGAGCCGGTCGTCGCGGCCGGCGGTGGCCTGCTCGTCGACGACGCCGACCTCGGCCCGGCCTGGATCGAGACCACCCTGGTCCCGGTGCTCACCGATCCCGGGCGGCTCGCGGCGATGTCGGCCCGCGCGCGGGCGGCCGTCGCGTCCGACGCGGACGTCGTCCTGGCCCGGCACGTGCTCAGCGCGGTCGCCGAAGGTCGTGGGTACGGCTCAGCGGAGCCACCACCGTGGTAGCTCCACCGTGGTCCGGAGCCCGCCGCCGGGGCGGGGCGTGAGGGTGAGGGTCCCGTCGTGGGCCTGGGTGATGCTCTGGACGATCGCCAGGCCGAGGCCGACCCCCGCGTGGTCGGCGCGGATGCGTTCGGTGCCGCGCCGGAACGGTTCGACGAGCGTGGAAACCAGCTGCGGGGTGAGCGTCTCGCCGGTGTTCTCGACGGTGAGCACCACGGTCTTGGGGTGCACGGCGGTCGTCACCCACACGGTGCCCCGGCCGGGCAGGTTGTGGACGATCGCGTTGTGCACGAGGTTCGTCGTCAGCTGCAGAAGGAGCGCGTGCGAGCCGATGGTGGGCGTGATGTCGCCGGAGGTTTCGAGGGTGAGGCCGCGTTTTTCCGCGAGGGCGAGGAGGGTTTCGGTGGCCTCTTCCGCGACGAGGGACAGGTCGACGCGTTCCCGGGTGAAGGAGCGCTGGTCGGCCTGGCTGAGCAGGAGCAGCGCTTCGGTGAGGTCGATCGCCCGGGCGTTGACGGCGTGCAGGCGCTCGACGAGCTCGCCGGGGACCAGCGCCGGATCGTTGCGGGCGACCTCGAGCAGGGCCTGCGAGATCGCCAGCGGGGTGCGCAGTTCGTGGGAGGCGTTGGCGGCGAACCGCTGCTGTTCGGCGACTTGCCCTTCGAGCCGGGTGAGCATTGCGTCGAAGGCGTCGGCGAGCTCGCGGAACTCGTCCTTGCGGCCTTCCAGCCGGATCCGGTGGGAAAGCGATCCGCCGGTGGCCATCCGGGTGGCGTCGGTGATGCGGGTCAGCGGGGCGAGCATGCGACCGGCGAGGATCCACCCGCCCAGGAGCCCGAACACCAGCAGGAAGACCGACACCGCGCCCGCGGCCGAGGTGAAGGTCTGCATGAGGACGGCGCGGTTCAGCACTCCCCCGGGCATGACCGCGACTTCGGGCAGGTGACTCCGCAGGAACACCCACACGGTCATGAGCAGCAGGGCACCGGCGACCATCAGGAACCCGGCGTAGCTGAGCGTCAGTTTGAGGCGGACGCTCAACCCCGGCTTCCGGTCCACGGGCTCCTCCCCCATCTCAGGTCGCCGGCTGGGGGTCGATGCGGTAGCCGACGCCGGCCACGGTGGCGATGATCCAGGGTTCGCCGAGTCGCTTGCGCAGGGCCGAAACCGTGATGCGCACGGCGTTGGTGAACGGGTCCGCGTTCTCGTCCCACGCTCGTTCCAAAAGCTCTTCGGCGCTGACGACCCCACCTTCGGCCGCGACGAGGACTTCGAGGACAGCGAACTGCTTCCGGGTCAGCGCGACGTACCGGCCACCGCGGTAGACCTCGCGGCGGAACGGGTCCAGCCGCAGGCCCGCGATCTCCCGGACGGGCGGCCGGCTGTGGGCGCGCCGGCGGTCGAGGGCCCGGAGCCGGAGCACGAGCTCCCGGAGCTCGAACGGCTTCGTGAGGTAGTCGTCGGCGCCCAGTTCGAACCCGGAGGCTTTGTCGTCGATCCGGTCCGCGGCGGTGAGCATGAGGATCGGCATGCCGCTGCCGGAGGCGACGATGCGTTCGGCGATCTCGTCACCGGACGGGCCGGGGATGTCCCGGTCGAGGACGGCGATGTCGTAGGCGTTGACGGTCAAGAGCTCGAGCGCGGTGTCCCCGTCCCCGGCGATGTCGGCGGCGATCGCTTCCAGGCGCAGGCCGTCGCGGACGGCTTCGGCCAGGTAGGGCTCGTCCTCGACGATCAGCACACGCACGGTCCCGATGCTACGAGCGGGCCCCTATCGCCGGCATATCGAAACCCGGATACGGGCCGGCAACACCGCGCTGCCTTGACTGCGGGCATGCCCCCCAGCGAACTGGCCGTCCGGCGGGCCCACGGCGCCGTCCCCGACCCCGTGGGGGTCTTCGACGACGACACGCCGGCCGTGGCCAACCTCGATCCGGCGCTGCTCGCCGCCCTGCGCCGGGCGGCTCG
This sequence comes from Amycolatopsis sp. NPDC048633, assembly GCF_040650695.1. Lineage (NCBI taxonomy): Bacteria > Bacillati > Actinomycetota > Actinomycetes > Pseudonocardiales > Pseudonocardiaceae > Amycolatopsis > Amycolatopsis sp. NPDC048633. The sequence goes on from NZ_JBEZHS010000004.1 coordinate 219,580, forward strand.
GGACGCGGCCGCCGACGGCGTCGAGCTCGTCGTCAACGGCGGCTGGCGGTCCCGCGCGTACCAGGAACACCTGCTCCGGGCGGCAGTCTCGAAGTACGGGTCGGAAGAGGAGGCCGCCCGTTGGGTGGCCACTCCCGAAACGTCCGCTCACGTGTCGGGGGACGCGGTCGACATCGGCCCGGCCGAGGCGAGGGCGTGGTTGTCCGAGCACGGCGCCGGGTACGGGCTCTGCCAGATCTACCGCAACGAACCCTGGCACTACGAGCTGCGGCCCGAGGCCGTCGACCACGGCTGCCCGCCTCTGTACGCCGACCCGACGCACGATCCGAGGATGCGGCGCGGAAAGCTGGCCGCACCGAGACCGTGAGGGGGAGGCGTAGTGGCGCGACAGGTTCCCGACGTGACGGGCTTGGACCCGGCGCTGGCCCGCCGGCTGCGGACCACCGTCGCCTGCACCGACGCCGACGACATCCCCAAGGTCGAGGACGCCGGGGAAAGCCGCGACCACGAGGGCGGGCGCGTGCAGGTCATGCACAACGGCCTGCTCGTCGAAGAAGGCGGCTACTACGGACCGTGGATGACCGAGGCCATCCGTGCGCTGCGCGGCCACCACGAACCCCAGGAAGAGATCGTCTTCCACCGCGTCGTGGAACGTCTGGCGGCCGAGGGCGGCGAGCCGGCCATGATCGAGTTCGGCAGCTTCTGGACCTACTACGGGCTCTGGTTCTGCCACGCCATCCCGGCCGGCCGCACCGTCGCGATGGAACCCGACCCCGCCTACCTCGAAGTCGGCCGCCGCAACGCCGCGCTCAACGGCTATACCGACCGCGTCCGGTTCGTCCACGCCGCCATCGGCGACCGGCCCGGCGAGCCGCTGACCTTCTCAGCCGAGAGCGACGGCCGGACGCACACCGTCCCGCAGCACGACCTCGCGTCCCTGCTGTACGCGGCCGAACTGCCACGGGTGGACCTGATCCTGGCCGACGTCCAAGGCATGGAGACGATCCTGATCGAACGCGCCCGCGACGTCTTCGAGGCGGGCCGGGTGCGATTCCTCATCGTCTCGACCCACCACCATTCGATCTCCGGCGACCCGCTCACCCACCAGAACGCCCTGCGGACCTTGGTCGACGCCGGTGCCCACGTCATCGCCGAGCACACCGTCGGCGAATCGTTCAGCGGCGACGGGCTCATCGCCGTCTCCTTCGACCCGCGCGACCGGGACCTGACCGTCCCGGTCAGCCACGCCCGCCACCGGGACTCCCTCTTCGGCGAAACCGAATACGCACTGGCCGGCGTCACCGCCGAACGCGACGCCCTCCGGACCGAGCTCGACGCGGTCTTCGCCACCAAACTGTGGCGCTGGGCGAAGAAACCCCGGGAAACCTACGCGCGTCTCGCCGCGAAGGTGCTTCGGCGGTAGCGCGGCCGGTTCCGTCCCGTCAGGGCAGGCGGATGCCCAGTGACTCGCGGTACCAGTCGGCCGCCCCCGTCAGGCTCGGGCCGAAGCCCGGGCCCGGGGAGACGCCGGTCAGGTCCCAGATGCGGTCGCTGTCGTACCAGTGATCCCGCGTGAGCAGGGAGTACTGGTGGTCGGTCAGCGACGGAAGTGCCGCTCGCGTGCGGGCCCGGTGCTCGGCGAGTGGCAGGTCGGTGACCGGGACCGGCAGGTCGAGCAGCTCGCACACCGCGGTGACCAGCCGGCGCATCCGGACCGGGCGCGGGTCGGCCACGTGGAGAACCTCGCCCGCCCCGGTGAGCCGGGGATTCACCGCCAGCACCGCGATGGCCGCGGCCAGATCGGCAACGGCCACGAGCGAGGTCCGGGCCGCACCGCCCGCCGCCCAGGCCGGGACGGCTTGGACCCAGCGGACCAGCGCGGGCACCAGGTGCCGATCGCCGACGCCGTGGACCAGGTGCGGCCGCAGCACGGTGCCACCTGCGGCCAGGACGAGGCGCTCCCCCGCCAGCCTGCTGCGGCTGGTGGGGGAGGCCGGGTCGGTGACCAGGTCGGACCCGGTGTGCAGGTGCTCGCCCGCCGGACCGCTGCGGTCGGTCGGCGGCCCCTGCTCCGGCGCGCCCCCGTCGACCGGACCGCCCGAGCCGGTCGACGGCCCCTGCGCCGCCACTGGCTTCGGCACGCCCACGCCAACCGGAGCATTCCGGCCGGTCGGCGGCCCCTGCCCCGCCACTGGCTCCGGCGCGCCCTCGCCCACCGGACCGCCCCGGCTGACCGGCGCTCCCTGCTCCGCCGCCAACCCGGACTCGGCCCCCGGACGCGAGCCCGCCAATCCATCCCGGCTGACCGGTGATCTCCCATCCGCCGCCAATCCGGGCCCACTCCTGCCTGCCGAACCGTTCCGGCTGGTCGGCGGCCCCAGATCCGCCACCAGCCCGTGCCCGCCCCGCAGGCCCCCGCCTGCCGGACCGCTCCAGCCGGTCTGCGGCCCCTGGTCCGCCACCGACTCCGGCAGACCCCCGCCTGCCGGGCTGTTCCGGCCGGTCGGCGGCCCCTGCTCCGCCGCCGGCCCGGAGTTACTCCCCTGGCGCGCACCGGCCAGCCCGCCCAGCAAGCCCCCGCTTGCCGGACCGCTCCAGCCGATCTGCGGCCCCTGCTCCACCGCCGGCCCGGAGTTACTCCCCTGGCGCGCACCGGCCGGCCCGCCCCGGCTGGTCGGCAGCCCCAGATCCGCCACCAACCCGGCCCCCGAACGCGAGCCCGCCAGCCCGGTCGGCGCCCCCGGATCCGCCTCCGACCCGCTCAGGCCCCCGCCGGCAGGCGACCCCCTCCACAAAGACCCCGGGACCACCGCCCCCTGGTGAACGCCGTCCCGGTACACCGCGCACGTGCTCAGGTACAGCACGTGCGCGGTGCCTGCCCGCCCGGCCTCGGCCAGCAGCCTCGCCGTCCCTGCCTCGTTGACCTCCGTGCACAGCTCCGGGTCTCCGCCCACCTGCGATGCCAAGTGCACCAGCGTCGTGATGCCCGTGCACGCCCCCGCGAGGCCCGCCGCGTCCCTGAGGTCGCCGGGCCACGGTGTCACGCCCGCGTCGGTCATCCAGGCCGGCGGCGGGCGCCGGACGAGGATGCGGACCCGGGGGCCCATTCCTCGCCCGACCAGCTCGCGCAGCACCGCCGTGCCCACGAAACCGGTTGCGCCGGTGACCAGGATGTCCGGCTCGCCGGCCGTCACGACAAACGCATCCCCAGCGTGCCCGTCGCGGCCGTGGCTCCCTTCTGGCGGACCTCGACCCGGACGGTGCGCGTGCGGTCCGGCCCCGCCTCGCCCGCTTCGACCACCAGCAGGCACTCGGAGTCGAACTCCACGTACGTGTCGAACCGGAACTCCGCGCTCTCCGGCAACGCGTACGGGTCGCCGATCGCCAGCAGGGCCGCCTGCCGCGCGCCCTCGACCAGCACCATGCCCGGCACGTGGTCGACCGGGTGGTCGAAGAGCACCGCGTGGTCCGGGTCGAACCGCAGCGCCCACGTGCCGTCGGTCGGCGTCGCCGCCACCAGCACGTCCTCCGCGCGGTCCCGGCCGACCGAGGCCGGGGCGACGCCCGGCAGGGCCGCCGCCTGGAACGGGGTCGCCGCGAAGTGGTCGCCCCGCACCCGGCGGTAGACCGCCGAGGACACGCACCGCCAGCGCTCCGACCCGGTGCCGATCCGGCGGCCGTCGCGGAGGCACTCGAAGTCCAGCCGCATGCCGCCGATGTTCTTGCCGCGGTACTCGACCTCGTGCGCGCTGACCTTCAGCACCACGTCGACCGGACGGCCCACGGTGGCCAGCCCGGTCTGCTCGACCGAGTACTCCTTGTGGTCGGAAAGGAAGCTGTGACTCAGCGGCACGCCGTATGCCCGGTGCGCGATCAGCAGCACCGCCTGGCGGATCGACTCGGCGTACAGCATCGGATCGTGGAACACGGGCGTCCGTGGCCCGAAGAAGCCGTGCCGGCGCGGCCATTGCGCGCCGACCTCGAACCGGCCTTCGCCGAGGATGTTCAGATCGGTGACGAAGACCTCCGAGACGGCCGCGCGGTGCACGAGGCTCCGCGGGATCGTCTGCTGGAAGTCGACCGCCCGCGCCGCGGGCAGGTCGATGATCTTTTCGGATATTTCGCGCGCAGATTCCTGAAGGATGGTGCCGACCATGACGGTCCTCCTAGAATGTCCTACCCCAGTACCCCAGTACTCCCCCGCTTCATTTGTAGCCGAACCAGACACCTAAAACCATACCAACCGAGCGGTTTTTTTTAGTGGCTTTCCCGGGCGGCGGGACGTAGACTGGCTACTGACGCATGAGGTACCGCCGAATGGTCTACTGTGGACTGGCCGGTGGCTAGCGAGAGGGGCCGGACGTGGCTCGCCAAGAACGCGCGGAGCAGACACGGAACGCGATCCTCGAGGCGGCGGCCTCCCGGTTCGACGCGGTCGGCTTTCTCGGTGCGAGCCTGTCGGACATCCTGACCGAAGCGGGTGTCACGAAAGGCGCACTGTACTTCCACTTCAAGTCGAAGGAAGATCTGGCCGACGCGCTGATCGACGAGCAGTTCACGGTCTGGGACCCCCTCTCGGAGATCGAGAACCCGGGGCTGCAGACCGTCATCGACCTCACCCAGGGCATGGCGGCGAGCCTGCAGTCCGACGTGCGGGTCCGGGCCAGCATCCGGCTCGTCATCGAGCAGGGCTCGTTCATCGCCCCCGCGGACAGCGCCTACAAGCGGTGGATCGACACGATCCACGGCTGCCTGCTCGCCGCGAAGGCGGCCGGCGACCTGCGCAAGGAGATCAACGCGCACGACCTCGCGCAGTTCGTGCAGGCATCGTTCACCGGGATCCAGCTGAGCTCGCAGGTCCTGACCGGGCGGACGGACCTGCTGGAGCGGGTGACGTTCATGTGGAACACGATCCTGAGCTCGGTGGTACCGCCCCGGCGACTGCACCGGTTCATCCCGGAGGGCACACTCCACGAGACCGCCTCGGTCTGAGCAGCACAGAACGGGCGGTCGGGCAGCAGCCGGACCGCCTCTTTCGTCGGATCCCCGTCAGGCTCCCGCGCCCGCCGTCGGCCGCGGCGAGCGCTCGGCCAGCTCGATGAGCCGCCACAGCTTGCCCAGCGTCACGGCGAGGTCGCTGTCCGGCACGACGATCCGGCTGGAAACCACGGATTCGAGGCCCACGCAGGTGACGACCACCAGCAGCTCCGCGGTCTCGAGCGGCACGTCGGTGCCGAGCTCGCCGCCGTCGATCGCTTCGGCGACGTATTCGTGGACCTGGGCCAGCCAGGTGCGGGAGAACACGACGAACCGCTCGTCCACGGACCCCATCTCGCGGGCCATGCGGAAGCTCGCCCCGACCGTCGGGTCGGTGTCGAGCCAGTGCATGAGGGCGCGGCTGAGCTCGGCGAGGCGCCGCAGGGCCGGCCGCGACACCGCGAGCTGACGGCCCACGTGCGCGCGCAGCACGTCCGTCGCGGCGATCTGCACCTCGTCGCAGATCTCGTCCTTGGAGGAGAAGTGGAAGTACAGGCCACCCTTGGTGACACCGGCCGCCTGGGCGATGCCCACCATGCTGGTGGCGGCGTAACCATCCCGGTGCAGCAGCACGGCCGCGGCATCCAGCAACAGGCGCCGCGTGTGTTCCGAGCGTGCCTGCTTGGTCACCGTCGGTCCCCTCGGGTCGAGCCGTCCGGCGCAGGGACCCTGCGCGTCCCGATCATGATTACATACCAACCGCCCGGTTTACAACTAGGGGAACCCCAGAAACCGGCCCCTGCCAAGGCACTTTGCGACCGCTCACAGAACAAACCGACCGACCTCCCGGTTTTGTCTTGAAAACCGACCCCCCGGTTTAGTACGCTGCCGATGTGGGACCGGGCACATGGGCGCTGGAGGACACACTGGGGGCGCCAGGCCGGGCAGTTCCGATCGACACGCGGACACCGGAGGCACTGGAAATGGACTACGAGATACTGGGGCAGATGAAAGTCGGCGGGCGGCCCGGCGTCAGTGCCCCGCGGGCACGCAAGATCGAGACGCTGCTCGCCGTGCTGCTGGTCAAGCGCAACCAGGTGGCGACCACCGAGCACCTGATCGGCGAGCTCTGGGGAGAGCACCCGCCGGCCCGGGCGAGCGCCGCCCTGTACGTCTACGTCTCGCAGCTGCGGAAGCTGCTGCGCGGCACGGGGGACGACGTGGACGACAGCCCGGTCGTGACCAGCCCGCGCGGCTATTCACTGCACGTCACCGACGGCGAGCTCGACGCCGACCGCTTCACCCGCCACTACGAGCGCGGCCGGGCCCTGTATTGGGACCGCAACTACAAGGAGGCCGCGACCGTCCTGCGCGAAGCCGCGAACCTGTGGCGCGGCGAAGCGTTCGGCGGCTTCACCGACTCCCGCGACGTCCAGGCCTATGCCGCTCTGCTGGAGGAGACCCGGCTGGAGTGCCTGGAGCTGCTGATGGAGACGGAGCTGCTGATCGGCCGGCACCGTGAGGTCGTCGGGCAGCTTTCCGCGCTGGCGAAGGAGCACACGCTGCGCGAAACGTTCTACGAGTACCTGATGACGGCCCTGCTGCGGTCGAACCGCCGTGCCGAGGCGCTGGAGACCTTCGCCTCCGCCCGGCACCACCTCGTCCAGCAGCTGGGCATCGAACCCGGCAGCTCGCTGCGGAAGCTGCACCACAGCATCCTCGTCGGCGAGATGTCGGACGCGGTCTGATATCCCCCTCCGCGTCCGGCCCAGCGGCCCGGCCCACCCGCCACGAGCGGGGGCCGGGCCGTTTTTATCGGCCCGAGACCCCGGTCAGCTCCGGTAGAGCGACACGACCGGTTCGCCGCACGCGGCGGGCTCGCCGTACCAGCCACCCCAACGGCTATCGAGGGCCAGGTCGGCCAGCTCGGCCATCAGGTCCAGCTCCGCGGGCCACACGTAGCGCAGCGGCACCCGGGCGTCGGCCAGGAAGAGCATCTGGCGGGCGCAGTCGTGCCCGGTGACGAGCGGGTGCGCCGCCCAGCGGGCCGGGTGCGGGTGGAGCCCCTGGACGACCAGCCCGCCGCCGGGACGCAGCAACGCCGCGAGCCGGCGGACCAGGCGCACCTGCTCCCGCTGCACGAGCAGCCGCGAGAGGACGTCCGAGCCCGCGTAGACGACGTCGAAGCGCTGGGCGGGCAAGCTGTCGAAGCCGGTGTCCGTGACGGCGTACCCGTCGGCCGCGAGGGCGTCGGCCACCGGGCCGCCGCCGGGGACGAGCACGCGAGGACGGCGAGCGACCCGGTCGGCGACCTCGGCGAGGAACGCCGCCGCGCCGGCCGGATCGGCGGCCAGCGGGGCGAACCACGCGTCGAGGGTCACGGCCGGCTTCTCGACGATGCGGGTCGGCATCGGGGCCACCTCACTTCACGGACTGGTCGGATCTTCTCTACGCAGAGTGCCGGACCGACCTAAAGTCGACCTTGCGCACGCGAAAGGCGGCCCGTGCGCAGAGCACGGGCCGCCTTGTTCCGAGAGACGCTCAGCCGCGAGCGCGCTGGTGGAACTTCCGGATCGCCAGGTACGCGGCCCCCGCCGTGATGACGACCCACCAGGCCAGCGCCAGCCAGCCGGTCGAGCCCAGGTCGGTGCCGTTCATCAGGCCGCGGACGGCGTCGATGAGCACGGTCACCGGCTGGTTGTCGACGATCACCCGCAGCACCGACGGCATCGACGCCGTGGGCACCAGCGCGCTGGTGGCGTAGGGGATGAAGATGAGGATCATGCCGAGGCCGCCCGCGCCTTCGACGGTCTTGGCGATCGACCCCAGGAGCGTGGCCAGCCAGAACACGCCGGTCGCGAACAGCGTCAGCAGCCCGATCGCGCCGAGCCAGCCGAGCACGCCCGCCCCGGGGCGGAACCCGACCGCCAGGCCGACCGCGACCATCACCACGAACGAGAGCAGGCTCCGCAGCACGCCGGAGACGACGTGGCCCACGAGCACGGCCGGACCCGCCATGGGCATCGAGCGGAACCGCTCCACCAGACCCTGGGTGAGATCGGCGGCCACGCCCACCACGGTGGACGTGGAGTTGAAAGCGATGCTGATGGCCAGCAGGCCGGGCAGCAGGTAGTCGATGTAGGCCATGCCCGGCACGTTGATCGCGCCGCCGAACATGAAGCGGAACAGCAGCAGGAGCACGATCGGCAGCGAGACCGCCTGGATCAGCATCTCCGCGTTGCGCGCGATGTGCTTGACGTTGCGCCCGATCAGCACCCGGCAGTCGGACAGCGCCAGCGCGAACGAGGAACGGCTCGGGGTGTCGGGGAGCTGCGTCCCTTCGACCTCCCTGGACAAGGTCTGGGTCATCGCTTCTCTCCCGCGGTTCCGGTAAGGGTGTGGAAAACGTCGTCCAGGGTCGGCTCGGACAGCTCGAGGCCGGTGGTCTCGAGGCCCGCGTCGGCGACCTGGTTGAGCACCCGCCGGACCTGGCCGGGCTGGTCGATGGCGACGCTGACCGTGTCGTCGATCAGCACGCCGCCGGTGATGCCGTACGCGCGCTCCGCTTCGGCGGCGGTGGCGAAGGTGAGCTTCAGCCGCTCGGTGCCGACCTTGCGCTTCAGCTCGGCCGCGGTGCCCTCGGCGACGACGCGGCCCTTGTCGATCACGGCGATCCGGTCGGCCAGCTGGTCGGCCTCTTCGAGGTACTGCGTGGTGAGCAGGATCGTGGTGCCGCCGTCGAGCAGCTCGCGGATCGCGTCCCACATCGCCGAGCGGCTGCGCGGGTCGAGGCCGGTGGTGGGCTCGTCGAGGAACAGCACCGGCGGCGAGGTGATCAGGCTGATCGCCAGGTCGAGCCGGCGGCGCATGCCGCCGGAGTAGGTCTTGACCTGGCGGTCGGCGGCTTCGGTCAGGTCGAACTGGGTGAGCAGCTCGGTGGCGCGGGTCTTCGCCTCGGCCGTGCCCAGGTGGAACAGGCGGGCCATCATCCGCAGGTTCTCGCGGCCGGTGAGCAGCTCGTCGACCGCGGTGTCCTGCCCGGTGAGGCCGATCTGCTCCCGCACCTTCCGCTTGGGCCCGTCGAGGTCGTGGCCGTTGATGGTCACGGTGCCGCCGTCGGCGTCCAGCAGGGTGCTCAGGATCCGGACCGTCGTGGTCTTCCCGGCGCCGTTCGGGCCCAGCAGCGCGAACATCGTGCCGCGCTGGACGCTCAGGTCGACGCCTTCCAGGACGTCCACGTCGCCATAGGACTTGCGCAGCCCCCGTGCTTCGATTGCGTAGCCGGTGACCATCGGTTACCTCTCCTCATTCGGGTCAAGATCGTTGTGAAGCAGGGGAACTGTCCGTTCCAGTGGGCCACAGCCCGTTCCGGGGCGGCAATAATGGCCGGGTCCGGCCGGGTTAGGGGTGGCGCCGGGGCTAGTCGTCGTCCCCACCGCCGATCGCCATGCTGATCAGGGCGTCGGTGTCGAGGTCGTCGATCGTGGCTTCCTCGACGGCTTCCGGTTCGACGCTGTCCTCCGGCAGGCGCACGCCGGCCAGCTCCAGCAGCCCGTCCAGGAGCCCGGCGGCGCGCAGCTTCTCCAGCGGGATGCCCGCCAGCGCGTCGCGAACCCCTTGCTCGGTAACGGCTTCCGCGCTCACCTCGACCTCGGCCGGGGCCAGTTCGCCGACCAGGTGCTCGGCGAGGATCCGCGGGGTCGGGTAGTCGAAGATCAGGCTCACCGGCAGCTTCAGGCCGGTGACGAGGCTGAGCTTGTTGCGGAACCCGGTGGCGGACAACGAGTCGAAGCCGACCTCGTTGAACGAGCGGTCCGGCTCCACCGCCTCCGGCCCGGCGTGGCCCAGCAGCGCCGCGGCGTGCGTGCGCACCAGGGTCAGCACGGTCGGGACGCGCTTGGCCACCGGCAGCCCGGCCAGCTTCTTCGCCAGCGACTCGGTGTCCTCGGCCGCGTCCTGCGCCGCACGGCGGCCCGGCGTGCCCGCCAGCCCGCGCAGCACGGCGGGCAGGTCGTCGTCTCCCGACGAAGCCAGCACCCGGGTGTCCAACGCGATCGGCACGAGCAGCGCGTCGGTGGCGCCGGCCGCCGAGTCCAAGAGGTCCAGTCCGTCCTCTGTAGACAGCGCCGTGATCCCGATGTGGTGCGCGTCCGCGCCGTCGAGTGCCTCGCCCATGCCGTCGGCCCACAGGCCCCAGGCCAGGGAAGTGCCCGGGAGTCCTTCGGTCCGGCGCCTGGCCGCCAGCGCGTCGAGGAACGCGTTGGCGGCGGCGTAGCTGCCCTGGCCCGGGGCGCCGAGGACGCCGGCGGCCGAGGAGAACAGCACGAACGCGGTCAGGTCCAGGTCCCGGGTCAGCTCGTCGAGGACCGATGCCGCGTCGGCCTTCGGGCGCAGCACGGTGTCCAACCGCGACGGCGTCAGCGACGTCAGGATGCCGTCGTCGAGGACGCCGGCGGCGTGCACCACCGCCCGCAGCGGCGCTTCGGCCGGGATCCCGGCCAGCAGCGTGGCGACGGCGTCGCGGTCGGCGACGTCGCAAGCGGCGATCGTGACGTCCGCATCGAGCGCTGCCAGTTCGGCCGCCCCGGGCGCGTCGGCGCCCCGGCGGCTGACCAGGAGCAGGTTCCGCACGCCGTGCTCGGCGACCAGGTGCTTCGCCACGGCCGAGCCCAGCGCGCCGGTGGCGCCGGTGACCAGGACCGTGCCTTCGGGGTCCCACACCGGGGCCGCGACCGCGTCGGCCGCCTTGGCCAGCCGCGGCACCAGGACCGCACCGGCCCGCAGGGCGACCTGCGGCTCGTCGGAAGCGGCCACCGCGGCGAGCGTCCGGCCCGCCGGGGTGCCCGCGCCGAGGTCGACGAGGGTGATCCGGTCCGGGTGCTCGGCCTGCGCCGAACGCACCAGGCCGGCCACGGCGGCGCCGACCGGGTCGGGGTTCTCCCCCTCTTCGGCAGCCACCGCACCGCGGGTCACGACGATCAGCGACTCCCCCGGTCCGGCCAGCCAGGACTGCAGCAGACCGAGCACGCGGTGCAGTTCGGCGTGCAGGTCGTCGCCGGCCACCGGGAGCACAGCGTGGCCGGTTGCCGCCGTCTGGGCGCCCAGGGCCTCGGTAAGGCCGAAGGCATCGTCGCCCAGCACGGACCAGTCGGTGACTTCCGCGACCGCGTCGAGGTCGGTCCGCTCCCACGCGACCCGGAACAGCGAGTCTCCCCCGCCGGTCTGCGAGGCCTGCGGGACGGCGGACATCGGGCGCAGCAGCAGCGACTCCACCGACGCGACCGGGGCGCCGGCACCGTCGGCGACGTCCAGCGCGACCGCGCCGGTGCCGACCGGACGGACGTGGACCCGCAGCGTCGTCGCACCGACGGCGTGCAGCCGCACGCCTTCCCACGCGAACGGCAAGGCCGGTTCACTGCCCGCCGCGCCGGAGACGCCGATCGTGTGCAGCGCGGCGTCGAGCACGGCCGGGTGGACGCCGTAACGGTCCACATCGGACACCGACGCCGGGAGCCGGATCTCGGCGAACGCCTCGCCGTCGCGCTTCCAGGCCGCGACGAGCCCCCGGAACGCGGGACCGTAGGCGAGCCCGTCGGCGGCCAGCTCCTCGTAGGTGCCCTCCAGGCGCACCTGCTCGGCGCCGGCGGGCGGCCACGCGGTCAGGTCGAACTCCGCCGCCTTGCCCGCCTTGGCCAGCTTGCCGGTCGCGTGCCGCGTCCAGGCAGCCGTCGTTCCTTCGGCCCGCGAGTGGACGCTGAACGCGCGGGTGCCGTCGGCGCCCGGGGCGTCGAGGGCGAACTGGACGCGGACGCCGGTCCGCTCCGGCACGACCAGCGGGTACTCCAGGGTCAGCTCGTCGAGCCGCGGGCAGCCGGCCTCGTCGCCCGCCCGGATCGCCATCTCGACGAACCCGGTGCCGGGGAACAGGATCGAGCCGCCGACGACGTGGTCGGCCAGCCACGGGTGCGTGCCCACGGACAGCCGTCCGGTGAACAGCAGCCCGTCGGCGCCGGCCAGTTCGAGAGCCGCCCCGAGCAGCGGGTGGTCGTCCTGGCTCACGGCGCCGGTGGTGCTCTCCAGCCAGAAGCGCTGCCGCTGGAACGGGTAGGTCGGCACGGGGACCGGCCGGGCGCCGGTGGGCTCGTAGATCGCGGCCCAGTCGACGTCGACGCCGCTGACGTGCAGCTGCGCGACGCCGGTCAGCGCGGCCACGGCTTCGTCGTTCTCCTTGTGCAGCATCGAAGCCACGACCTCCGGCCGTTCGTCGAAGCACGCCGCCGTCATCGCGGCGAGCGTGGTGTCCGGACCCAGCTCCAGGAACCGGTTGACGCCCTCGGCCGCGGCGCGGGTGACCGCGTCGGCGAACCGGACGCCTTCGCGCACCTGCTGGACCCAGTACTCCGGCGAGGTCAGGTCGGCGCCCTCGGCGACCGTCGAGATGACCGGGATCCGCGGCGACGAGTAGGTCAGCTCCGCGGCGATCGCGCGGAACTCCTCGAGCATCGGCTCCATCAGGCGGGAGTGGAAAGCGTGCGACACCTTCAGCTGCTTGGTGCGCTCGAACTTCGCCGCCACCGCGGCCACGGCGTCGGCCGCTCCCGAGATCACGACCGAGTTCGGCCCGTTGACAGCAGCGATGTCGACGCTGTGGTCGCGAACTTCCTCCGGCGTCGCTTCGATCGCCACCATCGCGCCGCCGGTCGGCAGCGCCTGCATCAGCGCACCCCGGGCGACCACCAGTTTGGCCGCGTCCGCCAGGGAGAACACGCCCGCGCAGTGAGCCGCGGCGATCTCGCCGATCGAGTGGCCGAGCAGGGCGTCCGGCTTGACGCCCCACGACCGCACCAAGCGGAACAGCGCGACTTCCAGCGCGAACAGCGCGGGCTGGGTGTACCGGGTCTCGTCCAGCTCGTCGGTGACCGAGCGAATCGGGCGGTCCAGGTGCCGGTCGAGTTCCGCGCAGACCTCGTCGTACGCGGCCGCGAAGGCCGGGAACTGCTCGGCGAGCCGGGTCCCCATGCCGACGCGCTGCGAACCCTGGCCCGCGAACAGGAACGCCGTGCGCCCGCCCGCCGTCGCGATGCCGCTGACGACCCCGCGCGCCTCTTCCTCGTCGACCAGTGCGGCGAGACCGCGGACGAACTGCGGCGACCGCTGCCCGATCAGCACCGCGCGGCGGTCGAACGCGCTGCGCGTGGTGGCCAGCGAGAACCCGATGTCGGCGAGGCTGCCTTCCGGCTCTTCGTCCACATAGGACATGAGCTGCTCGGCCTGGGCGCGCATCGCGGCGGCGCCGCGCCCGGAGACCGGCCAGGCGACCGGGCCTTCGTGGTCGTGCCCGCCGGTCACTTCCCGGCGGTCGCCCTCTTCGAGGATCACGTGGGCGTTGGTGCCGCTGACGCCGAACGACGAGACGCCGGCCCGGCGGATGTGCCCGTTGGGCAGCCACTTCACCGGCTCGACCAGCGCGCGGACCGCACCGGACGACCAGTCGATCTCGGTCGACGGCCGGCCGACGTGCAGCGTGGCGGGCAGTTCGCCCTGGCCCATGGCCATCACCATCTTGATCACCCCGGCCGCGCCGGCCGCGGCCTGCGTGTGGCCGAGGTTCGACTTGACCGAGCCGATCCACAGCGGACGGTCGGCCGAGGTCTCCTTGCCGTAGGTGGCCAGCAGCGCCTGGACCTCGATCGGGTCACCCAGCTTTGTGCCGGTGCCGTGCGCCTCGACGGCGTCGACGTCGGCCGCGGTGATGCCGGCGTCGGCCAGCGCCGCGCGGATCACGCGCTGCTGCGCGGGGCCGTTGGGAGCGGTGAGCCCGTTGGACGTGCCGTCCTGGTTGACCGCGCTGCCCTTGAGCACCGCGAGCACCGGGTGGCCGAGGCGCCGGGCCTCGGACAGCCGCTCCAGCACCAGCACGCCGACGCCCTCGGACCAGGTGGTGCCGTCGGCGTCGTCGGAGAACACCTTGCAGCGCCCGTCGGCGGCCAGCCCCTTCTGGCGGCTGAACTCGACGAACGTCTCCGGCGTCGCCATCACGGTCACGCCGCCGGCCAGCGCGAGCGAGCAGTCGCCGCCGCGCAGGGCCTGGGCCGCCATGTGCATCGCGACCAGCGAGGACGAGCACGCCGTGTCGACGCTGACCGCCGGCCCCTCCAGCCCGAGGGTGTAGGACACCCGGCCGGTGACGATCGAACCGGCGCTGTTCGCGCCCACGTAGTCGTGGTACTGGACACCCGCGTAGACGCCGGTCGGGCTGCCCTTGAGCGAGGACGGGTCGATGCCCGCGCGCTCGAGGGCCTCCCAGCACGCTTCCAGCAGCAGCCGCTGCTGCGGGTCGATGGCCGGGGCTTCCTTCGGCGAGACCCCGAAGAACGTCGCGTCGAAGTCGCCGGCGTCGTGGACGAACCCGCCGCGGGCGACGTAGGTGGTCCCGGCGCGCCGGCCGGTCGGGTCGAGCAGGCCGTCGACGTCCCAGCCGCGGTCGGCGGGGAAGTCGCCGATGGCGTCGCGGCCGTTGGCGACCAGCTCCCACAGCTGCTCCGGCGAGGTGACCCCGCCGGGCAGCCGGCAGGCCATGCCGACGATCGCGATGGGCTCGTCGTGCGCCTGGGACACCGCCGCGGCGACCTGGTCCGGCGCACCCGCCAGCTCGGTGAGGAGGTGCGCGGCCAGCGCCGACGGCGTCGGGTGGTCGAAGATCAGGGTCGCGGGCAGCCGCTGCCCGGTCGCCGCGGTGAGGCCGTTGCGCAGCTCGATCGCGGTGAGCGAGTCGAAGCCGAGCGACTGGAACTGCGCGGCCGCCTCGATCTCGTGCGCGCCGCCGTAGCCCAGCACGGTCGCGGCGTGGCCGCGGACCAGCTCCAGCACGGCGTCGGCCCGGTCCGCCTCGGGCAGGGCCAGCAACCGGGTCGCGAACGAATCGGTGACCGCCACCGCTCCGGCCGCCACCCGCCGGGTGGGCCGGCCGGTCAGCTCCTCCAGGGTCTTCGGGATCCGGTCCAGCTTCCGCAACGCGGGGAGGTCGAGCTTCACCGGCGCGACGGCGGCTTGCCGGGACGCCAGCGCGCGGTCGAAGAGCTCCAGTGCGTCCGAAGTGGACAGAGGAACGATGCCGCTCGTGCCCAGGCGGGCGACCTCGGCCTCGGTCAAGGTGCCGCCCATACCGCCGACCTCGCCCCACAGGCCCCAGTCCAGCGACTGCGCGGGCAGGCCCTGGGCGACGCGGTGACCGGCGAGCCCGTCGAGGAACGCGTTCGCGGCGGCGTACCCGCCCTGGCCCGGCGCGCCGAGCACGCCGGAGACCGAGGAGAACAGCACGAACGCCGAGAGCGCGGTGTCGCGGGTCAGTTCGTGCAGGTTGAGCGCACCGTCGACCTTCGGCCGCAGCACGGTGTCGATGCGTTCGGGCGTCAGTGCGGTGATGACGCCGTCGTCGAGGACGCCGGCGGCGTGCACCACGGACGTGAGCGGGTGCTCGGCGGGGATCGCGGCCAGCACCGCGGCGAGCGCGGCGCGGTCGGCGACGTCGCACTGGGCGATGTCGACGTGCGCGTCCAGCTCGGCGGCCAGGCTTTCCAGCTCGGGCGTGCTCCGGCGGCTGACCAGCAGAAAGCGCCGGACGTCGTACTGCCGCGCCAGGTGCCGGACGAGCGCGCCACCGATCGCGCCGGACGCGCCGGTGACCAGCACGGTGCCGCCCGGGTGGAAGTACGCCGGTTCGGCCGCCGCCGCGGTGCGGACGAGCCGCGGGACGAGGACCGTGCCGAAGCGGACGGCGGCTTGGGGTTCCCCGGTGGCGAGGACCTGCGGCAGGACCGCGTCCGCCTCGGTTTCGGCGTCCAGGTCCAGCAGTACGAACGTGTCCGGGTTCTCCTCCTGCGCCGAGCGCACGAGACCCCAAGCAGCGGACCCCGCGAGGTCGGTGACGCCCCCGGCCGCCGCGACCGCACCCCGGGTGACGACGACCAGGCGCGCGTCCTCCGGGTGCTCCTCGGTGAGCCAGTTCTGCAGCGCACCGAGCACGCGGTGGGTCAGCTCATGGGTCTCGGGGCCGGTGCAGTCGAAGATCTCGACGGCGGAGGCGTCCACAGTGGACTCACTGGGGATCCGCTGCCACTCGATCCGGTACAGCGGGGCTTCGGTCGCGATCGGCGCGGTGAACGCGCGGAACACGGTCTCGGCGACGGTGGCGACGGGTGCACCCGTCGTGTCGGCGAGGTCCAGGGCGAAGCCGTCCTCGGTGGTCGGGGTGAACCGCACCCGCAGCGCCGAAGCGCCGGTGGCGTGCAGTTCGACGCCCGTCCAGCAGAACGGGACGCGGCCGACTCCGCCGTCTCCCCCGCCCGCGACGCGCAGGGCGTGCGTGCAGGCGTCGAGCGCGGCCGGGTGGAGGCCGAAGCGTTCGGCGTCGCTGTCTTCGGGCAGGGCGACCTCGGCGAACACCTCGCGGCCACGCCGGAAGACCGCCTTGAGCGAGCGGAACAGCGGGCCGTAGGTGAGGCCCGTGTCGGCGAAGTCGTCGTAGATGCCGTCGATCGCGACCGGCTCGGCGCCGGACGGCGGCCATTCGGTCAGCTCGGTGCCGCGGTGGGACTGCGGTGCGACGGTGCCGCCGGCGTGCAGCAGCCACGGCTCGCCGCTGTCCTCGGGACGCGAGTGGATCTGGACGGCGCGGACGCCGTTCTCGTCCGCCACCCCGACCGTCACCTGCACCTGGACGCCGCCACGGTCCGGGACGACCAGCGGGCTGCCGAGCGTGAGCTCCTCGATCCGGCCGCAGCCGACCTGGTCGCCGGCGCGGATCGCCAGCTCCAAGAAGGCCGTGCCGGGCACGGTGGCGACGTCGCCGAGCCGGTGCTCGTCCAGCCACGCGTGGGTCTCGAGCGAGAGCCTGCCGGTGAGCACGACACCGTCGGTGTCGGCGAGTGCGATGGCCGCGCCGAGCAGCGGGTGCCCGGCGGAGGTGAGGCCGGCGGCGGTCACCTCGTCGCGGTTCGCGCGGGCGTCGAGCCAGTAGCGCTTGCGCTGGAAGGCGTACGGCGGCAGGTCGGCGCGCCGGGCGCCGCGGCCCTCGAACACCGCGGCCCAGTCCGGGGCCAGGCCGCTGACGTACAGCTCGGCCAGCGCGGTGAGCGCGGCGCGCGGCTCGGGGCGGTCCTTGCGCAGGACCGGCACGACCACGGCGTCCAAGCTCTGGCGGGCGAGGGCGGACAGCACGCCGTCCGGCCCGACCTCGACGAACCGCGAAACGCCCTGGGCACTGAGCGCGGTGAGCCCGTCGTGGAAGCGGACGGCCGCGCGGACGTGCGAGACCCAGTACTCCGGCGTGGCGACCTCTCCCCCGGCCAGTGCGCCGGAGACGTTGGAGACCAGCGGGATCGTGGGCTCGGAGTAGGCGAGGGTGCGGGCGACCTCGCCGAACTCGGCCAGCATCGGCTCCATCAGCGGCGAGTGGAACGCGTGCGACACCTTCAGCTGCTTGGTGCGCTCGAACTTCGCGGCCACCTCGGCGACGGCGTCGGCCGCGCCCGAGATCACGACGGCATCCGGGCCGTTGATGGCGGCGATGCTGACATCGGCGGTCAGGTGCGGCGTGACCTCGTCCTCGGTCGCCTGGATCGCGACCATCGATCCGCCGGTGGGCAGCGCCTGCATGAGCTTCGCGCGGGCGGCGACCAACGTGCAGGCGTCGGCCAGAGACAGCACCCCGGCGACGTGCGCGGCGGCCAGCTCGCCGACCGAGTGACCGAGCAGGAAGTCGGGCTTCAGGCCCCACGACGCCAGCAGCCGGAACAGCGCGACCTCGATCGCGAACAGCGCGGGCTGGGTGTAGCCGGTCTGGTTGATCAGGCGCGGCTTGTCGAAGACGACCGTCTTCAACGGGCGGTCGAGGTGCTGGTCCAGCTCCGCGCAGACCTCGTCCAGTGCGGCGGCGAACACCGGGAACGCTGCGGCCAGCTCGGCCCCCATCCCGGCGCGCTGCGCGCCCTGGCCGGAGAACAGGAACGCGGTGAGCCCTTCGACCGGCGTGCCGGTGACCACGTCCGGCGTCGGCTCACCGTCGGCGAGCGCGGCGACGCCGGCCTTCCCGTCGAGCACGACGGCGCGGTGGGACAGCGGCGAGCGGGACGTCGCCAGGGAGAAGCCGAAGTCGAGCGGCGACACACCGTCCACAACGGACAAGAGCCGGGATGCCTGCGCCTTCAGGGCCGCGGTGCCGTGCCCGGAAAGGGGCCACGGGACCGGCACTTCGGCGGGCCAGCTCGGCGTCGTCTCCTCGACCTCGACGGGCGGGGCCTCTTCGACGATCACGTGCGCGTTGGTGCCACTCACGCCGAACGAAGAAATACCGGCGCGACGCGGCTTCTCGCCCGCGACCCACGGTCGTTCCTCCGTCAGCAACTCGACGTTGCCCGCCGCCCAGTCGACCTCGGTGGTCGGCTCGGTGACGTGGAGGGTCTTCGGCAGCAGGCCGTTCTGCAGGGCCTGCACCATCTTGATCACGCCGCCGACCCCGGCCGCGCCCTGGGCGTGCCCGATGTTCGACTTGATCGAGCCGAGCCACAGCGGGCGGTCCCGGTCCTGGCCGTAGGTGGCGAGCAGGGCCTGGGCCTCGATCGGGTCACCGAGCGTGGTGCCGGTGCCGTGGCCTTCGACGGCGTCCACATCGGACGCCGAGAGCTGCGCGTTCGCCAGTGCCTGGCGGATGACGCGCTGCTGGGACGGGCCGTTCGGGGCGGTGAGGCCGTTGGACGCGCCGTCGGAGTTGACCGCGGAGCCGCGCACGACGGCGAGGACCGGGTGGCCGTTGCGGCGCGCGTCGGACAGCCGCTCCAGCAGGAGCGTGCCCGCGCCCTCGGCCCAGCCGGTGCCGTCGGCGCTGTCGGAGAACGGCTTGCAGCGGCCGTCGGCGGCGAGCCCGCGCTGCCGGCTGAACGCGACGAACGGGCCGGGCCGCGACATCACCATCACGCCGCCGGCCAGCGCCAGCGCGCAGTCACGCTGGCGCAGTGCCTGCACGGCCAGGTGCAGCGCGACCAGCGAAGACGAGCAGGCCGTGTCGATCGTGATCGCCGGGCCTTCCAGGCCCAGCGCGTAGGCGATCCGGCCGGAGATGACCGAGCCGGCGTTGCCGGTGCTCAGGTAGTCCTGGACCTCGCCGGCGAGCACCGACGGCGGCAGCTCGTCGTAGTAGTCCTGGTCGCCGCTGCCGAGGAACACGCCGACCTGCTGCTTGGCCAGGGAGTGCGGGGCGATGCCGCCGCGCTCGAAGGTCTCCCACGCCAGCTCCAGCACGAGCCGCTGCTGCGGGTCCATGGCGAGCGCCTCACGCGGCGAGACGCCGAAGAACGGCGCGTCGAACTGGGCGACGTCGTGGATGAAGCCGCCCTCGCTCACGTAGCTCGTGCCCGGGCTGTCGGGGTCGGCGTCGAACATCGAGTCCAGGCCCCAGCCGCGGTCGGTGGGGAACGGGCCGATGGCGTCGCGGCCACCGGCGACCAGGTCCCAGAGGTCCTGCGGTGAGCGGACGTCGCCCGGGTACCGGCAGCCCATCGCGACGATGGCGATCGGCTCGGCGTCCGCGGCCTCGACCTCGCGCAGCCGTTCCCGCGTCTCCTGCAGGGTGGCGGTCACCCGCTTCAGGTAGTCGACCAGCTTGCTTTCGTCAGTCATCGGAAAAACCTCTTGTCGCTGGGTGGGTGGGCGCTCAGGCGCCGAGCTCGTTGTCGATGAGGGCGAACAGCTCGTCCGTGGTCGCGGTCTCCAGTGCCTCGCCGGCGTGGCCGCCGCCGGACAGGGTCTTGTGCAGGGTGGTCACCATCGCCTGCAGCCGGGCGACGATCCGGGACCGGTCGATCTCGGCGGCGTCCAGGCCGGCCGCGACCGCTTCCAGCCGGTCCAGCTCCACTTCCAGCGGCACCGCGGCCTCGCCACCGCCCAGCTGGGTCCACAGGTGCTCGGCCAGCGCCTGCGGGTTGACGTGGTCGAAGGCGACGGTCGCCGGGAGCTTGAGCCCGGTGGCCGCGCCGAGGCGGTTTCGCAGGTCGACCGCGGTCACCGAGTCGAAGCCGAGCTCCTTGAACGCGCGGGCCGGTTCGACGGCCGAGCCGGTGTCATAGCCGGCGACCACGGCGACCTGGCCGCGGACCAGCTCCAGCAGCGTCCGCTGCTGCTCGGCGGGGGTGAGTGCGGCCAGCTTCGCCTGGAGGTCGCCGGTGTTCTCGACGGCTTCGGTCTTCTCCTCGGCGACCTCGGGCAGCGCGCGCAGCAGCGGGCGCGGGCGGGCGAGCTGGTACACCGGGGCGAACGCGGCCCAGTCGATGTCGGCGACCACCAGGTGCGTCTCGTCGTGGTCCAGTGCCTGGCCCAGTGCTTCGACGGCCAGTTCCGGCGACATCTCGGCGAGGCCCATGCGGCGCAGCAGGTCGCTCGCCTCGGCGTCGACCATGCCCCCGCCGCCCCAGGAACCCCAGGCGATCGCGGTCGCAGTCCGGCCCGCGGCCCGGCGGCGCCGGGCGAGGGCGTCGAGGTAGGCGTTGCCCGCGGCGTACGCGGGCTGGCCGGAGGTGCCCCACACGGCGGCGCCGGAGGACATCAGGACGAACGCGTCGAGCTCGGTGTCGCCGAGGAGCTCGTCGAGCAGCGCGGCGCCGGTGACCTTGGCGCGGGTGGCCGCGGCGAACTCCGCGGGCGTGACGTCGGCCAGCGGCGACTCGGCGGTGAGCACCCCGGCGGCGTGCACGACGGCGGTCGGCGGGTGTTCGGCCAGCAGGGCCTTCAGCTGTTCCTTGTCGGAGACGTCGCAGGCCACCACGGTGGCACCCAGCTCGTCGGCCAGCTCACGCGCACCCTCGGCGTCGAGGCCGCGGCGGCTGGTGAGCACGATCTTCCCGGCACCGCGGCCGGCCAGCCAGCGGGCGACGTGCGCGCCGACCGCGCCCGTGCCGCCGGTGACCAGGACCGTCCCCCGTGGCTGCCACTCGTCCGCGATGCCCTTCAGTGGAGCGCGGACCATCCGCCGGGCGAACACCCCGGACGGCCGGATCGCGACCTGGTCCTCACTGTCCACACCGGACACCACCGCGGCCAGGCGGGCGGCGTCGGCGGGCCCGTCGACGTCGACCAGGCCACCCCAGGTGGCGGGCAGGTCGAGCGCGGCGACCGTGCCGAGGCCCCACACCGCCGCGGCGGCCGGGTCGGCGTCGGAGAAGGCGTCCACCGCGACCGCGCCGCGGGTGACCACCCAGGTGGGAGCGTCGACGCCGGTGTCGCGCAATGCCTGCAGCAGCGCGATGGTGGCGGCGACGGCGGTGCTGAGCGCGGGGTGCTCCGGGTGTTCGCGGGTGTCGAGGGCGAGCAGCGACAGCACGCCGTCGAACGGCCGCAGCGCCGTCGCTTCGGTGACCAGCTCGGCCAGGGCTTCACGGTCCGCCGTGGCGATGACGCGCACGACGTCGCCCTGTTCGGCGAGCGCGTCGGCCAGCTCGGCCGCCGCGGGGACGTCCGCGGGCACGACGACCAGCCAGGTGCCGGTCAGCCCACCCGTGACGCTCACCGGCGCCCAGGAGACGCGGTAGCGCCAGGACTCCACTGTGGACAGCTCGGTGCGGCGGCCGTGCCACGCGGCCAGGGCCGGGACGACCTCGGCCAGCGGAGCGGCTTCGACGCCGAGCCGGGAAGCCAGCGCGTCGACGTCACCGCTCGTGACGTCCTGCCAGAAGTCCTGGTCGGCGACGGCCGCGGGTGCGGCCTGGGCGGCGGCTTCCTCTTCGAGCCAGAAGCGCTTGTGCTGGAACGGGTAGGTCGGCACGTCGACGATCCGGCCGCCGGGCACCAGCGAGGCCCAGTCCGCCGCACCGCCGCGGACGGAGTGCTCGGCCAGCGAGGTCGCGAAGCGGGTCAGGCCGCCCTCGTCGCGACGCAGGGTACCGGTGACGGAACCGCTGTGCGTGCCTTCGTCGAGAGTCTCCTGGATGCTCATGGCCAGCACCGGGTGCGGGCTGACCTCGACGAACCGGGTGTAGCCCGCCTCGGCGAGCTTCGCGACGACCGGCGCAAAGCGGACCGTGGTGCGCAGGTTGGTGAACCAGTACTTCGCGTCCACAGTGGACTCGGTGACGGGCTGCTCGGTCACCGTGGAGGTCATCGCGACCGTGCCGGCGCCGGGCGTGATCGGGCCGAGGTCTTCCAGCAGCCGGTCGGCGAGGTGCTCGACGTGCGCGGAGTGCGACGCGTAGTCCACCGGCACGCGCTTGGCGCGGAAGCCTTCGGCGACGAGCTGGTCGCGCAGCTCGTCGAGGGCCTCGCCGTCGCCCGAGAGCACGGCCGAGGTGGCGCCGTTGTCGGCGGCCAGGGAGATCCGGCCGTCCCAGGCGTCGAGCCGGGTCAGCAGCTCGGCGGCGGGCAGTCCGGCGGCGAGCATGCCGCCACCGCGGCCGCCCAGGACGTCCCCGATCGCCTTGCTGCGCAGCGCGACCACGCGGGCACCGTCCTCGAGCGACAGTGCGCCCGAGACACTCGCGGCGGCGATCTCGCCCTGCGAGTGGCCGATCACCATGTCCGGTTCGACCCCGTGCGCGCGCCACAGCGCGGCCAGCGAGACCATCACCGACCAGAGCATGGGCTGGACGACGTCCACCCGGTCGGCGGGCGGCGTGCCCGGCTCGCCGCGCAGGACCGCGATCACCGACCAGTCGACGAACTTCCGCAGGGCCGCGTCACATTCGGTCAGCCGCGCGGCGAACACCGGCGACTGCTCCAGCAGCGTGGTCGCCATGCCGTTCCACTGCGAGCCCTGGCCGGGGAAGACGAACACGGTCTTGCCGCGGACGTCGGCGGTGCCGGTGATGACATCGGGCCGCGAACCGCCGGCGGCCAGTGTCTTCAAGGCCTCCTGCGCGTCTTCTCCCGCGAGCACCACGGCGCGGTGGTCGAGCTTCGCGCGTCCGGTGGCGAGGGTGTAAGCGATGTCCGAGAGGTCACCGTCCACCTGGGTGGCGAGCTGCCCGGCGGCCTCGGCCAGCGCGGCCGGGGTCTTCGCCGACAGCACCAGCGGGTGCACCGCGGGCTTCGGCGTCTCGACGGCGTCGGTCTCGGGAGCCTGCTCCAGGATGACGTGGGCGTTGGTACCGCTGACACCGAACGACGAGACGGCCGCGCGGCGCGGACGGCCCACCTCGGGCCAGTCACGCGGCTCGGTGAGCAGCTCGACCGCGCCGGCGGTCCAGTCGACGTGCGTCGACGGCGTGCCGACGTGCAGGGTGCGCGGCGCCTTGCCGTGCCGCAGCGCCTGCACCATCTTGATCACGCCCGCGACGCCGGCCGCGGCCTGCGGGTGCCCCATGTTGGACTTGATCGAGCCGAGCATCAGCGGCTCGCCCGTGGTGCGCTGCCCGTAGGTCTCCATCAGCGACTGCGCCTCGATCGGGTCGCCGAGCGCGGTGCCGGTGCCGTGCGCCTCGACGAGGTCCACATCGGACCGCGACAGCCCGGCGTCGGCCAGCGCGGCTTCGATCACCCGGACCTGCGACGGGCCGTTCGGCGCGGAGAAGCCGTTGCTGGCGCCGTCCTGGTTGATCGCGGAGCCGCGCACCAGCGCGAGGACGCGGTGGCCGTTGCGGCGCGCGTCGGAAAGCCGCTCCAGCACGAGGACACCGACGCCCTCGGCCCACGACGTCCCGTCGGCGTCGTCCGAAAAGGACCGGCTGCGGCCGTCGGCGGAGAGGCCGCGCCGTCCGCTGAAGTCGACGAACATCTCCGGGGTGCCCATCACGGCAACGCCGCCGGCCAGCGCGAGCGTGCAGTCGCCGTCCCGCAGGCCCTGCGCGGCCATGTGCAGCGCGACCAGCGACGACGAGCACGCGGTGTCCACCGACACCGAGGGGCCTTCGAGGCCGAGGGTGTAGGAGACCTGCCCCGAGACGAGGCTGCCGTCGGGGCTCCCGCCGCTGTAGTCGTGGTACATCACGCCGGCGTAGACGCCGGTCGGGCTGCCCTTGAGCGCGTGCGGGTCGAGCCCGGCGCGTTCGAAGGCCTCCCACGAGGCTTCGAGGAGGATGCGCTGCTGAGGATCGGCGCGGCGGGCGTCGCGCGGGCTGATGCCGAAGAACTCGGCGTCGAAGCCCGGGGCGTCGTAGAGGAACCCGCCGTGGCGCGTGTAGGTCTTGCCGGGCCGGTCGGGGGTGGGGTCGTAGATGCCCTCGAGGTCCCACCCGCGGTCGGCGGGGAACTCCCCGATGACGTCGCGGCCCTGGTCGACCAGGGCCCACAGGTCGTCCGGCGTGCGGACGTCCCCGGGGTAGCGGCAGCTCATGCCGATGATGGCGATGGGTTCGGCGTTCTTGGCTTCCAGCTCCTGCACGCGACGCCGGGCCGCCTGCAGATCCGCCGTCGCGCGCTTCAGGTAGTCGCGAAGCTTGTCCTCGTTGCTCATGAGATCCCCAGTTCTTCGTCGAGCACGGCGAAGAGCTCGTCGTCGGTGGCTTCGTCCAGATCGGCGGCTTCGGCGGCGCCCGTGTTCGCTTCGGTCCACTTGCGGGACAGCGCCTCGAGGCGGGCCGTGACCTTCGCCGTCGAGCCGTTCAGTGATCCCGCGCCGGCCAGGAGGGCTTCCAGGCGGTCGATCTCGGCGAACAGCGAGTCGGCCGCGCCTCGCGCGGGGCCCAGCAAGGCGTGCAGTCGCGAGGCCAGCGCGGCCGGCGTCGGGTGGTCGAACACGATCGTCGCGGTCAGCTTCAGGCCGGTCAGGGCGCCGAGCTGGTTGCGCAGCTCCACCGACGTCAGGGAGTCGAACCCCATCTCCTGGAAGGCTCGTTCCGGCTCGACGAACCCGAGCCCCAGCACGGCCTTGACCTGGTCGGAGACGACCTCCAGGAGGTACGCCTGACGCTCGGACTCCGGCAGCGTCGCGAGCCGGGCCGTGACGGCGCCGTCGTTCTTCGCCGCCGTGCGGCGAGGGGCCGCGGGGCGGACCATGCCGCGCAGGACCGGCGGCAGCGAGTCCGCGCGGGACCGCAGGGCCGCGACGTCCAGCTTCACCGGCGCGAGGACGGCGTCCTCGGCGACGAGGCACGCGTCGAGCAGGGCGAGTGCGTCGGCGGTGGCCATCGGCGGGGTGCCGAGGCGGCGCAGGCGGCGGAAGTCGGCCTCGACGAGCTCGCCGGCCATGCCGCCGTCCTCGGCCCAAGCACCCCAGTCCAGCGCTGTCGCCGGGAGCCCCTGGGCGTGACGGTGGCGGGCCAGCTCGTCGAGGAACGCGTTGGCCGCGGCGTACCCGGCCTGTCCGGCGGCCAGCACCGTGCTCGCGGCCGAGGAGAACAGGATGAACGCGTCGAGGTCCTTCGTGAGTTCGTGCAGGTGCCAGGCGCCGTCGACCTTCGGGGCGAAGACGCGCTCGAGCTCTTCGTCGGTGAGGTTCTCCACGCGGCCGGCGGACGGGACGCCCGCGGCGTGCACCACCGCGGTCAGCTCGACGCCGTCGAGCAGCGCCGCCACGGACGCGCGGTCGGTGACGTCGCAGCTCGCGATGGTGACCTCGGCGCCCAGACTCGTGAGTTCGTCACGCAGCTCGGCCGCACCGGGAGCGTCGGCGCCGCGGCGGCTGGTGAGCAGCAGGTGCCGGACACCGTGGTTCGTCACCAGGTGCTTCGCGACGACGGCTCCGAGCCCGCCCGTGCCGCCGGTGATCAGGACCGTGCGCTCCAGGTCCCAGCCGAGATCGCCGGTCGGGGCCGCCGCGACCAGGCGCGGCACCAGGACCTTGCCGTCGCGGACGGCCGCCTCGGGCGCACCGGTGGCCAAGGCCGCTTCGACGTCTTCGCCGTCGATCAGCACGAACCGGCCCGGGTTCTCGGCTTCGGCCGCGCGGACCAGGCCCCAGACCGTCGCGAGGGCCGGGTCGACGTCCTCGCCGTCCACCGAAACCGCACCGCGCGTGACGACGGCCAGGCGGTCTTCGGAGTCCCGGATGGCGGCGAGCACCTGACGGGTGGCCGCGCGGGCCCGCTCCGGCACCGAACCGTCCGATGTGGACACTTCCAGGACCTTCGCGGCGACCGCCGTGCCCGCGGGCGCCGGCTCCCAAGCGACGCGGAACAGCGAGCTGGGCGCCAGCTTGCCGAGCGAGATCGGCCGGGCGGCCAAGGAGTCGACGGACAGCACCGGGGCGCCGGTGGCGTCGGCGATCCGCAGCGTGATGGTGTCCGGGCCGGCCGGCGACACGTGGACGCGCAGCGCGGAGGTGCCCGCGGCGTGCCACGTGGTGCCGCTGAAGGCGAACGGCAGCATCGGCTTCGCCTCGCCGTCCTCCGGGACCGGGCCGAGCAGCTGGGCGTGCATGGCGGCGTCGAGCAGGGCCGGATGCAGGCCGTAGTCGCGAGCATCGGCCAAGGTGACCTCGGCGTAGACGTCGTCGCCGTGGCGCCACATCTTGGTCAGCCCCTGGAACGCGGGGCCGTAGTCGTAGCCGAGGTCCGCGAGCTGCGCGTAGGGGTCGTCCAGGGCGACCTCGGTGGCGCCCGCGGGCGGCCACTCGGTGAGGTCGAACGACGGCTCGGCCGCTTCGGCGGTCACGAAGCCTTCGGCGTGGAGCGTCCAGGCGTCCTCGCCGTCGGCTCGCGAGTGGACGGTGACGCGGCGGCGTCCGTCCTCCTCGGCGCCGAGGGACACCTGCAGGGCGGCGCCCTTGCTCAGGGCGAGCGGGGCCTGCAGCGTCAGCTCTTCGATGCTGCCGTAGCCGACCTCGTCGGCGGCGGCGCGCGCCAGCTCGACGAACGCCGTGCCGGGCAGCAGGATCGTGCCGAGCACGACGTGGTCGGCGATCCACGGCACGGTGTCGGCCGAGAGCCGCCCGGTCAGCACGACCGTGTCCGTCTCGGGGACCCGGACGACAGCGCTGAGCATCGGGTGCGCGGCGGGCTGCTGGCCGTGGTCCGCGGCATCGCCGGTCGAGGTGGTGGCGGAGACCCAGTAGCGGGTGCGGCGGAAGGCGTAGGTCGGCACCTCGACGCGGCGGGCCCCGGCGTAGAACGCCTGCCAGTCCACGGGAATCCCGCGGGCGTGCAGGGTGGCGACCGCGGTGACGACGGCGTGGGCTTCGTCGCGGTCCTTGCGCAGGGCCGGGACGAACACGAGCGCATCGTCGTCCAGGGCGGTGCTCGCGGCGGCGGTCAGGACCGGGGCCGGGCCGATCTCGAGGAACGTCCCGACGCCTTCGGCGGCGAGCGCGCGCACGCCGTCGTCGAACCGGACGGTCGCGCGGACCTGCTCCACCCAGTACTCCGGCGAAGTCAGGTCGGCGCCGGCGGAAACCGTGGAGACGATGGGGATCCCGGGCTTCGCGTAGGTGAGCTTCTCGGCCACCGCGCGGAACTCGGCGAGCATCGGCTCCATCAGCGGTGAGTGGAAGGCGTGCGAAACGCGCAGCTCCTTCGGACGCTCGAAGTGCGCGACGACGGTGGCGACCTCGTCCTCGGCACCCGAGACCACCAGGGAGCCGGGGCCGTTGATCGCGGCGATGCTCACCCCGGCCGTCAGCAGCGGGGTCACCTCGGCCTCGGTGGCCGCGATCGCGACCATCGCGCCGCCTGCGGGCAAGGCCTGCATGAGCCGGGCGCGGGCCGCGACGAGCGTGCAGGCGTCGTCGAGCGAAAGGATCCCGGCGACGTGGGCCGCGGCCAGCTCACCGATCGAGTGGCCGAGCAGGTGGTCGGGACGGATGCCCCAGGACTCGAGCAACCGGTAGAGCGCGACCTCGAACGCGAACAGCGCGGGCTGCGTGAAACCGGTCTGGGCCAAGGCTTCGGCATCGTCGAAGACCGCGCGGTCGAGGTCCAGCCGAGTGCAGGCGGCGTCGAGCGCTTCGGCGAACACCGGGTACTTCGCGGCGAGGACCTTTCCCATGCCGGCGCGCTGGGCGCCCTGGCCGGTGAAGAGGAAGGCCGTCCGGCCGGTGCCGCGGCGGTCGCGGACGACGTTCGGCGCGTTCTCGCCGGCGGCCAGCGCGACCAGCCCGGCGCGCAGTTCGGCGGGGTCGGAGCCGACGACGACGGCGCGGTGGTCCAGCGCCGAGCGCGTGGTGGCCAGCGAGAACCCGACGTCGGCCAGGTCCCCGGCGTGGTCCACCAGCTGCTGAGCTTGCGCGGCGACGGCGTCCGCGGAGTCCGCCGAGACCGGCCACGCGACCACCGGGACCTGCGGGTCACCGGCCTCTTCGGCGACGGGTTCGGCCTGCTCGATGATCACGTGGGCGTTGGTACCGCTGATACCGAACGACGACACCGCGCCCCGGCGGGGCCGCTCGACGGCGGGCCACTCACGGGACTCGGTGAGCAGCTCCACCGCCCCGGCCGACCAGTCGACGTGCGGCGACGGCGTGTCCACGTGCAGGGTCTTCGGGAGCACACCGTGCCGGATGGCCTGGACGACCTTGATCACGCCGCCGACCCCGGCGGCGGCCTGGGTGTGCCCGATGTTGGACTTGAGCGAGCCGAGCCACAGCGGCTGGTCCGCGGCGCGGTCCTGGCCGTAGGTGGCCAGCAGCGCCTGCGCCTCGATCGGGTCGCCGAGCTTCGTGCCGGTGCCGTGGCCTTCGACCAGGTCGACGTCCGTTGTGGACAGTCCGGCCGTCGCGAGGGCCTGGCGGATCACGCGTTGCTGAGCCGGTCCATTGGGGACGGTCAGGCCGCTGGAGGCGCCGTCGGAGTTGACCGCGCTGGCGCGCACGACCGCGAGGACGTCGTGGCCCAGTCGCTGGGCGTCGGAAAGGCGTTCGACGACGAGGACGCCGACGCCTTCGCCCCAGCCCGTGCCGTCGGCACCGGCGGCGAAGGCCTTGCAGCGGCCGTCGTCGGACAGGCCGCGCTGCTCGGTGAAGTAGACGAAGGTCTCGGGCGTGGCCATCACCGTGACGCCGCCGACGAGGGCCAGCGAGCAGTCGCCGCGGCGCAGCGCCTGCGTGGCCCAGTGCAGGGCGACCAGGGAGGACGAGCAGGCGGTGTCGACCGAGACCGCGGGGCCTTCCAGCCCGAGCGCGTAGGCGACCCGGCCGGAGACGACGCTGCCGGCGGCCGCGTGGCCGAGGTAGTCGTGGTACATCACGCCGGCGAAGACGCCGGTGCTGCTGCCGCGCAGGGTTTCCGGGACGATGCCCGCACGCTCCAGCGCGGTCCACGACGTCTCCAGCAGCAGCCGCTGCTGGGCGTCCATGGTGAGCGCCTCGCGGGGCGAGATCCCGAAGAACTCGGGGTCGAACTCGGCGGCGTCGCGAAGGAAGCCGCCCTCACGCGTGTTCGTGGTACCGGGCCGCTCACCCGCCGGGTCGTAGAGGCGGTCCAGCGGCCAGCCGCGGTCGGCCGGGAACGCGCCGATCGCGTCGGTCCCGGTGCCGACCAGCTCCCAGAGGTCGTCGGGGCTCGCGACGCCGCCGGGAAAGCGGCAGTCCATGCCGACGATCGCGATCGGCTCACTGTCGCGCCGCCGGACCTCCTGCAGGGCACCCTTGGCCTCGCGCAGGTCGGCGGTCGCGCGCTTGAGGTAGTCGAGCAGTTTCCGCTCGTTCTCGGCGCTCACGCCATTGCCCCCGTTCCGGCGCGCAGCCGGGAAATGGCAGGAAAAACGGTACTCACGTAATCGACCACCTAACCGCGAAAGGGGTGGAAGGTGCCACGTCGAAAACGCTACCGAGGTCCGTGGGGCCGTCCCACCCCTAACGGCCCCACAATCAGCGGGTCAGCGCGGCGACCAGTTCGCGCGGCGCCGGCAATGCGGCGATCTCGTCCCGTAGCGCGGTCGCCGCGCCACTCAGCGAAGCCAGTTCCGCGACGTGCTCGGCGGAACCCACTCGCCCGGCACCGAAAGCCGCGATCCGAGCACCGATCGCCGTCTCCGTCAGGGAAAGCTGCGGCACGCCGTGGGTCGCCGCCGCGAGGGCGAGGGACGCGTCGCCGTCGTGGATGACCGCGCTGCACGCCGGCAGGAGTGCCGCCGGGGGTGCCGTGTCGACCAGCCGGACGTTGGGCGGCATCGTGACGCCGGCCGGGATCCGGGTCGAGTCGGTCGCCCAGACCACCTCGGCGTCCACCGCGGCGACGGCGTCGAACACCGGACCCGCGAGGGTCACGTCCGTGAGCGAGAGCAGCACCCGGCTGCGCCTGGCCTTGCGGCGCAGCCACTCCGGCACCACGACCGGACCGAAGTAGGGCACGTGCCGGACCGGCCGGGCGTCCGAGGAGTCCCGCAGCGACGGCGGAACCGTGTCATAAGCCGTGTCGAAGTCGGCCGGGCCGGACTCGTCAAGCGGGCCCAGTAGCCGGATCGTGGCGACGCCGGCCGCCGGTGCCTGCGCGTCGGCGACCACGACCTCGGGCCGCCACAGCTCGGCGAACTCGGCCAGCGCCGCGGACTCCGTGTCCTCGGTTCCGAGGTCGACCGCGACGCAGCCGGTGCGCAGGATCTCGTCGACGAAGGACTGGCGTCCGGCGATCTTCACGTCGTGGCCGGCGGTGCGCAGCGCCCACGCGAGGGGAACCAGGTTGTGCAGCCGCGCGGGCGACGACGGAGCGGCCAGGAGTACACGCATGGGATCCACTCCAGAAAAGGAAACCGGGCCGGCCCGGTGCGGATAGTCGATTTCGACACTATCCGCACCGGGCCGGCCCGCTAACCCCTACAAATTCCTATTGCCCCGGCAACGTCACCGCTTCGATCGGGCTGCGCCGCATCGCGAGCCGCGCGGAAAGCGCGGTCACCGGCCAGACGATCAGGAACACCGCGGCGATGACCGCGAGGAACACCCACAGCGGGCCGATCGGCACGATGGTGCCGGACGAGAGCGCCATGGGAATCACCGTGAACAGCGAGATCCCCGTCCCGAGCACCAGGCCGAGCACGGCCAGGATGCCGCCCTCGATCATCAGCATCGACCGGACCTGCCCGCGTCGCGCACCGGCGAGCCGCTGCACGCCGAACTCGCGACGCCGCGAAAGTACCGCCACGGCGAGCGTGTTCACCGCCGCGATCGCGGCGTACGCGATCGCGAGCACGGCCAGCAGGTAGTGGATCATCGCCTCGATGTCGGCACTGGCCGCGAAGCTCTCCGCCACCGCGTCGGAGTCACCGACGGTGGCCCCGGCCCAGTTCGCCGTCGCCGACGTGACCGCCGAGACGACCGCCGCCGCGTCCTGCCCGTCCGCCCCGCGGACCAGCAGCCGGTTCGCCACCCCCGACGTCGTGTGCGGGGCGAGCAGCGCGGCCGGCAGCACGATGCTGGGGTAGCCCGAGGGGCTGTCCAGCAACGCGACGATCTTCACCTTCGCCTGCGCGCCGTCGCCGAGGCGCATGGTTATCTGGTCGCCGAGCTTCAGGTCGAGGTCGTCCGCGATGCCTTCGGGCAGCGCCACCGTTTCCCCGGTGAGCTCCCCCAGCGAACCGGACGTCACCGGCGTCGCCAGCACCCCGTTCGCGTCCCGGACGTCGAGGCCGAGCAGCCGGCCCGGGTCGCTGCCGTTGCCGTCGTAGGGCTCTTCGATCCAGCCCTGACTGGTCACCAGCGGCGACACCGACCCGACGCCCGGCGCCTGCCGGACGGCGTCGGCCAGCGCGGGCGAGACCGCGCCGGTACCGCTGGTCACCACCGCGTCGGCCTGCAGCTGGTCGGCGTAGGCACCGATGATGGCGTGCTGCTGCGTGGTTTGGGCGTACACGTTCCCGAGCGCGACCGCGGTGGCCAGGGTGATCGGCGTCAGCACGGCGGCGAACGCCACCGCCCGGGTCCGCGAGTTGATCACCGCGAGCACCGCGTCCCGGCCGCCGACCCGCCGGATCAGCGGGCCGAAGCGCGTGGCGACGAACGCCATCAGCTCCGGGCCGATCAGCGCGACCGCGATCGAACCGGTGAGGACGGCGGGACCGCACACGGCCGACGCGATGTCCACCGGCATGAACAGGGTCGCCACGGCGAGCAGCACGGTGACCCCGGCGAACACCTTCGCGCCGAAGCGGCGCACGTCGTTCACCTTCGCGGGCGGGATGGACGCCTCGGCGAGCGCCTGCAGCGGCCGGGCCCGCGCCGCCGGCAGCGCGGCGAACCACGCGGCGGCGAACGAGATGCCGAGCGAGAGCACGAGACCGCCGCCGAAGGCGATGATCCCCTGCTGAAACTCCAGCTGGGGCGGGAGCATCCCGTTGCCCGTGGTGAAACTGAAGATCTCCGCGCCGATGAAGCGGCCGCCGGCCAGCCCGAAGAGGGCGCCGAAAGCCGCCACCACCATCGTCTCGGCGAGCACCATGCGGTGCACCTGACGCGGGGTCGCGCCGGTGGCCCGCAGCAGCGCGAGCTCCTGCTGCCGCTGGCGCACGGTGAGGCTGATCGTCGCCGACACCACGAGCGCCATGACCACCAGGACCATGCCGCCGAACACGCCGGCGAGCAGGATCAGCGGCAGCTGGGCCCCGTCGATGCCGGGGAACTCGGCGGACCCGCGGTCCGCGCCGGTCAGCACGTTCAGCCCGGGCACCTTCTCGGCGATCCGGGCGGCGAGCTCACCGGCGTCGACGCCGTCCGCCGGGTAGATCCCGGCCAGGTCGACCGTGCCGGGGTGCACCGAGAACTGCTGGGCGTCGGCGGGCGAGAAGAACAAGGCGGGACCGGTCGTGTCCGCGTGCGCGACACCGACGACCACGAAGTCCCGCGGCGGCGCGCCGTTCACGGCGATGGGCACCTGGCCCCCGGTGCGGACACCGGCCGTCGCGGCCGAAGCTTCGTCGAGCACGACCTGCCCCGTGGCGCGCGGCTGCGAACCGTCCACAAGGGAGTAGGGCGCCAGCGCGGCCGAGTCCCACCCGTGCCCGGCCAGCGGAGCGTCGGCGCTCTGCGGCCCGGACGCGGTGACGACGACCGCGGCGAAGGTGGTGTCCGGCACGACCTGCCGCACGCCCGGCACGGACGCGAGCTGGGCCAGCTGGCCGGCCGGGATGCCCGAACGCTCCCCGTAGGGAACGACCTGCGACTCCTCGTCCGGCAGCTTGAACCCGGCCGAACCGGTCACCACGACCGGCGCGCCCGCGAGCCGCTGCGGCTGGGAGTGCAGCGACAGCGCGGTTTCGAACAGGCCACCGCACGCGATCAGCAGCGAGCAGCCGACCAGGACCGCGACGAACGTCGCCAGCGAGGCGGCCGCGCGGAACCGCAGGCTGGCCAGCGCCATCCGCAGGACCACCCGCCGCGGGCTCACTGCTGCCCCCTCGCCTGCTTGGCGCGGGCACCGAGACGCGCCAGCTCCGCCGCCACCATCTCGACGGCCGGGGTGGCCATCTTGGTCACGATCTGCCCGTCGACCAGGAAGAGCACCTCGTCGGCGAACGACGCGGCGACCGGGTCGTGGGTGACCATGACGATCGTCTGCCCGGCGTCGGCCAGCTCGCGCAGCAGCCCGAGGACCTCGAGCGCGGTGGTCGTGTCGAGCGCACCGGTCGGTTCGTCGGCGAAGGTCACCGCCGAGCGACCGGCGAGCGCGCGGGCGATCGCCACGCGCTGCTGCTGGCCACCGGACAGCTCGCCGGGACGGTGCCGGACCCGCTGCGACAGGCCCACCCGCTCGACGACCTGGGCGATCCACGCCCGGTCCGGTTCCTTGCCCGCCAGCAGCATCGGGAGGGTGATGTTCTCCTCGACGTTGAGCGCGGGCATCAGGTTGAAGGACTGGAACACGAACGCCACGTGCTCGCGGCGCAGTTCGGTCAGCTGGGTTTCGTTGCGGCCCTTGAGGTCGACGCCGACGAGCGTGACGCTGCCCTGGTCGGGCCGGTCGAGCCCGGCGGCGCAGTGCAGCAGGGTGCTCTTGCCGGACCCCGACGGGCCCATCACCGCGGTGAAGCTCCCGGCGGGGAACTCCACGCTGACCCCGGCGAGCGCGACCACAGCGCTCTCGCCGCGCCCGTACGTCTTCTTCACCGAGTCCAGCCGGACGGGCGACCCGGTGGTCGTCATGGTCGTCATCCCCGCGCGATCCGTTCACTCGAGCGGTTGCGGGTCGCGAGGTACCAGGGCACCACGATGACCGCGCCGCCGATCAGCGGCCAGATGAAGAACGGCGAGTGCAGGCTGAGCGTCGCGAAGCACATGATCAGCCAGATCAGCAGGTGAATGCCGGTGCCGGCGAGCCACACGATCGTGACCACTTTCAGTGCCGTGCGCCCCCCGGCCGTGGAACCGTCTGTCGTCTCGGCCATCTCGGCCCCCGATCTCAGGTACGAACAAATCTGTGTATGGGTTGCACAGTTTAGCCCAGTACCGGCCTGAGGGGAACCCGGACCCCTGCGAGCGGGATCAGGGGTTGCGGTTCACCCGTCGCCGAGGCGCATCCGGCGGTCCCGCTCCCGCGTGGACCACAGGCCCAGCACCAGCAGGCCGCCGCCGAGCACCGGCCACAGCACCCACGGCCCGTCCCACTGGCCGCTGACCATGCCCATGATCAGGTAGACCGCGACGTTGACCAGGCTCACCAGAACCCAGACGGCCAGCCCGACCCGCGGGGCGGCCTCCAGGATCGGCGGCACCGAGGATCCGGACCGGCCGGAGACGGCGCTGTCCAGCTCCGCGTGGGTGGTGGCGACCCGCACGCGGGCCAGCCTGACCTCGGCGTCTTCGCCCCGGCCCTCGGCGCGGTCGTGCTCGATCCGCGTGACGGCGAGCTTGCGATCCAGCTCGGTGACCCGCGTACGCTCCGGCCACAGGAGCCGGCCGACGGCCGTGGCCACCGGCCTGTTCTCGCTCACGATCGCTCGCCCTCCGCCCAAATCAGTGTAAGACTCTCACAGTTTACTGCCGGAGCACTCGCCAGGGAAGACGCACCATGCTGGACAGGGACACCACACCGGAGCTGCCCCCCGGGATGACACTGGCCTGGGGCGGCACGCCACCGCCGCGCCGCGGGCCCAAGCCGTCGCACTCGGTGGACCAGATCGTCGCGGCGGCCGTGGGGCTCGCCGACGCCGAGGGCGTCGGGAACGCCTCGCTCCCGAACATCGCCCACGAGGTGGGCGTGACGACCAACGCGCTGTACCGCTACGTCAGCTCCAAGGAGGAGCTGACGGTCCTGCTCGCCGACGCGGGCTGGGGCCCGCCGGCCCCGGGCCTGGCGTCGTCGGGCGACTGGCGCGCCGACGTCCGCGACTGGACGCGGGCGGTGCTCGACCGCCTGCTGAGCCGCACCTGGCTGCTGGACCTGCCGATGCGCGGCGACCCGGTGACCCCGAACCGCCTGGCGTGGACCGAGCTCCTCCTGCGCGCGTGCGCCGCGGCGGGCGTCCGCGGCGAGCATCTGCTCGGCTGCGAGACGATGGTGCGGGGGTTCGCCACGGCGGCGGCGATCCGGTTGGCCTCCCCGGCGACGGCCGCCGAGGCCGAGGCCGTGCGCGATCACCTTTCGCCCAACCTGGCCCGTCACGACTCTGCCGAGCTGGCAGCCTTGGTGTCCGACGGCCGGTACCCGGTCACCGCCGAGGACCGCGAGGCGTTCCTGAGCGCCGGGCTCGAGCCCGTGCTGGCCGGTGTGGCCGGGATGGCGAGCATCTTCTGAGCCGCCCGGCCGGAACCCGTGGCATGAAAGACTCTTTCACCGCGTCGGACGCGGTGAAAGAGTCTTTCATGCCGTCCGGCGGCCGTCAGTCCAGGCCCGCGAGCCACTTGGCCACCGTGGCGGCCGTCGTAGGCGCGTCGGTGTCGATCAGCGTGAAGTGGTGCCCCTTCGCCGTGCGGACCTCGTCGGCGTGTGACCACGTCGTCTGCCAGTTGCGGGCCTCCGCGTCGAACGCCTCCCCGGCGCGGACCAGCAGCGACGGCGTCTCGATGCCGCCGATCGCGATGCTGGGCAACAGGTCCATGTACCGGGCCATCGCCGTCAGCTTCGCCCGGTCGAAGGAGCCGTACTGCGACTCGTTCGCCAGCATGCCCTTCGCCAGGTCCGCCGCGCCGTCGCCGATCGCGTCGTCGCCGTTGATCACGTACGTGTCCAGGAGCACGATGCCCGCGGCCGGGGTGCCGCCGCGCTCCAGGCACTCCGCCACGGCGTGCACCAGGATGCCCGCCGAGGAGTACCCGAGCAGCGCGAACGGCCGGTCGCCGGCGGACTTGCGCAGGCTCTCCGCCAGCACCTCGACGATCGCCTCCGGGGTCGCCGGAAGGGCTTCTCCCGGCAGGAAACCGGGCATCGGCACGGCGTGGAGCTCCCGGCCGTCGTCGAACCCGGCGGCCAGCTTCGCGTACTGGTAGACACCGCCGGTCGCGACCGGCGTGCTGAAGCAGAACAGCTGCGCCCCGGCCGTGCCCTCCTTCAGCCGCACCGGGGCCGGCAGGCCGTCGATGTCGGCGGACGAGGTGAACGCCGGGCGGAGGTTCGCCACCGCGGCCAGCATGCTCAGCCCGTCCTGCACGCGCCCGGCCCGCACCGCGTCGGCGAACACGTCCGCCAGCGCGTCGGGTTCGCCGGCCGGTTCGGGGGCCGGCCCGGAACCGTCCAGTTCGGACAGCAGGTGGGCGGCCAGCCCCGCCGGGGTCTGGTGGTCGAAGACGACCGTCGGCGGCAGCCGCAGCCCGGTGTCCTCGTTGAGCCCGTTGCGCAGTTCGACGGCGGTCAGTGAGTCCAAACCGGACTCGAGGAAGTGCCGCTGCGCCTCGATCGCGCTGCCGCCGGAGTAGCCGAGCAGGCCCGCGGTCCGGTCGAGGACCAGGTCGAGCACGGCCCGTTCCCGTTGCAGCGGCTCGAGCCCGGCCAGACGCTCCTTGAGCGTCGGACCGCCCTCCGCCCGCGAAGCCGTCCGCCGCGTGGGCGGAACCAGTGCCCGGAAGGCCGGCGGGACGTCGCCGGATTCCGAAGCCGTGTCCACCTTCATCGGCACCAGCAAGGCTTCGGGCCGGGCGGACGCCGCGTCGAACAGCGCCAGGCCTTCCTCTGTGGACAGTGGTGACAGGCCGGTGCGCGCCATCCGCGCCCGGTCGGCCTCCGACAGCGTCGCGGTGGCGTCCCACAGCCCCCACGCGAGGGACTGCGCCGGAACGCCCTGAGCGCGACGGTGCGCGGCCAGCCCGTCCAGGAAGCTGTTGGCAGCGGCGTAAGCGCCCTGGCCGGCGTTGCCCAAGAGCCCGGCGACGGACGAGAAGAGCACGAACGCACCCAAGTTCGACGTCAGCCGGTGGAGGTTGAGCGCGGCGTCGACCTTCGGCCGCAGGACCGCGGCCAGCCGGTCGCGGGTCAGCGACGGGAGGGTCGCGTCGTCCACGACCGCGGCCAGGTGCACGACCGCGGTCAGCGGGTGCTCGGCCGGGATCGCGGCGAGCACGCCTTCGAGTGCGCCGGCATCGGCGGCGTCGCAAGCGGCGACTGTGACGGAAGCGCCCAGCTCGGTCAGCTCCTCGACCTGGCCGGGTGCCGCACCGCGGCGGCTGACGAGCAGCAGGTTCCGCACGCCGTGCTCGGTGACCAGGTGGCGCACCAGCTGGGAGCCGAGCGCGCCGGTGGCGCCGGTGACGAGCGTGGTGCCGTCGGCGTCGAACGTCGTCGCGGGGGCGTCGGACGACGGCGCGAGGCGCGTCAGCCGCCCGCCGTACGCGACGCCGTTGCGGACGACGAGCTGCGGTTCCCCGGCGGCCGCGAGCCGCGGCAGCAGGGCCGCCGAACCGGCGTGGTCGTCGATGTCGGCGAGCACGAACCGGCCCGGGTTTTCCGACTGCGCGGAGCGGATCAGGCCCCACACTGACGCACCGGCCAGGTCGGTGACGTCTTCGCCGTCGAGCGCGACCGCGCCGCGGGTGACCACCACCATCGTGGCCTGCGACCCGCTCAGCCGTTCCCGCACCCGGTCGAGCGCCCGGGCCAGGGTGTCCGTCACCGAGTCCGTGGTGAGCAGATCGAGGATCTCGACGTCGGACACCGGGCCGGCGGGCACGGGGACCGGCTGCCACGCCCAGCCGTGGAGTGACTTGGGCGGGCGGACCACCGAAACGCCCGTCGCCCCGGCCCGCAGCACGAGCGAGCCCACCGAAGCGACTGGGCGGCCGGTCTGGTCCGCCAGCTCGAGCGAGACGGAGTCGGCGCCGAGCGGGACGACCCGCACCCGCAGCCGGGACGCCCCCGCCGCGTGCAGCTCGACCCCCGTCCACGCGAAGGGCAGCCCGCCCGCGACCGTCACGGCGTCGCAGAGGCCGATCGCGTGCAGCGCGGCGTCGAAGACGGCCGGGTGCAGCCCGAACCCGGCGGTCCCGGCGTCGGCCGGGACGACCTCGGCGAACACCTCGCCGTCGCGGCTCCAGGCCGCGCTCAGGCCTTGGAACGCGGGCCCGTAGCCGAGTCCGGCGGCGGCGAATCCTTCGTAGAGCCCGTCCAGGTTCAGCGGTTCGGCACCGGCGGGCGGCCAGGCCGTCAGCCCGGCCGGCTCCGCGCCGGCAGCGGGCGCCAGTCGGCCCGCCGCGTGCCGGACCCAGGGGTCGTCGGTGTCGGTCTGCGAGTACACGGAGACCGCGCGGTGGCCGGCAGCGTCCGGCTCGTCGACGACGACCTGCAGCCGCACCTTGCCCAGCTCCGGCAGCACCAGCGGTGCTTCCAGGGTCAGCTCGTCGAGCCGCGGGCAGCCGGCTTCGTCCCCGGCCCGCACGGCCAGCTCCACGAAACCCGCGCCGGGGAAGATGATCGTGCCCCCGACGGTGTGGTCGGCCAGCCACGGGTGCGTGTACACCGAAATCTGCCCGGTCAGCACCACCTGCGTGGAGCCCGCCACCGCGAGCGCGGCGGAGACCAGCGGGTGCTCGGTCGAGTCGAGCCCGGTCGCGGTGAGGTCACCGGTGGCGTGCAGGGCTTCCATGTCGACGTCCGGCCAGTAGCGGCTGCGGTGGAACGCGTACGGCGGCAACGCGACACGCTCGGCGCCGCGGAACAGCTTCGCGCCGGTCAGGCCCAGGCCGTGGGCGAAGAACCGGCCCGCGGCCAGCTGCGCGCCCCGGACCTCCGCCTGCGTCTTGGCCCGCAGCGGGATCACCACGGCGTCGCGCGGGTCCCCGGCCAGGCAGCTCTGGGTCATCGCGGCGAGGGTGCCGTCGGTGCCGAGCTCGACGTACCGGCTGACTCCCGCGGCCTCGAGGGCGTGGACGCCGTCGAGGAACCGGACGGACTGCCGGCAGTTGGCCACCCAGTACTCCGGGTCGGTCCAGCGTTCCGGGTCCACCGCAGCGCCGTCCACTGTGGACACGATCGGGATCCGGGCGGGCTCGTAGGTGAGCTCCTCGGCGATCTCGCGCAGCTCGTCC
The DNA here is from genome assembly GCF_040650695.1 of Amycolatopsis sp. NPDC048633. Taxonomy (NCBI): domain Bacteria; kingdom Bacillati; phylum Actinomycetota; class Actinomycetes; order Pseudonocardiales; family Pseudonocardiaceae; genus Amycolatopsis; species Amycolatopsis sp. NPDC048633. The sequence continues at coordinate 258,854 of NZ_JBEZHS010000004.1, forward strand.
AGGATCTCGTCGAGCAGCGGCGAGTGGATCGCCTGGCTGATCACCAGCCGCTTGGTGCGGCGGCCCTGCGCCGTGAAGTGCTCGGCGATCGCGAGCACGTCGGTCTCCGCGCCGGAAACCACGAGCGACGTGGGTCCGTTGATCGCCGCGATCCCGCAGGCGGCGGTGAGCAGCGGCGTCACCTCGTCCTCGACGGCTTCGACCGCGACGACGGCACCGCCGGAAAGCTCCTGCATGAGCTGGCCGCGGTGGGCGACGAGCTTCACCGCGTCCTTCAGCGAAAGCACCCCGGAGACGTGGGCCGCGGCGATCTCGCCGACGGAGTGCCCCATCAGCACATCGGGACGCAGGCCCCACGACTCGACCAGGCGGTAGAGGGCGACCTGCATGGTGAAGAGCGCGGCCTGGGTGAACGCCGTCCGGTCGAGCAACTGGGCGTCGGCCGTGCCTTCCTCGGCGAACATGACCTGCCGCAGCGACCGGCCGAGGTGGCCGTCGAACAACGCGCTCGTCTGCGTGAAGGAGTGCTCGAAAACGCCGAACGCGGCGCACAGCTCGCGGCCCATGCCGGGCCGCTGGGTGCCCTGCCCGGGGAACAGGAACGCCGTCCGGCCGCCGCGGGCGGTCCCCCGCACGACGGCGGGCGAGTCGTCGCCCGCGGCCAGTGCGGTGAGCCCGGCGATCAGCTCGGCGCGGTCGTCCCCGGCCACCGCGGCGCGGTAAGGCAGCACCGGTTCGCGCACGGCCAGGGAGAAGCCGACGTCCAGGGGGTCCAGCTCCGGGTTCTCGGAAAGGTGGGTCAGCAGCGCGGCGGCCTGCAGCGGCAGGGCCTCCGGGGTGCGCGCGGTCAGCAGCCACGGCGGCAGCGCCGAGGGCCGCTCCCCCGCGGCACGCACGGGCTCGACCGCTTCGGCCGGCGGTGCCTGCTCCAGGATCACGTGCGCGTTGGTGCCGCTGTAGCCGAAGGCCGACACGCCGGCGCGGCGCGGCCGCCCCCGGTCGGGCCACGGGATCGTCTCGGCGAGCAGCCGCACGGCGCCCGCGGACCAGTCGACGTGCGGCGACGGGTCGTCGCCGTGGCGGGTCATCGGCAGCTCGCCGTGGCGCATCGCGAGGATCATCTTGATCACGCCCGCGACGCCGGCCGCGGCCTGCGCGTGCCCGATGTTCGACTTGACCGACCCCAGCCACAGCGGCTCGTCCTCGGACCGGTCCCGGCCGTAGGTGGCGAGCAGCGCGTTGGCCTCGATCGGGTCGCCCAGCGTGGTGCCGGTGCCGTGGCCCTCGACCGCGTCCACTTCGGACGTCGTCAGGCCGGCGAGCTTCAGTGCGCGCTTGATCACGCGTTCCTGCGACGGGCCGTTCGGGGCGGTGAGCCCGTTGGACGCGCCGTCGGAGTTGACCGCGCTGGAGCGGACCACGGCGAGGACCTCGTGGCCGTTGCGCCGGGCGTCGGACAGCCGCTCGACGACCAGCAGGCCGACGCCTTCGGCCCAGCCCACGCCGTCTGCCGCCGCCGAGTAGGCCTTCGTCCGGCCGTCGGTGGCGGTGCCGCTGTTGTCGAAGTGCACGAACGGTTCCGGCGAGACCAGCGCGGCCACGCCGCCGGCCAGGGCCAGCGAGCAGTCGCCCTGCCGCAGCGCCTGGACGGCCAGGTGCAGCGCCACCAGCGATGACGAGCAGGCGGTGTCGATCGACACCGCGGGGCCTTCCAGCCCGTAGGTGTAGGCGACCCGGCCGGACACGACGCTGCCGAGCGCGCCGGAGCCGCGGAACAGGCCGTTGTGCTCGACCGTGCCGAGCGGGCCCGGGTCGTAGTCGGACTGCATCACGCCGGCGAACACGCCGGTGTCGGTTCCCTTGAGTGACAACGGGTCGATGCCCGCGGACTCGCACGCCTCCCAGCACGCTTCGAGGAGCATCCGCTGCTGCGGGTCCATCATCACGGCTTCGTTCGGGCTGATGCCGAAGAAGCCGGCGTCGAAGTCGGTGGCGCCGGTGACGAACCCGCCGTTGGGCTCCTTGCCCGAGGCCGCCGCCATGCCGAGCCAGTAGTCGAGGTCCCACGAGCGGTCTTCCGGGAACCGCGAAGTGCCGTCGCGGCCGGCCACCACCAGGTCCCACAGCTCGTCCGGGGTGGTGACGCCGCCGGGGAACCGGCAGGCCATGCCGACGATCGCGATCGGCTCGTCGGTGCTCGCGACGACGACGGTTTCCTGGGGCTCCCCCGCGTCGCCGAGTTCGCCCAGCAGCGACTCGTGCAGGTGTGCCGCGAGGTCGCCCGCGGTCGGGTAGTCGAAGACGAGTGTCGCGGTCAGGCTCAGGCCGGTGGCCTCGTTGAGCGCGTTGCGCAGCTCGACCGCGGTCAGCGAGTCGAACCCGAGGTCCTTGAACGCGCGGTCGGCGTCGACCAGGTCGGCCGAGCCGTGGCCGAGGACCGCGGCCGAGTGCTGGACCACCAGGTCGAGCAGGTGGTCGAGGCGCTTCTCGGCGGGCAGCCGGATCAGCTTGCCCAGTAACGAGTTCGCGCCCGCGTCGCGGTCGGACACCGTCCGACGGGACGCCGGGACGAGGCCGCGCAGCAGGTCGGGGACGCCACCGGCGTCGCGCCACGCGGGCAGGTCGAGCTTGATCGGGACGTACAGGTCGCCCGCCGCGCCGACCGCGGCGTCGAACAGCGCCAGGCCCTCGTCGACGCCGAAGGCGCCGAGGCCGCGCTTGCCGTGGGTCTCCCCGGCCATGCCGGCCGACGACTCCCACATGCCCCACGCCAGCGAGTGCGCCGGCTTGCCCTCGGCGCGGCGCACCTCGGTGAGCGCGTCCAGGAAGGCGTTGGCGGCGGCGTAGTTGGCCTGGCCCGGCGCGCCGAGCACACCGGCGGCCGAGGAGAACGTGACGAACGCGGTGAGGTCGCCGGCCAGCTCGTGCAGGTGCCAGGCGGCCAGGGCCTTCGGGTCGAAGACGCCGTCGATGCGCTCAGGTGTCATCGAGGCGAGGACGCCGTCGTCGAGCACACCGGCGGCGTGGACGACCGAGTTCACCGGGTACTTCTTCAGCAGGGCACGGACCTTCGTGCGGTTCGCGAGGTCGGCGGCCACGACGGTCGCCTCGGCGCCCAGCTCGGCCAGCTCGGCCACCAGCTCCGGTGCGCCGGCGGCGTCCGGTCCCCGGCGGCTCACGAGCACGAGGTTCTTGACGCCGTGCTGCCGCACGAGGTGCTTCGCGACGAGCTTGCCCAGCGCGCCGGTACCGCCGGAGAGCAGCACCGTGCCCCAGTCGGGCGTTTCGGCGGCCTCGGGCACGGCGCGGGCCAGCCGCGGCACGGTCACCTTGTCTTCGGCGACGCGGACCGAGGTCTCGTCGGCGGCGGAGATCGCGGCGAGCTGCTCCGGCGTCGCGGTGCCTTCGACGAGCACGATCCGGCCCGGGTTCTCGACCTGGGCCGAGCGGACGAGCCCGGCGACGGCAGCGCCGGCCAGGTCGGCGGCGGTCACGACGATCAGCAGGCCGGACGCGTTCGCGGCCGACCACTCCTGGATCTCGGACAGGGCACTGTGGACGGCCTTCTTCGCTGCCGCGGCGGTCGTTCCCGGCTTGACCTCGTACACGGTGAGGTCCGGCGCTTCGGAGACGTCCGGCAGCGTCGCCGGCACCCAGTCGACCCGGTAGAGGGAGTCGGTGCCACCGGGCTTCGCGCGGGCCGCGGCGAGCTGTTCCTCGCTGATCCGGCGCAGCCCCAGCGCGCCGACGCGGGCGACCGGCGCCCCGGCCGAGTCGGCCAGCCGCAGCTCGACCGTCAGCGGCCCGGCCGGACGGACGTGCACCCGCAGCGAAGCCGCGCCCGCGGCCAGCAGCTCGACGTCGGACCACGAGTACGGCAGCGTGGTGCCCTCCCCCGCGGCACTGCTCAGGCCGACGGCGTGCAGCGACGCGTCGAAGACCGCGGGGTGCAGGCCGAACGCCTCGGCGCCGAGCCGGTCCTGCTCGGGCAGGGCGACTTCGGCGTAGATGTCCTCGCCGGCCCGCCAGGCCGCGCGCAGGCCCTGGAAGACCGGGCCGTAGGCCATGCCGGACTCGGCCAGCAGGTCGTACATGCCGTCGATGTCGACGACCTCGGCCCCGGCGGGCGGCCACGCGCTCAGGTCGAACGCGGTGCCGGCCGTGGCGGGGGCGAGCGTGCCGTCGGCGTGCCGGGTCCAGCCGCCGGTGGCGGCGAGGTCGTCCGGTCGCGAGTGGACGCCGATCGGGCGGGACCCGTCGGCGGCGGGCTTGCCGATCCGCACCTGGATCCGCGCGGCGCCCTTCGCGGGCAGCACCAGCGGGGCGTGCAGGGTCAGGTCGCGGACGCGGCCGCAGCCGACCTCGTCGCCGGCGCGGACGGCCAGCTCGACGAAAGCGGTACCGGGCAGCATGATCGCGCCGCCGACGACGTGGTCGTTGAGCCACGGGTGGGTGGTGGCGGAGATCCGGCCGGACAGCACCACGCCGTCGGCGTCGGCCAGCAGGGTGGCCGCGCCGAGCAGCGGGTGGTCGACCGGGTCGAGGCCGATCGAGGAGACGTCGCCGGACTCGTTCGACACCTCCAGCCAGTACCGCTGGTTCTGGAAGGCGTAGGTCGGCAGGGCCGCCTGGCCCGCGCCGCGGGCGGCGAAGTGCGCGGCCCAGTCCGCCGCGACACCGCGGACGTGCAGGGTGGCGAGGGCGGTGGCGACGGCGACGTCCTCGGGGACGTCCCGGCGCTGGGCCGCGACGGCGACCGCGGTGTCGGCGGACTGCGGGACGGCGGCGGTCAGCGGCGCGTCCGGGCCCAGCTCCAGGAACCGGTTGACGCCCTCGGCGGCCAGCGCGCGCACGGCGTCGGCGAACCGGACCGGCTGCCGGACGTTGGTCACCCAGTACTCGGGATCGGTCAGCTCGGCGGAGACCTCGGCGCCGGTGACGCTCGAGACGACGGTCAGCTCGGGCTGCGCGTAAGTGAGACTCCTTGCCACGGCGCGGAAATCGGCGAGCATCGGGTCCATCAGCCGCGAGTGGAACGCGTGCGAAACCTTCAGCCGCGTCGTCCGGCGTCCCGCGTCGACGAACTTGTCCCCGATCGCGATGACCGCGTCTTCGTCGCCGGAGATGACGACGGAACGCGGGCCGTTGACGGCGGCGACGTCGACTGTCCCTTGTGGATCGTAGGCGGCGACCTCGTCGGCCGTGCCCTCGACCGCGACCATCGCGCCGCCGGTGGGCAGCGCCTGCATCAGCCGGCCGCGGGCGGCGACCAGCTTCGCCGCGTCGGCGAGGGAGAGCACGCCGGCGCAGTGGGCCGCCGCGAGCTCGCCGATGGAGTGGCCGCACACCGCGTCCGGGACCAGGCCCCACGACTCGACGAGCCGGAACAGCGCGACCTCGAAGGCGAACAGGGCGGCTTGCGTGTTCTGCGTCTGTGACAGGGCGTCCGCGTCGGTGTCGATCACTTCGCGGATCGGGCGGTCGAGGTGCTGGTCGAGCTCGGTGCAGGTCTCGGCGTACGCCTGGGCGAACACCGGGTACTTCGCGGCGAGGACCGAGCCCATACCGGGACGCTGGGAACCCTGGCCGGAGAACAGGAACGCGGTGTTCGTCTCCCCGCGGGCGACGCCGGTCAGCGCGCCCGGCTCGCCGTCGGCGAACGCGCGCAGCGCGGCGAGGAGCTCGTCGCGGTCGCTCGCCACGACGGCGGCGCGGTGGTCGAGGTGCGTGCGCCCGGCGGCCAGCGTGCGGGCGATGTCGAGCGGCTCCGCGGGGTTCCCGTCGAGGTCCGCGAGCAGCCGCGTGGCCTGCGCCCGCAGCGCCTGCGGCGTCCGGCCGGACAGCACGAACGGGATCGCGGCGTCGTCGCGCGGCGTCTCCTCGGCGGTGTCTTCGGGGTCCGGGGCCTCTTCGAGGATGACGTGGGCGTTGGTGCCGCTCAGGCCGAAGCACGAGACGGCGCCGCGGCGCGGGTGGCCGTTGCGCTCCCAGGGTCGCCGCTCGGTGAGCAGCTCGACCTGCCCGGCGCTCCAGTCGACCTGCCGGGTCGGCTGGTCGACGTGCAGCGTCTGCGGCAGCACCCCGTTGTTCAGGGACAGGACGATCTTCAGCACGCCGGCGACGCCGGACGCGGCCTGCGTGTGGCCGACGTTGGACTTCACCGAACCCAGCCACAGCGGCGAGTTCTCGGGGCGGCCCTGGCCGTAGGTGGCGAGCAGCGCGCCGGCCTCGATGGGGTCGCCGAGCTTGGTGGCGGTGCCGTGCGCCTCGACGACGTCGACCTCGTCGGGGCTGACGCGGGCGTTGGCGAGCGCCTGGCGGATCACGCGCTGCTGCGCGGGACCGTTGGGCGCGGTCATGCCGTTGGACGCGCCGTCCTGGTTGATCGCGGTGCCGCGGACGATCGCGAGCACCGGGTGGCCGTTGCGGCGAGCGTCGGAAAGCTTTTCCACCAGCAGCATCCCGCAGCCCTCGGACCAGCCGGTGCCGTCGGCGGAGTCGGCGAACGCGCGGCAGCGGGCACTGCGGGCGAGCGTGCCGTCGAGGCTGAACTCGACGAACGTGCGCGGCGTCGACATCACCGAGACGCCGCCCGCGAGGGCGAGCGAGCACTCGCCGCTGCGCAGCGCCTGCACCGCCATGTGCAGCGCGACGAGCGAGGACGAGCAGGCCGTGTCGATGGTGACCGCGGGCCCTTCCAGGCCGAAGGTGTAGGCGAGCCGGCCGGAGATGACACCGGACGAGCCGTAGCTGCCCTGGTAGTTGTGGTACATCGTGCCGGCGAAGACGCCGGTGGCGCTGCCCTTCACCGAATGCGGCGCGATGCCGGCGCGTTCGAAGGCTTCCCAGGAGGTTTCCAGGAGGAGCCGCTGCTGCGGGTCCATGAGCAGAGCCTCGCGCGGGCTGATGCCGAAGAGGTCGGCGTCGAAGTCCAGGGCGTCGTGGAGGAAGCCGCCTTCGCGCACGTAGCTCGAGCCCGCACGCTCACCGCTCGGGTCGTAGAGGCGTTCCAGGTCCCAGCCGCGGTTCGCGGGGAACTCACCGATCGCGTCGATGCCGCCGTCCAGCAGGCGCCAGAGCTCCTCCGGGGACGTGGCGCCGCCCGGGAACCGGCAGGCCATGCCGATGATCGCGATCGGTTCCCGCGCGGCGTCGGTCAGCCGCCGGTTCTTCTCGCGCAGCCGCTCGCTCTCCTTGAGGGAGGCACGGAGCGCACCGACCAGCTTGTCTTCGGAGTTGCCCACGAGTCCTCTTTCCTTCCACGTCGCCTGCGCTGGAAAGGGGGATCGCGCGCGCCCCCACAGCAATGGAGCTGACGATACGAGCGCGCCGCGGGCGCACCCACCCCTAAAGGCCCCGGATGACACGGGAATCCCGCCCCTAGGCCGGCCGTCCGCGCCCCCGCCAAGGTCCGCTTTAGACGGTCTTTAGGGGTTGTCGGTCCTGGTCGGCGGTGTCAGATTTCCGGAAGACACTTCTGTTGCTCGCGATGCCGTGCGACGGCACTTCCATCAGCACCAAGACTGGGGATCCGTTATGCGCAGGAAAATAAGCAAGCTGCTGGTCGTGGGAGCGCACGGCGACGACGAGACGCTCGGCGCGGGCGGCACCATCGCGCGGCTCGCCGATGAGGGCGTGACGATCGCGCTCTGCATCCTGACCAACGACGACGGCTCGCGGTCGGCCAACGGCGCCGGTGTCGTCAACCGCACCGCCGCGATCGAGCTGGCCGCGAAGACCCTGGGCATCGAACGCGTGCGCATCCACGAGTTCGGCGACAACCGCCTCGACACCGTCAGCCACCTCGAGCTCAACCGGACGGTGGAGAACGAGGTCCGGGACTTCGAGCCCGACACGATCTTCACCACGAGCATGTGCGACCTGAGCACCGACCACGCGCTGGTCAGCCGCGCCGCCCGGGTGGCGGGCCGGCCGGGCAAGGGCAGCGTGCAGGAGGTGCGGACCTTCGAGATCCGCTCGGCCACCGACGTCGGCGAGGCGTCCGGGCTGCCGGTCGCCTTCCGCCCCAACTGCTGGCAGCGCCTCGAGGAGACGCACGTCGAGCGCAAGATCGAAGCGTTGCGGGCGTACGGCAAGGAACTCGAGCCTTGGCCCCATCCGCGCAGCGAACGCGGGGTCCGCGCCCTGGCGGAGTACCGCGGTTCGCAGATCTCCACCGGCCTCGCCGAGGCTTTCGAAATCGTCCGGGCCGTGCACTGACACCGCCCCTCACCACCTTTTATGTGCAAGAGACGGGTGAACCGCAATGACGAGTACTGTCGCTGAACACGAAATCCTGGCCGAGCTGAACGAGCTGACCTCCGTCGCGGTGATCGGGATGGGGTACGTCGGGCTGCCGACCGCGCTCGGCCTGCACGAGAGCGGTGTCGGGATCATCGGCATCGACCTTTCGCAGAACCGCCTCGACTCGATCCGCTCCGGCGAGGTCGACCTGATCGAGGCCGACCACCGCCGGCTGGAGAAAGCCGTGCACCAGGAGGACTTCCAGCTCACCGCCGACCTGGCGCGGATGGCCGAGGCCGACGCGGTCCTGGTGTGCGTGCCGACCGGGCTGGACGAGTACCTGATGCCCGACCTCGGCCCGCTGGAGAGCGCCTGCACGGCCCTGATCGCGCACGCCCGGGCCGGCCAGACGCTGATCCTCACCTCCACCAGCTACGTCGGCACCGCCGGGCGGCTGCTGGTGAAACCGCTGGTCGCCAAGGGGTTCAAGGTCGGCCGCGACATCTTCGTCGCGTCCAGCCCAGAGCGCATCGACCCCGGCAACGTCACGCACACGCAGCAGGAGACCCCGCGTGTCCTGGGCGGCGTGACGCCGGCGTGCACCGCGATGGCGCAGCGCGTCATCAACTTGCTGACGCCGGCGGTGCACTGCGTCAGCTCGGCGGAGGTCGCCGAGCTGACCAAGCTGTACGAGAACACCTTCCGCGCGGTGAACATCGCGCTGGCCAACGAGTTCGCGGAGATCAGCGACGGCTTCTCGATCGACCCGATCGAGGTCATCGACGCGGCGGCGAGCAAGCCCTACGGCTTCATGGCCTTCCACCCCGGCCCCGGCGTCGGCGGCCACTGCATCCCGTGCGACCCGCACTACCTGCTCTGGCAGCTGCGGGCGACGCAGCAGAACGCACCGCTGGTCACCCAGGCCATGCACGCCATCGCCGAACGCCCCAAGCAGGTCGTCGACCGCGTGGTCAGCACGTTGTCCCGCAACGGAAAGGGCCTCGCGGGCGCCCGCGTGCTCGTGGTCGGCGTAACGTACAAGCCGGGCGTCCAGGACGTCCGGTCGTCGTCCGCGCTGGACATCATCGACCTGCTGGCGGCCAAGGGCGCGAAGGTCGGCTACCACGACCCGCTCGTGTCGACCATCCGCGTCACCGGCGGCCAGCTGGACAGCGTCGTCGAGCCGGAGGGCGACGAGTGGGACGTCGCGCTGATCCACACCATCCAGCCCGGCCACGGGTACGACTGGCTCGGGCAGTGCCCGGTCGTCATCGACGCCACTTATCGCTTCGACCCCTCGCTCTTCGCGAACTGAGAGGACACGACGTGCGTTACCTCATCACCGGCGGCGCCGGTTTCATCGGCTCCCACCTGACCGAGCACCTCCTGGAGCGCGGCCACGAGGTCGTCGCGCTCGACAACCTCAGCACCGGCACGCTCGACAACCTCGCCGGCTTCCGGGACAACCCGGGCTTCCGCTTCGTGCGCGGCTCGGTGACCGACCCCTCGGCGGTCGAGGCGTGCATGGCCGGCATCGACGCGATCTTCCACCTCGCGGCCGCGGTCGGCGTCTTCACCATCCTCGACAAGACGATGGAAAGCCTCCGCACCAACCTGCACGGCACGGAGAACATGCTGGACGCCGCGCTGCAGCACGACGTCCCGATCCTGGTCGCCTCGACGAGCGAGATCTACGGCAAGAACACCGCCGACGGCCTCACCGAGGACGCCGACCGGATCATCGGCTCGCCGCTGAAGAACCGCTGGTCCTACGCCGAGGCGAAGGCGCTGGACGAGACGTTCGCGTACCTGTACGCGGTCGAGCACGGCCTGCGCACGGTGATCGTCCGCCCGTTCAACACGGTCGGCCCCCGCCAGACCGGCCGGTACGGGATGGTCATCCCGCGCTTCGTCAAGCAGGCACTGGCGGGCGAACCGATCACGGTGTTCGGCGACGGCCAGCAGACGCGGTGCTTCTGCCACGTCCACGATGTCGTGCCGGCGCTGGTCGCCCTGTTGTCCGACGAAACGGCGTACAGCAACGTGTTCAACCTCGGCAGCACCGAGCAGACGACGATCGCCCAGCTCGCCGAGCGCGTGATCTCGGCGACGGGCTCGTCGAGCACGATCGCGAAGGTGCCGTACGAGGAGGCTTACGGCGACGGTTACGAGGACATGCAGCGCCGCATCCCGAACTGCGAGAAGGCGTTGGGCCAGATCGGGTTCTCGCCGACGCGGACGCTGGACGACATCATCGCGGCGGTCGTCGCGGACCAGCGCGGTTCCTGAGCTGGTTGCTTTGAAGGCCACCCCGGTTCGCCCGGGGTGGCCTTCGCCGCGTTCGGGGGGTTCCTCGGCGCCGAGAAGCCATGAAAGACTCTTTCACCGCGTCGGACGCGGTGAAAGGGTCTTTCATGCGCTCCCGGCCGGCCCCAGCTTGCGGTACACCGTCTCCAGGAGCCCGGCGGCCTCGTCCGGCCCGACTTTCAGCGCCTCCGCGATGGCCTCGATCTCCGTCGCGTCCGCGGCGAGCTCGGCGACCCGCAACTCGACTTCGGTGAGCAGCTCGTTCACTGCACGCCCTCGGCGTCGGCGAACTCGCCGGCCAGTGCGGCCCGGCCCGCGACGCCGAGCTTGCGGTACACGCGGGTCAGGTGCTGCTCCACCGTGCTCACCGTGATGTACAGCGTCTCCGCGATCTGCCGGTTCGTGCGGCCCTCCACGGCCAGCTCGGCCACCCTCAGCTCCGCCTCGCTCAGCACGGACGCCGACGGCGACGCCGGCTCCGGGCGCGCCACCGGGCGGGGAACCGCCGGCCGGGACCGGCCCTGGCGCGGCACCTGCACCGTTTTCACCAGGCTGCCGGCGCGTTCCGCGCGCTGGCTCAGGTGGTTGATCGTGCGCATCGTCTTCGCCAGCTCCAGCCGGTCGCCAGACGCCTTGAACGCCTCCGCCGCCCGGTTCAGCAGCCCCGGGCGGGCCGCCGCGTCGCCGGCGAGCGCCAGCACCCGCAGGGCGGACCCGCGCGAGTACACGTCGGCCGGGCCGGCCAGCGACTGCTTGGCCAGTTCGACGGCGATGGCCGTGTTGCCCAGCCCCAGGTTCGCCTCCGCGAGGTCGGCCTGCCACGGCAGGACCGCCGGCAGCTCCAGCTCCTGCTCGTGCAGGATCCGCCGGCACTGCTGCAGATCGCTCACGGCCGCCAGGCCGCGGTTGGTCGCCAGGTGGAAGTGCCCACGGGCCCGCAGGTACCGGATGCCCCCCAGGGTCGCCCACGCCGCGTCCGGCAGCGGCTGCCGCAGCACCGCCGCCGCGTCCTTGAACGCCCCGGACGCGGTGTGCGCGATCAGCAGCGTCGCCAGCGGGTAGCTGATCGCGACGCCCCAGTTCGGCGCGTCCAGCATGGCCAGCGCCCGGTTCCCGAGGTCCACGGCTCCGGCGACGTCGCCCCGGCGCAGCAGCAGGCTCGCGCCGATCGCGTCGAGCATCGCCTTCCACGTGATCGCGCCCCGGTACTCGGCTTCCTCGCTGAGCGAGGTGCACCAGCCTTCCGCGCGGTCGGCCTTGTCGTCGTGGGCCAGCGCGAGGATCGCCGTGGCCAGCGCTTCCAGCGAAGTGTCCGAGAGCCGGCAGTTCTGCAGGATCCGTTCCGCGCACGCCGAAGTCGTCTCGGTGCCCCCGGTGCGCCACACCGCGGCCAGGGAGTTCGCCGTGTGCAGCCAGGGATCGCCCGGGTCGGCTGTCGTCGTCGAGACGCCGTAGTGCCAGTAGCCGGCCAGGATGAGCTCAGCCGAGGTACGCGGGTCGAGCGGTTCGACGTCGTGCTCGAGCGCGGCGAACGAGCGCTCGAAGGTGTCCCGGTCACCGAGCCACAGCGACTGCCGGGCGAGCCCGATCCGGTCGGACCGGTCCAGCGAACCCGCCTCCCGCAACGATCTCAGGTGCGGCGCGGCGGCGGCCGGGTTGACGCGCCAGGTGATCTTGGCGAGCAGCTGGGAGATCGTCTGCTGCTCCCACCGTGCCTTCGCGACCGAGGCGGCGAGCTTCAGGCAGCGGGTGGCGAACTCGATGTCGTCGCCGAGCATCACCTGCTCCGCCGCGGCGACCAGCACCGGGAGCGCCCAGTCGGCCTCCGCTTCCCCCGCGGCGACGAGGTGCCGGGCGACTTCGGCCGGGCTCAGCCCGCGTGCGTGCTTCACCTCGGCGGCGCGCTCGTGCAGCCGGACCTTCTCGGGCCCGCGCAGCCCGCCCACCACCGCGGCGGCGGCCGGCGGCCGGAACCGGACGCCCGCGACCAGGCCCGCTTCGGCGAGCCGCCCGGTGGACGCCTCGGCCTCCAGCGGGTCGACCCCGGCGACGATGGCCACGGCCTCGGTGGTGACGTCGCTGTCCAGCACCGCGATCGCGGTCGCTACTTCGCGCAGCGGCGAGCCGTAGCGGTGCAGCAGCCGCTGCACGGCCTCGGAGTACGCCGAGCCGGTGTCCGTGCTGCCGCGGTGGGCATCGACCAGCGCCCGGACCAGCAGCGGGTTCCCGGCGCTCAGCTCGTGGATCTGCTCGGGCAGCCCGGCACCGCCGGCCGGCACCAGCTCCGCGATGGCCTGGACCGACAGCGGCGTCAGCTCCACGTGCCGGTGCGGCAGCGAGGTGAACGGCGAGTCCGCGTACGACCCGTCGGCGTGGTTCAGGACCAGCAGCAGCGCGGCGGACGGCGCCCGGCGCTGCAGGCGCAGCAGGAGCCGCGCCGAAGTCTCGTCCACGTGGTGGAGGTCGTCGACGGCCACCAGCACCGCGCGTTCGCGGGCCAGCCGGTGCACCGCGTTGCACAGCGCGGCGATCCGTTCGTCGATGCCACCGCCGGCGGTGTGCCCGATCAGCGACGGCGGCAGCAGCGGGCTCGCCAGCAGCTGGTCGATCACCCCGCCGTCCACGTCGCGCTCGTCGGCGGCGCCGGCGGCGGCGAGCGTGACGATGCCCAGCTCCTTCGCCCGCACCACCACCTGGTGCTGCAAGTGTGTCTTCCCGCTGGCCGGTCCCCCACCGACCAGCACCGTCTCTCCCACGCCGGCGTCGCATTCGATCAGCAGGTCCTCGAGAAAAGCCAAGGCCCCCTGCGGATTTTCACGGCGGTTCTGCCCCCAGATCGCGCCCATCGCAAGCTCCTCGAAGCAGGCGGTTGTCTTCCTGCCCCTACGACGTTCGCAGCAGGCGCCTAAGCAGGGCCAACCGCAATCTAAAGTCACCCAACGGAGTGAATCCGACACAGTTTCGCTAGGGGTTGTCAGAGCGGGGAAAGCCCCGAACACTTCGGAAACTGTGACTGCCGTTAACGAAAGAACGAGCCGGTGGATCCGGCGCTTCCACGCGGCCGACGACGCCGCCGTGCGGCTCGTCTGCCTGCCGCACGCGGGCGGGTCGGCGACGGCCTACTTCCCGTTCTCGCGCGCGGCCACCGCTGCCGGGCTGGACGCCGACATCGTCGCCGTCCAGTACCCCGGCCGCCAGGACCGCCTCAGTGAGCGTTGCCACGACGACGTCGGGACCATGGCCGACGCGATCGCCGACGACCTCGGCCCGTGGTTCGACCGCCCGGTGGCGCTCTTCGGCCACAGCATGGGCGCGACGCTCGGCTACGAGGTCGCCCTACGTCTCGAAGCGCGGGGCGCGCGGCCGCTGGGCCTGTTCGCGTCCGCCTGCCGCGCACCGTCCGCCCAGCGGATCGAATACATCCACCAGCGCGACGACGACGGCCTGATCGCGGCCATCAAGGAGCTCAGCGGCACCGACAGCGCGGTGCTGGGCGACGACGAGCTGCTGCGCATGGTGCTGCCCGCGATCCGCGGCGACTACACGGCGGTCGAGACGTACCGCCACCGCGCGGGACGCGAGCTGGAGTGCCCGATCCACGTCCTGGTGGGCGACGCCGACCCGGTGACGGAGATCGCCGAGGCGGACGCCTGGCGCGTCCACACGACCGGCGAGTGCGTCGTGGAGGTCTTCCCCGGTGGGCACTTCTACCTGAACGCGCAGCTCGAGGGCGTCCTCGCCAGTGTCAAGGCCCGGCTGGGTGACTGGAGCCCCTAGGGGGTGGGGTGAGGAAACCCCAGGCGGAGTTCAGGTGCGGACCCCATGGTCCGGCGGGTCCCGGTCCGCGAAACTGGGTACATCGAGAAAACGACCCACCCCCCGGAGGTAGTCATGATGGCGATCCAGACCGTTCCCGGTGTCACCCAGCGGATGCTCCCCAACGGCCACCTCCAGCTGAGCTGCCGCAACACGAGCCGCCAGGTCGAGTGCGAGCCGGTGGCCGCGGCGATGTGGATCGCCCTGAAGCAGCACAACGGCGACATGGACCGCGCGAGCGCGGTGCTGGCGAAGCTGTGGGAGACGGACGTCGAGGACACCCGCTACGACATGATGCTGCTGGCGGGGTCCCTGTGCTCCCTGGGGCTGCTCGCCGAGGTGTGAGGACCCCGCGGCGGACGCCTGGGGGCGTTCGTCCGGGTGTTTTGGGCTCGCGTCGAGCGCCCCTGTTTGGTGCGGCGATCCGCGAGCCTGGTGTCTTCGAAGGTCTTGAATGAGTCATTCAGGAGCTCTCAAGACCTCAATGAGTCATTCCAAGACACCGCGGTACCGAGTGCCCTGGCCGCGGCCCTCTCCCTCGCGCCGAGCGGCTGTCCGCCGGCCCGCAGCCGCCGGGATTCCCTCAGCCGCGGCGCCCGTTCTCTTTCGCGTCGAACGCCCACCCGCGCGGCGATCCGTGAGCCCTCCCGCAGTCCGCCCGCCCGGCCGGGACGTCATGAAAGACTCTTTCACCTCATCCGACGCCATGAACGAGTCGTTCATGACGTTCCGGGCGCCGCCGCGGAAGCCGCCCCAACGCAAAGGGACCGCCTCCGACGCCGTTGGCGGAAGCGGTCCCTGGCCCGGCCGGGGGAGGTGGCCGGGAGTTCTCAGCCCTGTGACTCCAGTTCCTCGTCCAGCATCGCGAACAGCTCGTCCGCGCCCGCCTCCGCCAGCTCGCGGTCGGCCGGGGAGAACGTCGCCACCAGCTCGCGCAGCCGGCCCACCGCCGATGCCCGCGCGGACGCGTCCAGCGCGCGCAGCTCGGTCTCCAGGTCCGCGAGCCGGGCCTCGACCGCGGACGGCGGGTCGGCCAGCCCGGCACCGAGGAACGTAGCCAGCGCCGCCGCCGACGGGTGGTCGAAGATCAGCGTTGCCGGCAGCCGCTGCCCGGTCAGGGACTCCAGGCGGTTGCGCAGCTCGATCGCGGTCAGGGAGTCGAAACCCAGCTCGATGAAGCCCTTGCGCGGGTCGATCGCGTCGCGGCGCTCGTGGCCCAGTACCACCGCCGCCGTGGCGCAGACCAGGTCCAGCAGCGCACGTCCGCGCTCCGCCGCCGGCAGGGCCACCACCTTGGCCCAAGAGTCGTCGACGGCCTCCGCTCGACGCCGCCCGCCGCGGACCAGGCCGCGCAGCATCGCCGGGACGCTGTGCGCGTCGGCCCGGACGCCGGACATGTCCAGCCGGACCGGCACCAGCGACGGCTGCGGAGTCCCGAACGTCGCGTCGAACAGCGAGAGCCCGTCCGCGAACGACAGGCCCAGCACGCCCGAGCGCGCCATCCGGATCAGGTCGGTGTCCGCGAGCTCGCCTGACATGCCGCCCTCGGTCCACAGCCCCCACGCCAGCGACACCGCGTGCCGCCCGGAGGCCGCCCGGTGGTGGGCCAGCGCGTCCAGGAAGACGTTCGCCGCCGAGTAGTTCGCCTGGCCCGCCGCACCGAGTGTGCCGCCCGCCGACGAATACAACACGAACGGAATGTCCAGCGAAGCGGTCAGCGAGTGCAGGTTCCACGCCGCGTCGACCTTCGGCCGCAGCACCGCGTCCATCCGCTCGGGCGTCAGCGCGAGCAGCACGCCGTCGTCGACGACGCCGGCCGTGTGCACCACCGCCGTCAGCGAGACCCCGTCCAGCAGAGCCGCAGCCGCGTCGCGGTCGGCGAGATCACACGCTTCCAGCGAGACCGTGGCCCCCAAGGAGGTCAGCGACGACACCAGCTCGGCCGCCCCCGGCGCCGAAGCACCACGACGGCTCGTGAGCAGCAGGTTCTTGACGCCGTGCTCGGCCACCAGGTGCCGCGCGATCAGCTGGCCCAGCACGCCGGTACCGCCGGTGACCAGCACCGTTCCGTCGGGATCCAGCCCGGCCCCGCCAGGCGTGGGCACGAACTTCGCCAGCCGGTGCACCAGCACCGCGCCGTCCCGCACCGCGACACCGGGCTCGTCGGCGTACATCGCCCCGAGCACCGCATCGAGCGGCAGGTCACCACCGTCGACGTCCACGACCATGAACCGGTCCGGGTACTCCAGCTGAGCCGTCCGGATCACGCCCCAGAGCGCGGCGTGCGTCAGGTCGTCGACGCCCTCGTCGGGACGCGTCCCGATCGCGTTCGCAGCGACCACGACCAGCCGGGATGACGCCAAAGTCTCCTCGGCGACCCAAGCCTGAGCCAGAGCCAGCAACCGATGCGTCGCCTCACGGGCCGCGACCGGCGAAGCCGAGTCAGGCGCCACGAACGGCGCGAACACCACATCAGGCGCCACCCCGTCGGCAACCAGGGCCGGGAGGTCCACATAGGACTTACCCGGCAACCCGAAGCCGGCCCCGAGCACCGCGGACGAGACACCCGAAACGGCGTCTCCCGCGAACGGCTGCCACTCGACGCGGAAGAGCGAGTCGTCCACCGCCGAGCGCGTGGCGCGGAACGCGTCGGCCGCGATCGGCCGCAGTGAAAGCGATTCGACGCTGAGCACCGGCGCACCGGTGGCGTCCGTCGCGTTCAGCGAGACGGTGTTCTCGACGTCCGAAGAGATCAGCACGCGCAGCTCCGACGCCCCCGCGGCGTGCAGTGACACGCCTGACCACGCGAAGGGCAGTACGGGCTTGTCCTCGGTCGGCCCGGCCAGGCCGATCGTGTGCAGCGCGGCGTCGAGCAGCGCCGGGTGGAGGCCGAACGCCGAAGCGTCCGTGTCCTCCGGCAGCGCCACCTCGGCGGCCAGCCGGTCGCCGTCCTGCCACACGCGGCGCAGCCCGGCGAACACCGGCCCGTAGTCGAAGCCCTGGGCGGCGAGGTCGTCGTAGCGCGAGGTCACGTCGATCTCGGTTGCCCCCGCGGGCGGCCACTCGGCCGCCGGCGCCGGACTGACGGCCGAGGAAGACAGCCGGCCACTGCCGTGCTGCACCCACTCGGACGCGTCCTCGGCCTGCGAATAAATCGACAGAGAGCACTGCTCCGATTCGAGAGCGCCGACGACGACCTGCAGCCGGACGGCCCCTTCCGAGGGCAGGATCAGCGGCGCGGCCAGGGTCAGCTCGTCGAGCCGCCCGAAGCCCACCTCGTCGCCCGCGCGGACCGCCAGCTCGACGAACGCCGTCCCGGGGAACACGAGCGAGCCCTGGACGACGTGGTCGGTGAGCCACGGCTGCGTCGACGCCGAAAGCCGGCCGGTCAGCACGACGCCACCCGAGTCGGCCGCGACGACGACGGCACCCAGCAGCGGGTGCTCGGCATCGCGCTGCCCGATCTCGGCGACACCGCGGACGCGGGCACCGGTCGGGTTCTCCAGCCAGTAGCGCTTGCGCTGGAAGGCGTACGTCGGCAGCTCGACCACCGTGCCCCCGGCGTAGAACGCCGAGAAGTCCACAGTAGACCCACCGACGAAGAGCGCCGCGACCGCGGCGGCCGCCGACTCGGCTTCGGGCCGGTCCTTGCGCAGCACCGGGACGAACGTCGCCGAGTCGTCCGCGCCCAGGCAGGTCTGGCCCATCGCGGTGAGCACCGCCGACGGGCCGACCTCGACGAACGTCGTGACGCCCGCGTCGAGCAGCGTGCGGATCCCGTCGGCGAACCGGACGGCGTCGCGGACCTGGCTCACCCAGTACTCCGGCGAGGTCAGGTCGGCGTCGGGGGAAACCGTGGAGATGATCGGGATCTCCGGCGTGCGGTAGGTCAGGTTCCGGGCGATGAAGGCGAAGTCCGCCAGCATCGGCTCCATCAGCGCCGAGTGGAACGCGTGCGAAACCTTCAGCCGCGAAGTCTTCCCGAACTTCGACGCCACGGCGAGCACCGCGTCCTCGTCACCGGAGAGCACCACGGACGCCGGCCCGTTGACGGCGGCGATCGACACGCCGTCGGTCAGCAGCGGCACCACGTCGGCTTCGGTTGCCGCCACGGCGACCATCGCGCCCCCGGCGGGCAGCGCCTGCATCAGCCGCGCCCGGGCCGTCACCAGCGTGCAGGCGTCCTCGAGCGAGAGCACCCCGGCGACGTGCGCCGCGGCCAGCTCGCCGATCGAGTGCCCCAGCAGGTAGTCCGGCTGGACGCCCCACGACTCGAGCAGCCGGAACACCGCGACCTCGACCGCGAACAACGCGGGCTGCGTGTACCCGGTCTCGCCGGAGCCGAGCACGGTCTTCAGGGGAACGTCCAGGTGCTTGTCCAGCTCGGCGGCCACCAGGTCGAAGACCTCGGAAAACGCGGGGAACGCGGCTGCCAGCTCCAGGCCCATCCCGGCGCGCTGCGCGCCTTGGCCGGTGAACAGGAACGCCGTGCGCCCCGCCCCGGCCACACCCTCGACGACTCCGGCCGGGCGACCCGCCGCGTACTCGGTGAGCGCCCGGATCGCGCCCGCCCGGTCGGCGGCCACGACCCCGGCGCGGTGCTCGGCGAGGGTACGGGTGGTCACCAGCGAGTATCCGACGTCCACAGTGGACGTATCGCCCACGGACGTGGCGAGCTTGCCCGCTTGCGCCCGCAGGGCCTCCGGGTCGTTGGCGGAAAGGAACCAGGTCACCGGGCCGTCTTCCGAGGAAGAAGAGACGGCCACCGGGTCGCCCTGCTCGACGATCACGTGCGCGTTGGTCCCGCTGATGCCGAACGACGACACCCCGGCCCGCCGCGGCCGTCCCGTTTCCGGCCACGGCCGTTCCGCGGTGAGCAGCGAGACGGTGTCCGTCCATTCGACGTGCGGCGACGGCTCTTCGGCGTGCAGCGTGCGCGGGAGGACGCCGCGCCGCAGCGCCTCGACCATCTTGATCACGCCGCCGACGCCGGCCGCCGCCTGTGTGTGGCCGACGTTCGACTTGAACGACCCGACGTGCAGCGGCCGCTCCGGCGTCGCCACCTTGCCGTAGGTCGAGATGAGCGCCTGCGCCTCGATCGGGTCACCCAGCTTCGTGCCGGTTCCGTGCGCTTCGACAGCGTCCACATCGGACAATTCCAGTCCGCCGTCGGCCAGCGCCGCGCGGATCACCCGCTGCTGCGCCGGCCCGTTCGGCACGGTGATGCCGCTGGACGCGCCGTCGGAGTTCACCGCGCTGCCGCGCAGCACGGCCAGGACGTGGTGGCCGTTGCGACGCGCGTCGGAAAGCTTCTCCAGCAGCAGCATCCCGGCGCCCTCGGAGCAGCCGACCCCGTCGGCGCCGCTGCCGAACGCCTTGCACCGGCCGTCCGGGGACAGCCCTTGCTGCTCGCTGAAGTAGACGAACATGTCCGGCGTCACCATCACGGTCACGCCGCCGGCCAGCGCCAGCGAACACTCGCCGCGGCGCAGCGCCTGCGCCGCCCAGTGCAAGGCGACCAGCGACGACGAGCACGCCGTGTCCACCGACACCGACGGGCCTTCGAGCCCGAGGGTGTAGGAGATGCGGCCCGAAATGAGACTCCCGTCACTGCTCCCGGCGCCGTAGTCGTGGTACATCACGCCCGCGAAGACGCCGGTCTTGCTGCCCCGCAACGTCGACGGCACGATGCCGGCGCGTTCCACGGCCTCCCAGGCCGTCTCCAGCACGACCCGCTGCTGCGGGTCGAGCGTGCGGGCCTCGCGCGGGGAGATCCCGAAGAACTCCGGCTCGAAGTCGGCGGCTTCGTGGAGGAAGCCGCCTTCCTTCGAGTACGTCGTCCCGGGCCGGCCGGCGGGGTCGAAGATCGACGCGGTGTCCCAGCCCCGGTCCTCGGGGAACTCGCCGACCGCGTCGGTGCCGCTCGCGACGAGCTCCCAGAGCTGCGAAGGCGTGGTGACCCCGCCGGGGTAGCGGCAGCCCATCCCGATGATCGCGATCGGCTCGCTCATCGCCGCGGTGAGCTTCTGGTTGTCCGCCTTGAGCCGCTCGTTGTCCATCATGGACTGACGCAGCGCGGCGACGATCTGCTCGGTGGACGGCGCCTGAGTCACTTCGAGTCCCCTCCATCATCGGTCTGGGTGCCGGCCATCGCGGACCGGACCAGGTCGGCCAGGTCCATCCCGGCGATCGCCGCCACCTCGTCGGTTCCGTTGGCCTCGGCCACCTCTTCGACCGGCTCGCCGAGCTCGGGCAGCAGCTCCCCGAGCAGGAACCGGGTCAGCGGCAGCGGGCTCGGGTAGTCGAAGATCAGCGTCGCCGGCAGGCGCAGCCCGCAGGCGGCCCCGAGCCGGTTGCGCAGCTCCAGCGCGGCCAGCGAGTCGATGCCCAGGTCGGTGAAGCCCTTCTCCACGCCGACCGCCGAAGCGTCGTCGTAGCCGAGGACGGCCGCCGCGTGCTCGCAGACCAGCTGGAGCAACGCGGTTTCCCGCTCGTCGGCCGACATCCCGGCCAGCTTCTCGGCGAACCCGGCTTCGGGGGCCGCCGCCACCGGTCCCGCCGCCGCGGCGGCCCGCCGCGGGGTGGCCGTGACCAGGCCCCGCAGGAGCGGCGCGAGCCGGTCGGCGTCCCGCAGGTCGGCGAGCTGCACCGGCACCAGCGCCGGTTCGCCGGCCGCGAGCGCGGCGTCGAAGAGCGCGAGACCGTCGGCGACGGCCAGCTCCGCGACCCCGGACCGGGCGATGTGCGTCAGGTCGACGGCGTCCCCGCTGCCCTCCCACGGGCCCCAGGCCAGCGACGTCGCCGGGAGGCCCAGCGCCGCGCGGTGTTCGGCCAGCGCGTCCAGGAAGACGTTGCCTGCGGCGTAGTTCGCCTGCCCGGCGGCGAGCAGCAGGCCGCCCGCCGAGGAGTAGAGGACGAACGCCTTGAGGTCCAGCGAAGCCGTCAGCTCGTGCAGGTGCCAGGCCGCGTCGACCTTGGGCCGCAGGACGTTCTCGACCTGCGCCGGGGTGAGCGCGCTCAGCACCGCGCTGTCCATCTGCCCGGCGGCGTGCACCACGGCGGTGAGGTCCGGCAGCGACCCGATGAGCGTGGCCAGCTCGGCCCGGTCGGTGACGTCGCAGGCCGCGACGCTCACCTCGGCACCCTGCTCGGTCAGCTCGTCGACGAGTTCGCGAGCCCCGGCCGCGTCGAGACCGCGACGGCTGGTCAAGACCAGGTTCCGGGCCCCGCGGGCGACGAGGTGCCGGGCCAGGTGCCCGCCGAGCAGGCCGGCGCCACCGGTGATGAGCACCGTGCCGGCCGGGTCCCACTCGACCGGGTCGCCGACGCTGGTGA
Organism: Amycolatopsis sp. NPDC048633; assembly: GCF_040650695.1. Lineage (NCBI taxonomy): Bacteria > Bacillati > Actinomycetota > Actinomycetes > Pseudonocardiales > Pseudonocardiaceae > Amycolatopsis > Amycolatopsis sp. NPDC048633. The sequence continues at coordinate 280,556 of NZ_JBEZHS010000004.1, forward strand.
CCTTGGCCAGCCGCGGCACGCGAACCTCGCCGACCCGGACGATCGCTTCCGGCTCACCGGAGGCGACCACCGCGGGCAGCGCCCGCGTCGACTGGGACAGCTCGTCGACGTCGACGAGCTGGATCCGCCCGGGGTTCTCCGCCTGCGCGGCCCGCACGAGACCCCAGACCGGCGCCTGCGCGAGGTCCGGGCTGTCGGCCACGGCGTTGCGCGTGACGACCAGGAGCTTGCCGTCGGACGGCCCGTCGAGCCAGGTCTGCAGCTGCCGCAGGGTTTCCTGCACGGTCGCGTGGACCCGGGCCGGCACATCGCCTTCGGCCGCGCTGACCGGCAGGACCAAGACATCCGCCGCCACCGGCTCTTCGTGCGTCGGGACGCCCAAGCCGAGGTCGTCGGTGCCGAGCACGGCCCAGCCCTCGAGCGACTTGACCAGGCGGACACCGGCCGCGGGCTGCCAGTCGATCCGGTAGAGCGAGTCGGGCACCTTCGCGCCCAGCTGCCCCTCCGACACCGGCCGCGTCACCAGCGACTCGATCCAGGCGACCGGGGAACCGGTCGCGTCGGCCAGCGCGAGTGAGGCGTCCTTGCCCTCCTTGCGCACCCACACCCGCAGGGTCGTGGCCCCCGCGGCGTGCAGCGAGACCTGGTTCCAGGCGAACGGGATCGTCGTCTCGGTCAGCGCCTTCGGGCCACCGGGGACGAGGAAGTCCGTGGCGCCCAGCGCCGAGTCGAGCAGACCCGGGTGGAGCCCGAACTCACTCGCCGCGGTGCCCTCGGGCAGCGTCACCTCGGCGAACACCTCCCCATCGCGCAGCCACACCGCGCGCAGGTTCCGGAACACCGGGCCGTAGCCGAAGCCGAGCCCGGCCAGGTCGTCGTACAACCCGGTGAGGTCGGTGGCTTCGGCGCCCTCCGGCGGCCAGACCGAGAGGTCGAACTCCGCCGGCTGCGCACCGGCGGAAAGCGTGCCGGCCGCGTGCTGGGTCCAGACGTCCTCGATCCGGGAGTGCACCGACAGCTCACGACGGCCGCCCGCGCCCGGAGCGCCGACGACGACCCGGATGTCGACGCCGCCCTCGGCCGGCAGCAGCAGTGGAGCCTGCTGGGTCAGCTCTTCCAGGACGTCGCAGCCGAGCTGGTCGCCGGCGTGCAGGGCCAGCTCGACGTACGCGGTGCCCGGCAGCATCGTCCGGCCCATCACCACGTGGTCGGCCAGCCAGGTCTGCCGGTCCACCGCGAGCCGGCCGGTGAGCACCGCGCCGCCGTCGGGCAGCTCCACCAGCGCACCCAGCAGGGGGTGCCCGGCGGACTTGGCGCCCAGCGAGCCGACGTCGCCGGCCCGCTTCGTCGCGTTGAGCCAGTACTCCTTGTTCTGGAAGGCGTAGGTCGGCAGGTCCACAGTGGACGCACCGCGCCCGGCGAACACGGCACTCCAGTCGGGCTTCGCACCGCGCGAGTACAGCGTGGCCATCGCGGTGAACAGCGTCTGCACCTCGTCGCGGCCCCGGCGCAACGCGGGCACGCCCACGACGCGGTCGGGCCGGTCGGCGGCCGAGGTGTCGCACTCGCGGGCCATGCCGGTCAGCACCGCGTCCGGGCCCAGCTCGACGAACCGGGTCACCCCGGCCGCGAGCAGCGCGCCGACGCCGTCGGCGAACCGCACGGCCTCCCGGACGTGGTCCACCCAGTACTCCGGCGAGCAGAGCTGCTCGGCGGTGGCGATCCGGCCGGTCACGTTGGAGACGACCGGGATGCGCGGGGCCGTGTACGTCAGCTTCTCCGCCACCACGGCGAACTCGGCCAGCATCGGCTCCATCAGGGAGGAGTGGAAGGCGTGCGAGACGACCAGTTGCTTCACGCGCCGTCCGGCCGCCTTGAAGGCCGCCATGGCCGCCTTCACCGCGGCCTCGGGCCCGGAGATCACCACCGAGCGCGGGCCGTTGACCGCGGCGACGTCGACAGTGTCCCCTTCGGACGGGAGCGCGGCGCGCACCTCGTCCTCGGTGGCCGCGATCGCCGCCATGGCTCCCCCGGAGGGCAGCGCCTGCATGAGCCGCCCGCGGGCACCGACCAGCGCACACGCGTCGGTCAGAGAGAGCACCCCGGCGACGTGCGCCGCGGCCAGCTCGCCGATCGAGTGCCCGGCGACGTAGTCCGGCGCGATGCCCCACGACTCGACCAGGCGGTAGAGCGCCACCTCGATCGCGAAGAGGGCGCACTGCGTATACGCGGTCTTGTTCAGCAGCTCACCGTCGGCGGAACCCTTCTCCGCCCAGATGACCTGCTTCAGCGGGACCTCGGTGTCGAACAGGCCGCACGCTTCGTCGAAGGCGCCCGCGAAGACCGGGAAGGCCTCGTAGAGCTCACGCCCCATGCCCGGCTGCTGGGCGCCCTGGCCGGTGAACAGGAACGCGGTCAGGTCGGCCGCGCTGGTCGCGCCGGTGACCGTGCCCGCCGGGGTCCCGCCGGTGGCGAGACCGTCAAGCGCCTTCAAGGCGGCGTCGCGGCCGGCCGCCAGGACCACCGAGCGGTGGTCGAGGGCCGCGCGCCCGGTGGCGAGCGAGTAGCCGACGTCGGTGAGGTCGAGCTCCGGGTTCGACCGGATCCACGCGGCCATCCGGGCGGCCTGGCCGGCGAGGGCCGCGGCCGTGGTGCCGGCGATCGGCAGCGGGACCGCGGGCAGGGCCGGCGCGGTGCGCCGCGGACGCTCCACAGTGGACGGTGGCGCCTCCTCGATGATGATGTGCGCGTTGGTGCCGCTGATGCCGAAGGACGAGACGCCGGCACGGCGCGGACGCCCGTTGGGCAGCCAGGGCCGGGCCTCGCTCAGCAGCTCGATGTCGCCGGTGGTCCAGTCGACGACCGGGGACGGCGCGTCGATGTGCAGCGACTTCGGCAGCATGTTGTGCCGCATGGCCTGCACGACCTTGATCACGCCCGCCGCGCCGCCGGAAGCCTGCGCGTGGCCGATGTTGGACTTCACCGAGCCCAGGTACAGCGGCCGCCCGTCCGGACGGTCCTGCCCGTAGGTGGCCAGCAGCGCCTGCGCCTCGATCGGGTCACCCAGCTTCGTGCCCGAGCCGTGCGCCTCGACGGCGTCCACCTCGGACGGCGTCAGACCTCCCGCGGCCAATGCCGCGTGGATCACGCGTTCCTGCGACGGCCCGTTCGGCGCGGTGAGGCCGTTGGACGCGCCGTCCTGGTTGACGGCGCTGGAGCGGACCACGGCCAGGACCTCGTGGCCGTTGCGCTGCGCGTCGGACAGCCGCTCCAGCAGGAGCAGGCCCGCGCCCTCGGCCCAGCCGACGCCGTCGGACGCCGCGGAGAAGGACTTCGACCGGCCGTTGGGCGAAAGCACGCCCTGACGGCTGGAGTCGACGAACAGGTCCGGCTGCGAGAGCAGCGTGACGCCGCCCGCCAGCGCCAGCCCGCACTCCCCCGCCCGCAGCGCCTGCACCGCGAGGTGCAGCGTGACCAGCGAGGACGAGCACGCGGTGTCGACCGTCATGCACGGGCCTTCCAGCCCCAGCAGGTAGGAGATGCGGCCGGAGACGACCGCGCCCGAGCTGCCGTTGGGGATGTAGGCGGCGACGTCGAGGGGCGCGCCGGGGACGCGGCTGCCGTAGTCGTCGTACATCGCGCCGGTGAAGACGCCGGTCATGCTGCCGCGCAGCGCGGTCGGGTCGATGCCGGCCCGCTCGATGGCCTCCCACGCCGTCTCCAGCAGGAGCCGCTGCTGCGGGTCCATGGCCAGCGCCTCGCGCGGGCCGATGCCGAAGAACGCCGGGTCGAACAAGGTGCCTTCGTGGAGGAAGCCGCCTTCGCGGGCGTAGGTCTTGCCCCGCTTGCCGCGCTCGGGGTCGTAGATGCTGTCGATGTCCCAGCCGCGGTTGGTCGGGAACTCCGACACCGCGTCGACCTCGTCGACCAGCAGCTGCCAGAGGTCCTCCGGCGACCGGACGCCGCCGGGGTACCGGCAGGCCATGCCGACGATCGCGATGGGCTCCTGCATCGACGCGTTGGTCCGGGTCGTGGTGGCCGGGACCTTGGCGACCGCGCCGAGCAGCTTGCCCTTGACGAAGTCCGCCACCGCCTTGGCGGTCGGGTGGTCGAAGATCAGCGTCGCCGGCAGGGTCAGGCCGGTCGCGGTGCCGAGCAGGTTGCGCAGCTCGACCGCGGCCAGCGAGTCGAAGCCGAGCTCCTTGAACGCGCGGGTGCCGTCCACTTCGGACTTGTCCGCGTAGCCGAGCACGGTGGCCACCTGGGTGCGGACGATGTCCAGCAGCACGCGGTCACGCTCGTTGTCGGCCAGCGAAGCCAGCTCCGCGGCCAGTGCGTTGTCGGCCGCCTTCGCCGCCTTGGCGGTCCGGCGGGCCTTCGGCGGGACGAACCCGCGCAGCAGCGCCGGCAGGTCATCGGTCCGGGCCCGCAGGGCCGCGACGTCGACCCGCAGCGGGGCGATCACGGCGTCGTCGTCGGCGGCGGTCGCCGCGTCGAACAGCGCGAGTCCCTGCTCCGCGGTGACCGCGGGCAGGCCGAGCCGCGCCATCCGGGCGAGGTCCGCCTCGGCCAGGTCGCCGCCGAGACCGGTGTTCTCGGCCCAGAGACCCCAGGCCAGCGCCGTCGCCTTGAGCCCAGCCGCCTTGCGGTGCTCGGCGAGGCCGTCGAGGAACGCGTTGGCGGCGGCGTAGTTCGCCTGGCCCGCGGGCAGCACCTGGCCACCAGCAGACGAAAACAGCACGAACGCGGCGAGGTCCTTCGTCAGCTCGTGCAGGTGCCAGGCGGCGTCGACCTTGGCCCGCAGGACCGAGTCGAGCCGTTCCGCGGTCAGCGAGTCGAAGACGCCGCTGTCGGCCGTGCCCGCCGCGTGCACCACGGCGGTGAGGTTGTCGATCGCCCCGAGCAGGCTCTCGACCTGGGCGCGCTCGGTGACGTCGCACGCGGAGACCCGCACCCGGGCCCCCAGGTCGGCCAGGTCCTCGACCAGCTGCCGGGCGCCCGGCGCACCGATCCCGCGCCGGCTGGTGAGCACCAGGTCGGTGACGCCGTGCTCGGCCACCAGGTAGCGCGCCAGCAGGCTGCCGAGCCCGCCGGTGCCGCCGGTGATCAGCACGGTGCCACCGGCCTGCCACGGCGAGGTCTCGCCGGACTCGGTCTTGGCGTACCGCGGCACGAGCACCGCACCGTCGCGGATCGCGGCCTCCGGCTCCCCGGAGGCGACGACCGCCGCAATCGAGGCGGCCACTGTGTCGGAATCGGCGTCGATGACGAACACCCGTCCGGGGTGCTCGGCCTGAGCCCCACGGGCCAGGCCCCACAGCAGTCCCTGCGTGACGTCCACAGTGGACTCACCGGCAGGCACCGCGTCCTGCGTCACCACGGCCAGCTTGGTGATCCCGAACCGGTGTTCGGCCAGCCAGGCCTGCAGCTCGGCGAGCAGCCACGCGGCGTTCTCGCGGGCCACCGCCGGGACGTCGGCAGTGACTTCCCCGCTGGCGCCGGGCACGGTCAGCATGATCAGGCTGGGCACCGGCTCGCCGCGGTCGATCGCCGCGGTGAGGTCGGCGAACCCGGCGTAGGTGGCGGCCACCCCGACGCGGCCGCGGCCGATGGCGACGACTTCGGCGTCGGACTGCGACACGGAAACGGGCTGCCAGGCGATCTTCAGCAGCGAGCCGTCAACTTCGGCGGACGACGCCGTCAGCTCCCGGCGGACCGGACGCGAGACGAGCGAGTCGATGGTCGCGACCGGCCGGCCTTCGCTGTCGGCCACCTCGATGGCCGACACCTCGTCGCCGTTCAGCCGCTCGATCCGCACCCGCAGCACCGAGGCGCCGGCGGCGTGCAGCGTGACGCCGTTCCAGACGAACGGCAGGAGGGTCGCGCCGCCCGGGTCGCCGAGGAGGTCGGCGTGCATCGCGATGTCGAGCAGCGCCGGGTGCAGGCCGTAGCGGCTCGCCGTCGACGCCGCCGGTTCCGGCAGCGCGACTTCGGCGAACACCTCGTTGCCCCGCCGCCAGGCGGCCGTGAGCCCCTGGAAGGACGGGCCGTAGCCGTAGCCGCGCTCCTCGAGCAGGGTGTAGGCACCCTCGACGATGACCGGGGTCGCCCCGGCCGGCGGCCATTCGGTGAGCCCGGCGGGCTCGGGCCGCGGCGCCGCGGACAGCGTGCCGACCGCGTGCTGGGTCCACTCGTCGCCGTCGATCGCGCGGGAGAACACGGTCACCGGGCGGCGGTCACCGTCGGCGGGACCGACCACGACCTGGAGCGCGACGGCGCCGTCCGGCGGCAGGACGAGCGGCGCCTGCAGCGTCAGCTCGTCGACCGTCGAGTGGCCGACCTGGTCGCCGGCCGCGATGGCGAGCTCGACGAACCCGGTGCCGGGCACCAGGATCGCGCCCTTCACGACGTGGTCGGCCAGCCACGGCACCGACCCGGCCGACAACCGGCCGGTGAGGACCGTCGTGTCCGAACCGGACAGCGGCACGACCGCGCCCAGCATCGGGTGCGGCAGCGGCTGCTGCCCGACCGCCGTCACGTCACCGGACGGGGTCGCGTCGAGCCAGAAACGCTTGTGCTGGAAGGCGTAGGTCGGCAGGTCGAGCCGGATCGGGCCGTCGCCGAGCACGCGGTCCAGCTTCGCCGCACCGCGGGTGTGGAGGCGGCCGAGCGCGGCCAGCGCGGTGCGCACCTCGTCCCGGTCACGGCGGCCGAAGGGCACGAACGCGACCGCGGCGGGGTCGGCCACGCTCTGCGGGCCGAGCGCCGACAGCACGCTGTCCGGACCCAGCTCGAGGAACGTCTCGACGCCGTCGGCGGCCAGGGCCGCCACCGCGTCCCCGAAGCGCACGGCCTCGCGGACGTGGGTGACCCAGTACTCCGGCGAAGTCAGGTCCGAACCGGGCGAAACCGTGGAGAAGATCGGGATCCGCGGCGCGTTGAACGTCAGACCGGCGGCGATCTCGCGGAACTCGTCGAGCATCGGGGCCATCAGCGGCGAGTGGAACGCGTGGCTCACGCGCAGCCGGCGGGTCCGGACGTCGGCGACCGTCGCCGCCCGCTCGATCCGGGCCACGACCTCGGCGACGCCGGAGACGACGACCGACTCGGGGCCGTTGACGGCGGCGACGCTGACCTCGTCCTCAAGCCCGCGCAGCAGCTCCCGCGCGGCCTCTTCGGTCGTGGCGAGCGAAACCATGGCGCCCGGGGGCTCGCTCAGCGAGCCCATCAGGCGACCGCGTGCCGCGACGAGCGCGGCCGCGTCCTCAAGGGAAAGCACGCCGGCGACGTGGGCCGCGGCGAGCTCGCCGATCGAGTGCCCGGCCAGTGCGTCGGGGACGATCCCCCACGACTCGGCGAGCCGGAAGAGCGAGACCTCCACCGCGAACAGCGCGGTCTGCGTGTACTGCGTCTGGTCGAGCAGGCCACGGTTCGCCAGCGCCGTCGTGCCGAAGACGACGTCGCGCAGCGGGATGTCCAGCAGCGGGTCGATCGCGGCGCAGACGGCGTCGAAGGCGTCGGCGAACACCGGGTAGGTGTCGTAGAGCGCTTGGCCCATGCCGACCCGCTGGGCGCCCTGGCCCGAGAACAGGAAGGCCAGCTTGCCTTCGCCGGCGGTGCCGGTGACGACGTCGGTGCCGGGCTCGCCGGACGCCAGCGCGTCCAAACCTTCGGCCAGCTCGGCCGGGGTCCCGGCGACCACCACTGCCCGCTGCTCCAGCGCGGCACGGGTCGAGGCCAGCGAACGCGCCAGCTCGACGACCGTGACGTCTTCGTGGTCGGCGAGGTACGCCCGCAGCCGGGCGGCCTGGCCGCGCACCGCGGCCGGGGTACGGCCGGAGAGCGCGACGGGCACGACGGCTTCAGGCTGCGGCTCGGCGGGCTGCTCGACGCCGGCGTCGATCGGGGCCTGCTCGATGATCACGTGGGCGTTGGTGCCGCTGATGCCGAACGACGAGATGGCGGCGCGGCGCGGGTGGCCGTTGGGCGACCAGTCGCGCGACTCGGTCAGGAGCCGCACCGCACCGGTGTCCCAGTCGACCACAGTGGACGGACGATCGACGTGCAGGGTCTGCGGCAGCTGCTCGTTGCGCAGCGCCATGACCATCTTGATGATGCCGGCGACGCCGGCCGCGGCCTGGGTGTGGCCGATGTTGGACTTGATCGAGCCGAGCCACAGGGGCTGGTCCTCGGCGCGGTCCTGGCCGTAGGTGGCGAGCAGGGCCTGCGCCTCGATCGGGTCGCCCAGCGTGGTCCCGGTGCCGTGGCCCTCGACGGCGTCCACTTCGGACGGTGCGAGACCGGCGTCGGCCAGCGCCTTCGTGATCACGCGCTGCTGCGAGGGACCGTTCGGGGCGGTGAGGCCGTTCGACGCGCCGTCGTGGTTGACCGCGGAGCCCTTGAGCAGCGCGAGCACCGGGTGGCCGTTGCGGCGGGCGTCCGAGAGCCGCTCGACGAGCAGCATGCCGGCGCCCTCGCCCCAGCCGGTGCCGTCGGCCGAGTCGGCGAACGAGCGGCAGCGGCCGTCGGCGGACAGGCCGCGCTGGCGGCTGAAGTCGACGAAGGTGTCCGGAGTGGACATCACGGTGACACCACCGGCGAGGGCGAGCGTGCACTCGCCGCGGCGCAGTGCCTGGACCGCCCAGTGCAGGGCGACCAGCGAGGACGAACACGCGGTGTCGACCGTGACCGTCGGGCCTTCCAGGCCGAGGGCGTACGAGACGCGGCCGGAGACGACGCTGGCGAGGCTGCCGTTGCCGAGGTAGCCCGCGATGTCGTCGGAAACCGTGCCGAGGCGGGTGCCCCAGTCGTGGTACATGACGCCGGCGAACACGCCGGTGGCGCTGCCGCGCAGGGAGACCGGGTCGATCCCGGCCCGCTCGAACGCCTCCCAGGACACTTCCAGCAGCAGCCGCTGCTGCGGGTCCATCGCGGCCGCTTCACGCGGGCTGATCTCGAAGAAGTCAGCGTCGAACTCGGCGGCGTCGTGCAGGAACGCGCCGTGCTTGACGTAGCTGTGGCCGGGCTTGCCGGGCTCGGGGTCGTACAGCGCGTCGACGTTCCAGCCACGGTCGCTCGGGAACGGCGTGAGCGCTTCTTCGCCGCCCGAGACGAGCCGCCACAGGTCCTCCGGCGTCGCCACGCCGCCGGGGTAGCGGCAGGCGATGCCGACGATGGCGATCGGCTCCTCCGGGTCGGCCGTGGTCACCGGCGCGACCGGCGTGGCCGGGGCCAGCCCGGCGACGCGCGTGACCAGGTACTCGGCCAGCGCGCGCGGGGTCGGGTGGTCGAACACGAGCGTCGCGGGCAGCCGCAGGCCGGTGACGGAGTCGAGCACGTTGCGCAGCTCCACCGCGGCCAGCGAGTCGAACCCGATCTCGCCGAACGGGCGGGACGGGCTGATCGCCGACGGGCCGTCGTGGCCGAGCACAGCCGCGACGTGGGTGCGCACCAGGTCGAGCACCGCGCGGTCGCGGTCGGCCTCGGACAGCGAGACGAACCGCTCGGCGAACTGCCGCTCCGGCGTCAGCTCACCCGCGGCCGCGGCGATGCGGCGCCGGTTCGCGGGGACGAGGCCGCGCAGGAGCGCCGGGACGTCGTCGCGGGCGCTCAGCGCGACGCGGTCGACGCGGGTGGGCACCACGGTGGGCGTGCCCGTGGCGATCGCAGCGTCCAGCGCGGCCAGGCTTTCGGACGCGGTCAGCGGGGCGAGGCCCAGCCGGCCGATCCGGCTCAGGTCCTTTTCGGACAGTCCGGCGCTCATGCCGAGCGCGGCGCCGTCGTCGGTCCACAGGCCCCAGGCCAGGGACGTCGCGGGGAGGCCCTGCTCGCGGCGGTGTTCGGCGAGCGCGTCGAGGAAGGTGTTACCCGCGGCGTAGTTGGCCTGGCCCGCGCCGTCGACCAGCCCGGCCGAGGACGAGAACAGGACGAACGCGGCCAGGTCGGAGGTCAGCTCGTGCAGCGCCCACGCGGCGTCGACCTTGGGGGCGAGGACGGTGTCGAGGCGGTCGTCGGTGAGCGAGCCGATCATCGCGTCGTCGAGCACACCGGCGGTGTGGACGACGGCGGTCAGCGGCTGCTCGATCTTCTTCAGCGCGGCCGACAGCGACCGCTTCTTCGTGACGTCACAGGCGATGACCTGCACCGTTGCGCTCGTCCCCAGCTCGGCGACCAGCTCGGCCGCGCCCGGGGCGTCGCTTCCGCGCCGGCTGAGCAGCACCAGGTGCCGGACGCCGTGCGTGGTCACGAGGTGCCGCGCGACCTGCGCGCCGAGGCCGCCGGTGCCGCCGGTGACCAGCACGGCGCCGTCGGGCTGCCAGGCCGGCGCGTCGGTGTGCAGGCGGACGAGCCGCGGGGCCCGGACGTGGTCGCCGTCGATCCGCACCTCCGGCTCGCCGGACGCGAGTGCGGTGACCAGGGTCTTCGTGGTGGTCTCGCCCTCGATCAGGACGATCCGGCCCGGGTGCTCGGCCTGCGCCGAGCGCACCAGCCCGCGCACGACGGAGTCGGCGAGCGAGCCGGGAGTCCGGAGCACGAGCTTGGCCGAAGCGAAGCGCTCGTCGGCGACGAACTCCTGGAGGACGGCGAGCACGCGGTGGGCGGCCTGCTTGGCCGCCGCCGGGATGCTCCGGCCCTTCGCGGCGACCGGCACGACGATCGTGTCCGGCACCTCGGTCAGCTTGGCCAGGTCGGTGACCTCGACGACCGGGATGTCCCCTTCGGCGGCCGGGACCGGCGTCCATTCGACGGTGTGCAGCAGGTCCTGCGCCCGCGGGCCCAGGTCGGCACCGTTGACCGGGCGGGAGCGGAAGGACTCCACCGACAGCACCGGCGTCCCCGCCGGGTCGGTGACCTCCAGGGAGACACCGCCGGTGGCCGGTGAGGTGATCCGGACCCGCACCTCGGTCGCGCCGGAGGCGTGCAGCCGCACGCCGGTCCACGCGAACGGCAGGCGGATCTCGTCGGCTTCGCGGGCCTCGCCCGGGGCGAAGTCGGTGGCGTGCAGGACGGCGTCGAGCAGCGCCGGGTGGATCCCGAAGTCTTCGTCCCGGGGAGGCAGGGCGACCTCGGCGAACACGACGTCGTCGCGCTTCCACGCGGTCCGCAGCCCGCGGAACAGCGGGCCGTAGCCGTAGCCCTGCGCCGCCAGCTCTTCGTACAGCTCGTTCGTGGCGACGACCTCGGCGCCCGACGGCGGCCACTCGGTCATCGGCGCGGGCTCGGCGGCCGGCGCCTCGGCCACCACGCCGACGGCGTGGCGGGTCCAGGCGACGTCCTGCTCGGTCCGCGAGTAGAACTCGATGGTGCGGCGGCCGTCCTCGACCGGGCCGACCACGGCCTGCACCTCGACGCCCCGGCCGTCGGGCACGGGCAGCGGCGCCTGCAGGGTCAGCTCGTCGACGACGTCGCAGCCCGCCCGCTCGGCGGCGTGCAGGGCCATCTCGACGAACGCGGTGCCGGGCAGCAGGGCCGTGCCGGCGATGGTGTGGTCGGCGAGCCACGGGTGCGACCGCAGGCCGATCCGGCCGGTCAGGACCAGGCCGTCGTGGTCGGCCAGGCCGATCTCGGCGGCCAGCAGCGGGTGGCCGGAGGCGAGCTGGCCGAAGTCGGCCGCGTCGCCGCGCCCCGGCGCGGTGAGCCAGAAGTGCTTGCGCTGGAAGGCGTACGTCGGCAGGTCGACGGCGTTCGCCGGGCCGAAGAACGCGGTCCAGTCGACCGGCACGCCCCGGGTGTGCAGCCGCCCGAGCGCGCCGGCGAGCGCCGGCACCTCGGCGTGACCGCGGCGCTGCGCGGGGACGAAGGTGATGTCGGTGCCGTGCGGGCCGGTGGCGGCCATGGCCGCGAGGACGGCGTCCGGGCCGACCTCGATCGCGGTGGTGACGCCGGCCGCGGCGAGCGCGGCGACGCCGTCGGCGAATCGCACCGCCCGCCGGACGTGGTAGAGCCAGTAGCCGGGCGAGCACAGCTCCTCGGCCGTCGCCAGGCGGCCGGTGACGTTCGAGACGAGCGGGATCGACGGCGCCGCGAAGTCGACGACCTCGAGGACCTCCCGGAACTCGGCGAGCATCGGCTCCATCAACGGCGAGTGGAACGCGTGTGACACGCGCAGCTCGCTGGTCTTGCGGCCCTGCAGGCGGAACACCTCGGCGACGGCTTCGACCTCGGCGCGCTCGCCGGAGACGACGACCGACGTGGGGCCGTTGACGGCGGCGATGCTCACGCCGCCGGTGAGCAGGGGGTCGATCTCGTCCTCGGTCGCCGCGATCGCGACCATCGCGCCACCTTCGGGCAACGCCTGCATGAGACGGCCACGCGCGGCGACGACCAGGCAGGCGTCTTCCAGCGACCAGACGCCGGCGATGTGCGCGGCGGCCAGCTCGCCGATCGAGTGCCCGAGCAGCACGGCCGGCTTGACACCCCACGACTCGAGCAGCCGGGCCAGCGCGACCTCGATCGCGAACAGCGTGCACTGCGCGTACTGGGTGCCGTTCAGCTCGTCGGCGTCGTCGCCGAAGAGGACGTCGCGCAGCGGGCGGTCCATCTGCACGTCGAGGTGGTCGATGGCCTCGTCGAAGACTTCGGCGAAGACGGGGTAGGCCAGGTACAGCTCCTTGCCCATGGCGAGCCGCTGCGAACCCTGGCCGGTGAACAGCATCGCGAGCTTGCCCGGCGTGCGCTCGCCCGTGAAGACGGCGGAGTCCTGCTCGCCGGCGGCGAGCGCGCGCAGGCCGCGGAGCGCGTCCTCGGTGCTCTCGGCGACGACGACGGCGCGGTGGTCGTGCGCGGCACGTGTGCCGGCCAGCGAGAAGCCGACCTCGGTGAGGTTCGTCGATTCCACAGTGGACACGAGCTTCCCGGCCTGCGCCCGCAGGGCTTCCTCGCTGCGGGCCGAGACGACGAGCGGCACGACCGGGAGCGGCTGGGTGTCGACGGTCTCGTCGGCGGTGGCCGGCGCCTGCTCGATGATGACGTGGGCGTTGGTGCCGCTGACGCCGAACGACGAGACGCCGGCGCGGCGCGGCCGCTCGACCGCGGGCCACTCGCGGGCCTCGGTCAGCAGCTCGACCTCGCCCGCGGTCCAGTCGACGTGCGGGGTCGGCGCGTCGACGTGCAGGGTCTTCGGCAGGTGGCCGCGGCGGATCGCCTCGACCATCTTGATCACGCCGGCCACGCCGGCCGCGGCCTGGGTGTGGCCGATGTTGGACTTGATCGAGCCGAGCAGCAGCGGCGTCTCGCGGCTCTGGCCGTAGGTGGCGAGCAGTGCCTGCGCCTCGATCGGGTCACCGAGGCGGGTGCCGGTGCCGTGCGCCTCGACGGCGTCCACTTCGGACGCTTCCAGCCGGGCGTCGGCGAGCGCGCGGTGGATCACGCGCTGCTGCGACGGGCCGTTGGGGGCGGTGAGGCCGTTGGAGGCGCCGTCGGAGTTGATGGCGGTGCCGCGGACGATGGCGAGCACGGTGTGGCCGTTCGCGACCGCGTCGGACAGCCGTTCCAGCACCAGGACACCGACGCCTTCGGCGAACCCGGTGCCGTCGGCGCCCGCGGCGAAGGCCTTGCAGCGGCCGTCTTCGGCGAGGCCGCGCTGGCGGCTGAACGCGGTGAACGTGCCGGGCCCGCCCATGACGGCGACGCCGCCGGCGAGCGCAAGGGGGGTTTCGCCGCGGCGCAAGGCCTGCACGGCGAGGTGCAGCGCGACGAGCGAGCCGGAGCACGCGGTGTCGACGGTCAGCGTCGGGCCTTCGAGGCCGAGCGCGTAGGCGACGCGGCCGGAGACGACGCTGGGGGCGTTGCCGGTGAGCAGGTAGCCGTCGAGGCCGTCGGGGGCCTCGTGCAGGCGCGGGCCGTACTCCTGGGCCTCGGCGCCGATGAAGACGCCCGCGGGCGTGCCGCGCAGTGTCGTCGGGTCGATCTTGGCGCGCTCCAGCGCTTCCCAGGCCGTCTCGAGCACCAGCCGCTGCTGCGGGTCCATCGCGGACGCCTCGCGCGGCGAGATGCCGAAGAAGCCCGCGTCGAACTCGCCGGCGTCGGGGAGGAAACCGCCGGAGGTGACGTAGCTGCTGCCCGGGCGGTCCGGGTCCGGGTCGTAGAGGCCGTCGAGGTCCCAGCCGCGGTCGGCCGGGAACCCGGAGATGGTGTGCACCTCTTCGGCGACGAGCCGCCACAGCTCTTCGGGCGAGGCGGCCCCGCCCGGGTAGCGGCAGCCGATGCCGACGATCGCGACCGGCTCGTCGTGGTCACCCGCGACCACTGGTCCACTGTGGACGACCTCGGCACCGAACACCGCCGCGTGCAGGAAGCGCGCGACGGCGACCGGCGTCGGGTAGTCGAAGGCGAGGGTGACCGGCAGGTCGAGCCCGGTGGCCTCGGTGAGCCGCGCGTGCAGCTCCACCGCGGCCAGCGAGTCGAACCCGTGGTCGGAGAACGCCTTCTCCGGGTCGAGCACCGCCGGGACGTCCGGCCGGGCCGCCAGGAGCGCGGCCCGCGTGGCGTCGTGGACGACGTCGGCCAGGAATGCCGAGCGGTCACCGGGGGGCAGTTCGGTCAGCCGCTCCGCGAACCCGGACGCCCGATTCGATTCGGTTTCAAACTCACGCATTCCGCACTCCACCGCTGTAGCAAGCCAGCACTCAAGGTCGTCTTTTTCGATCGTAGGTCGGCGCGCAGCGCGGCCGGATCCCCTGAAAACGCTTCTAGGGGCGGGAAGTCACCAGGCGATGCGCAGCAGCGAAGGCCCGCGCACGATCACGCCGTACTCCCACTTGACGCCCTCGCGCCCGTCCGCGAACCGCAGGTCCGGGAACCGCGCCAGGATCGCCTTCAGCGCTTCCTGCAGCTCCAGGCGGGCCAGCTGCGCGCCGATGCAGTGGTGCGGGCCGTGCCCGAACGCGACGTGCGGGTTCGGCTTGCGCGTCAGGTCGATGCGATCCGGGTCCGCGAACACCTCGGGGTCGCGGTTGGCCGCGTGCAGCGCCGGCAGCACCGGGTCGCCCGCGCGCACCACGACGTCACCGAAGCGGATGTCCTCGGTGGCGTAGCGCGCGAACATCGCCGCGGTGTTGATCGGCACGTACCGCAGCAGCTCCTCGATCGCCGTCGGCATCAGGTCCGGGTCCGCACGCAGCTGCGCCAGCAGTTCGGGCTGCGTCAGCAACGTGAAGATGAAGCTGGGCAACGCCGTCGACACCGTCTCCACGCCGCCGGTCAGCAACCCCGCGCCGGCGATCGAGATCAGCTCGTTCTCGGTCAGCTTGTCCCCCGCGTCGCGGGCGTAGACGAGCGCGCCGAGCAGGTCGTCGGTCGGCTCCTCGCGGCGCTGGGCCACCAGGCCCGCCACGTAGTTGTCGAGCTGGTCGCCGTAGACGTCGAGCACGTCGCCCTTGGCCGTGGCGTCGCTGACCAGCGCCTGGGTCCACTCGCGGAAGATCTTGTGGTCTTCCTGCGGCACCCCGAGCAGGTCACAGATCACGGTGACCGGCAGCGGCCGCGCGAGGTCCTCGACGAGGTCCGCGCTGTCGCCGTGGGCCTGCATGTCGTCGAGCAGGCGGTTGACCAGGTCCTTCACGCCGTCGCGCATCTGCTCCAGGCGACGGGCGGTGAACGCCTTGCCCACCAGGCGACGCAGCCGGGAGTGGTCCGGCGGGTCCATCCCCATGATGCCGTCGCCCATCTGCTGGCGGCGCATCCGCGGCTGGTCGAGGCCCTGCGCGAGCTCCCGGCTGAACCGCGGGTCGGTCGTCACCAGCTTGACGTCGGCGTACTTCGTCGCCAGCCAGGCCGGTTCGCCGAAGGGCATCTGCACCCGGCTCATCGGCTCTTCGCGCTGCAGGACGTGGTACTGCTCGGAAACGGAGATCTCGTGCATGTCGAACGGATACGCACGGACTGTCCGGCGTGAACTCGTCACGACTCGCCCCCAATCGCTCTCATCGGTTGTTCCAGCGCCTCGGCGTCGTAGACGTTCTGGATGTGGGAAAGCGCCGACATCAGCGTCGACGAGGTGATCCGGTCCGTGTGGCGGCGTTCCACCACGCGGTGCAGCGGCAGCGACCCGAGCTCCGACCAGCCGAGCCGGCCCGTCGGGTCGAGGTAGCTGCGGGCCTGCCCGGCGTTGTCCGGGTGCAGGCAGTACGGGACGTCGAGCAGGCCGCGCTTGAACGCGACGACGATCGCGCGGCCGAGGTCGGCGTGGCTGTTCAGCACGGCGTCGACGAGCGCGTACGCCTCGCGGTAGACCTGGTTGTCGTCCTCGACGACGACCCGCTCGGTGACCGACCTCGCCACCGCGCCGGCGTGCTCCAGGGCCGCGATGTTTTCGGCGACGGTCGGGATCCGGTGCGCCTCGGCGGTCGTCTTGACGATCAGCCGTTCCGAGCCGGTGCTCACGGCCAGCTCGGCCGCCGTCCCGAGCAGGCCCCGCGCGCCCTCCGACGTCCGCGGGAACAAGCCCATGTAGGCGTAGATCACGACGTGCCAGGTGGCGTCGGGCAGCAGCTCGGCGCACAGCCGGCGCAGCGCGGAGACCGCCTCCTGGTCCTGCGTCATGTTGGTCTGCTGGGCGTAGCTCACCGAAATGCTGCGCACGCCCTTGCGGTAGAAGAACAACGCCTCCAGCACGGACAGCGCCACCAGCTCGCTCGGCGGGCAGAGCTGGCCCATCATGCAGCCGCCGAACGTCTCCAGGTGCGGCCGGCCGGCCGGGTGCTCGGCGTCCAGCAGCAGGTCGCAGCAGTGCGCCCAGTTCCGCACGGACTCGTCGAGCGGGGTGCGGCTGTAGGGCAGGCAGTAGGACACCGGGCCGCCCTCGGTGGCGTGCAGGCCGGCGGCGATCATGGCGCGGAAGATGTCCGCGGGCCGGGCCGAACCGTGGCGCACCTGCACCGGGAAGTCCGGGCCTTCGAGGCCGTCGAGCATCTCGCGCGTGACGTCGGCCGAGTGGTTGACGATCGGGTAGCCGTTGAGCGCGATCCCGTTGCGCAGCGCGTGCGCCACGGACCCGGTGTCGCAGACCCGGGTGTAGCTGTCGAGCGTGACGGTACCGACGGTCGCGGCGGCCGCGGCCTTGGTCGCGGCCAGCCCGGCACGCATGACGACCGGGTCGGCGAACCCCATGCGGGGCTGCACGACGAGCTCGCCGGCGGCGTGTCGTCGCGCGACGAACTCTTCGAAGCTCATGCCGCCTCCGCGGGAAGAAGCACGTCGGCGGTGCTCACGCCTCCACCTGAGTCGCACCCGCGGACAGCGTCGCGGCGAACCGCCGGAACGACGCCGCGCCCTGCTGGTCGTCGAACACCGCGTCGAACCCGGCCAGCAGCAGCTGCGCGGTCTCCTCCGCGGTCAGCGCCCCGCCGACGCCGAGCTTGCCGCCGATCACGACCGGCATCGCCCGCAGCTCGGGGAAGGTGCGCAGGCGCTGGATCACGCGCAGGCCGTCCTGGTGGCCGTGGCCGTTGACGCTGCTCAGCACGAGCATCGCCGGCCGGCGGCTCAGGCACTCCGACTCGAGCAGCTCGTCGGGCACGCACGCGCCGAGGTTCACCACCTCGAAGCCGAGCTCACCGACGAGCAGCTCCAGGTAGACCAGGTTCCAGGTGTGGGAGTCCGAGGCCATGCTGCTGACGATCACCGTCCGCCGCGAAGGTTCGGTGACGACCCCGGCGCCGTAGGCCCGCAGTTCTTCCGTCATGGCGAAACCTCGTAGGCGCGCTGGTAGTCCAGCCGCGACACCGAGACGACCTCGTCGCCGCGCACGACGACCTCCGTCGGTGCCGGGCGGCCGAGGAAGCTGATCAGGCTCGCGGTGACGCCGTAGGCGCCGACGTTGGGCACGGTGACGACGTCGCCGGAAACCAGCTCGGGCAGCTTCGCCGCCTTGGCGAGCGAGTCACCGGGAGTACACAGTGGACCGACGAGGCTGCCGGTCTCGTCCCCGGCTTCCTCGATGCCGACGGCCGCGGGAAGCAGCCGCCCGATCCCGGACAGCCCGCCGACGACGTTGATCCCGGCGTCGAGGACGACGAACCGGCTGCCGCGGCTGTCCTTGACGTTCACCACGCCGGCGAGCAGCGAGCCGCAGCTGCCGGAGAGGTAGCGGCCGGACTCGCAGGCCAGCTCGATCCCGCCGTCGCGCCACTCGGGCAGGTGCAGGTCGAGCAAGGTCTCCAGCCCCGAGCGCAGCTTCGGGTAGTCGGTGCGCGGACCGGGGACGGCGTACGGCGAGGAGAACCCGCCGCCGATGTCCAGGACTTCCAGCGGCAGCCCGACCTCGTCACGCAGCTTCGCGGCCGAGGTGAGCACGAACTCGTACTCGCCGAGCAGGGCGTCCTCGTCCTGGGCGTTGCTCATGGTGAAGAAGTGCGCGCCGACGACCCGGGTGCCGGGCACTGTCTTGAGGGCGGGCATGATCTCGGGCAGCGTCTCGGCGTCGATGCCGAACTGCGACGGGCGGCCCATCATCCGGATGCCGGTGCCGCCGCTGCTCGCGGTGGTGTTCACGCGCAGCAGCGCGGACGCGGTGACGCCGTGCTTCTCCGCGGCGGCCCCGACGTGCTGCAGGTCGGTCAGCGACTCGACGGAGAACAGCCGGACGCCGGTGGCGATCGCGTGCTCGAGTTCGTCGTTCGTCTTGCCGGGCCCGGTGTAGAGGATCCCGGCCGGGTCGAACCCCGCCTGCAGCGCGTTGGCCAGCTCGCCGGTGGAGCTGATCTCCGCGCGGCACCCACCGCTGCGCAGCTCGCGGGCGATTTCGGGGTGGGGGTTGGACTTCAGCGCGTAGAAGAGCTGGAATCCTTCGGGCAGCAGGCCGAACAGCTGGTCGCGCGACTCGGCGACGACGTCGAGGTCGTAGACGTAGGCGGGCGTGCCGTACTTCCCGGCGAGATCGGTGTACCTGCTCATGCGCGAGCCCCCTCAACCAGCAGCGCGAGTTCCTTCGTGGCGTTCTTGCCGTGCGCCGTGAGCGGGAACTCCTCGACGACGTGGCACAGCGACGGGACCTTCTGCGGCTCCAGCCGTTGGGCGAGCTCGCGCAGCACCGTCGTGGGCGGCAGGTCGGTCTCGACGCAGATGGCGAGGTCCCGAGTCTCGCTCGGCGGGATCGCGCCCGCCGCGCGGACCCCGGGGATGTCCATCGCCGCGGCTTCGATCTCCAAAGTGGACATCCGGATGCCCTTGCGCTTGAACATGTCGTCGCGGCGGCCCTCGAAGTAGAGGTAGCCGTCGGCGTCGAGGCGGCCGTAGTCGCCGGTGTGCAGGCGCAGCTCGCCGGTCGTCTCGTCGCGGCGGAAGGCGCGGGCGGAGATCTCGGGCGCCCGCCAGTAGCCGGGCATCACGTGCGGCCCGGCGGCGACGATCTCGCCGATGTCCCCGGCCGGCAACTCGGTCCCGTCGGCGGCGAGGATCAGCACGGAGGTCCCCGGCAGCGGCAGCCCGGACGAGCCGGGGCGCTCGGTGTCCTCGTCCGGCGGCATGATCGTGATCCGCTTGCACTCGGTCTGCCCGAACTGGCGGACGACCTTGGCGCCGGGGAAGGCCGCGCGCAGCTGGGCGATGGTGGCGTCGGGCAGGGCCGCGCCGGTGTTGGTGAACAGCCGGACCGGCGCCGCCGGCTCGGTGTCGCGCGCGGCGAGCGTGGCGATCATGGTGGCCAGCGACGGGACGATCGGCACGACGGTGGCGCCGACCTCGCGCATCCGCTGCAGCAGCCGCAGGTCCGACTCGGCGTCGGCGAGGACGATCTCGCTGCGGCCGAGCGTGGACATCAGCACCTTGTAGAGGCCGTAGTCCCAGGACATCGGGAACCGGCAGAACACGACGTCGTCCTGGCGGTAGCCGAGGACTTCCTGGATCGCACCGGTGGCGAAGGTGACCTGGCGGTGCGGGCCGATCACGCCCTTCGGCGCGGCGGTGCTGCCGGAGGTGTAGACGAGGACGGCGATGTCGTCTTCGCTCACCTCGACGGTTTCCGCGCGTTCGCCGTGGGCTGCCTCGACGTCAGTCCAAAAGGGACCGAACTCCTCGGGGGTGAGCACGAGGACCGGCTCGGCGTTGGCCACGACGGAGTCGAAGTGGAACTTCTTCATGGCCGGGTTGATCGGCACGAACACCGCGCCGCGGCGCGAAGTGCCGTAGAACAGCGCGACCAGCGCGCGATCGGTGGGCAGCTGCACGACCACGCGGTCGGCGTGCCCGACCCCGCGGCGCGCGAGCACCACGGCGACGGCGTGGCTCCACGCCTCGAGCTCGCCGTAGGTCCACGCACCGGCGCGGTCGCGGACGGCCGACGCCCCGGCCGCGTCGGCCACCGCGGCGTCGAGCAGAGAATGGACCAAGGAATCGTTCACGACTGCCACTCCGTAAGGACTCGAAGGATCACCGTGCCGGCGTGGAAGACACACACCTGGAGACGCTTCGAAAAGCTAGCCGTGCTGACCTGCGGATCCACACCCCTAACGGCCCCTAACCCCCGCACCGGGAGACGGCGCGCGAACGACCCGTCCACCGCGCCGGACTGGTGGACGGGTCGGCGCCGGGCTCGGTCAGCCCACGGGTACCGGGGCCAGGATCTCGGCGGCCCGCGCCGCCAGGGTCTTGCGGTCGATCTTGCGGTTGGAGTTCAGCGGGAACTCGTCCACGTGCCGGTAGTGCCGCGGGATCACGCCCTCCGGCAGTACCGCCCGCAGGGCGCGCACCATCTCCAGCACCGGCCGCTCCCCGCCGGTGTAGAACACGAACAGCTCGGTCCCCACGTCCCCGGCGACGCCGAGCGCCACCACGTCCTGGACGCCGCAGTCGCGCAGGGCGTGCTCGACCTCCGTCAGCTCGACGCGCCAGCCGAGCACCTGCACCTGGGAGTCCAGCCGTCCGAGGTAGGCCAGGTCCTCGCCACCGAGGCGGCGGCAGCGGTCGCCCGTGCGGTAGAAGCGCTTGCCGTCGCGGTCCAGGAACCGGCCCTGCTCGTCCGCCGGGTCCAGGTAGCCCGGGGTCATCTGCGGTCCGGCGATGCACAGCTCGCCTTCGCCGGACTCTTCGTCCAGGAGCAGGTAGTCGTGCCCCGCGTGCACCTCACCGATCGGCACCACGCCGTTGACCGCGACCCGCGGCGTCTCGACGTCGTCCCAGCGGTACCCCGACACCGTCACCGTCAGCTCGGTGGGGCCGTAGAGGTTCTCCACGATCGACGACGACGCCGCGGCCCGCCAGTCGGCGGTGTCGCGGACCGTCAGGGCCTCCCCCGCGAAGAAGCTCCACCGCAGCCCGGGCAGCGCGCCCGGGGTCAGGCCGCCGGTGCGGCGGACGAGGTCGATGGCGCTCGGCGTGGAGAACCACACGGTGAGCCCGCGCTCGGCCGCGAACCGCGGCAGGTTCCGGTACGCCCCGCCCGGCAGCACGACGGCGGGTGCGCCGGCGCCCCACGCGCAGAACAGGTCGAACATCGCGCAGTCGAAGTTCAGGTCGAACGTCTGCGAGAACACGTCGTCCGGGGTGAAGTCGTAGCGCGCGTCGAGCAGGCCGAAGTAGTGGTCGACCGCCGCGTGCCCGATCCGCACGCCCTTGGGCCGGCCGGTCGAGCCCGAGGTGAACAGCACGTACGCGGTGTCCGATGACGGCGCAAGCGGCGCCGACAACGCCTGCGACGCCCGCAGCGGGGCGCTCTCCGGGGCGAGTACCGGGACGCCCTCGGGCGCCACCGTGAGACCGCGCTCGTCCGCGATGATCAGGTCGATCCCGGCCGCCTCGACCATCTGGGCGGTCCGGGCGGCCGGGAAGTCCGGCCGCAGCGGGACGATCGTGGCGCCGGCGTACAGCCCGGCCAGGATCCCGGCGTACGCCGTGACCCCCTTGCCGGCGAGGACCCCTACGGTGCGGACGCCGGCTTCGGCCAGCGCCCCGCCCCACAGCAGCGCCAGGTCGTGCAGCCGTTCGTAGCCGAGTGCCTGGTCACCGACGTGGACGGCCACGCCGCCGCCGGAGCGTTCGAGGCCGCGCAGGAACCGCGTGTGCAGCCCGGCCGGGATAACCGTGTCCATCGTCGTCCTCCGCAGTAAATAGGGGTGCCGATGCGTCGATCCGGGAGGGCGACGCCGGTAGAGTCCAAAACCGAACCGGGCGGTCGGTTTCCTCTCGGTAGATCCCAACCTAGCGATCCGGAGTAGCCATGTGGGACAGCACTTTCGACGAGACGCTGCGCTCGTACCTCCCGTTCCTGCCCGCTGAGGAGGCGTTGACCGCCGAGACGCCGCTGCGGGAGTACGGGTTGGACTCGCTCGCCACCGTGGAGCTGCTCTCCGTGCTGGAGCAGAACTACAACGTGCGCTTCGAGGACGACGCCCTGAACCTGGAGACGTTCGAGAACCCCGGCCGCCTGTGGAACACGCTGTCCGCTCTGCAGCCCACTAGCTGACGCGCGAAGGTCCTGCGCCCCGGCGTCGGGGTTGCAGGGCCATGCGCGGGTTCACCGTGACCACCTCGAAGCGGCTCGTGGTGACGCGGACGCGCCCGAACAGCGTGTCCGGCCCCGCGATCCAGAGCTTGCGCACCCCGTTGTCCGCCAGCGTCGAGACGACGTCCGGCCAGCGCAGGGGCTTCACGATGCTGTCGAGCAGCATCGTGCGCACCTGCTCGCCGGTGCGGAGGATCTCGCCGTCCTGGTCGGCGACGATCGGCAGCAGCGGGTCGTGGAAGTCCAGGTCGCCGAGCACCTCGTCCTCCGCCTTGCGGCGCAGCGCGCCGAACGCACGCGAGTGCAACGGCGGCCGCATCGTGTAGAGGGAGAGCCCGCCCATGCTCCGGACCGTCTGCTTGAGCCAGTCGAGGTTCCGTTCGCGCAACGAGACCATGTAGAAGTCATGGTCGATGTAGCACGAGATGTCGAACCACTCGCCCTTCGCGTCCAGCTGCGACAGGGCGTCGGTGAGCTTTTCCTCCGGGGTGCGGACGAACGAGTGCGTCACGACGTCGGTGTACTCGGTCGCGAAGAACTCGGTGAGGCAGCGGGCGAGCTCCGCCGTCATCCACACCGCGTCCGGGAAGGTGAGCGATCCGGCGTACACGCTGGCCGGCTTCTCGCCGAAGCTCGGGCCGGCGCAGTAGTCGGGACTCATCCCCTGCTCCTCCTCGGCCCATTCGGCCAAGGCGACGCAGGTGAGCATGAACCCGACCTGCGCGTACGCCGAGTAGTCGCCCTCGGTCTCGCGGAAGCGGTCGACCAGCGAGTAGCCGAGCCGGTCGTTGGCCTCCGAGATCAGCCTGCGGGCGAAGGGGTTGATGAGCAGGAACTTGCCGAAGTCGGCGAAGCGGCAAGGGCTCATCCCGGGGAAGACGACCGCCGATCCCGGCCGGGTGTCCTCATCCATGGCTGGCGACCTCTCGTTCGGCGACCCGGTCTGCGGGCGCGCTGGGCTGGATGTCCCGCAGGAAACCCAGCAGGACTTCGCGGAACCGCTCCGGTTCCTCGAGGTGCGGGACGTGGCTGGAGTCTTCGAAGATCTCCCAGCGCACGTCGTGGATCCGGTCGAAGAACGGCTGGATCGTGACGGGGGTGGCTTCGTCGTGACGCCCGGACACGAGCAGCGTCGGCACCTCGATGTCGTCGAGGTGCTCGATCACCGAGTAGTCCTTGAGCGTGCCGGTGACGGTGAACTCGCTCGGCCCGTTCATCGTGGCGTACACGGTGTTGTCGTCCGCCATCTCCATGAACGAGGCCAGGTAGTCGGCCGGCCACGGCAGCACGCGGCAGACGTGCCGGTCGTAGAACGCGCGCATCAGCTCGAAGTACTCCGGCGCGCCGGTGGTGCCCGCGGCTTCGTGCGCCCGCAGCTGGTCGTCGACGCCCGGCGGCAGCCGGTCGCGCAGCACGTCCATCTCCTGGCGCCACAGCGGGTACGACGCCGGCGAGTCGGCGATCACCAGCCCGCGCAGGCCCTCCGGGCGCTGCGCGGCGTGCCGCGCGACGACCAGGCCGCCCCAAGACTGTCCGAAGAGGACGTAGTTGTCCTCGATGCCCAGGTGCTGCACCAGGTTGTCCAGCTCGTCGCCGAACAGCTCGGGCGTCCAGAACCCCGGGTCCTGGTCCGGCAGCCGCGTCGAACCGCCGCTGCCCAGCTGGTCGTAGTGCACGACCGGGAACCCGTGCTCGGCGAGCGAGCAGAGGTTCAGCAGGTAGTCGTGCGTGCTCCCCGGCCCGCCGTGCACCACGACGACGGCGGGCAGCTCGCCCCCGGCGGTACCGGTGACCCGGTACCAGGTGCGGTACCCGCCGAAGGGAACCCAGCCCTTCGCGATGGGTGCCACGGCCATGCTCATCACCTCGTTCGTTTCCCTCACCGCCGGCGCACACGGCCGGACCCACGTTCATGTCT
Organism: Amycolatopsis sp. NPDC048633; assembly: GCF_040650695.1. Lineage (NCBI taxonomy): Bacteria > Bacillati > Actinomycetota > Actinomycetes > Pseudonocardiales > Pseudonocardiaceae > Amycolatopsis > Amycolatopsis sp. NPDC048633. The sequence goes on from NZ_JBEZHS010000004.1 coordinate 304,912, forward strand.
ATCCGCCGCGGGCCCGCCGTCACCAGCCCCTAAGGGGCGTCTAAAGCCGTTCTAAGCTCGCTCCCACCTCCCTAGCGCACAGCGGTGCGCGGCGGAAGGAATCCGCGCCGGAACAGGGGTTCGCGACCCCTACCGCCGCGTTGCCGGGTCGGCCTGGCGGCGCGCCGGCACTACCTTTTCCCTTGTAGCGGTGTTTTGCCCCCGAGTTCGGAGAGTGCGTCGATGCGCGTCATGATGATGGTGTTCCCGACGAGGACGCACGTCTACAGCATGGCTCCGGTGGGCTGGGCGCTCGCCGCGGCCGGGCACGAGGTGCGCTTCGTCGGCCAGTGCAACCCGCGCGAGGTGGCGTCGTTCGCCGAGACCGGCCTCGACGCCATGTGGTTCGGCGACGAGCTCGACATCGCCCGCCACCGGCAGCTGCAGATGGACGGCGACAACGCCATGCAGGGCGGCTTCCGCATCTCCGAGAGCCGGCCGGAGCGCTACACCGAGGAATACGTCCGCACCGTCTACGAGCACTGGGTCGACGTCTTCCGCTGGACCACCCCGGACTCGCTGCTCGACGAGCTGGTGCGGTTCGCGAAGGGCTGGAAGCCCGACCTGGTCGTGTGGGACCCGATGATCTACGCCGCCCCGATCGTCGCGCACGCCCTGGGCGTACCGCACCTGCGGATGATGTACGCCGCGGACCAGACGGCGCGGATCGCCGCGCAGTACCGGGACCTGCGCGCGAGCCACCCCGAAGACACCACGCCGGACCCGTTCGTCGAGTGGATGTCCGCCGCGGTCGGCCGGTTCGGCGCCTCGTACGACGAGTCCCTGCGCCACGGCGTCAAGACCCTCGACTGCCACCCGTCCTACCTGCGCTACGACGGCGTCGGCGTCGACTACGTGCCGGCGCGGTTCGTCCCGCAGAACAAGCCGATGGCGATCCCCCGGTGGGTGCTCGAAAAGCCCGGACGGCGGCGCGTGATGCTGACGCTGGGCATCTCGAACCGGCAGGTGCTCGGCGTCGAGGAGACGTCGGTGGCCGACCTGCTCGACGGACTCGCGGACCTCGACGTCGAGGTGATCGCGACGCTCAACGAGGCCCAGCTCGCGTCGGTGAAGAAGATCCCGGACAACGTGCGTGCGGTGGACTTCGTGCCGATGAACGAGCTCCTCGCGAGCTGCTCGGCGATCATCCACCAGGGCGGCGGCGCGACGATCGGCAACGCGGTCGTCAACGGCGTCCCCCAGCTCGTCATCCCCGGCACCACGTGGAGCGAGCGGGTCTCCGCCGTCGCCCAGGAGAAGCGCGGCAACGGCCTGGTGCTGGACCTCGAGGACGTCACGCCGCAGTCCGTCCGGAATGGACTGAACCGGCTCCTGGAGGAACCGTCCTTCCGGGACTGCGCGCTCGAGGTCCGGGACGAGATGCTGGCCACGCCGACGCTGGACGACCTCGTGCCGGAGCTGGAACGGATCGCGCGATGGTAGTGACTTCGCGGCCGAAGGTGGTGCGCACCATCGGGTTCCTCATCGGAAGCCTGCCTCTGCGCATCGCCGCCTTCGTCGTCACGCTGGTCACCATGCTGCTCGGCATCGCCACCACCATGCTGTGGGTCGGCATCCCGATCCTGATCACCGCCACCTCGATGGTCCAGGGCTTCGCCGCCTTCGAGCGCCGCTGGGTCCACCGCATGCTCGACGTCGACGTCCCGCCGCCGCGGCGCCGGGGACACGGCCCCGGGCTGCTGCAGACCTGGCAGGTCCGGCTGGTGGACCAGGCGACCTGGCGCGAAGTGAACTACGTGCTGCTGGCGTTCCCGCTGGGCATCGTGGAGTTCGTCGCCGGGATCGTCTCGGTCACCGTGCCGCCGTTCGGGATCTTCGTGGCGCCGCGGATCGGCGCGCTGCACGCCGCGCTGACGGCGTCGATGCTGGGGCCGGACAAGACGGCGCAGCTCGAGGCCCGCACGCGGCAGCTGAGCGACTCGCGGGCCCGCGGCGTCGACGCCGTCGAGGCCGAGCGCCGGCGCATCGAACGCGACCTGCACGACGGTGCCCAGCAGCGGCTGGTGGCCGTCGCGATGAGCCTGGGCCGGGCGCAGCTGAAACTTGACCTGGACGACCCCACCGCCGTGCGCGAGCTGATCGGCGCGGCACACGCGGACGCCAAGCTCGCGGTGTCCGAGCTGCGCGACCTCGCCCGCGGGATCTACCCGCCGGTGCTGCAGGACCGCGGCCTGGACGCGGCGCTGTCCTCGCTCACCGCGCGGATGCCGATCCCGGTCGACGTCGAGGTGACCGTCGACCCGCGCCCGCCCGCGCCGGTGGAGACCACGACGTACTTCATCGTCAGCGAGACGCTGACGAACATCGCGAAGCACTCCGGTGCCGACCGCGCGTCGGTGCGCGTGACCCGCGACGACGAGACCGTCGTCGTCGAGATCCTCGACAACGGTCACGGCGGCGCCTCCGTCCGTCCCGGTGGCGGCCTGGCCGGGCTTTCCGACCGGGCCTCGACCATCGACGGCGTGCTCACCGTGGTCAGCCCGGTGGGCGGCCCCACCGTGGTGCGCGCCGACCTGCCCGTCCGCTGGTGAACCCCCGGGAGTGCGAAATGCGTGTCGTCATCGCCGAAGACTCGGTCCTGCTGCGGGCCGGCGTGCAGAGCCTGCTCGCCGACGTCGGCATCGAGACCGCGGCCGCCGTGTCCAACGGCGACGACCTGCTCGTCGCCGTGCGCGAGCACCAGCCGGACCTCGTCATCGCCGACGTCCGGATGCCCCCGACGTTCACCGACGAGGGCATCCGCGCCGCGATCGCGGCGCGCAAGGAGGTCCCGGGCCTGCCGGTGCTGGTGGTTTCGCAGTACGTGGAGGGCAGCTACGCGGTCGAACTGATCGCCGAAGGCACCTCCGGCGTCGGCTACCTGCTGAAGGAACGCGTCGCCGACGTGGCCGACTTCCTCGAAGCGGTCCGCCGGGTGGCCGGTGGCGGCTCGGCGATCGACCCCGACGTGGTCGCCCAGATGCTGTCCCGCAACCGCGACCCGCTCGAAGGCCTGACCGCGCGCGAGACGGAGGTCCTCGGAGAGATGGCGCAGGGCCTGTCGAACGCGGCCATCGCGAAGAACCTGGTGGTGACCCAGGGCGCGGTGGAGAACCACATCAGCAACATCTTCGCGAAGCTCGGCCTCGAAGCCAGCCGTGACCAGAACCGCCGGATCCGCGCGGTGCTGACCTATTTGGACAGTACGACCGTCCGGGCCTGACGTCGCGAATGACTCATTCGCGGCCTCGGAGGTCCCGAATGAGTCATTCGCGGCACTCGAAGCCGCTTGCGATCAGCGAAGGGTGCGCCAGCTCGTCGCCGGCTGGAAATGCGGCAGGCGGCGCGGGCGCGGGGCCGGCACTTCGGGTTCGGCCGGCTTCGGCGCGCCGATCGCGGCCAAGACCGCGACCAGCGCCGCCAGCTCCGTCTCGTCCGGCGCGCCGCGCAGGACCCGCACCACCGGGTCGCCCATCAGACCGGCGGGTTCCCGTGCTTGCGCGCCGGGATGTCGGCGTGCTTGGTGCGGAGCATCGCGAGCGAGCGGATCAGCAGCTCCCGCGTCTCGCCCGGCTCGATCACGTCGTCGACGAGGCCGCGCTCGGCCGCGTAGTACGGGTGCATCAGCTCGGTGCGATACTCCTTGATCTTCTGCGCGCGCACGGCTTCCGGGTCGTCGGCCGCCTTGATCTCGCGGCGGAAGATCACGTTCGCGGCGCCCTCGGCGCCCATCACGGCGATCTCGTTCGTCGGCCACGCCAGCGAGACGTCGGTGCCGATCGACCGCGAGTCCATCACGATGTACGCGCCGCCGTAGGCCTTGCGCAGGATCACCTGCACCCGCGGCACGGTGGCGTTGCAGTAGGCGTAGAGCAGTTTCGCGCCGTGCCGGATGATCCCGCCGTGCTCCTGGTCGACGCCGGGCAGGAAGCCGGGCACGTCCACCAGCGTGACGAGCGGGATGTTGAACGCGTCGCAGGTCTGCACGAACCGGGCGGCCTTCTCGCTCGCTTCGATGTCGAGCACCCCGGCGAGGACGGCGGGCTGGTTCGCGACGATGCCGACGACGTGGCCGTCCAGCCGGGCGAGCGCGCACACGACGTTGGTCGCCCAGCCGGCGTGCACCTGCAGGAACTCGCCGTCGTCGACGATCTCCGCGAGCACGTCGCAGATGTCGTAGGCACGGGCCGGGTCAGTGGGCACGATGTCGAGCAGCCGGTCGGTGCGGCGGCCGGGCGAATCGGCGGCCGGCACGTGCGGCGGCGCCTCGTTGTTGTTGGCCGGCAGCAGGGAAAGCAGGTACCGGACGTCGGCGAGGCAGGTCGCCTCGTCGTCGTAGGCGAACGCGGCGACGCCGGAGGTTTCGGCGTGCACGTCGGCGCCGCCGAGGCCGTTCTGCGTGATCTCCTCGCCCGTCACCGCCTGCACGACGTCGGGCCCGGTGATGAACATCTGCGAGGTCTCGCGGACCATGAACACGAAGTCGGTCAACGCGGGCGAGTACGCCGCGCCGCCCGCGCACGGGCCGAGCATCACGGAGATCTGCGGGATGACGCCGGAACAGCGGGTGTTGCGCCGGAAGATGCCGCCGTAGCCGGCGAGCGCCGTGACGCCTTCCTGGATCCGGGCCCCGGCGCCGTCGTTGAGCGAAACCAGCGGCGCGCCCGCGGCCTCGGCGAGGTCCATCACCTTGTGGATCTTCTGCGCGTGCGCCTCGCCGAGCGCGCCGCCGAAGATCCGGAAGTCGTGGGCGTAGACGAAGACCGTCCGGCCGTCGACGGTGCCCCAGCCGCAGACGACGCCGTCGGAGTGCGGCCGGCGCTGCTCCAGGCCGAACCCGGTGGCCCGGTGCCGGCGCAGGGCCTCGAGCTCGGTGAACGAGCCGGGGTCGAGGAGCAGCTCGATCCGCTCGTGCGCGGTCAGCTTGCCGCGCTCGTGCTGGCGCTGTGTCGCGGCGTCGTCGGGCCCGCGTCGCGCGGCGTCCTTGATCTCGCGCAGTTCGTCGAGCCGGTTGGCGAACGCGGCCGGTGCGTCAGACACGGACGCCTCCCAGCTCGTCGGCCAAGCGTCCCAGGATGACGCCCTGGTGGCGGGTGAGGAAGAAGTGCCCGCCGGACAGCTCGACCAGCTCGAAGCCGCCGGCGGTGTGGTCGGCCCAGGAGGCGACCTCGTCGACGGTGGCCATCGGGTCGTCGGAGCCGGTGAAGGCCACGATCGGCGCGTTCAGCGGGGCGCCCGGGGCGTATCGGTAGGTCTCGACGGCCCGGTAGTCGTTGCGCACGACCGGCAGGATCATGCGGACGACGTCGTCGTCACCGAGCAGGTCGGCTTCGGTGCCACTGAGCCGCCGCAGTTCGGCGATGATGCCGTCATCGGTCCGGGTGTGCACGCTCTCGTCCCGCACCCGCGAGGGAGCGCGCCGCCCGGAGACGAACAGGGCGGCGACTTCGACGCCGCCCCGCTCGAGCCGGCGGGCCGTTTCGTAGGCGACCATGGCGCCCATGCTGTGCCCGAACAGCGCGAGCGGCCGGTCAGTGTAGTTGCGCAGCAGCTCGGCAACCCGCTCGGCCATGGCATCGATGCTGGTCAGGAAGGGTTCGTGCCGCCGATCCTGCCGCCCCGGATACTGGACGGCGAGGACCTCGATGTCCGGAGCAAGCGCCTTGGCGACGGGGAAGTAGAAGGGAGCCGAGCCACCGGCGTGCGGCAGGCAGACGAGCCGCGCCTTGGCCTCGGGTGCCGCCGCGAACCGGCGGAACCAGTTCTCCTCGGCGTTGTCCACGTGGGCGACCATGTCGTCCCACCGCCCTTCCCGTCTCGGAGACTCCTCCCGGCCAAGCTAGCCAGCGGAGGTGCGGGCCAACGACCCCTAAGGCCCCCTAACGGTGGGGGTGACGGGTAAATGCGGCCAGGGTGGGTATGCGTCGTCCGCGGAGGTGTCGCACAGTGCAGGAGAGCTGGAGTGAAGCCGACCAGGCGAAGTGGCAGGTCCTGAACGTGGCGGGCCTCGACCGGCGCGGGCTGACCACGGCCCGCAGGTGGGTCGAGACCAGGCTGGGCAGCCTGCGCGAGACCGACTTGATCGACACCCTGATCGTGGTCGGCGAGCTGGTGGAGAACGCGTATGTGCATGGTGGAGGGCCTCGTCAGCTGCGGATCCACCGGGGGCATGACCCGTGCGAGGTGACGGTGGCGGTGGCGGATGCCGGGAGGGGCGAGCCGGTGCTGCGGGCGCCGGGGCGTGGTGGTGGGCGGGGGTTGTTGTTGGTTGACCAGATTTGCCTCGACTGGGGTGTGAGTCGTCATGACGATGGGAAACTGGTCTGGGCTCGGGTGGAGTGCTCGGAGAGTTAGCTCGACGTTTTCCTGGGCGGCTCGCCTTGGATCCGCAGGTGCTGGGCAGCAAGGTGGGCCTGGTTTCCGCGGATGCAGCGGCCGCTGGACGCAGGTGCCCGCGGGGCTTGAGCGGCTTCGGCGGAATTCGCAGCGCCGCAGGCACGCGCAGGTCCGGAGCGATTGCCCGCGGGCCTACCTGCGGCCGCCAGGGGATCCGCCTTGTCCAGCAAGCGATTGATGGTGCGGATGTCGCCGCGTCGGCGGATTCCCTGCGGCTTTCTGGAAAGTATCTGTCAAGGTTGCGAGCCGACCGGCGACTGCCGGGCAGAAACTGTTCTGCCCGGCGAGGTGCCTGCGGGGTGCCGGGGCGTGGGTGTAGGCCCGCAGCCGGTGACTACGGGCCTATCCCGTCTTCGATTGGTCACGCTGCGAATGGCAGCGGCTCGTGGAGGTTGTTGCGCCTGGGTTTTCGGCGCCTGTCCAGGAACACCGGTGGCAAGAACTCAGGCAACCCGTCGGCGGCGATGCGGACTTGCCAGCCCGAGCGGTGCAGTAGTCGGTGGTGATGAGCGCACATCAGCACCAGGTTGCCCAGCTCGGTGGGGCCGCCGTCGGCCCAGTGGCGAATGTGATGACCCTGGCAGTGTCGTGGTGGGCGATGGCAACCCGGGAACGCACACCCGCGGTCGCGTAAGTACAGCGCGCGGCGGATTCCGGTGGAGATCAGGCGGCTTTGGCGGCCGAGGTCCAGGGGTTCGCTCTTCTTGCCCAGGACTGCGGGGATGAGCATGCAGTCGCACGCGTGGATCCGGGCTTCGGCGGCTGACATGGTGCCGAGGTCGCCGAGGGTGGCCCGGCCGGCGCCGGCCTTGGGTGTGGCGGTGTCGCCGAGCGGGGCTGTGCCGATGCCGGACTTCAGATCCTCCAACGAGACCGCGATCATCACGTGCGCTCGCTCGCCAGCCTGCATCGGCAACTCTGGGGAATTCAGAGCGAGGTCGATCGCGTCGGAGAAGGCGTCGCCGTAACGTTCCTGCGGCGAACGCAAGTCCGGGCCCTCGTCGGTCGTGCGGCGTTGAGCCAGGGAGTCCAGCAGAGCACTGGCGCGGGTACCGGTCTCGTCGTCGAAGCGGCCGTGCAGCTCCCAGACCCCGGTTCTTTTGCGGCGCAACGACAGCTCGCGGCTGGGCGTGGCCGATTCGGTCGTGTCGGATTCGGCGCCGTCGGGGTCGAGGTGGGCCACGATCCGGGCACCCAACGCCGCGACCTGCTTGTACCCGGCATCCTCGGCGAACGACAGCAGATGCTGCTCGGCCTCGTCGCGATGTTCGGGCGAAAGTTGAGTCACTACACCAACGATCGTGTCGATCATCGGCGTGCTCAACCGGCCAGCCAGGGCAGCAGCACCGGTGGCGGGAGCAACCGCGGGGATGGGAGTGCCGTCGAGGTTGCAACCAGGCGCGAGAGCCCGGGCTCGCTTCACCACGGTCTCGGCAGCGGACTTGGGAACATCGGCGAGGTGCTCGAAAAGCCGAGCAACAGACCGGTATCCGAACAACTCCATCACACCGCGGGACTCGATTTCCACCAGCAGAGAACCGATCTCAGCCTCGGCAGACCGCACAACCGTGAGCAGCGCGGAGACACGGTCGGCCAAAGCCACCGCATCCGCACGCCACACCGTTTCCCTGTCCACAAACCAAGATTACCGACAACCGAACGCACGTTCATCACACGAACAGGTGATCATCTAGCAAGGGCCCGATCACAAAGGACGCCCCCAGCAGCACCTAAGACAACTGCGGCACCAGCTTCAGCCAAGCGATCGCCTCAGCCGTATCCCAATGCACCGGCAGCATCCGCTCCAACCCCAACGCGGTGATCGGCCGAAGCAGCGACCGGCACCGCCCGGCGATCGCGAACGGCACTCCGCCGGCCCCGGCGTCCAGCAGGATCGTCAGGACTCGGGCGCTGCAGAACGTCACCGCCGAAGCGTCGAACACCAGCGCCGGCGGGGCGAGCAAGAGCTCCCGGTTCAGCAGGGCGTCGAAACGGTCGGTGACCGCGAGGTCGAGGTCACCGACGGCAGCGATCACGCTCGCTTCGGCGGTCGAAGTCAGGTCGAAGGTCGCGGACGGGCGGGTTCGGGGAGCGGGGATGAGCATCGCTGAGGGCCTCCTTGGCGAAGCACGGTGAGGCCGGACAAAGGGTCCGGGCCCACGGCAGCCCAAGTGAAAAGGGCTGCAGGATCGAGGCACGACGGCTGCAGGCTGAACCGCTACTCCCCTCACCCTACAACCGATGCGTAAACGATGCAGATCGACGCCGGAAGCGGGCCGGCGTCGTGCCCAGCTCGGCCCGGAACGCCCGGGAAAACGCCGATTCCGACTGGTAGCCGACCTGGCCTGCGACGGAGGCGACCGTCGCTGAGGAAGTCGACAGCAGCTGGGCCGCCGCCATCATCCGGGCCCGGGTGAGGAACGCCCCCGCCGTCATCCCCGTCTCGCGGACGAACCGTCGCAGGAACGTCGCGCGGGACATCGCCACCTGACGACTGAGCCGCTCGATCGTCCAGGCCGCCCCGGGGTCGTCCAGGACACTGGAGACCGCCGAGGCGATCCCCGGGTCGGCCACCGCCGTCCACAGGACGTCCGCCGTGGCCGTGCCGCGGGCCGTCCGCAGCACCATCGCCAGCAGGACCGTGCACAGCGCGGACAGGATCGCCGCCGTGCCGGACCCCTCCCGACCTGCCTCCCCGCGCATCAGGAAACTCAGCCCACGCAGGACCTCGTCCGTCTCGGGAGACTGCCCGAACGACACGTGGACCGCGCCGGGCAGGCTCCGGAACAGCAGCGCGCCCGCCCCCGCGTTGACCCTGAAGTGGCCGCAGAACAGGTCGATGACCGGGTCGCCGCCGCGCTCGCTGCGCGTCGTGACGAAGGCGTCGCCGCCCGTGTCGACGATGCCGCGCGGCTCGCCCGGCCCGGCCGTGGTCACCCGGTGCTCGGCGCCGCTCGGGATCAGCACGACGTCGCCGGGACGCAGCTCGAACACCTGGTGGCCGACCGAAAGCCGGCACTCCCCCTCGAGCAGGACGTGGAAGGGCACCTCCAGCTCGCCGTACCGGGCGACGTCCATGCGCGTGCCCGCCCCGAGCAGGCAGTGCTTCTCGAGCGTCGCTTCGAGCTGGGCTCGGCTCAGCAACCGGCTGACAGTGTCCACTCTGATACTTTCGAGCAGAAAACTGATACTGGCAAGCCTGGTCGTATCACCACAGCCGACGCACACTCGACCGTATGGAAAAGCTCACCGCGGATGTCCTGGTCATCGGCTTCGGCAAGGGCGGGAAGACCGCCGCCCACGCGCTCAGCGACGCGGGCCAGCGCGTCGTCCTCGTCGAACAGTCCGAAAACATGTACGGCGGCACCTGCCCGAACGTCGGCTGCGTGCCGACCAAGATGCTCGTCCACTACTCGAACGCCCGGCGCATCGAGGACGACGCGCAGGAGTTCTTCGCCCACTCGATCGCCGGCGTCCGCGCTCTGACCAGCGCCTTCCGCGCGGGCAACTTCGCGTCGCTCGACGGGAAGGACACCGCGGCCGTCATCACCGGTACCGCCCGGTTCGTCGACCCGCACACCGCCGCCATCGGCGAAGGCGACGACCGCATCACCGTCACCGCGCCGACGATCCTGGTCAGCACCGGCTCCGCGCCGGTCATCGCGCCGATCCCGGGCCTGGCCACCAGCAAGCACCTGGTCAGCAGCACCGAGCTCACGCAGGCGGCGACCCTGCCCGAGCGCCTGATCGTCGTCGGCGGCGGCTACCTCGGGCTCGAGTTCGCGTCGATCTACCGGCACTTCGGCACGCACGTCACGGTCCTCGAAGGAGCGGACCGGCTGCTGCCCCGCGAGGACGAGGACATCGCCGGGACCGTCCGGCAAATCCTCGAAGGCGACGGCGTCCGGATCATCACCGGCGCGAAGATCACCAAGGTCGAGGACAGCGGCGCCGTCGCGAAGGTCGTCTACGAAAAGGACGGGCGGACGCAGGAAGTCGAAGCGAGCGCCCTCCTGCCGGCCACCGGCCGCCGGGCTGTCACCGACGGCCTGCGGCTCGACGCGGCCGGCGTCCGGACCACGCCGAACGGGGCCATCGAGGTCGACGAGCACCTGCGCACCAGCCAGCCGCACATCTACGCCGTCGGCGACGTCAACGGCGGCCCGCAGTTCACCTACGTGGCCCTCGACGACGCCCGGATCGTGCTGGACCAGCTGCTCGGCGAGGGCAAGCGCACCACGACCGACCGGGTGGCCGTGCCGCACACGCTCTTCGTCACCCCGCCGCTGGCGACCGTCGGCCTGACCGAACGCGAAGCCCGCGCCGAGGGCCGGAACATCACGGTGTCCCGGGAAAAGGTCGCCGACATCATCGCGATGCCGCGGGCCTACACGGTCGAGGAGACGCGCGGGGTCATGAAGTTCATCGTGGACGCCGACACCGACCTGATCCTCGGCGCGGCGCTGCTCAGCATCGACGCGCAGGAGGTCATCAACACCGTCGCGCTGGCCATCCGCCACCACATCACCGCGACCGAGCTGCGCGACTCGATCTACACGCACCCGAGCACGACCGAAGCCTTCAACGAGGTCTTCGGCAAGGTCGTCAGCGGGTAGAACGCACACCCGCGGCGGCATCCGGTGGGGATTCTCCCCATGGCCAGACCGGCGCCGCCGCCCTAGCGTGGGAACCCGGTGACGAGGAGGTTCCCGCGGATGCTGATCGACGACCTGGCGGCCGGGCTGCCGGCGGACCGGCTGGTCCGTGACCCGGACGTCGTGGCGAGCTTCGCCCACGACGAGGCCGAGTGGGCGCCCTACGCGCAGCCCGCGGTGGTCGTCCGGCCGCACACCGCCGAAGAGGTGCAGGCCGTGGTCAGGGCCTGCCTGGAGCACCGCACCCCGCTCGTCACGCGCGGGGCCGGCACCGGCCTCTCCGGCGGCGCGAACGCCGTCGGCGGCTGCGTCGTCCTCGTCACCGACCGGCTCACCGCGATCAAGGAGATCGACGAGCGGGAGCGGTACGCCGTCGTCGAGCCCGGCGTGGTCAACGACGACCTGCGCACCGCCTGCGCCGAACGCGGCCTCTGGTACCCGCCCGACCCGGCCAGCTCGCCGTGGTCGACCCTCGGCGGCAACGTCGCCACCAACGCCGGCGGCGTCTGCTGCGTCAAGTACGGCGTCACCCGCGACTACGTCCTCGGCCTGCAGGTCGTCACCGGCACCGGTGAGCTCGTCCGGCTCGGGCGCCGCACCGCCAAGGGCGTCGCCGGCTACGACCTGACCGGGCTGATGGTCGGTTCGGAGGGCACGCTCGGCGTGATCACCGAAATCACCGTCCGCCTGCGGCCCGCCCGCGCCGCCGAGCGCACGGTCGCCGGCTACTTCGACACCACCGTCGCCGCCGGGCAGGCCGCCGCGGCGATCGCCGCCCGGGGCGTGCTGCCGTCGGCGCTGGAGCTCGTCGACCGGCACTGCCTCGCCGCGGTCGACCAGTGGAAGAACATGGGCTTGAGCGCCGACGCGAACGTCGTGCTACTCGCCCGCACCGACTCCCCCGGTGCCCTCGGCGAGCACGAAGCCGCGGAGATCCTGGACTGCTTCGAGCAGGCCGGGGCGACCTGGGCCGCGCAGTCGACCGACCGGGCCGAGGCCGACGCGCTGTTCGCCGCCCGCCGCCTCGCCTACCCCGCGCTGGAACGGCTCGGCCCGGTGCTCACCGAGGACGTCTGCGTCCCGACCCAGGCCGTGCCCGAGATGCTCGCGCGCATCGACGCGGCGGGACAGCGTCACGGCGTCCACATCGCCAACGTCGCGCACATCGGCGACGGCAACCTGCACCCGCTGCTGGTCACCCCGGCCGGCGACGAGGCCGCCCGGAAGAACGCCCAGGCCGCCTTCGAGGACATCATCTCCGACGCCCTCGACCTCGGCGGGACCGTCACCGGCGAACACGGCGTCGGCCTGCTCAAGCAGCCCGGCCTCGCCCGGGAGCTCGGCCCGGGCGTCCTCGCGATGCACCGCGCGGTCAAGAACGCCCTCGATCCGCACCACATCCTCAACCCCGGCAAGGTCTTCCCCGAAGGGACACCCGCATGATCGTCCGCACCACCGCCGGCGAGGTCCGCGGCGAGCCGATCGCCACCGGCGTCCGGTTCCGCGGCATCCCCTACACCGCCGCGCCCGAAGGCGAGTTGCGGTTCGCCGCGCCGGTCCCGCCGCCCGCCTGGGACGGCGTCCGCGACACCCGCGAGGCCGGACCCACCGCGCCCCAACGGCATCGTGAGATTCCCGGCCTCGACCTCTCGCCCCTGGTCGGCAGCCCCCGACCGGGCCCGGACTACCTGACGGTCGACGTCTGGACGCCGGACCCGGCCGCGGAAGGACTGCCGGTGCTGGTGTTCGTGCACGGCGGCGCGTTCATCGGCGGCACCGGCTCGGCCCCGGCCTACGACGGCACGGCGTTCACCCGCGGCGGCGCCGTGCTCGTGACCCTGCAGTACCGGCTCGGCGTCGACGGCTTCCTGCCCCTCGAAGGCGGCGCGACCAACCTCGGCCTCCGCGACCAGCTCGCCGCGCTGCGCTGGGTCCAGGAGAACATCGCGGCGTTCGGCGGCGACCCCGCCAACGTGACGCTCTTCGGCGAGTCCGCGGGCGCGATCAGCGTCGCGTGCCTGCTCGGTTCCCCGCTGTCGGCCGGGCTCTTCCGCCGCGCAATCGTCCAAAGTGGACATCCCAACATGGTGCGCGGGCGTGCGGAGCTGGAGCGGGTGACGCGGGTGGTCGCCGACAGGCTCGGCGTCGAACCCACCGCCGACGCGTTCCGGAAGCTCTCGACCGAGCAGCTGCTCGACGCCCAGGACGCCCTCCTGAAGCCGGGCGGCGGCCCCGACCTGCGTGACGACGACGGCCGCGACCGCAGTTTCGGCCTCAGCCCGTTCCTCCCGCTGGTCGGCGACGACGTCCTGCCGAACCACCCGGCCGAGGCGATCCGGAACGGCGCGGGCGCCGGCGTCGACCTCATCGCGGGCACGTGCCGCGAGGAGATGCTGCTCTACTTCGGCCCGACCGGGCTGCTCGACGTGCTGACCGACGAGCAGGCCGTGGCCATGCTGTCGGCGTCGCACCCGGACGCGGCGGGCGTGCTCAAGGGCTACGGCCTGGGCGACGGCCGGAAGGCGGGCGAGGTGTTCGTCGAGGCCATGACCGACCTCGTCTTCCGCGACGGCGTCAAGGAGCTCGTCGAGAACCACCAAGGCCGCTCGTTCCGGTACGAGTTCGACTGGCGCGCCCCGGAACTGGGCGCGTGCCACGGCATGGAACTGCCGTTCGTGTTCGACTCCCTGGAGGCGTCCGCCGGCCTCGTCGGCGACCACCCGCCCGCCGAGCTGGCCCGCGAGGTCAACGCGGCCTGGACGCGGTTCGCCGCCACCGGCGACCCCGGCTGGGCCGCGGACGAAACGACCCACCTGGGCTGATGGACCCCCAGCGCGAGCTCTACGACCTCGTCCTGCGCCTGTCGGCGGTCCACGACCTCGACGCGCTGGTGCAGGAGGTCGTCGACCACGCGCGGCGCCTGCTCGGTGTCGACGTCGCCTACCTGGCCCTGGCGGAACCGGACGGCTCGCTCGTCATCCGGGTCACCGACGGCTCGCTGGGCCCGCGGCTGCGCGGGGTCGTGCTGCCGCCGCACAGCGGGCTGGCCGGGCAGGTGGCGGACACGGGCGAACCGGTGCAGAGCGCCGACTACCTGGGCGATGCCCGGCTGACGCACCTCGGCGAGGTCGACCGCGTCGCCGAGGACGAAGGCCTGCGGACGATCCTCGGGGTGCCGCTGCGGCTGCGGGGCAAGGTGGCCGGCGTGCTGATGGTGTCGCAGCGCGCGGTGCGCCGGTTCACCGCGGCCGAGTCGTCGCTGCTGACGTCACTCGGCTCGTTCGCCGCCATCGCCATCGAGAACGCCAAGCTGGTCACGGCGCTGGCCGCGGCGAACGACCGGCTGGAACGCGCCGTGCGGCTGCACGACCGGCTATCGGAGGTGGCGCTGCGCGGCGGCGCTCCCGAAGACGTCGTGGTCCCGCTCTCGGAGCTGGTGCCCGGCCTGGTCGTGGTGGCCGACGAGCACGACGAGGTCCGCGCCGCCGCCCGGGACGGCACGCTGACCGAGGCGCCGCTCGACGGCACACCGTCGGCACTGTTCGCCGGTGTCCGGCGGACTCAGGTGACCGAGCGGGCGGTCACCGTGCCGGTCGCCTCGGCGAACACGTATTTCGGTGCGCTGCAAGTGGTTCTCGACGCGCCGCTCGACGAGGCGGACGTCCGGCTGCTGGAACGCTCGGCGATGACGGTCGCACTGGTGGCGTCGGTCGAGCGGGCCGAACGCCGGACGACCGAGGAGCTGGTCGAGCACCTGGTGACCCGCCGGGTCCGCGAGGTCCCCGCGTACGCCCGCGACCTGCGGCGCCCGCACCTGGTCGTGGTGAGCGAAGACCAGCGGTTGCGGAACCTCGCCCCGCTTTCGTCCAGAGTGGACGGTCGCGTGGTCGCCTTGGTCCGCGCGGACGAGGCGACGGTCCGGTCCTGGTCGCTGGGCACGACCGGCCTCGCCGGCCCGGCGACCGGCACGACCGCGCTGGCCGACGCGTACGACGACGCGGTCGCGTGCGTGCGGGTCCTGGAAGCACTGGGCCGCACCGGGGTCACGGCGTCGCCCGCCGATCTCGGCCCGTACCGCTACCTGCTCAGCCAGGCCGGCCGCGCGGAGGCCGGCGCGTACGCCGCCCGGACCCTCGCCCCGCTGCTGGCCCACGACGAAGAGCGCGGCACGGACCTCGTCCACACGGCGGAGGTGTTCCTGCGCGGCGGCCGCCGCAAGGCCACCGCGGCCGAGGAGCTGACGATCCACCCGAACACGCTCTACCAGCGCCTGGACCGCATCACGGCGTTGCTCGGCGAAGACTGGCAGGAGGGCGACCGCGCGCTGGACGTCCACCTGGCCCTGCGCATCCACCGGCTGAGCCGCGAAGTGAATTAGTCAACCCCTATTTCTGCCATTCCGCACAGAACCGGGAATCTTGACACGGCGAACGTCCGTCAGGCATCGTCGAGAGACGAAGGCCACATTTCCAGCCTTTCCTCCGCGCAGATGAACCCACGGAGATGAATCATGACGAATATCAAAGTGACGCTTTCCGGCGGTCCGGCCGAGCTGGTCGAACAGCACCGCGACTGGACGGTCGGCAGCATCGGCGAAGTCGCGAAGGTCAGCTTCGGCGCCGGGTACGAGCACTTCTCCCACGAGGGCGAGTTCACGACGACCAGCGGCGGCGACCAGGTACCGGTGTTCGCCTGGTGCGGCCGCACCAGAGTCGCCGAGTGACCCGCGGCCGCGTCTCCACCCGGATCTCCACCCCGAGGAGGTCCTGCTCCACCCGGTGGCGGCGCTAGTTTCCTTCCGGTCGGGCACCGCGGGAAAGCGGCGCCGCCATCGGGAGGGAATCCACCATGGGTGAAGTACTCGGTTTCATGCTGCTCCGTTTCGCCATCATCGGCGGCGGGATCTTCCTGCTGATCCTGCTGCTCGGCGTGGTCGTCTACGCGCTCAAGAAAGCGGGCCGGTACGACCAGGCGAAGCAGGCCGGGAGCAAAGCACTCGAGTACCTCGAGGAGCGCCGCAAATCGTGACCGGTCAGTCGTGGTCGAGGCCGTGCCGCACGGCGTAGCGCATGGCCTCGATCCGGTTGCGGGCCCCGATCTTGGCGAACGCGTTGTTGATGTGCGTCTTGACCGTCGTCTCGCCGATGAACAACGCGGCCGCGATCTCGCCGTTGCTCAGCCCGGCGGCGATCCGGCCGAGCACCTCGGCCTCGCGCGCGGTGAGCCTGTCCGGAAGGCTTTCCTTGCGCGGCAGGGGTTTCGCGGTTCCGGACAGCGCTCCGGCGACCTGGCGCGAGACGTCGGCACCGAACGTCAGCTGCCCGGCGACGACGGCGCGCAGCGCGGCGCCGATCTCGTGCCGGCCCGCGTCCTTCGTCAGGTACCCGCGGGCGCCCGCGGCCAGCGCGCCGGCGATCGACTCGTCGTCCGAGTACGTCGTGAGGACCAGGACGGCGACGTCCGGGTGCTCGCGCGTGAGGCGCCGGGTCGCCTCGACCCCGCTCAGGACCGGCATGTTGAGGTCCATCAGCACGACGTCGAGCCCGTCGAGCCGCCCGGCCAGGTCGAGCGCCTTCGCGCCGTCGGCCGCCGAGCCGGCCACCTCGACGTCGTCGAGCAGGCCCAGCAGCGCGACCAGGCCTTCGCGCACGACCTGCTGGTCGTCCACCACCATCACCTTGATCGCCCGCGGCTCACCCATGACCCGCAGTCTGCCGCATCACCGCCCGCCCCGCGGTGGGTATCCTCACGAGGGTGACGACCACCCGCCGGCGTACCTGAGGGGTCCACTGTGGACATCCGGTTGTCCGTGCTGGACACCTCGCCGATCGTCGCCGGGTCGACCGCGCGACAGGCGCTGGCGAACACCCTCGACCTCGCCGTCCTGGCCGACGAGCTGGGCTACCACCGCTACTGGGTGCCCGAGCACCACGGGATGCGCGGGGTGGCGAGCGCCGCGCCCGCCGTCGTGGCCGGCCGGCTCGCCGCCGCGACGCACCGCATCCGCGTCGGCGCGGGCGGGGTGCTCCTGCCGAACCACGCACCGATCGTGGTGGCCGAGCAGTTCGGCACGCTGACGGCGTTCCACCCCGGCCGCGTCGACCTCGGCCTGGGCCGGGCACCCGGCGGACCCCGGTCCGCCGTCGACCTGGTCCGCGGCGGCCGCACCGCACCGGACTTCCGTGAGCAGGTCGAGGAGCTGCTCGGGTACTTCACGCCCGGGGACAAGCCGCTCGCGGTCCCGGCGGCCGGCAACGCCCCGGAGGTCTGGCTGCTCGGCTCGTCGCCGTCCAGCGCGCGGCTCGCCGGCGAACTCGGGCTCGGGTACGCGTTCGCCCGCCACCTCAACCCCCGCGACGCGGCCGAGGCGACCCGGACGTACCGCTCGGCGTTCCGGCCCGGTCTCCGTTCGTCGCCGGTGACGCTGGTCAGCGTGGCCGTGATCGCAGCCGGGACCGACGAGCGGGCCGACTGGCTCGCCGGCCCGAACCGGGTGAAGGTGGCGCGACGGCTTCGCGGCGAACGCATCCTGCTGCCGAGCCCGGAGGAGGCGGCGCCGCAGCCGGCCGACCCCCTCGACCACGTCCTGGTGGGCTCGCCGCCGACCCTCCGCGACCGCCTGCGGTCCCTGGCGGACGCGACCGGCGCCGACGAGCTGATGGTGACGACCCCGGTCTACGACCACGCCGACCGGCGGCGGTCCTACGAGCTGCTGGCGTGCCTTTGAAGATGAAGCCGGCGCAGCGCGAGGTCGTCAACGGCGAAGCGGGGCTGGTCGCCACCGTCGGCGGGCGGCCGGTGGCGGTGTTCGGTCCCACCGTCCGCGGCGGCCGGTTCGTGGAGATCACCATCGTCGCCGACCCGCACCGCGTCGCGGAGCTGGTCCGGCCGGGAGAATGACCGCGTGCTGATCTCCGAGCGAGTCAAGACCCACTGGTGGCGCGGCGCGCTCGTGGTGGCGGCGGTGGCCGTGGCCTGCTTCTCGGCGAGCCCGTTCGCCGGAGTCTTCTGCCTGCTCCCGATCCTGCTGTGGTGCGGGCTGGCGCCCTCGCCGCGGACCGGGCTGGTCGTCGGGCTCGTTCTGGTGGCGCTGCTGGCGTGGTTCGTGCTGCCGGGCGCGCTGGGCTTCGCCGGGCGGTGGGTCCCGGCGCCCATCGAGGTCTACTGGCTGCACACGACGCTCGCGGCGGTGATCTGCGCGATCGGGGCCCGGCGCGGGGTCGTCCGGCTGTTCCTGCTGGTCGTCGCCGGGTTCGTCGTCACCGGCGGCGCCCTCTTCGCCGCGTACGAATCCCCGCCCGGCGACGAAGGAGTCGCGCCCGGCCCTGCCCAGCTGCGAATCACCCGGAGCATCGGGTGCGGCTCCCACGACTGCTGGGGCGTCCTGGAAGCCACCGGCGACCGCGCCCCCGACGTCATGCGCGAGTACGTGCTGGAGCGGCACTTCACGCCCGCACCTCAGAGCGGGATCACCCAGATCCCCCAGTACTGCCGGCACACCGGGGTCGTGGTGGACCACACCGTGTGCGTGGGGCTGCGGACCCTCGCGCCGGACGCCGTCCGGGCCGAGTGGTACGTCGGCTGAGGAGGTGGCGCGGCGGACTCGGGGCCGCCACGCCACCCGCGGGCCTCAGCCCGGGGCCACCGCCCGGCCCGTCTGAGGCGAAATCATCCCCGCGCACAGCCCGCGGCTCGCCAGGGTCTGCGCGATCCGCGGGATCGCGGACAGGGTGTTGCCCGGCCATTCGTGCATCAGGATGATCTGGCCGTTGCCGAGGCGGGCGTTGGCCTGGACGATCGCGTCCACGCTCGCGTTGTTCCAGTCCTGCGAATCGACGTCCCAGATGATCTGCCGCAGGCCGTACTTCGCTTCGACGGCCTGCAGCGTCCCGTTGGTTTCGCCGTACGGCGGGCGGAACAGCTTCGGCGTGCCGCCGCCGGCCGCCGAAATCGCTTGCTGCGTCCGGGAAATCTCGGAGTCCATCTGGGACTGGCTCTGCTGGGTGAGGTGCGGGTGGGTGTAGCTGTGGTTGCCGACCCACATGCCGGCGCTCACCTGGGCCCGCACCTGGGCCGGGTACGCGGCGGCGTACTGGCCCTCGTTGAACATCGTCGCCCGCAACCCGTTCTGCCGCAACGCGTTCAGCAGGGCGGGCGTGTGCGCGTTCGAGGGCCCGTCATCGAAGGTGAGGCCGACGTACCCGTTGCAGGCGGCGGCGTGCGCCGGGGCGACAGAGGTCATAGTCGTCACGGCCAGGGCGGCCGCCAGGATCCAAGGACGCATGGTCAGCCCACCGACAGGTTCGCGTTGCCGCTGCTCTGGTAGCCCTCGGTGGCGAGGATCATGTAGTAGTTGAAGCTGCCGAGCCGCATGCCGTAGCGCGCCCAGGCGTCGAAGTGGTTGCCGGTGGTGATGGTGCCCCCGGTCTTCTTCTGCTGCCGCACGGACCAGTACTGGTTGAAGGTCTTGGTCCCCTCGACGGACGGCGCGTTGTACCGCGTGGTCTGGTAGATGTCGTAGGTGCCGCCGTCACTGGTGACGGTGCCCTTGTAGGTCCCGGTCGGCCGGTAGGTGCCCCAGTTGTCGACGATGTAGTACTCGACGAGCGGGTTCGATGTCCAGCCGTAGAGGGCGAGGTAGCCGTTGCCGGAGGGGTTGAAGCTGCCGGAGTAGTTCACGGTCCGCCGGCTCCCGTTGCTCCACCCCTTGCCCCCGACGAAGTTCCCGACGTTGCTCCAGTTCATCCGGTAGTTCCCGCCGGAGCCGAGCGTCATCTGGACCGAGCCACCACCATCGGTCCAGAACGAGTAGTAGTACCCGCCGTTGTTCCCGGTCTGGCTGGTGGTGATGACGGTGTCGGCCCGGGCAACGCCGGGCAGAAGGGTGGCGATGAGAGCGAGGGCGGCCCCACCGGCGAACACCCTGAAGCGGTTCTTGATGCGCATGCTTCCTCCTCGTCGAGGCTGGCCAGGATGGAGAAAGCATGTGATCGGGGTCGGCGGTGGGGCAATAACTTTCGGAAAGTTTCGGGAGTACGGCAGGCTTTACCCAATCACCCGAGCCGCCGGCGCCGGGCGAGGTCACGCCGCCGCGCGAGAAGCCGGATCCAGGCTCGCCCACCCGAGGTTTCGACGGCCTGGTAAGTGTCGGCGCCGCTCCGTTCGCTGTGCCTGATGACTTCGTCGAAGACCCAGTCCGACGCGATCACGGCGAGCACTGCCTTGGTTTCGGCCAAGGCTTGCTTCAACTCGGGCGCGTCGAGCAACTGCTGCGCGTGGAGAATCGACGAGCCGGTGACGCCATGATCGTCGTAAGAAACTTCCCCGGCGTGCAAGGCAAGTCTGAGCCGGATCCGTTCCGGCGGCAGATGGGCGATGTTGTGGGCCACGAGTTCGTCGGTCAGCGCTTCGAGGAGCAGGTCGACGAAGAGCGTTTTCGAGATCTGCGCGGGAGCCAGTACGAGCACACCGTCCCCCAGATCCACGTGCCGGCAACCGGCCCACTGAATCTCGGCGGTGACGAAAGCCCGCTCAAGAGCGCGATACATCCCGCGGCGGATGCGCACCTTGTTGGGATTGGTCCGGCTGCGCCGCCCGAACCCCTCGACATCGACGACCACGATCGTGCAGTGAGCGGTGTTGAGCCCGAGACTGCCCTGCCAGTCGACCTCATCTGCTTGAGCCTCCAGGAACGGGGCGACGCCGAACGCCCCGGGGGCTTGGCCAGGCCTCAGCCGGCCCGCGCCACGTGTCCGCCCGCCTGGCCGCGCTGCGGGCGGCCTGGTTGTCTCGGGATCGGACATTCTCAGCCCCTTCGGCCAACATCAGCCGATCGAGCGAACGTCATCGAGCGTGTCGCGGCTAGCTGATGTCTATCCTTAGGTTAAACAACCGGATACTCCACCACTACCACCTCTGTAGCACTGTTCGGTTACTGTAACCACGAACATCCTCTCGCCGCTGCGCCTGCACATGCAAAGGAGCTCGACGTGTCAGCGCCCTCGTCGCCGGTCGTCGCGTCTTGGGAGCTCGCCCTGCGCTTGAAGCGGCGCCGCGAGCAGCTGGGTGTCGAAGTCCGGACGATCACCGAGGCACTCGGCTTCACGCGCAACTACTGGTCCTTGGTGGAGAACGAGCGCAAGATCCTCTCTTTGGAGAGCCTCACGCGGATCGTCGAGCTGTTCGAGTTCGACGCCGAAGAGAAAGAGGAGCTCCTTGCCCTCCGCGCCGCAGCCAAGGAGCGCGGCTGGTGGACGCGTTATTCTGCGCTTTTCGACAATGAGATCCAGCGACTCTTCGGCCTGGAGCAGGGCGCCCGGAGCATTCGGGACTACGAAAACCTGCTCATTCCCGGACTACTGCAGACAGCCGACTACACCAGAGGCATCATGATGCCCGACGTGACCATGCGTCCAGTCGAGGTCGACCAGCGCGTAGAGGCCAGATTGCGCCGGCAAGTGCGACTCGCCGACGAAAACGACCCGTTCACCTTCACCGCTGTCATCAGCGAAGCCGCGCTCCGACAGCAGATCGGTGGCAGACACGTGCTCCGCAACCAGCTCGAGCACCTCGCCACCCTGATCGAGCAACGCCCGGACACGCTCGACATCCGAGTGATCCCATTCACGGCGACCGCGTGCGGACTGTTCGGGGGAGCGACCGTGGTACTTCTCGACTTCGACAACCCTCAGCTCCCGACCTTGGCATGGCAGGAAACTGTCACTTCCTGGGGAACGATCGATGACCCAACACAGGTCAGGAATCTCACCACAACGTTTCAGGATGCCTACCGGCGGGCCCTGAACAAGGAAAAAACCCTTCAAATGATCCGCCACCACGCCGGGGAGCTGGAATAGAATAATTGAAAAAAAAAATCTCGCGTTCCACCGTTCTTTATCGTAGCGAATGGTTCAAGAGCAGCTACTCCAATGCTGGCGGGAGCTGCGTAGAGACTCGCCTCAAAGGACATGCCGCCCAGGTGCGTGACAGCAAAGACCGCCGAACGAACTCGCCAGCAATCGAGTTCTCGGCGGCAGCCTGGACAGGATTCCTGCAGGTGCTACTCAATAAAAACCGATAAAGGTCGCAGATAAACACATTGAATAATCAAGGAATTGGGTTGATCAAATGAAGCGATGCCTCACGCCCACCCGCGGCGGGTGGCGCAAGAGCAGCCATTCGAATGCCAGTGGCAGCTGCGTAGAAGTCATGTTCACGCCGAATACCACCCTCGTCCGCGACAGCAAGGACCGCCGGCTCGACCAGCCGGTCGCCGAATACTCGTCGGACGCGTGGACCCGCTTCCTCGAGAACTTAGCGCCCGGACATTCCTGACGCCGGATCGATGTAGCTTGATGAGGGCGCTCCCGAGCGCCCTCATCAGCCCATTGCCAGGCCGTCCACCCGACCTACGTCCTCTTCTTCCCCCGGCCCCAGCAACCGGACCCATCCTTGAGCCGCCGTCTCCTTCTCCTGTACGAAAACCGGCCGGTACCGCTCGGGACGGCTCACCGGACTGTGCCGGATGATCTCGTCATAAAACCAAGCCGAAGCGATCACCGCGAGTTCTCCCTCCGCAGCCGCCAGCGCATCCTTCAGCATCACGGAGTGGAGCAGCCGGAAAGCGTGCACGATCGCCGCTCCTGTTCTGCCGTGGGCGTCGTAGCTCACCTCTCCCGCGTGCAACGCCGCCCTGAGGCGGATTCTCTCCGGTAGCCGGTGCAGGCCGTTGTGGTCGGCCAGAAAAGTCGTGAGCGCGGCGGGAACCAGCTCGCTGAACACTGCCTTCGGGTAGCTCGCGGGCACCAGCACGAGCACTCCGTCGCCGAGGTCGGCGCGGTAGCAGCCGAGCCATGAAACGCCACTGGCCGCCAGCGCCCGCTGCATCACGTCGTAAAGGCCCGCCCGGAGGGTCAGCCGGTGCATGTTGGTCCGGTCGACCGCGGCGAACCCGTCGATTTCGACGATGAGAATGGTGTGGTGCACCGGGTCCGCGATCGGTTCGACGAGTTCGACCGAACTCCCCCGCAGCCATTGCCACACATCCGTCCACGACATGACGCGATCGTGAACTCACCCGGTGGACACTTCGCTTGCCGCCTGCTGGACAAAACCTTGACAGCCCCTTGACCTGCGCTGAAACCGCTCAGCCGCCGGGTTACGGTGCTCGGCAGGAAGACCGGCCGGGTGGACGGGGAAACCCGATGGAGTTCCGGATCCTGGGGCCCGTGGAGCTCCTGCTCGGCGATCGGAAGGTTGCGCTCGGGCGGGCCAAGGAACGGTGCCTCTTGGGCGTGCTGATGCTCAACCACGGCAAGGTCGTCGCCGTCCGGACCGTCATCGAAGCGCTCTGGGACGACAGCCCGCCCGACCATGCCAAGAACGATCTCCAGACCTACGTCAGCCGGCTGCGGGCTTGCCTGCGCGGGTTCGGGGTCTCCGCGCGGATCGTCACCCAGCGCGCCGGCTACCAGTTCCTGCCCGAGGACGACGAGCTCGACTACGCGCGCTTCAAGACCTTGATCCGCGACGGCGAGCACGCGCGGCAAGCCGGACGGCTCGACGATGCCGCGAACGCTCTGCGGGAAGCGATGGAGCTCTGGCGGGGCCCCGTGGTCGAAGACCTCGGCAGCATCTGGATGGAGCAGAAACGGGAAGACCTCGACCTCTACGACCGCGTCGCCGCCTACCAGTCGTTGTGCGCCGTCGAGCTCGAACGCCGCAACCACCGCGAGGTGCTGCGGATCCTCGACGACGCCATGGTCGACCACGAGCTCGACCCGCAGTACATCGCGCAACGGCTCACCGCGTTGAACGGTCTCGGGCGCTACGAAGTCTTCGACGCCTACTGGAAACAGGTCTACGACCGGTCCGTCCGGTCATTCGGGACCGGGCCTTCTCGCGAGCTGCAAGAACTGCACCAGCGGCTGCTGCAGTCCCGGGATTCGCTCGCGCCGGCCGACCTGCACCGCACCCAGGCGGCGCTGCGCTCGCTGCCGCCCGCCCAGCTGCCGTCGACGGTCAGCCAGTTCGTCGATCGCGACGAAGATCTCGGGCGGCTGAACGAACTGTTCCTGCGCTCCCGGGTCGGCGGTCCGCCCGCGACGCTGATCGTCGCCGTCACCGGGCCCGCCGGGGTCGGCAAGACGGAGCTGGGACTGCACTGGGCGCACGCGATCCGTGAGCGGTTCCCCCACGGCCAGCTGCACGCGGACCTTTCCGGGTACGGCACCGGCCCGCCCCGGGACCCCGCCGACGTGCTCGCCGAATTCCTCGACGCGCTCGGCGTCGCCGCCGCGGCCGTGCCCACGAGCCTGGGCGCCCGGACCAGGATGCTGCGGACCCTGCTCGACGACCGTCGCGTGCTGTTCTTTCTCGACAACGCCCGGGATTCCGAGCAGATCGTGCCCCTGCTGCCGGGCAGCGCGCACGCCGTGGTCGTCGTGACCAGCCGGCATCGGCTGAGCGACCTCGTGACCCGCCACGGCGCCTACCGGCTGGAAGTGGCCCGCTTCTCCGAAGCCGAGATCGCCCGGCTGCTCGAGAGCCTGCTTCGCGACTCCCCGGCCGAGCCGCCCGATCCGGCGGCCGCGCTCGCGCTGACCGGCGGCGCCCCGCAAGTCGTCCGCACCCTCGCCGAACTCCTGCCCGGGGCCGGCGCACTGCCGAGCGTCACCGAGCTCTTGCTGGCCGGCGAACTGGCGTCGGGCACGATCCTGACGTCGGTGCTGTGGTCCTACCGTGCCCTGGATCCGGCGGCCGCCCGGCTCTTCCGCTCACTCGCGCTCCACATCGGCCCCAGCCTCTCCGTGGAAGCGATCTGCGCCCTCGACGGAACCGACGACGAAATCTCCCGCGGCGCGATCAACATGCTCGGCTCCCTGTACCTCGTCGACAGGGAAGACGGCCGCTACCGAATGGACGCCCTGACCCGCGCGGCCGGCACGCGGCTCGCGCTCGCCCACGACTCCCCCGCCGATCGCCGCGAGGCCGAGACACGGCTCCTCGACTGGTACATCGCCCGGGTCGCGGACGCCGCCGAGGTCCTGGCGCCCGCCCTGCGGCGCACGGCCGAGCTGCCCCAGGCCGGGCGTCTGCCGGATTTCATGGCCGCGGAAGCGTTCCTGGCCGACGAGGAAGCGAGCCTGTGCGCCGCGATCGGCCGCGCGGCGGACGGCAGCCTGTCCCGGGCGGTGACGTTGCTCCGGCTGGCGCGGCCCCACCTGGCCATCGGCGACACCGCATCCGAATGGCACGACGCCGTCCAGGCCGTGCTGCTCGCGACCCGGGCCGAACACGACCTCGACGCCGAGGGACAGGCCTGGGCCACCCTGGCGCGGATCCATCGCGCCCTCGGCGATCCGGAGAAGACGGAGGAATCCCTCGAGCTGGCGAGCGCGATCTTCGGCAATACCCGCAACAGCCGTGACCGGTCCGAAGTCCTCGTCCTGCTCGCCCGCCATTCGGAAGACTCCGGCGACCGGATCCGCGCCGAATCCTGTCTGCGCCAGGCCCTCGACATCCAGCACAGCCTCAACGAACCGGCCCAGTGCGCCGCGGTCCACGGCGCCCTCGGCACGCACCTGCGTCGTCAAGGCGAGCTCGAAGAAGCGGAGACGCACCTCGCCCACGCGAAAATGCTGTACGCCGAACTGGGCGACCACCGACGCCACGCCGCGATGGCGCTGGAACTGGGCCTGCTGAGCCGCCGGTCCGGCCGCACCACGGAGGCGATCCGTCAGTTCACCGAGGCCGTCACGCTGCACGACCGTCACCCGGCCGACCACGAGCGGACGCTCACGGCGCTGGTCGAGCTGAGCGAAGCGGCCTGTGACGCCGAAGAGCACAGCGACGTCCTGCTGTTCGCCCGGAAAGCGCTGGGGGTTTCCCGTTCTCCCGCCGACCACATCCAGGTCGTGCGCGCGCTGGTGGCGCTGGTCCGGTCCCTGGCCGCGACGGGCCGGCAGGCCGAAGCGTGGAACGAGTCCCGCCAGACCATCGCCCTCGTCGCCGACCTCGACGACCCGATCCGGGACCACGTCCGTGAGCAGTTCACGAAGCTCGGGCTGTGGCCGCCGCCCAGCTCTTGAGGCGGGACACCCGAAACGGCTGGGCCTGCCATCGCGACTGAGCAACTGTGACCGGCAAGTACGAACCCCTGCGACAGCACCTCGCCGCGCGCGACGGGCCCTCGGTGGAGCTCACCTTCGCGGAAATCGCGGAGTTGGTGCACGGACTTCCCGCTTCCGCCTACAGCACCCGGCAGTGGTGGGCCAACAGCAGCGTCACCCAGGCCGAAGCGTGGCGGCAGGCGGACTGGCACGTCGACACCGTGAGCTTCGACCGCCGGCGCGTGAGGTTCGCCCGCGGCAAGGTGGGTGGCAGCTACCTCGCACGTGGCCGGCGACCGGCCACGAAGAAGGCTGCGCCCGTGCTGCCCGACGAGTTCGACCCGATCGAGCTCGACGTACGGGTGCAGATGCGCTGGCACCTGCCTGCCGACGTGACATTGGACGACGCCGGAGGGCTCCTGTTCCCGGTGCTGCCGCACACAGCCGGCGTCTATCGGCTCATCTTGTCCGGCGCCCCGGGTCAGGACCGGCCGCAGGTCTACGTCGGTGAATCCGAGGACCTGTCCCGCCGGACCGGGCACTACCGTCGGCCGGGCCCGACGCAGCAGACGAGCCAGCGGGTCCACGACCTCCTCGTGCAGCATCTCCACGACGGCGGCGTCGCCGGAATGGCCGTCGCGACATCGGCCACGATCTTCACCGGTGAGGTCACTCGGGAACTGTCGCTCCGGCGCAAGACCGCTCGCGTGCTGGCCGAGCACGCCGCGCTCGCGATGGTGTACCTCGACGACACCGCGACCGTCCTCAACCGCGACAAGGACAGCGAGGCGTGACCGGGAACCGTTCACCGGAATTAGGGAAATTCCGGTTGCTTCCCCGTTAGCTTGACCCCCGTACTGTTTCCAAAACGCAGGGGGTCAATTCCATGAAACGCACAACCGCAGCGATCACGCTCGGGCTGGCGGCAACCGTCCTGCCGCTCGTCGGGGGCACTGCCGCTTCCGCGGAAACCGCCGCCATCACCTGTGGCACCCAGTGGACGCAGGGTTCCTCCGGCCCGAACGCGCGGGACTACCAGTGGGGCAACTGTGGCTCCGCCGCCACGAAGATCAAGGTCTACTCCCTGACCTACGGCGGTGTCTTCAAGACCCTGATCGGCGAAAAGTGCGTCGCCGCCGGTGCGGTGGTCCCGCTCGGCGGGACCACCGACTGGCGCGTCCTGTCCTACACCGGCGAAGGCACCGGCGCGGGCTGCTGACCCGATGCAATGAGTGACTCATTCCTGGCGTCCAGCGCCAGGAATGAGTCATTCACTGCGGCACCTACTCCCGCAGGCCGATCGCGTCGATCGGGCGGGCCCGCAGTGCCACCCACGTCGACAGCCCCATCGCCAGCAGTCCCAGCAGGGCCGCGCCGCCGATGATTCCGAAGTAGACGGACAGCGGGCCCGACGGCAGCGGGTTTCCCCGCAGTCCCACGTTCAGCAAAGCCAGCGGTACCACCGCGACCACCGTCCCCACGACCACCGCGATCCCGACCGTCGCCAGCGCCTCGAGCCGCATCATGTGGGTCACCTGGCGGCGGGTCGTGCCGACCAGCCGCAGCAACGCGAACTCGCGCGACCTCTGCGCCGTCGTCAGGACCAGTGTGTTGGCCACCGAAATCGCCAGGTACCCGACGATGACGCCGACCGCGACCAGGTTCAAGTAGAACTGCGCCTGCCGCTCGCCGCCTTCGGGGGCCGACGGCGAAGAAGCCACCGTCAAGCCGGGATACGGCAACGAGCGAAGCGCCGATGCGATCACCGCGGGATCGGCGTCGGGAGAACGCCGGACGAGCACCGAGTCGTCCAGCCGGCCGCCGTTGTGCTCCCGTGCGAGCCCGACCGGCAGCACGAAGTCGCCGAACGCCATGTCACGCGTGTACGTCGCCACCAAGCGCAGCTTCGCCGGGACGCCGTCGCCGAAGTAGAACGACACCTCGTCGCCGATCTTCTTGTCCAGCCAGTCCGCCTCCGACCGGCTCAACGCCACCGTGTCCCCCCGCAGGTCCGCGAGCCGCCCGGCGTCGACGCCCAGCTCCAGCGCGCCCCGGACCTGGTCGCCCGCCAAGCCCTGCGCGGGCTTCCGCTGGACGTCCATGGCGTCGCCGGTGGCCGTCGCGACGATCACCGACGTCCGCACCACCGGCGTCGCCGCCGCGACCCCCGGCACCCGGGCGACCGCCGCGGCGACCTCCGGCGAGACACCCGCCGGGCCGCTCAGGACGTAGTCGGCCGTCGTCGAGCGGGCCGACTCCTCCGCCGCGGCCGCCGTCGAAGACGTCTGGCTGTAGAACGTCGCCAAGGCGAACGCGATCGACAGCATCAGCGGGGTCACCGCCGCCGCGAGCCGCCGGGTGTTGGCCTGGGCGTTCGCGCCGGCCAGGTACCCGCTGATCCGCCAGACCCGCCCCAGCACCGGCGCGAGCACACGCATCACCAGCGCGGTCACCTGCGGGCCGACCACCGCCAGCCCGATGACGACGACCAGCGTCGCCATCGTCGAGATCGCGGTCCCGATTTCGCCGCGCAGGAACAGCGGCACCAGCGCACCCCCGAAGCCCACGAGCACCAGGCTCCAGCCGGTGATCGAGCGGCCGCGGCCCAGCTCACGGCGTTCGACCGCCGCCTCGCCGAGCGCTTCGACCGGCCGGATCATCGACGGCCGCCGCGACGCCGCCCAGGCCGCCAGCCGGGCCGCGCCCAGGCCGAGCAGCACCGCGGCGATCGGCGGGAGCGGGCTGATCGCCAGCGCGAAGTCGGGCGGGATCACGCCGATCGCGGCGAACGCGTCCCGCAGCCCGGCCGCCACCGCCAGGCCCAGCGCGCCACCGAGCACGCCGGCGACGAGCGCGACCAACGTCGTTTCGATGCCGATGAGCTTGCGGATCTGCCTCGGCGTAGCGGCCACCGCCCGCAGCAGCGCGAACTCCCGGCGCCGCCGGTTGATCGTCAGAGCGAGCGTGCTCGCCACCACGAACACGGCCACGAGCAGGGCGAACCCGCCGAACGAGCCGGCGACGGCCAACAGCAGCAGCCGCGTCTGGCTGACGTCGAGGAACTCGATCGTGCTGCGCTCGACGCCGGTGGTGACCTCGGCGCCGGCCACGACCGCGCCGATCCGCTCGGCGAGCGTCTCCGGCGTCACGCCGGGCTCGGCCAGGACGCCGATCGCGTGGGCCTGGCCGGGCTGTCCGGTCAGCTCCGCGGCCCGCTGCGGCGTGAAGAACAGCGCCGACTGCCGCGACAGGGCGTCGACGACACCGCTGACCCGGAACGTCTGCGGCACCGACCGGGTCGCGATCCGCACCTGCCCGCCGACGCCGACACCCGCCCGCTGGGCCAGGTCAGCGTCGAGAACGACGTCGCCGGGGGCCGCGGGCGCCGCACCGGCCCGCAGCGTGAACGGCGCCAGCACGGCCGCGTCCCAGTTGTGGCCCAGGGACTGCGGGCCGCCGAGCACCTCCCCGGAAGCCGTCACGACCTGCGCCGGGAAGCTCTGCTCGGCCACCGCCGCGCGGACGCCGGGCACCGAGGCGATCCGGCCGGCCAGCGTCTCCGGCACCGACGGCTGCTCGCCGACCTGCTCGGACGTCAGCGCGTCGGCGCCCGGCGGGTGCACGGTCTGGGCACCGCCGACGACGACAGCTGCGGCCGCGTAGCGCTGGGTGGGGACGCCGGCACGCAGGCCGGACTCCATGAGGACCCCGCAGCCCGCCACCAGGGCGGTGCCGCACAGGATCGCGATGAACGCGCCGGCGAACCCGCCGAGCCGCGTCCGGATCGTCTGCCAGGCCAGGGACAGCACGGTCACCACTCCCCGAGGTGCGTCATCCGCTCCGCGACCCGCTCGGGGGTGGGGTGCGGGAGGTGCCCGGCCAGCTTGCCGTCGGCGAGGAAGAGCACGCCGTGCGCGGCCGAGGCCGCGACCGGGTCGTGGGTCACCATCAGCACGGTCTGGCCCATGCCGTCGACGACGGCGCGGAGCAGATCGAGGACCTGCCGCGCGGTGCGGGTGTCGAGCGCGCCGGTCGGCTCGTCGGCCAGCACGACGTCGGGCCGGGCGATGAGCGCCCGGGCGATCGCGACGCGCTGCTGCTGCCCGCCGGACAGCTCCGCCGGGCGGTGCTCCAGCCGCTTCGCCATCCCGACGCCTTCGACGATTTCGCGCAGCCACTGCGGGTCCGGTTTGGTGCCGGCGAGCCGCAGCGGCAGCGTGATGTTCTGCAGCACGTTCAGCGACGGCATCAGGTTGTAGGCCTGGAAGACGAACCCGACCCGGGAGCGCCGCAGCCGGGTCAGCTCGTTCTCCTTCAGCCGCCCGATCTCGGTGCCGCCGAGCAGCACCCGGCCCGACGTCGGCCGGTCCAGGCCGGCCGCGCAGTGCAGGAAGGTGCTCTTGCCCGAGCCCGACGGGCCCATCACCGCGGTGAACGTCCCCCGCGGCACGTCCGCCGTCACGCCGTCCAGTGCGGTGACGGCGCCGTCACCGGAGCCGTACACCTTCCGGACCCCGGCCAGTTCCAGCGCGTTCGCTGTCGTCATCGGTGTTCCCCTTTGTTCTGTCCCAAGGAAAACTAGGGCGGCGGGGCCGGGAGCTCGATCCTGTGGAGGGGTGGATCCGGGGTAGCGCCAGCACCACCACGGCGGTGGGGTGGGACACTGTCGGCGTGACGACCCGCCTGCGCGAGTGCTGGTCGGCGGCTCGTTACCTCGTGGTCGGCGCCGGCACGTCGCTGTTGTCGATCTTCGCCCTCGCCGGGCTCTTCGCCGTGCTGCTGCTGTGCCCGTTCGGCGTCGGCATTCCCTCGCTCGCGCCCGCGATCAAGCTGGCCCGGTGGCCCGTCGGGGTCGACCGGCGCCGGGCCGCGCGCAGGCTCGGCGAAGCCATTCCCGAGCCGTATCGAGACGGCTCCCCGCTGAAGGACCCGGCGACCCGCCGCGACCTCGCGTGGCTCGCGATCCACGCCGCGACCGGGCTGGTCCTCGGCGCCCTCGCGATCGGGCTGCCGCTGGGCGCGGTCCAGCAGGTCGTCACGGTCCTCGTCTGGCCCGCGGTGCCTGGCGGGATCGAGGGTTCGCTCGGGATCATGGTGAACTCGTGGCCGCGGGCGGGACTCGACTTCCTGGTCGCCGCCGCCATGGCCGCGGCGACGCTCTTGCTGCCGCGGGCCGCGCGCTGGCAGGCCCGGACCGCGCAGCGGCTGCTCCGGCCGGCGCCGGGCGTCGTCCTCGCCGACCGGGTCGCCGAACTGACCGCGACGCGGGCGGCCGCACTGGAGGCGCACGGCGCCGAGCTGCGCCGCATCGAGCGTGACCTGCACGACGGCACCCAGGCGCGGATCGCCGCCGTCGTCCTGCAGCTGGGCATCGCCGGCCAGCTCTACGACCGCGACCCCACCGCGGCGCGCGACCTGCTGGTCAAGGCCCAGGACACCGCGACCGACGCGCTCGCCGAGCTGCGGACGGTCGTGCGCAGCATCTACCCGCCGCTGCTGAGCGAACGCGGCCTGGCCGGGGCGGTGCGCGCGCTCGCCGAACACTGCCCGGTACCGGCCGCGGTCACCGTCGAGTACGAAACCGGCCGCCCGGCCGCGGTCGAGGCCGCCGCGTACTTCGTCGTCGCCGAAATGCTGGCCAACGTCACCAAGCACGCCGAAGCGTCCCAAGTGGACATCACCCTCGGCGGGAGCTCCGGGGTGCTGCGCCTGGACATCCGGGACGACGGCCGCGGCGGCGCCGACGAGACGCGCGGCAGCGGGCTCGCCGGGATCCGCCGCCGCGCCGAAGCCTTCGACGGAACCCTCACCCTGACCAGCCCACCCGGTGGGCCGACCGTGCTGCGAGTGGAGCTGCCATGCGGGTCGTGATCGCCGAGGACGACGCGTTGCTGCGCGAGGGCCTCGCGCTGCTGCTGAAGACGGCGGGCATCGAGGTCGTCGCCGCGTTCGACAACGCCGAGGACTTCCTGACGTTCGTCGAAGGCGACCGGCCGGACGCCGTCGTGATGGACGTCCGGATGCCGCCGACCCACCGCGACGAAGGCCTGCGCGCCGCCGTCCGCGCCCGCGAGATCCACCCGGGACTGCCGGTGCTGGTGCTGTCGGCCCACGTGGAGACGAGCTACGCGGTCGAGCTGCTCGCCGACGGCGTCGGCGCGGTCGGCTACCTGCTCAAGGAGCGGGTCGGGAAGGTCGAGCGGTTCGTCGACGCGCTCCAGCGGGTCGCGAAGGGCGGCACGGCGATGGACCCGGAGGTCATCGGCCAGCTCATGGCGCGCCGGCGCGCGGCGGACCCGCTGGCGGCGTTGACCGCGCGGGAGCGTGAAGTGCTGGCGCTGATGGCCGAGGGCTACAACAACGGCACGATCGCCGAGCTGCTCGTCGTCAGCGACGGTGCGGTG
The DNA here is from genome assembly GCF_040650695.1 of Amycolatopsis sp. NPDC048633. Taxonomy (NCBI): domain Bacteria; kingdom Bacillati; phylum Actinomycetota; class Actinomycetes; order Pseudonocardiales; family Pseudonocardiaceae; genus Amycolatopsis; species Amycolatopsis sp. NPDC048633. Next base: position 337,516 of record NZ_JBEZHS010000004.1, read on the forward strand.
CTCAAGCACATCCGCAACATCTTCGCGAAGCTCGGCCTGCCGTCGGACGAGGGCGGCGGGCACCGCCGGGTGCTGGCGGTGCTCGCCTACCTCGGCCGCGACGCGGGGTAGCGCAGGCACCACCCCGGTTCCGGGTGCGGACGGCATCGATCCGGCGGGGCCGCGTTCGTAGTGTTCCGGTCATGACGAACGACAACGTTTCCCCCGCCCGCACCACGGCTCCCCTCGTCCTCTGGCCGGTCCTGCTGGTCGCCGCCGCGGTCAACGCGATCGGCTCCTTCACCGGACTGGCCGAGCCCCTCCGGATCACCGCCGGCGCGATCGCGACGGTCGCCCTCGTCCTGCTGGTCGTCCACTACGTCCGGCGGCGGCGGTAGCCAGCGCCGCGGCGACCAGGGCCGCGGCCACCCAGAACGGGTTCGCCGCGCCCGCGAGCACCGGGCCCGCCGTCGCGCCGACGTTCAGGGCCGCGGTGGCGTACGACCCCGCCATCGTGGGCGCACCGGTGGCCAGGCGCAGGATCCGGGTGATCACCGTGCCGCCGACCGCGAAGGACAACGCGCCCTGTGTGAAGACGAGACCGACGAGTGCCCCGGGGACCAGGGCCAGCACGATCCAGCCCACGAGCAGCAGTGAGCCGCCGATCGCGATGATGCGGCCGGGCCACCGGTCGGCGAGCCGCCCCGCCGCCGTGATGCCGGCGAAGCACCCGGCGCCGAAGGCGGCGAGCACGACCGGCGCGGCGCTGCCGGCGACCGGCGCCAGGTAGGTGAAGGCGCCGAAGGTGGCCGCGTTGACGAGCGCGCCGAGCAGGAGCACGTCGACCAGACGGCGGAGCTCCCGGAGTTCGCCCCGCAGGTCGGCGCCGCCTCCGGCCGGGGTGTCGGCGATGCGTGACACCCCGATGAGGGCGGGCAGGCACAGCACGGCGACGGTCCAGAAGGCCGAGCGCCAGCCGAAGGCGGCGTCGAGCAGCGCCCCACCGGGGATGCCGGCGACGCACGCCAAGGTCGTCCCGCCGAGGAGGACGGCGATGCCACGGCCCCGACGTTCGACGGTCAGGGCGACGGCGAGGAACCCGGCGTTGGCGACGGCGGCGACCGCCCGCGTCCCGAGCAGGACGGCGAAGGAAGTCGCCAGCCCACCAACGACGTGCGCGACGACGAAGAGGGCCAGGAAGGTTCGCAAGGCGATCCGACGACGCCAGGTCCGCGCGAGGGCGGCCATGAGCGGCGCCCCGGCGACCATCCCGGCGGCGAAGGCGGAGGTGAGGTACCCGGCCTGCGCGACGGAGACGTCGAGCGCGGCGGCGATGCCGGGTACGAGCCCGGCGAGCATGAATTCGGACGTGCCCATGGCGAACACGCCCAGGGCAAGGAGGTACAGGGACACACGAAGCTCCAGGGATCACGAAGTCGGCGGACGATTCGTGGTCACCCGGGGGCCCGGGGAAGCGGAAGTTACCGGGCTGCCGGGATGACCGACAGCCCGGCCCTGGACGCTTCGGGGCTCGCCATGATCCCGACCTTACCGGTTACGGTGAGGTGTGCTGGAACTCGAGGAGACGGTCGCGCGGCTGGACCGATGCCTGGAACCGATCGCGAAGCGTCCCGTCGACCTGTCCGACCCGGGCTGGCAGGAGAAGCTGCGCACCGCCGAGCCCCTGGACGAAGCCGGCATCCGCGCCGAAGCCGAGGAAGCGTTGCGAGCACTGCTGGACCGTTACGAGCACGGCGACGACGAGACACGCACCGCCGTGCGCGCGATGTTCGACCGGTACTCGTCGTTCTGCTGGGCCGCCCACCTCCCGGGCGCGGACTTCCGCACCCGGCTCCTGCACCTGTCGGCCCGGGACCACGGCCGCGACACCCGCGACGAAATCCTCGCGGTGAACGACATCTGCACCGAGGCGCGCGCGGCGGGTGTGGATGTCGGGCCGCTGCTGCGGGAAGTCGCGGAGCTGTCGAGCACGGTGGACAAGTACGGCATGGGTTCGATGCGGGACATCCTGTTGCGCAGCGCGGGATAGCGGGCGCAAGACGATCCCGCCGCACGTGGGCGGGGAAGCGGGGCAACTCCGTCACCAAGGACGGAGGCTGCCCAGCATCAGGTTCGCGAAGTGCTCGCCCACCTGCTCCCCCGACAGCTCGCCCTCGGCGTGGTACCACATGCCGAGGCGGTGGATGGCGCCGAAGTGGTAGTTGATCACCAGGTCGGCCGGGACGTCGTCGCGGAAGACGCCCGTGCGCTGACCTTCGGAAACCAGGTCCCGCACGCGCTCGTGGTAGGTGCGCCGCTCGGCCCGCACCTGGACCTGCTTGGACTTCTCCAGCAGGGAGAACGACTGGAAGAACACCGTCGCCGCGTCGAGGTCGGCGATGCTCGTGACGACGACGTCGGCGATGATCGCGTGCACGCGTTCGGGCAGCGGCAGGTCCGACTCGGCGATCGTCACCATCCGCCGCGTCTGCATCCGCAGCATCGCCGCGTAGATCTCGAAGAGCAGGTCGTCCTTGGACTCGAAGTAGTGGTACAGCCCACCTTTGGTGACACCGGCCTCTTCGACGATCTCCCGGACCGTCGTGGCCTCGAACCCCTTGTCGGCGAACAGGCGCACTGCCGCCCGCACGACCTTGTCCCGCACGTTCATGTCGCCACCCTATGTGAGCGGGCGGGCCGGCTCGCGCGGCGCCGCGAGCCGGCCCGGTCCTCACTTACCCAGCAGGTTCACCTGATCCGGAGTGGCGCGTTCACCGGTGTACGGCGTGATCGCCCCGGTGCTCCGGTCGGTGACCGACGGTGGCTGGATCACCGTCGTCGTGGTGTCCGGGTTGATCTTGAAGACGTACGCCCCGGTGTACCCGGAGTGCGAGTCCTTCGAGAACCCGAACGGCGTCAGGCCCGGTCCCTTGAGGGCGCCGGAGCTCATGGCGTCGACGATCTTCTGCCGCGTCGGGTCCGGCCCGGCGGCCTTCAGCGCCTGGCCGAACGTGTACGCCTGCACCATCCCGTAGAACAGTGTGTTGGTGAGCGGCTCCTTCGGGATGTACTTGTCGTGGATGCCCTTGAAGTAGGCGACCCACGGGTCGGACGTCTGCGCGACGTCGGGCAGGTAGCCGGTGCCGATCAGCCCGTTGAGCAGCTGTGCGCTGGAGACGCTGGCGCCGCCCCGCTTGGCGAAGTCCTGCAGCAGCCCGGACAGCGTCGCCGGGTCCGCGCCGATGCTGCTGACGACGAACTGCGGCTTGTACCCGATCTTCGCCGCGGCCAGGATCGACAGCGCGGTGAACGCCGGGATGCACTCGCAGACGACGACCTCGGCGCCCGCCGCCTTCAGCGCGGACAGCTGCGGCGTGACGTCGGTGTTGGCGCTGTCGTAGCCCTGCCGGGCGACGGTCTGGTCCTTCACGAACTGGTCGAGGCCGGCCTGGGTGTCGCGGCCGACGTCGTCGTTCTGCGTGAAGTACCCGATCTTCTTGCCGGCGAAGGTGTCCTTGATGTACTTGCCCTGGATTTTGCCCTCGCGGGTGTAGTCCACCTGGTAGCCGAAGGTCATCGGCGCCTTCTGCGGGTTGTCCCACGCGAGCGCACCCGAGGACACCAGCAGGTCCGGCACGCCTTCGGTGTTCAGGTAGTCGACGACCTTCGAGTGCGTCGGCGTGCCCAGGCCGCCGACGATCGCGAACACCTTGTCCTGCAGGACGAGCTTCTTCACGACCTCGACGGTCTTCGTCGGGTTGTAGCCGTCGTCCTCGACCTTGTAGTCGATCTTGCGGCCGTTGATCCCGCCGCCGTCGTTGATGGCCTGGTACACCGCGCGGGCGCCGACGGAGATCTTGCTGTACCCGGGCGCGGCCGGCCCGGTCAGCGGCTGGTGGCTGCCGATGAGGACGGAGTCCTTGGTGACGCCGACGGCCGAGTCGGCGGCCTGCTGGCCACCGCCGTCGCTCTCCCCCGCACCGCCGCACGCGCTGAGCGCGAGCGCCAACACCGCGATTCCCGCGACGGTTCTAGTGGTTCTCATGGTTCTCCTTCTTTTCGGCGGTTCGACGGAGAAGCCCGCGTAGCCGTTGGAACCCGCCCTGGATGCCGCGCGGGAAGGCGAGCACGACGACGATGAGGATCACGCCGTACACCGCGAGCGGGAGGTTGTTGGCCACGTCGGTGTTCAAGTGCAGGACGTCGGCGAGGTCCTCGGACCACGCCTGGAAGTACACGAGGGCGACCGCGCCCCACAGCGCGCCCCAGAGGGAGCCCAGCCCGCCCAGCACCACGGCCGCCAGCAGGCTCAGCGACAGCGCGGGGGTGAACGAGCCGGGTGCGGCGGTGCCGAGCAGGAACGCCTGCAGGCCACCGGCCAGGCCGCCGCACACCGCGCTGATCAGGAACGCGAGGATCTTCGTGCGGCCGACGGCGATCCCGCTCAGCGACGCGGCGACCTCGTCGTCGCGGACCGCCCGGAAGTCGCGCCCGAGCCGGCCGCGGACGACGTTCACCACCATCACCAGCGCGATGAGCACACTGAGCCAGACGATCCAGGTCTGCCAGCGCAGCTCCGGGATGACGCCGACCAGCCCGGCCGGTCTGCTGTGGACGGTGAAGCTCAACCCGTTGCTGCCGCCCAGGAAGTCCTGGAACCGGCGGGTCAGCGCGGGCAGGCCGACAGCCAAAGCGAGCGTCGCCCCGGCGAGGTACGGGCCGCGCAGCCGGGCCGCGGCGGCCCCGGCCAGCAGCCCGGCGAGCCCGCCCGCGGCCGAGGCGAGCAGCAGGTCGGCCCACAGCGGGAACGTCGGGACCCGCCGCACCAGCAGCGCCACCGTGTAGGCGCCGATGAACATGAACGCGCCGTGGCCCAGCGAAACCTGCCCGGTGAGGCCGGTGAGCAGGGTCAGCCCGGCGACCGCGATCAGGTAGTAGCCGATCGTCGCGATCCGCAGGTTGGTGAACTCGTCGGTGACCAGAGTCAGCACCACGACGACGGCGAACGCGGCCAGCGCGAACAGGACGTGGCGGAGCAGGGGCGGCAGCACCCGCTTCTTCTTCACCGTCTCGACGCGGGTTTCCGGAACACTCGTGCGCACGGTCATACCCGCCTCACCTTCGCGCGGCCGAACAACCCGCTGGGACGCACGATCAGCACGACGATGAGGATGGCCAGCGCGGCGAGCGTCACCATCTCCGGTCCGAGGTAGCCGGACACATAGGACAGTCCGACGCCGAGCACGAACCCGCCGGCGATGGTGCCGAGCGGGTTGTCCAGGCCGCCGAGCACCGCCGCGGTGAGGGCGTAGACGAAGACGCCGTCGAGGACGTTCGGGAAGAGGAACGGCGGCGTGGCCAGCAATCCCGCCAGCGAGCCGACGGCCGCGGCCATGCCCCAGCCGACGGTGAGCATCAGCCCGACCCGCACGCCGAGCGTGCGCGCGACGTCCGGGGCGAACGCGGCGGCCCGCATCCGCAGGCCGAGCGGGGTGTACTTGAACACCACCAGCACGAGCGCGGCGATCACGAGCACCACCAGCACCACGAACAGATCGTTGGCGGAGAACCGGCCGACGAAGTCGAAGGCGTACGGGTACGCCAGCGGCTCGTTGGACCAGATCATCCCGGCGATCGCCTGCAGCACCAGCAACAGGCCGAGGGTGACGATGATCGAGCTGAGTTCGGAGCGGTGCCGCAGCGGCCGGATCAGCAGCCGTTCGGTGACGACGCCCAGCAGCGTCCCGGCGACGATCGCGACGGCGAAGCCGAGCCAGTAGCTGCCCGTCGCCTTCGTCACGGAGTACGCGAGGTAGGTGGAAATCAGGGCGAGCGCGGGCTGCGCGAAGTTCACCACCCGGGTGGCCCGGTAGATGATGACCAGCGCGAGCCCGAGCGCCGCGTAGACCGCGCCGGCGGAGATCCCGCCGAGGGTCAGGTCGAAGAATTCCTGCATACCGGACCGTTCACCTCCAGGTAACCGGTTAGAGAAGCGTCAGAAGCCGAGGTAGGCGTGGCGGAGGCCGTCGTCGGCCAGCAGCTCCGCGGCGGTGTCGACGGCGACGACCCGGCCCAGCGCCAGGACGTAGCCGCGGTCGGCGATGGACAGCGCGCTGTGCGCGTTCTGCTCGACGAGCACCACGGTGAGCCCGGTCGAGCTCCGCAGGTCCCGCAGGATCCCCATGATCCGCGCGGTGATGAGCGGCGCGAGGCCGAGCGACGGCTCGTCGAGCAGCAGCAGTTCGGGCCGGCTCATCAGGGCGCGGCCGATGGCGAGCATCTGCCGCTCGCCGCCGGAGAGCGTCGAGGCGGGTTTCGCCGAACGTTCTTCCAGCGGCGGGAAAAGCTCGTACATCTCCTTGCGCGCGGCCTCGCGGTCGGCCCGGTCCCGGCGCCACAGCGCGCCCAGACGGAGGTTCTCGTCGACGGTCAGCTCGGTGATCACGCCGCCGCCCTCGGGCACGTGCGCCACCCCGCCGCGGGCGATGCGATCCGGCGCGAGCCCGGTGAGGTCCTTGCCGTCCCAGGTGATCCGGCCGCCGCGGGCGGGCTGCAGGCCGCTGATCGCGCGCAGCAGCGTCGTCTTGCCGGCGCCGTTCGCGCCGAGCACGGCGGTGATCCCGCCGCGCTCGACCTCCAGGCCGACGCCGTCGAGCGCGCGGACGGCGCCGTAGGCCACGGAAAGCTCGTCGATCTCAAGCACCGGGCGCCTCCTCGGCGGGGTCGCCGAGGTACGCCTCGGTCACGCGGGGGTCGGCCTGGATCTCGGCGGGAGTGCCCGCCGCGATCACCTCGCCGAAGTTGAGCACCACGACGCGGTCGCAGACCTGCATGACGAGGTCCATGTGGTGTTCGACGAGCACGACCGCCATCTGCCGGCGCAGCGAAAGGATCAACGTCGAGAGCTCGCCGAGCTCGGCGGCCGAGAGACCGCTGGCGGGTTCGTCGAGCAGCAGCAGGTCCGGCTCGGCCACCAGCGCCCGGGCGAGGGCGACGCGTTTTCGCACGCCGTAAGGCAGAACGCCGGGCAGCCGGTCGGCGAGGTCGGCGATCCCGAGCTCACCGAGCGTCGTCCGGGCGCGTGCGGCCAGGTCACCCTCGTCGCGCGCCGAACGTCCGGCGCCGACGAGGGCGGGGAGCACGCCGGTCTTCGAGTGGCGGCCCGCGCCGGTCATCACGTTCTCGAGCACGGTCAGCCCGGCGAACAGCCCGAGTCCCTGCAGGGTGCGGACGATCCCGAGCCCGGCGAGGTGTTCGGGGCGGTGCCGCACGAGCGGTTCGCCACGCCACAGCACCCGCCCGGCCTGGGGCCGGACGAAGCCGCAGACGACGTTGAAGAGCGTGGTCTTCCCGGCCCCGTTGGGCCCGATGACCCCGACGACGGTGCCGGCGTCGACGCTCAGCCGGACGTCGTGCAGCGCGGTGAGCCCGCCGAAGCGCACGGTGAGGCCGTCGACCACGAGCAGGCCCTCGCCAGGCGGAGCCTCACCGGACTGAGCCTCACCGAGAAGCGTCATCATCGACTCTCCTGTCTCTCCCGTCCCACCATGTGGACCAGGCCGTACCGCGCGGTCGGTATGAAGAGGGTGGGGCGCGGCGCCGGTCGTGTCAAGGTGCGAACCACCGATAACGGGATCTTCGTGATCGGTCCGTGAATTTCGGAAAAGCGGTGTGCCGGGAGAAGTCCTTACGACACAAGAGGGGCGGGTGCGCCGACGTCATGAACGACTCGTTCATGTCTTCAGACGAGGTGAACGGGTCTTTCATGACACCGCTGCGGACCCCGAACCACCCGCGCAAGAAGGGCGGGCACGCTCTTCAGCGCACCCGCCCTTCCCTCCCGTCCGCGGTCAGCCGGTGCTCGCCTGAGGGGCGATCATCGAGGAGGCGTCGACCTTTGTCTGGACGACGCCCAGCTGCTGCAACAGGTCCGGCACCCGCTGGATGCGGCGGGCGTCCAGGGTGGACCCGAACGCGGGCATCACCATCAGGCTCGCGATGTCCTGGTCCACTTTGGCGTTGCGGACGACGAGCGGCTCGATCCGCGCCCGGTCGACCGCGGCGCGCGTGGCGTTGAGCATCGCGCGCTGGAACGCGAGCATCGTCTTCGGATGGGCCTGGACCCACTTCGCCGTCGCGCCGAAGCCCGTGAGCGGGAACGACTGCGTGCTGCCGCTGGCGGCGTCGATGACCGGGTACGCGCCGGCGATCTTGGCCGACTGCGTGAGGAACGGTTCCGGCTGGTAGGCGACGTCGATGCGGCCCTGCGCCAGCGCGGTCCCCATCTCCGGCAACGGCATCGGCACCCACTGCACCTTGTCGAAGTCGACCCCGTGGTCGCGCATGACCGACCGGGTCAGCACGTCCGAGGCGGCGTTCTTCGAGCTGATGGCGATCCGCTTGCCGTTCAGGTCTTCCACCGTCTTGACCGGCGAGCTCGGCACGGTGACCAGCTCGTTGCTGCGCGGGCTCGCCGAGGTGGCGTCCGCGATCAGCTTCACGTCCGTCCCGTTGTTCTTCGCCAGGAAGAACAGGGTGTAGGTGGACAGCGCGAGGTCGTCCTGGCCGTTCGTCATCCGGGTCAGCGCCTCCTGGCCACTGGCGCCGGTGTCGGCCTGCACGTCGAGCCCTTCGGCCTTGAAATAGCCGCCTTCCTGCGCGAGCCAGAACGTGGCGAGGTCGACGGCGGAAAAGATCGCGACCCGGATCGCCGGCTTCTCGATGGCACCGCCGCTGCCGGACCCGCCTCGCTGGCTGCACGCGCTCACCAGCGCGAGGACGAGCGCGAGCACGGCGAACCGGCGCGTCGAGGCGGGTTTGGGCATGGCACTCCTCGGAAAGAATATTTCGATCACGGGAATCCGGCTCGTACAGCCGTGATCGCCGGACTGTAGATGACGATTTCCGGGTCCGCAAATATCGATTCGAGAAATCCAGAACACCGTTCAAACGCGTAATCCACTGACCGGACGGCGATCACCAGGGGAAACAAACCCACGAGAAGCCGGCACACAGCGTGATCGAAGTCCGCCATCCAGCCGAGCGCACTACAGCGGATGACCCATCCGGAAACCGATCGCCCGCGCCGCACCGGACAGCGAAAAACCAATTCTGGCCGGGTGCGTAACAAACAGATCGTCCGCGGAGACTCTGGCGGCGGAATGTGAGGGGCAGACGATGAACGTGTCGTGGAAGTACCGGCCGCCGATGCTGTCGCCGAGGTTCGCCCACGAGGTGGCGACCGTCGGGGACGACGTCTTCGTGTTCGGCGGGACCGACGGGAACGTGGGTTTCGGCTCCGTGGAGACGCGCAAGGTCACGGGCAGCGGCGCCTGGCGCTACGTCAGCCCGATGCCGACCCCGCGCGGCAACCACGCGGCCGGCGTCGTCGGCGGACTGGTCTACACCGTCGCCGGGATCACGCCGGACGAGCGCACCACCGACGTCGTCGAGGTGTACGACCCGGCGGCCGACGAATGGCGGCCGAGCCCGCCCCTGCCCGCACCGCTCGGCGCCGCATCGGCGGCCGGACTGGGCGGAAAGCTCTACGTGGCAGGGGGTTTCGTCGGGGACAACGACCCGAAGGAGCACGCGACGGACGCGGTGCTCGTCTTCGACCCGGCCACGCGGCACTGGACGCCGGTGGCCCCGATGACCACCCCGCGGGCGCGGTTCCGGCTCATCGCGACCGAGACGCACCTCTACGCGCTCGGTGGTTTGCCCAGCTGGCAACAGAACTCGCTCGACTCGGTGGAGCGGTACAGCCCGGACACCGATCGCTGGGAGGCAGTCGCGCCGATGCGCAAGCGGCGCATCGCGCCCGGTGCGGTGCGGGTGGGCGACCGGATCGTGGTGGTCGGCGGCGGTCCCGCGATCGAGGACCCGGCCGCCCGGGACCGCACGACCGAGGTCCTCGACGTCCGCACGGGGGAATGGGTGCTGCTGGGCACGCTGCTCCCCCACGGCCGGTCGTCGCTGGTCTGTGCGGCCACCCCGGCGCACCGGGTCCTCGCCATCGGCGGGAGTGCCAACCTCTACGGCAGCGTGATCACGGTGCCGGACGTGCTTTCGCTCAAGCTGCCGTGAGCGGTCAGCAGAACCAGCCGGCCTGGATCCAGCCGCGTTGATTCACGTGGCCCATCGCGTAGCCCTCAGCCCAGTCGCCGCTGGGTGAGTACCGCGACAGCTCGAAGTGGTCGCCGCGGTAGAGGGTGCCGATGATGACGCCGGCCGGCTGCGTCCGGACGTAGAGGTCCTGGGCGCAGATTTCGTGCACGGTGCCGGCCGACGCGGCGGGTGCGAAGGTGATCACCGCGGTGGCCGCGAGGGCCGCGGCCGCGATGCTGCGTGCGGGTTTCATGGGGTTCCTCCTCAGTTCAGGGCGAAGCAGTCGCGGAGCAGGAAGCCCCATTTGCTCGTGCCGTGCCAGAAGACGTCGGCCGAGTTGTGGTCCGAGGTGATGTACCGGACGCCGATGTAGTTGCCTTGCACGAGCGTCGCGATGGGGTCGGAATGTCCCTGACCGGGCGTGTAGTTGCCGAAGAGGGTGGCGGTGGCGCAGGTGATGTGCGCGGCGTGGGTCGGCACCCACGGGTCGCCGATGGTGCCGCTTCCACTTTGGACGGTCGCCTCGGCGGGCGCGACCGCCAGCCCGGCCGCGGCGACGGCCAGCAGGGTCGCCACCCAGGTTCGCTTGATCATTTCGGTCCTTTCCGGACGGCCGGAAGTGCCGTCGGGAAAGAACTACCTCCCGGCTCCGGCGGGCGGAAGCCCACGGGATGACCGGGCGTGCACACTTCGGGTCCCGCTGTGCAGCGGCGCCGGTCAGGCGATCTTCGGTGCCGCGCGCATGCCGACGTAGACGCAGCCCGTGCCGTCCTTGAGCGTCGAGAACACGACCGGCATCCAGTCGTCGCTGAACGGGCCGTCGGCGCGGCCGGCGAACACCGTGTCCGACACGGCGACGAGGTCCGACTCGATCGGCGGCGCGAGGCCGGCCATGCCGTCGACGAACGCGTACCGCAGGTGCGGGACGCCGTCGCGGTCCGAGACGGTGATCTCGACACCCTCCCGCCGGTAGGTGCCGGCCCGGTCGCCGGCGACGACCGGGAGCGGCTCCCCGGGCGGGCCGAACGGCTCCGGCAGGCGGACGCCGGCCAGTTCGCCGAGCAGTTCGCGCAGGAGGTCGGAGTAGAGCCGGCGGGCGCCGCCGCCGTTGGTCAGCAGCACGACGGCCACGCCGGCTTCCGGGGCGACGCGCAGGAAGCCGTACTGGCCGATGGTCGCGCCGTCGTGGCCGAAGCCCGGGGTGCCGTCCCAGTCGTAGAGCGTCCAGCCGAGTCCCCAGCCGTCGGAGTCGACGGTCCACTTGTCCGGGCAGTCGATCTCGCGGCGTTGCATCGCTTCGACGGTTTCCCGGCGCAGCAACCGGGTTCCGTCCGGCGCGGTGCCGCCGTCGAGGTGCATCCGGGCGAGCCGCAGGACGTCGGCCGCGGTGGCGCACAGGACGCCGCCGTACGGGCCGGCCGAGCGCGGCAGCGGGTTCCAGGCCGGCGCCGGGTCGGGGTCGGTGCCCGCTTCCCCGAGGTGTCCCATCGCGGCGCGGAACCGCAGCACGTCCTCGGGGAGCGTCACGGTGTGGGTGAGGCCCAGGGGTGCGCAGAGCCGGTCCCGCAGGGCGGCGTCCCAGGTCTGGCCGGTCAGGACCTCGACGATCCGGCCGAGGACGTTGTACCCGACGCTGCTGTAGGAGATGGCCGTCCCGGGTGGACAGTCGAGCGGGACGTCCCTGGCGGCCTCGACGTAGGCGGCGAGGCAGTCGTCGCCGCGCCCGGTGTCGTGGGTGAAGTCGCAGGTGAGACCGCTGGTGTGGGACAGCAGCTGCCGGGCGGTGATGGTCTCCGACGCCTCCGGGTCGGCGACCGTGAAGCCGGGCAGCACGTCGCGGACCGGCGCGTCGAGGTCGAGCCGGCCCTCCTCGGCGAGCTGCAGGACGAGGGTCGCGGTGTGGATCTTGGTGATCGAGCCGACCTGGAACACCGAGTCGGTCGTCGTCGCCACGCCGGTGCCGCGGTGCAGCACCCCGGTGGCGAGCTCGTGGATCTCACCGCCGGCGAGCACGGCGAGGGTCGCGCCCGGGACGTGGTGAGCGGCGCGGAGCTCGTCGAACCGGCGCTGCCAGCGGGTGTGGTCGAAGTTCATGGTGGTGTTCGCCTCCTGCGTACAGTGTTCCGCTGTTGCGCACACCGTACGCACACTCGATCGGCGTACGCAACAGGCGTACGACGTGCGCTAAGGTGGTCGGGACGGAAGGAGGCCGGATGCCGGTCGAAGAGCAGCCCGCGATGTCGGTGTGGACGCGCCCGCAGCGGCGCCGGGACCAGCCCGCGCTGAGCCGCGCGCAGATCGTGGCCGAGGCGCTGCGGCTGCTGGACTCGGAGGGCATCGAGGCGCTGAGCATGCGCAAGCTGGGCGCGCGGCTGGATGCGGGCGCGACGTCGCTGTACCGGCACGTGGCGAACAAGGACGAGCTGCTGGAGCTGGTCGTCGACGAGGTCTACGGCCAAATCGAGGTCCCGGACACGTGGGGCCGGACGTGGCGCCAGGCGGTCACGGCCTGCGCGGAGAGCGCCCGGGCGGTACTGCTGCGGCACGCGTGGATCGCCTCGGTGCTGGGCCAGGTGGGGCTCGCGTACCTGGGGCCGAACGTGATGCGGCTGAACGAGCGGATGCTGACCCTGTTCGAAGCGGGAAAGTTTTCGCCGGCCGAAGCGGACCGGGCACTGGCCACGGTGATGGCGTACGTGATCGGCACGGCGACCACGGAGGCAGCGTGGCTGACAACGCTGTCCCGGAGCGGCCGGAGCGAGCAGGAATGGGTGGACGGTCTCCGCCCGGCGCTGATCGAGGCAACGAAGCCGTACCCGCGCTTGCACGCGTTGGCGACGGCGGAGCCGGAGGAGGCGGAGAGGTCCCGAGGAGACGGGTTCCGCTACGGCCTCGACCGGGTACTGGACGGCTTGCAGACCCGCCTCCCCTGACGGCCCGGCTCCGCGGCGCCAGGCTCGGCCGCCTCACAACCCGCGGCGGCTCAGCTGAACCACGCAACCCGGCGCGACCACCTCACAACCCACGGCGCCAAGCGCCGAACCGCGCGGCCCACAGCGCCGAGCGCGGCCGCCCCACAACCCGCGGCGCCAAGCCGCGCAACCCCACACCGCCGAGCGCAGCCGCTCCACAACCGGCGGTGCTCAGCTGAACCGCGCGACCCGGCGTCGCCAAGCGCGACCACTCCACGAACCGCGACACCCACGCCCCCGAGCGCGGCCACCTCGCGACCCGCGGCGCCTCAGCCGAACCACCCCCCACCGCCAAGCGCAGCCGCCTCGAAACCCGCGGCGGCAAGCGCCAAAACCACACCACCGAGCGCGGCCGCCTCCCAACCGCGCCGAACCCTCGAACCCCCTACCCCGCAGCCGCCTTGGCGGGCGTCGCGAAGCGGCGCAACCCCGGCGTTCCCGCTCCCACCACCACAACCGCCACCACGCACAACAGCCCGCCACTCACCAGCGCCGCCGTCCCGGACGTCACTCCCGCGACCAGCCCGCCCCGCAGATTCCCGAGATCCGGACCCGCCTGCCCGACGATCTGCTCCGCCGCCGCGACGCGGCCGAGCAGGGCGTCCGGCGTGTTCAGCTGTACCAGCGCTCCGCGGGACACCACCGAAACCGTGTCCGCCGCCCCGGCCAGGACCAGGCATGCCAGCCCCAGCCACGGGTTCGGCGCCACCCCGAACACCACCAGCGCGCCGCCCCACGCCGCCGAGCCCGCGAGCATCACCAGGCCCGGCCGGGGCAGCCGGGTGAACGTCCCCGAAAACACCGAGGCCACCACCCCGCCCACCGCGATCGCCGACAGGAACAGGCCCAACGTCCGCGGGTCGCCGGCGAACCTTTCCGCGTTCACCAGCGGGAACAGGCTGATCGGCATCGACAGGACCGTCGCCGCCAAGTCGGTCAGCAGCGCTCCGCGGACCACCGGGGTGCGCACCAGGAACGCCAGTCCGTCCAGCACTCCGCGCACCCCCGGCCGCGAAGGTTCGCCGGACGGGCGCATCGGCGGGAGGCCGATCACGCCGTAGAACGCCATGGCGAACGTCAGCGCGTCGACCAGATAACAACCGCCCACGCCGAACCGGCCCAGCAGCAGGCCGGCCAGCGCCGGGCCGAGCAGCATCGCGCCCTGGAACGCGATCCTGTTCAGCGCCAGCCCGGCCGGGAGCTGCTCCGGCGTCAAGAGCCGCGGGACGAACGTGCGCGCCGCCGGCCCGCCGCCCGCGACGAAGCACGACTGCGCCGCCACCAGACCCAGCACGAGCAGCACCGGCACGTCGCCGAGGAACCCTTGCACCGCAAGGAGAACCGAGCAGAAGGCCTGCCCCGCGGTGGTGATCAGCGCGAACTTCCGGCGGTCGACGCGGTCCACCAGCGACCCGGCGAACAGCCCGAACACGACCACCGGCAGGGCCTGGGCGAGGCCCACGGCACCGGTCCAGACCGTGCTCCGCGTCTGCTCCCAGACCTGGAACATCACGGCCACGAGCGTCATCTGCGCCCCGAAGCCGGAGAAGACCCGGCCCAGCCAGAGCCGCCGGAAGGCCGGCGACACGCGAAGCGGGGTCAGGTCGACGAAGGCACCGGTCAGCGACACCGCGAAATTGTAACAGCGCTTATACGATTCTGAACTCCAGCAGCGATCGACCATCGCTGACGTCCGTCACGGCGTCAAGCGCGAGCCCGTGAGCGGCGGCGAGCTCGCGAAACTCGGCCACCCGGCGCTCCCGGCCGCCGAAGATGACGAGCATGGCCAGGTCCATGTCCGTGCCGGCTCGCCGCCCGCCGACCGGCTCGACGACCAGCACCCGGCCGTCCGGACGAGCCGCCTCGACGCAGCGGTCCAGGACGCGCCCGGCGTGCTCGTCGTCCCAGTCGTGCAGGATGTCGCACAGCAGGTAGGCGTCCGCGCCGGCCGGGAGCGGGTCGAAGAAGCTGCCCGCGACCACCGAAGCCCGGTCCTCGAGCCCGTGCTCGGCGAAGGTCCGGGCCGCCGCCGAGACGTCGAGGTCGACCAGCCGCGCCCGGATCCCGGGGTGGGCCGCCAGGATCGCGGCGAGCAGCGTGCCCGGACCACCACCGACGTCGACGACCGTGGCGAACCGGCCCCAGTCGTAGCCGGCCGCCAGCTGCGGGACCTCGGCGCGCAGCCGGTGCGCCATCTGCCGGTCGAACGACTCCCGCAGGGGCGGGTGCCCGGCGAGGTCGGCCCAGAAGTCCCGCCCGTACCGGCGGTCGTACCCGGCCCGGCCGGTGGTGACGCTGTGCAGGAGCTCGACGAACGCCAGCTCGGCGCGCCCGCCCGCGGTGTCCAGGTTCAGCAACACCGTGGTCAGGCTGTCGCCGCACAGGTTCTCGCCGTAGTCCGTTGTCCGGTAGCCGGTCGCGGTGTGCTCGAAGAACCCGAGCGTCGTGAGGTGCCCCAGCAGCAGCCCGAGCGGAACCGGCGCGACACCGACGTCGTCCGCGAGTTCCGCCACGCCGGCTCCGTCGCCGCGGAGCCGGTCCGGCAACCCCAGTGTCACCGCCACGCGCAACGCCATCGGTGTCGCCAGGCTCGCCAGGTGCAGAATCGTGTTCGCGTCGTCACTCCCCATGACGACGCATGGTGCCAGCCGCCGGATTCCCTCCACAAGGGACGGTCGGTGACCGGATGACCACTGGCGGCAAAGGGAAGCGGTTTGGAAGCCGGATCGGGCAAGATCAGCCGCAATCCGAACCTGAGGAGACGAACCATGAAAGCCCGTTTGCTCCAGGCCGTCATCGGCACGGCCTTCGCGGCCGTCCTGGTCTTCGCGCCCGCCGCCCAGGCGGCCGAGACCCCGCCTCAGCCCGGCCCGTCCATCGGCGTCGGTCCCTACATCGGTGACTCGCCCAAACCGGGCACCGCCAACGCCGAGACCAGGTAACCCGCGCGCAGGACGGCGTCGCGCAGCACCGCGCCGTTCTCCCGCACCCGGGCCGGGGCGAGCACGAACCCCGCGTTCGTGTGCTCGCCCCAGCCCGTCATCACGTGCGGTTCGCCGAACCCGCGGATCGGGCACGGCAGCGGCGGCGCCACGGGCACGTGCGCGTCGCTGGCCAGCAGGCTGACGTCCGCGCGGGCCGCCTGCTGCGGCACGGCCCGCGCGGCCCGGTCCGGTGGCGCCTGGTGCGCCACGACGAGTGCCCGCGGGACCCCCAGTCCCGCGGCCACCCGCCGCTGCGCCAGCCGGTAGGCGACCAGCGCGCCGAGCCCCGCGCCGAACAGCACGTGCGGGCGGGCCAGTACCCCGGCCAGTTCCATCGCGAGGGATTCGACGAGCAGCCACATGTCCCGGTACGGGTGCTCGTCCCGGCGCTCGCCCCGGCCGGGCAGCTCGACGACGTGCACGGCGATCCGCGGGTCGCGCCAGGCCCGGTACCGCCCGGCTGCTTCCCCCGCGTCCGGGAAGCAGACGAACAGCAGCCGCTCGGCTTCGTCGGTGTCCACCCACGGCCCCCTTTTCTCCTCGGCCGGGGATAGGGTCGGCCACGGCACTTCCGTTCCGCTTCGGTCGGCCTTCTGGGGGCTATACGTGCGCTACCGCCTGCTCGGGCCGGTCACGGTCCTCGGCGAAACGGGCGCGGTCCGGCCCGGCGGGCAGAAACAGACGTCCGTGCTGGCCGCGCTCCTGCTGAACCCGAACCGCGTGGTCAGCGAAGACCGGCTCATCGACCTGACCTGGGGCGAGAACGCGCCGCCGAGCGTCCGCGGCCGGCTGCAGGTGCACATCTCGGAGCTGCGGAAGCTCCTCGGCCGCGACGTCATCGTCCGGCGCGCGCCCGGCTACGTGATCGAGGTCGTGCCCGGTGACCGGGACCTCGACGTGTTCGACGACGAGGTCGCCCGGGCCAGGGCCACGTCGGGGCCGGACGCCGTCCGGCACCTGCGGGCCGCGCTGGCGCTGTGGGACGGCACCCCGCTCGGCGGGGTGAGCGAGGCGCTGGCCGGGCGCGAAGGCCCGGCGCTGGCCGAGCGCCGGCTCGTCGTGCTGGAGGAACTGTACGAACAGGAACTGGCTTCCGGGCGCCACGGCGAGGTGGTCGGGGAGCTGCGCCGGCTCGTCGAGGAGCACCCGTTCCGGGAACGGCTGCGGGCCGCGCTGATGCTCGCGCTGCACCGCTGCGGCCGCACGCCGGAAGCCCTCGAGACCTACGCGCGGGCGCACGAGCTGCTGGTGGACGAGCTCGGCATCGAGCCCGGCCAGGCCCTGCGGGACCTGCGGATGCGGATCCTGCGCGGCGAAGGCGAGCCGGTGCCGGCCGTGGCCCCGGTCGTGCCGCGGCCCGCCGAGCTGCCGCTGGACGTCCGCGGGTTCACCGGCCGGGCACCGGAGCTGGCCGCGCTCGACGAGCCCGGCGACGTCTGGGTGATCACCGGCACCGCTGGCGTCGGCAAGACCGCACTCGCCGTGCATTGGGCGCACACCGCGCGGGCGGGCTTCCCCGACGGCCAGCTGTACGTGAACCTGCGCGGCTTCGACGCCGACGACGAGCCGCTCACCCCCGCCGCCGCGCTCGCCCAGCTGCTGCGCACCCTCGGCGTCGACCTCCGGGACGTGCCGCCGGGCATCGACGACCAGAGCAAGCTCTACCGGTCGCTGCTGGCCGACCGGCAGGCGCTGGTGGTGCTGGACAACGCCCGCGACGTCGCGCAGGTGCTGCCGCTGCTGCCGTCGTCGGGCCGGGTGCTGGTGACCAGCCGCCACCGGCTCGACGAGCTCGTCGCGCGCACCGGCGCCCGGTCGCTCGGGCTGAAGCAGCTGCGGGAGGACGACTCGCGCGCGCTGCTGACCGTCCTGCTCGGCGAGCGGGCCGCCGCCGAGCCCGGAGCGGCCGACGAGCTGGCCCGGCTCTGCGGGCACCACCCCCTGGCGCTGCGGATCGCGGCGGCGAACACCGGGGTCGCGAGCCTCGGCGAGCTCGTCGACGAACTGCGCGGCGACCCCCTGGCCCAGCTCGGCTTCGACGGCGGCGAGGAGAGCGCCGTCGCGAAGGCGTTCTCGGTGTCCTACCAGGCATTGCCGCCGGAGCTGCAGCAGGTGTTCCGGCTGCTGGCCCTGGTGCCCGGCGCCGATTTCACGACGGTCGCCGCGGCGGCCCTGCTGGACGTACCGGCCGAGGAGGCGACGCGGCGGCTGCGCGGGCTGGCCGCGGCGAACCTCCTGGAGGCGCACGCGCCCCGCCGCTACCGGTTCCACGACCTCGCCCGGCGCTACGCCGAGCGGTGCGTCCGCGCCGACGAAGACGAAGCCGCGCGCGAAAAGGCGTGGGAACGGCTGTTCACCGGCTACTGCGCGGCCGCGGACGCCGCCGTCGCGCTGTTCGGCGCGCGGATCGTGACGCTCCCCCGCGAAGACGCCCCGGCGACGCCGAGCCCGGTCGCGTTCGCCGACGCCGCGGCGGCCGTGGCCTGGCTGGACGTCGAGGTGCCGAACCTCGCGGCGGCGTTGCGGCTGGCGGCGACGCGCGGGCCGTACCCCGCCGCGTGGTACCTCGCCGACGCCCTGCGGCGGTTCTTCCACGACCACGGGCGCCGTGCGGAATGGCTGGAGCTCGCGCCGATCGTGCTGCGCGCGGCGCGGGAGCACGGCGCCCAGCCGGCCGAGGCGCTGGTGCACCTGTCGATCGGCGGCGCGTACTTCCGCGAAGGCCAGCACGAGGCGGGCATCCGGCACTCGGAGAAGGCGGTGCTGGCCAGCCGGGCGTGCGGCTGGCGCGAGTGCGAGGCGACGGCGGTCGCGAACCTGGGGTCGATGCTGGAGTGGACGGGCCGGCTCTCGGAGGCCGTCGAACACAGCCGGCGCGCGATCCAGCTGTTCCGCGAGCTGGCGAACCGGTCCGGCGAAGCACTCGCGCTGAACTCGCTGAGCTGCCACTACCGGCAGCTGGGCCGGCTGGAGCAGGCCGAGGACTGCCTGTGCGAAGCGGTCACGCTGTGCCGCCGGGAGGACCTGCGGTTCTGGGAGGCCGCGAACCTCGCCGACCTCGCCTGGGTGCTGCAGGAGACGGGACGCTTCGAGGAGGCGGCCGAAGCGGTGGAGGGATCCCTGAGCGCGTTCCGCGGCCTCGGTTCGAGCTTCGGCGAGGCGACGGCGCTCACCGCGTTGAGCGCGTTGCAGGGCGCCCGCGGCGACCACGACGCCGCGGCGCGGACGGCGGAAGAGGCGTTGGACCGCGTCCGCCGCGACGGCGACCGCCAGGTGGAGGCGGCGGCCCTGATCGCCCTCGGCCGCGCGTCGGAGGCCGGCGGCGACCTGGCCTCGGCCGAGCGTGTGCTGAGCGAAGCCCGGGAGCTCGCGGTCGAGTCCGGTCTGCGGGGTCAGCTGGCGGAGGCGTCGGCGACGCTGGCGTGGGTCCTGGCGGCGGCCGGCCGGGTCCCGGAAGCGGGCGAGCACGCCCGGACGGCGCTGGACGCGGCGCGGGCGGGCGGTTACCGGCTTTTGGAGGCACAGGCACTGCTCGGGCTGGCGGCGGTGGAGGGCGCGGCGGGGCGGCCGATGCTGGCGGACGGGACGGCGCGGGAGGCCCGCGGGCTGTACCGGTCGGTCGGCCACGCCACGGGGGAGGCGCTGGCGGAGCGCTTCCTGGCCGACCTCGGCCGCAGCGCCACGGGCTGAGCTCCGGCCCTGGACAAGTCGTTCATGACGCCGCGTGGTGTTACCTCCGGCCCGCCCGCGCGACATACTGAAGCCATGCCCCGTCCGAAACACGTCCCCGCGAGCGATCTCCGGCTCCCGGACGCGCTGCAGCCGGGGCGGCCGAAGGGCGACCAGCTCCGCGAGATCCTCGAAGGCGTCGCGACCGAGGCCGGTCCCGGGCGGCTGATGCCGTCCGAACGGTTCCTCGCCGAGCACTTCGGCGTCGCCCGCGGCACCGTGCGCCAGGAGGTCAACCGCCTGGTCTCCGACGGCGTCCTCTACCGCCAGCACGGCACCGCCACCTTCACCGCCGAACGCCAGGCCGCGCACATCGACATGCTCACCTCGTTCACCGAGGACATGAAGGCCCGCGGCGTGATCCCGAAGACGAAGGTGCTGCACGCCGAGGTGCTGGGCGCGGGCCCGCGCATCGCCGGGCGTCTCAACGTGCCCCCGGGCGCGCGCGTGTTCCGGCTGGAACGCCTGCGCTACGTCGACGACGAGCCGTTCGCCGTCGAGCGCACCAACCTGTCCGTCGACCGGTTCCCGGACATCGAGCTGTTCGACTGGGAGACGCAGTCCCTGCACCGCACCCTCGAGGAACGCTGGGGCGTGCACGCCGAATGGAACGACACGGCGATCTCCGCGGTCCTGCCCGACGCCCTCGACGCCGGCCTCCTCGGCATCGAGCCCACCCAGCCGTGCCTGATCATCGAAGGCACGCTCCACGACCAGGGCGGCGGCGTCATCGAAGCCGGCCGCTCGCTGTATCGCGCGGACCGCTACACCGTGTTCACCCAGGCCCGCCGGAGCCCGGCTTGACGTCGTGCGCCCGGAGCAGCTTCAGGCAGTGCTCCACCAGCACGTCCCCCGCGTCCGGCCCGAACAGCGTCACGTACGACTCGTAGACCCCGTCGCGGTGCCCGTCCGCGTCCGGCAGGTACCCCAGGTAGCCGTCGGTGTAGCCGATCACCCGCGTGTGCCGGAACGGGCTCCCCCGCCGGATGCGCAGCCCCAGCGACGCGAACAGCTCGAACGGCGTGTGCAGCCACGCGATCTCCCCCAGCGACACCACGCTGACCGGGACCTCCGCGCAGCCCGTCGGCCGGTCGGTGGCCGCCATCGCGGCGAGCATCGCGCAGCCCTCGTACCGCGTCTGCGCGATCCGGACCGCCGGGTGGTCCTCGCCGTGGCGGGCCAGCTCGTGCTGCCACCCGCGCTCGGCCGACTGCCGCAGCTCCAGGCTGTCCTCGAGGGACGGCACGTCGCGGTAGGGCAGGTGCAGGGCCGAGCGGGACAAGCGGATCGGGCCGGTCGCGGCCGGTGACGACGCCGCCGCGAGTGTCCGCGCGATCGACGTCGCCAGGTGGCCGCCGAGCGTCCGGACCTCGGCGTGGTCACGGCCGCGCCGGACGAACCGGGAACTCGCGTCGCCCGCCGCGCCCTGCAGGAACGCCGCCACCGGCTGCCCGATCAGCGCCGCCAGCTCGCGCCGCGTCGCGCCCGGCCAGTCCGCCGACCACGCGAGGTTGTCGGGCCCGAGCACGGTCGGGTGGCTGGCGTAGTCGAACAGCAGCGCCGCCGGGGAACCGTCGTCGCGGCGCAGCTCCAGCACCCCGAACGACGTGTCGTGCGGCCCGTCCGGCCGGTAGCGGTTGCCGCCGACGGCCTCCGTCGCCCCCGCGTGCCAGCGGGCCCGGACGCGGCCGCGGCACGCGCGCAGCCGCAGCGCCGCCCCGGTGACCGTCTCCGCCATGCGGCCGACCAGCCCGGGGTCGCGCCGCCCCGGCAGCCCGGGGTGCAGCGGGCCGGTCCAGCCCTCGGGCCCGGAATGCGTGTGCGACGCGCAGACGAGCACCCGCGCCGGGTCGATGCCCACCGCGGCCGCGACGGCGTCGGCCAGGGTGCGGGTGAGCCCGGCGTCGACCGCGAGCGCGTCGAGCGCCACCCACAGCACCCCGGGGTCGTCTTCGGTGGACAGCCAGATCAGCGACGCTTCGAGGTCGTCGTGCGTGCCGGTCGCGACGCCGTCCCGGGCCAGGTAGCCGCCGAGCGGGTGCCCGGGGCCCGGCGTGATCCGGACGTCTTGCGCGGCGAGCAGGAGTGCGGCGGTCACCAGGTCGATTCCAGGACGTCGACGACGCCGTCGCGGCCGGCGGCGCGAGCCACCCCGGCCAGCTCGGTGACGTCGTCGGTCGTGTACAGCAGGACTTCCAGCAGCATCGGCAGGTTCAGCCCGGCCACCAGCTGCAGGCGCGGGTGCGCGAGCGCGCGGACGGCGTTGAACGGCGAGCCGCCGTGCAGGTCGGCGAGCACGAGTGCCTCGGTGGCCTCGCCGAGCAGCGCGAGCAACCGGACGCCGAACTCTTCCGGGCTGTCGTGCGGGCTCAGCTCGCAGACCTTCAGCCGCGACTGCGGCCCGAGGATCATCTCGGCGGCTTCCCCCACGCCGGAGGGCAGCCGCCCGTGCCCGGCGAGAACGATCGGGACGGACATGGCGGTGTCTCCTAACCCTTTGCCGGGGCCGATGGCGCGAACCAGCCGAGCCACCCCAGGACGACCCCGGCGACGACGACGATGCCGATGGTCCAGACGGGCCGCAGCCGCGCCTTCGCCGTCAGCAGGTAAACCCCGGCGGTGACGAGCACCGGCAGCAGGAACGGGACCAGCTCGTCGAGCCGGTCCTGGATCGCGACGGCCTGCGTCACCGGTTGTCCCTGGACCGTCGTGGTCTGCCGGTAGGTCAGCGTGGTGACCACCTTGACGATCGACGGGATGAACCCGCCGAGCACGACGAACCCGAGCACGGTGGCCCCCTGCGCGACGCGCGCGAGCGCGCCGGCGGCGAGGTGGCCGGCCAGCCGTTTCCCTTCGCGGTAGGCGAACCCGAACTGCCAGCGCCGCACCAGCGCGTACGGCACGAGCACCATCACCGCGGCGAAGGCGGGGCCGAGCCAGTTGCCCTGCAGCGCCCACGACGCGCCCATGGTGAAGATGATGCTGTTGTACAGCGCGAAGACGACGGTGTCGCCGATGCCGGCCATCGGCCCCATCAGCGCGACCTTCGTGCTCGCGGCCGACTTCGGCGTGCCCGCTTCTTCCAGCGCGACGCTCGAACCGAGGATCAACGGGCCGCCGATCAGCACCGAGGTGTTGAAGAACTGGAGGTGCCGCTGCAGGCCGGCGACGTAGTCGGCCTTCTCCGGGTAGAGCCGGCGCAGCACCGGTTCCATCGAGTACGCGAAGCCGAGCGCCTGCATCCGCTCGTAGTTCCAGGAGATCTGGCTCGACCAGAAGTACCGGCGGAACACGCGGCGCAGGTCCTGCTTCGTCAGCCGAGCGTCCACAGTGGACTCTTCCGGCGCTGCCGGGACGGCGAGCGCCGGCTCGTCGCGCTTGAGCGTCACGAACAGCATCGCGACCGCGACGCCGACCAGCGCGATCCCCAGCAGCGGCAGGTGGAGGTAGGCGAACGCGACGAACCCGATCAGCAGCAGGTACCAGTACCGCGACAGCTCCATCATGCCGAGCAGCAGCGCGAACCCGACGGCCGGCAGCAGCGATCCGGCGAGCGTCATGCCCTGCACGAACCCGGCGGGAATGCTCGCGGTGATGTCCTTGACCAGGCCGCCGGACGCGGCGAGCGCGGCGAGGAACGTCGGGATCGCGCGCACCGCCACCCACGGCACCAGGCTGACCCAGTGGATCAGCGCGAGGCCGCGCGCATTGCCGTCGGCGGCGTAGCCGTCGGCCCGGTGGACCAGCGCGGTGGTGATGATCTTGCCGACGGGGTCGAGCGCCGAGAGCAGGATCGCGGCCGGCAGCCCGACACCCAGACCGATCGCGACCTGCGCGGACGTGTCACCGGCGGCGCCCGCGGCCAGCGCGGTGCCGACGATCGCGCCGGTCTGGTAGTCCGGGATGGTCGCGCCGCCGTAGGTGTAGACGCCCAGGGCAGCCAGCTCCAGCGTCGCGCCGATCAGCAGGCCGAGCAGCGGGTGCCCGACGATCAGCCCGGCGACCGAGCCGGCGATGAGCGGGCGCTGGGCGTAGATCAGGAACGGGCCGAGCCCGTCGTAGGTGCAGTAGATCGCCCACAGAGTCAGGGCCAGCGCGACGAGCATGCGGGGCTAGAGCCCTTTCCGGTCGAGCAGCGGGACGAAGTCGGCGGGCTTGTCGTGCGGCATCAGCTGTGTGACCAGCGGAACGCCCGTCGCGGCGAGCTTGCGGTAGGCGTCGGCCTCGTCCGCGGTGACCGCGATCGAGCGCGTGACCATGGTGTAGGCGGTCCCCGGCCGCGGCGCGACGTTGCCGACGTTGACCGTTTCGGGTCGCAGCCCGCCTTCGACCAGGCGAAAGGCGTCCCCGGGGTCCTTCGCGACGATCATGAGGTGCGGGCCGGTTTCCGCGCTCAGCGTTTCGGCGACGGTCAGCACATCGGTGGGCAGCCCCCGCGCGGCCTGCGGCAGCAGCATCCGCTGCAGCTCATCGGCGGCGACGTCGTCGTTGCAGACGAGCAGCCGGCGTACCCCGAGCCGCCGGGTCCACGCGACGGTGACCTGCCCGTGGATCAGCCGGTTGTCGATCCGGACGTGTGCCCCCGCCATGCGTCTCCTCCCGGCCGGAAGCACCCATCCTGGTTCGCACCAGTAGTTGTGTCAACGCGGTCTGTGACCAGCGGCGCGCACGACGACTTCGCGCGGCCGACGGAAGGACCCCTCAGACCTTCCGTCGGCCCGCGAGCGCGAAGCCCCCTCGGTTTCCCCGGACCCTCCCATAAAGGTATATACCAGTATGAACGTACGAGATCGACTGTCAAGAGCCGTACCGCTCAGCGGGCCGGGAAGATCATTTATCGGTCGGCCGACAGAAATGCGCAGGTGGGCGAGCCGGCACAGCGAAACCCAGGTCAGGCCGCGCGCAATGCCATGAAAGGGTCGTTCACCGCGTCCGACGCCATGAAAGAGTCGTTCATGCCGTCCGGCAGCACACCGGCCGTGAGCGATTCACCCCAGGCTGTCCGTTCTTGTCAGTGACAGCCCTTTCGCCCCCTTCTATCATTCCCATTGGTCTAGACCGCACTTCTCGTCCACTGCCGTATCGGGAAAGGCGGAACTCCCATGACCCCGAGAACCTGGCGCCTCGCCGCGCTCAGCACCGCCCTCGTCTTCGCCACCGCGCTGCTGCCCTCGGCCGCCGCGGCCGGCGACGGCACCGAGCAGCTCCCCGATCACCTCCGGAAGCAAACCGCCGCCGTCACCGCCAAATCCACCGTCTGCGACGGCGACGGCACCAGCGGCAAGCGCGTCCAGGCCCTCTACGTCCGCGGCAACACCCAGGCCGACCGGTACGCCCAGTTCGTCGGCCAGTTCCAGACCTTCGCGAGCCAGATCGACGACGGCTTCGTCGAGGCCGCGAGCCGGCTCGGCGGTGGCGTCCGGCACCTCCGGTACGTCACCGACTCCAGCTGCCGGGCCACCGTGAACAACGTGACCATCGCCCAGTCCGACATGGCGACCGTCGACACGATCACCAACGCCATCAAGGCGCAGGGCTACAACCGCGCCGACCGCAAGTACATCGTCTGGTACGACAAGGACGGCTGCGGCCTCGCGTTCGGCAACGGCGGCAACGACAGCCCCGGCTCGGGCAACCCCTACAACGCCGGCCCGCACTACGCCACGGTCGGCACCGGCTGCTGGTCCTGGCAGGCGACCGGGCACGAGCTGCTCCACACCCTCGGCGCCGTCCAGGGCAGCGCTCCCCACTCCAGCGCCTTCGGTCACTGCTGGGACGACGAAGACATCATGTGCTACGACGACGGCGGTCTGCCGAACCCGCCGGGCACCCTCGTGAAGGTC
The DNA here is from genome assembly GCF_040650695.1 of Amycolatopsis sp. NPDC048633. Classification (NCBI taxonomy): domain Bacteria; kingdom Bacillati; phylum Actinomycetota; class Actinomycetes; order Pseudonocardiales; family Pseudonocardiaceae; genus Amycolatopsis; species Amycolatopsis sp. NPDC048633. The sequence goes on from NZ_JBEZHS010000004.1 coordinate 363,130, forward strand.
TGCCCGGGCGCGCCGGAGAACCAGTTCGACTGCCTCGGCGACGACTACTTCAACACCAACCCGGCGCCCGGCAGCTACCTGGCGACGCACTGGAACGTCGCGACCAGCGCGTACCTCATCGCGAGCGGCACGCCCTATCCCGCCGGCACCATCACCGGCCTCGGCGGCAAGTGCGTCGACGTCAGCGCGTCGAACACCGGCAACGGCACGGCCGTCCAGCTCTGGACCTGCAACACCACCCCGGCCCAGCGCTGGACCAGGCAGAACGGCACGATCCGCGCCCTCGGCAAGTGCCTGGACGTCGCGAACAGCGGCACCGCCGACGGCACGCTCGTCCAGCTCTGGGACTGCAACGCCACCGGCGCGCAGACGTGGCAGGCGCGCTCCGACGGCACCCTGCTGAACCCGCAGTCGGGCAAGTGCCTCGACGCGACCGGGAACTCCTCGGCCGACGGCACCCGCCTGCAGATCTGGACCTGCGCGACCACCGCGAACCAGCGCTGGGTGCTCGCCGGATAAAAGGGCGCAACCTGCCCGCGCCCCCGTCGTTAACCGGTTCGTAAGTCCAGGGGAGGAACCATGCCGGCCGTCACATCGAACATCGTCCCGCTCCGGCATGCCCGCCCGGGCGTGGTCGGCTACGTGAAGAGCCCCGCCGAGTGGTTCGTCTCGAACAGCGGCTGGATCCAGGGCAGCGAAGGCGTCGTGCTGGTCGACACGTGCGGCACCGAGCAGGCCACGCTGGAGCTGATGCGCGACGTCCGCAAGTACGCGGGCGAGCAGGAGCTGACCGTCGCCATCACGCACGCGCACGGCGAGCACCACAACGGAGTCGGGGTCGCGCTGCGTGATGGCGGGACGGCGCTGGCTGCCCCCGGCAGCGTCGACCTCGTCAAGGCCGGCCCGCAGACCTACGGCAACGTCTTCACCTACACCCAGTGGGGCGTGCTCGAGCCGCCGGAGCCGGACGCCGTCCGGCCGGTGACCGGCTGGCAGCGGCTCGACCTCGGCGACGCGGTCGCCGACGTCGTGGCGGTGCCCGGCGTCGCGCACACCGCGGGCGACCTCGTGGTGCACGAGCCGCGCTCGGGCACGCTCTTCACCGGCGACCTCGTGTCCGTCGGCGACACGCCGCTGGCGGTGCACGGCTCGATCCCGGGCTGGCTCGACGCGCTCGCCTGGCTGCAGGACACGTTCCGCCCGCGGACCGTCGTGCCGGGCCACGGCCCGGTGGCGACCCCGGGCCACAGCGCGCTGCACGCGATGCGCGTCTACCTGGAGTGGCTGCTCGAGGTCACCGAGCGCCAGACGGACTTCACGAAGCTGGCGAACCGGGCGTCGCTGCGCTGGCCGACGTGGCGCAACCCCGAGCGGCACATCGGCAACCTGATGCGCGCCTACGCCGACCAGCACGGCCGGAAGCTGGACGTCGACCTGGCGATCGACGCGGTCCTCGCGGCGGCGGGCGGCCGGATCGACCTCGACTGCCTGCTGGGCGGGGAGCCGGTCCGCCGCATCTCCTAGCCTTGCTCCGGACGGTGGCTAATACTTATCAGCCTTTGACAACCGTCCACCGGGACGCCTGCAATGGTCTGGACAACTTGCGATCACCGGCCTCGACGAGGAGACGCCCGTGCGCACCAGACCCTTCTTCCGGCGACTCGCCACCCTGGCCGCGGCGGCCGCCGTCGCCGCCGGGCTCACGACCGCCCTCGCCCCGGCCGCGGCCGCGGTCCCGGCCACGATTCCCTTGAAGATCACCAACAACTCCGGCCGCGCCGACCCCATCTACCTCTACGACCTCGGCACGTACCTGGCGACCGGGCAGCAGGGCTGGGCGGACGCGAACGGCACGTTCCACGCCTGGCCGGCCGGCGGGAACCCGCCGACCCCGGCGCCGGACGCGTCGATCGCCGGGCCGGCAAACGGCCAGTCGATCACCATCCGGATCCCGAAGTTCTCCGGCCGGATCTACTTCTCCTACGGGCAGAAGCTGGTCTTCAAGCTCACGACCGGCGGCCTGGTGCAGCCCGCGATCCAGAACCCGTCCGACCCGAACGTCAACATCCTCTTCAACTGGTCGGAGTACACGCTCAACGACGGCGGGCTCTGGCTCAACAGCACCCAGGTCGACATGTTCTCCGCGCCGTACGCGGTCGGCGTCCAGCCGGTCGGCGGTACGACGAAGAGCACCGGCCACCTGAAAGCGGGCGGCTACAACGGTTTCCTGAACTCATTGCGCGGTCAGGCCGGCGGCTGGGCCAACCTGATCCGGACGCGCTCGGACGGCACGGTCCTGCGTGCGCTCGCCCCGGGCCACGGCATCGAGATGGGCGTGCTGCCCGCGAACGTGCTGCAGGACTACATCAACCGCGTCTGGACGAAGTACAGCTCGTCGACGCTGACCGTGACACCGGTGGCCGACCAGCCGAACGTGAAGTACTACGGCCGCGTCTCGGGCAACGTCATGAACTTCACCAACACCTCCGGCGGGTTCGTGACGGCGTTCCAGAAACCCGACTCCGACAGCGTTTTCGGCTGCTACAAGAACCTCGACGCACCGAACGACGTCCGAGGCCAGATCTCGCGCACGCTCTGCGCAGGCTTCAACCGCTCGACGCTGCTCACCAACGCCAACCAGCCCGACACCAGCTCGGCGGGCTTCTACCAGGACGCCGTCACCAACCAGTACGCGAAGAAGATCCACGCGCAGATGGCGGACGGCAAGGCGTACGCGTTCGCCTTCGACGACGTGGGCCACTTCGAGTCCCTGGTCAACGACGGAGACCCGGCGACCGCGTACCTGACGCTCGACCCGTTCAACTAGAGCCGCACCACTTCCGGTGCCACCGGCGTATCCCCGAGCCACGTGCAGGCGGGTACGCCGGTGCTCTGCTGCACCGGCACCGCCTTGCCGACCTTGACGAGACCCTCCGGCTGCCCGCAGGCGGCCAGGTCCAGTACCAGCAACGGTATGACGAGCAGAATCTTCCGGATCCACATGTCAGCTCACCCCGGTTCCGTCTCCACACTCCCGATTCGGACACGGCGGCCGCGGCGCGCCGGTTCAGCGCGAACGGGTGTATTTCCCGGACGGCCCGCGGCTCGGATGAGCGGGGGAAGACCGGAAGGAGTCCCCCGATGGCGTACCTGTCCCGAGGGTCGCTCTTGGCTAGGCTGAGCGGGCCGATCGGAGGTGCGGTGGACACCACGACCCTGCTCGAAACGGCCGCGCGCGGTGACCAGGCGGCCTGGGACACCCTGGTGGCCCGGTACGCGAGCCTGCTGTGGGCGATCGCCCGCGGCCACCGGCTCTCGGACGCCGACGCGGCCGACGTCGTCCAGACGACGTGGCTGAAGCTCGTCGAGAACCTCGGCAAGATCAAGGACCCGGACCGCCTGCCCGGCTGGCTCTCGACGACCGCGCGGCACGAATGCCTCCGCCAGATCCGCCGCGCCGGCCGTGAACGCCCGGCCGACGACCAGGACTGGCAGGACGAGCCGGAGGACGGCGCTGGTGTCGACGCGGCCGTGCTGCTCGACGAGCGCAACGCCACGCTGTGGCGCGCGCTGGCCACGCTGTCCGAACCGTGCCGGCAGCTGCTGCGGGTGCTGATGGCGTCTCCCCCGCCGTCGTACGCGGAGGTGGCGGCCGCCCTCGACATGCCGGTCGGCAGCATCGGCCCGACCCGGCAGCGCTGCCTGGGCCGGCTGCGGGAGCGGGCCGGCGCGGCCGGGCTCGGAACGGAGGACCGGACGTGACCGACGACGAACTCCTGGACGAGCTGCGCGCGGCCGCGCAGCAGGCGGACCCGGTGCCGGACCTCGTGCTGCGCCAGGCCCGCGCGGCGCTGGCCACCCGTGACCTCGACGCCGAGCTGGCCGAGCTCGGCGCCGACTCCGACCTGGCGGCGGCCGGCACGGTCCGCGGCGGCGACGTCCGCCTGCTGTCGTTCGAGTCGCCCCGGGTGTCGGTGGAGCTGCAGGCCGAGTACGAGGACGGCCGGATCACGCTGCGCGGCCTGGTGACGGGCGCGGAGGGCGACGCCGTGATCGAGGCGGCGGGCGAAACCCACGTGCGCCCGATCGACCCCGACGGCTGGTTCACCGCGACGAACCTCCCCCGCGGCGCGACCCGGGTGAAGGTGACGGCCACGGACGGCACGACGGTCACCACCGGCTGGGCCAGCCTCTAGCCGCAACTCACGTGATCCAGGCCGGAACTCACGTGATCGGGGCCGTAACTCGCGAGTTCCGGGCCCAATCACGCGAGTTCCGGCTCCGATCACGCTAGATCCGGCTTCCCTCACACCCCTCCGGCCTGGGCCGGGTCATGATGGGTTGGTGCGGATCACGGCCTGGTGGCGCGGAATCAGCCCGCGGCGGCGGCTGCTCATGGGCGGCGTCGCCGTCGTCGTGGTGGCCGTGCTCGTCGCGGCCGTGCTCGCCACCACCGGGACAAGCGCCGCGCCGCGGGCCGGGACGCCCGATCAGGACAAGCCCGGGCCCGTCCTGCTCGTCCCCGGCTACGGCGGTGGCCAAGGCGCCCTCAACGAGCTCGCCGCCCGCATCCGGCAGGCCACCGGCCGCACCACCGAAGTCCTCACCCTGGCCGGCGACGGCACCGGTGACCTGCTCGAACAGGCCGGAGTCCTGGCCGAAGCCGTCGAGAACGCGTACGCGCGCGGAGCACCTTCGGTGGACGTCATCGGCTACTCCGCCGGCGGCGTCGTGGCCCGGCTGTGGGTCAGCCGCGACGGCGGTGACCACCAGGCCCGCCGGGTCGTGACGCTCGGCGCGCCGATGCACGGCACCGGGCTCGCCGCGGCCGGCGGCGCGCTCGTCCCGGGCGGCTGCCCGACCGCGTGCGTGCAGCTGGCCCCCGGCAGCACGCTCTTGCAGGAGCTGGCGAAGGAACCCATCCCGGCGACGCTGCCGTGGCTCTCGGTGTGGACCGAGCGGGACGAGACGGTCACCCCGCCGGAGTCCGCCCGGCTCGACGGCGCCGTCAACGTCGCCCTCCAGCAGGTCTGCCCCGGCAACCAGGCCGGTCACGGCGACCTCCCCACAGATCCCGCCGTCACCGAGCTCGTCCTGCAGGCGCTCGGCACCGCGCCGCTCGAAGCCCCGACGGAGTGCCTCAGCTCGTGATGTCCTTCGTCGCGAAGTTCGCCCACGCGGCCCCGAAGAACACGACGATGTAGCCGGCCTGCAGCAGCATCCCGTGGTCGATGTTCCGCCACAGCACGGGATCGCGGAAGAAGTCGATCCAGGACAGCCAGTAGTGCGTCGGCAGGTAGGGCTTCACGGACGCGGCCGCGTCCAGGGTCTCCAGCACCGAGCTGGTGATCAGCACGGCCAGCCCGCCCAGCGCGGCCCCCAGCGCCGAGTCCGTCACCGTCGACAGGAACACCGTGATCGCGGCGAACCCGAGCATCGACACGACGATGTACGAAACCGCGCCCAGCAGCCGCAGGCCCAGCCCGGACGAGCTGAGCGACTGCCCCGACAACGACGTCACCCCGGTCGGCTGCCCGCCCGGCCCGGCGACGCCCGGCGTCCCGCCGGTGCCGAACAGGATCACGCCGAGCACCAGCGACGTCAGCACGACGATGACGATCGCCGCGGTCACGTACACGGCGAGCGCGACCATCTTGGCGGCGAGCAGCCGCGTCCGGCCGGCCGGACGCACCAGCAGGTACCGCAGGGTGCCGGTGGACGCCTCGCCCGCGATCGAGTCGCCCGCGGTGACGGCGACCGCGATCGGCAGGAACAACGGCAGGACGAGCGCGAGCGCGGCCGCCGGGAACAGCGCGCCGTCGGCGACGACCGCCGACAGGAACGCCCCGCCCTGCCCGGGTGGCGGCGCGAAGTCGGCCGTGGCCAGGAAGATGCCGACGATCGCGGGCAGCAGGCAGAGCAGCAGCACGCTGACCCACACCCGCGGCCGCAGCACGAGCTTGCGCAGCTCGACGAGGATCATCCGGCGGCTCCGAACCGGTCCGAGCCCGGACCCGTCACGTCGAGGACGACCTGTTCCAGCGTCCGCTGCTCGGCGTGGATCGACGCCACGCGCACCCCCGCTTCGACGAGCATCGCGTTCAACGCCGCCGGGTCGCCGTGCCGGATGACCAGGCGGTCGCCGTCGCGGGACTCGAGCTGCCCGTCGAGAACCGCGACCGCCGCCGCGGTGTCCGGCGTCCCGACCAGCACCCGGCCGGTCGCCGCCCGCAGCGTCTCCAGGTCCTCCTCCAGCACGAGCCTTCCCCGGTCGACGACGCCGACGCGGGTGCAGAGCTGTTCGACCTCGGCCAGCAGGTGGCTGGACAGGAACACCGTGGTGCCGCCCGCGTTCAGCTCGACGAGCAGCTCGCGGATCTCCTTGATGCCCTGCGGGTCGAGGCCGTTGGTCGGCTCGTCGAGGATCAGCAGCCGGGGCTTGCGCAGCAGCGCGCCGGCGAGCCCGAGGCGTTGCCGCATGCCGAGCGAGTAGGCCTTCACCGGCCGCTGGTCCACCGCGCCCAGCCCGACCTGCTCCAGGACGTCGTCGATCCGCCGCCGCCGGGTACGCCGCCCGCCGCCGCGCCCGGCGGCGTCGAGCAGGGCGAGGTTGCGGCGCCCGGACAGGTGCGGGTACGCGGCCGGGCCCTCGACGAGCGCGCCGACCTGCGGCAGCACCTCGGCGACCCGCTTCGGGACGGGCTTCCCGAGCACCTCGATCTCCCCGCTGGTCGCGTAGACCAGGCCGAGCAGCATCCGGACCAGGGTGGTCTTGCCCGAGCCGTTCGGGCCGAGGAAGCCGTAGCGGTCGCCTTCGCGGACCGCGAGGTCGACGGCGTCGACCGCCACCGTGGTGCCGTACCGCTTGGTCAGCGCGCGGGTGACGATCATCGGCCGCTCCGGCGCACCGTGGACAGCTCTTCCGCGACGGTCTTCAGCACGTCCGGCGTGACCGTGCCGGCGAGCAGGTAGGACCGGCGGAAGGCCGAAGCGCGGACGATCGCCAGCGACAACGGCGTGATCGACAGCTGCACCACCGTGCCTGCCGGAAGCCGGGTCTGCACCGCGCCGGCCTTCCCCGCGGCGTCACTCGCCGCGTTCCCGACCGCGCGCGGCACGGCGATGACCGCGAAGGCCGCCAGCCCGGTGCCGTAGAGCGCGGCGCCCTCCACGCCGCCGAACTTCGACGACACCACCGGGCGCCCGGCGAGCGTCGCCGGCAGCGGCACCTGGCCCAGCGCGCCGAGCGCGTTCGAGACGTCCGGGGCGCTCGCCACGGTGAAGCCCGAACCGAGCACCGGCCGTGGGGCTTCGACGACCGGTGTCGTCTGTTCGAGCTGCTGGAACTCGGTGACCAGGATCGGGGCCTGCTGCCCGCGGGCGGCGACCTCGACGCGCACGGCCACGCCGGTCACCGGGTCCGCCCAGACGTCGACGCGCCCGATCGTCGTGGCCGGGTCGGCGGGGACGAGCCGCAGCCCGGACGCGGCGACGCCGGCGACGTTCCGCCCCGGCAGCGCGCTCACCGGGTCGCCTTTCGCCGCCTGGAGGATCCGCCGCGCGAGCTCCGGTGGCAGCAGGTCCCCGGCCCGCGGGAGCCGGACGCCCGGATCGCCGATCAGCTCGGTCAGCGTGTTGTCGCCGTAGTCCCACGTGTATTCGCCGTCGGGCAGCCGGTAGACGTCGTGCTCGCCGGCGGTGCCGAGGATGTCGACGCGGTAGCGGTCGGGCCCGGCGTACCACGCGCGCATCGGCGTCCGCAGGGAGAAGAGCGCGGTGACGGGCGCGAGGTTCGGCAGCTCCGGCAGGGCGAGCGAGCCGTCGCTTTCGGCGTAGCCCTGGTACGGCCGCGCGGCGGACGCCAGCACGAGCTCGCGCAGCCGGCCCGCGTCGACCTGCTCCCCCGCCGGGGCGAGGGCGGCGACGACGGACGGCACGGACACGAGCACCGCGGCCACGGCGGCGACGACCGCCCATCGGCGCCGCTTCGCGTGCCGCACCACCGAGGGCGTCATCCGGCATCACCTCTTCGTCCTTTGTACGCCATGGCCCCCGGCGCAGGGCTATGGTCGGCGGGTGACGAACCCCGTTCATGCCGCCGTCCTGAGCTAGTTCCGCTCCGGAAACCCACGCATCCCCCGCACCTATCGCGGGTTCCCAGTCGTGCCCGCGGCAAGAACGGAAACCCCCTTTCTGTGGCTCTCCTCGTCATGCCCGGCGAACCCCCTCGCCGGCTCTTCTCCCCTCCTGACCGGCGGGCGGTCCTCGCCGACGACCGCCTCTCCGCCGACGCCGCCCTGCGCACGGTGTCCGACGGCGTCGCCCTGCTCTGGCAGGGCGGCTATCCGGCCGCCCGGCAGCTGCTCGACGCCATGAACCGGCGGATCCCGGCGCCCCCGCCGGACGACTACGCCCGCTACCGCGCCGATCGCGCTTCGCGAGCGCGGCTGCTCTCGCTCCTCTACGTGCCCCTCGACGCCGGTCACGTCATCCCGCTGCGCCGGGCGCCGGACGTCTCCGCCGCGTGCACCGCGGTGTACGGCGTCTTGACGGACCCGGCGGCGATACCGCTGCGGGAGCTGCTCGGCGTGCTCGGCGCGGCCGAATGGCGCCGGAAAGGGGTCGCCGTCGACGCCCTCGGCGCGCGGATCCACCCGCACTACGGCGTCTTCGCCCCGATCCGCCAGGAGTACGTCGACCTGGTCGCGGCGGCGCCGTTGCCCGCGTGTTCGCTGGCCTTCGACGTCGGCACCGGCACCGGGGTGCTGGCCGCCGTGCTCTCCCACCGCGGCGTCGCCCGGGTGGTGGCGACGGACGCCGATCCCCGCGCGGCCGCGTGCGCGACCGACAACCTGGCCCGGCTCGGCTTCGGCGCCCGCACCGAGGTCGTGTGCACGGACCTGTTCCCGCCCGGCCGGGCCCCGCTGGTGGTCACGAATCCGCCGTGGCTGCCGGGCCGCCCGCGCACCCCGCTCGACCACGCCGTGTACGACCCGGGAAGCCGGATGCTGCGCGGCTTCCTCGACCGCGCGCGCCGGCACCTCACGCCGGACGGCGAGGCGTGGCTCGTGCTGTCGGACCTCGCGGAGCACCTGGGGTTGCGCACGCGCGAGGAGCTCCTGGCCTGGATCGCGGTGGCGGGCCTGCGGGTCACGGGCCGGACCGAGACCCCGGCCCGGCATCCCCGCGCCGTCGACCCGGCCGACCCGCTGCACCGGGCGCGGGCCGCCGAAGTCACGTCACTCTGGCGACTCAGTCCATAGTGGACACGAGGCCCGCGACCGCCTCGACGGCTTCCCGCGTCTCCCGGACGTTGTGGGCGCGGAACACCGCGGCACCGGCGTGCGCCGCGATCGCCGTCGCCGCCAGGGTGCCCGCCAGGCGGTCGTGGGCCTCGACACCCAGGGTCTCGCCGATCAGGTCCTTGTTCGACAGCGCGACGAGCACCGGCCAGCCCGTCGCCACCAGCCGGTCGAAGTGCCGGAGCAGCTCGAGGCCGTGGCGGGTGCTCTTGCCGAAGTCGAACGTCGGGTCGACGAGCACGCCGCCGCGCGGCACCCCGGCGGCGACCGCCCGCTCGGCCGCCGTGGTCAGCTCGGCGACCACGTCCGCGACGACGTCGTCGTAGCGGGGCCAGAACGGCCGGTCCGGGGTCGGCGCGGGGTACGGGTCGGTGCGCACCGGCATGCCCCCGACGTGGGAGCAGACGTAGCCCGCGCCGAACTCGGCGGCGACCTCGGCCAGCTTCGGGTCGGCGCCGGCCCAGGTGTCGTTGAGCAGGTCGGCGCCCGCTTCGCAGACCTGGCGCCCGACCTCGTGCCGCCAGGTGTCGACGCTGATCACCAAGCCGGGGTGGCGCTCCCGCACCTCGGCGACGAACGGCACGACCCGGTCGATCTCCTCGTCGACGTCCACCTCGGGCCCCTCGCCGGCCTTGACCCCGCCGATGTCCACGATGTCGGCGCCCGCCGCGACCGCGCGGTCGACGGAGTCGCGCGCCGCGTGCCCGGCGAACGTCGCGCCCTTGTCGTAGAAGGAGTCGGGCGTGCGGTTGACGATGGCCATGACCAGCGCGCGATCCCCGGGCATGCGACGGCCGCGGAAGACCACCTCCGGCCGGTGTGACGTCATGCGCCCAACCCTGCCAGGTCACGGGTCGGTCCGGAACGCCGCGTCCGCGCCCGTCGTCCGGTTATCCTCGGCGCAGACCGAGCAGGGGGAGAGCATGAGCACGACCAGCGAGGGCCCGGCCCGCAGCGACGCCGAGGCGATGATCGCCGAAGCCAAGAAGGCCTTGTGGGTGATGGTGGGCCTGCTCGCCGTGCTGTGGGTGATCCAGCTCGTCAACGCCCCCACCGGGTACGACCTGAGCCGGGAGTTCGGCATCGAGGCGCGCGACCCGGCGTCGCTGCCGGAGATCTTCAGCGCGCCGTTCATGCACTCCAGCTGGGGCCACATCGAGGGCAACTCGGGGCCGCTGTTCGTGTTCGGCTTCCTCGCCGCCTACCGCGGGGTGAAGAAGTGGCTCGGCGTGAGCGTGCTGATCATCGTCGCCAGCGGGCTCGGCGTCTGGTTCATCTCGCCGTCGAACTCGATCACGGTCGGCGCCAGCGGCCTGGTCTTCGGCTACTTCGGCTACATCATCGTGCGCGGGCTGTTCGACCGGCACCTGATCGACATCGTGCTCGGGCTGGTGATGGCGCTGTGCTTCGCCTACACCTTCGCCTCCCTGCTGCCGACCGAAGAGGGCGTCAGCTGGCAGGGCCACATGTTCGGCTTCGTGGGCGGCATCGTCGGCGGCTGGCTGTTCCGCGACCGGCGGCCCAAGGCGGTCGCCACCCCCGACCCGGCGACCGCCCTGCTGCCCAAGGACCTCACCTAGGCGGTTCGAGCTCCGCGTCGACGACGATCCGGACGTACCGGCCGATCATCGCGCGTGGCGCGCGGATGCCGAGCGGGGCCCGGTCGAAGGTCCCGGTCGCGCGGACGCCTTCGCCGACCGGTTCGACGGTGAGCGTCAGCGGGCCGGACGTCCCGCGCAGCCGCAGCTCGCCGGTCACTTCCCAGCCGTCGCCGTGCCGCCGGACGGCGGTGGCCTCGAACGTCATCTCCGGACGGGCGCCGCTGTCGAGGAGGTTCGGCTTCCGCAGGTCCGCGTCACGCTTGGGGTTCCCCGTGTCGAGCGCGCCGAGGTCGAGCTCGGCGCGGACCGCCGTCACCTCGCCGACGGCGTTCACCTCGACGCTGCCCGCGCGGACCGGGATCGTGCCGGGCACGTGGTTGAAGCCGAAGTTGCGGACGTCGAACGCCGCCGTCTGTCCACTTCGGACGGTCCAGGTCCCGGCGCGGAGCGCGGGAACGGTGTGCGGGCTCATCGCGCACCCGCCGGCTCCGGCAGGGCCGCGTGCAGCACGCGGTGCAGGTCGACGCGGTCCGGGCCGGGCAGCAGCGCCGGGTCCTCGCCGGGCAGCAGCTCGGTGCTCGCGATCGCGACGTGCGTCGCCTCGATCGTCTCGATCGACGCGGCGAAGGAGACGACGACCAGCGCCCGGTCCTCGGCCAGCAGGACGTAGGTCGTCCCGACGCCGTCGAGGGCGCGGACGGCGGGCCAGACCCGGTCGCGGCCCGCGCGCAGCTCGGCGGCCGACTGGTCCGCGCCGCGCGGGCCGTCGAACCAGGTCACCTGGGCGAAGACGGCCTCGGCCGACGCCGGCTGGATCTCGGCGACGCGGTAGACGCCGGTGTCGAGCCAGGTGGTCCCGGCGGGCCGCCGCGCGGCGGCTTCGCTCGCGGTGGCGGCGTCGGGCCAGAAGGTGACGACGGCGCCGGTCAGGCCGACGACCTGGGCGAGCGTGCAGGCGCCGAGGGCGCCCGGGCCGAGATCGGGCTCCGGCGCCCCGGCCCCGAGCGGGACCCGGAACTGGTGGACGGTGGCGTGCATGACGTGCTCCTTCCGCTGGTGGAGCCCACTCTCGGCCCGACCGGCGCGCCGGACATCAGTGCCGGTACGGAGGACACCACTGAAACCGGACACGGAGGGGATACTGCTCGGGTGACGCGCAGTGAGCCGTTCGTCGGGCGGGCCGGTGCCGCGGCCGGCCTGCGGGCGTGGCTCGCGGCGGCGGCCGCGGGTTCCGGCGCGCTGGTGCTCGTCGGCGGGCCTGCCGGGATCGGCAAGACCCGGCTGGTCGAGACCGTCACCGACCGCGCCGCCGTCTGGGGCCGGTGCGTCGACGACCCGGGTGCCCCGCCGCTGTGGCCGTGGCGCCGGGTGCTCCAGGCACTGCCGGAGGTCTCGCGGGCGCTCGCCGCCCTGGACGACCACGACGGCACCGACCTGGTCGCGGCCCGGTTCCGGTTCGTCGCGCTGGCCGCCGACGCCCTGGTCGCCGCGGCCGAGCCGGCCGGTCTCGTCGTGGTCCTCGAAGACCTGCACTGGGCCGACGAGGCGTCGCTGCGGCTGCTGCGGCACCTCGCGGGCGAGCTGCGCCGGTCGCGGCTCGCCGTGCTCGCGACGTACCGGGACACCGATTCGGCCGGGCCGCTTTTCGAGGCACTGCCCGACCTGCTGGGTCGGCCGGGCACAGAAAGCCTTCGCCTGGAGCCCCTCACCGAGCCGGACGTCCGGGCGTATCTCGCCGAGGCCGGCCGCGCGGAGGTCGACGTCCGGGACGCCTTGCGGCGCTCCGGCGGCAACCCGCTCTACCTCAAGGCGGTCGCCCGCTCGTCGGCGACCGGCGGCGGCGCGGACGAGCTGCGCCACCTCGTCCGCACCACGGTGTCCGGGCTCGACCCGAGCACGCGTGACCTGCTGGCGATCGCTTCGGTGCTCGGCGAGGAGGTCGACGCGCACGTCGTCGCCGAAGTGGCCGGGCAGCCGGCCGCCGACGTCGTCGCGGCGCTCGACCGCGCGGTGCGGGCCGGGGTGCTCCTGTCCGCCGACGCCGGGTCCCGGCGGTTCGCGCACGCGGTCGTGCGCGACGGGATCTACGCCGACCTCGACCAGGGCGTCCGCGAGGAGCTGCACGCCCGGACGGCGGCGGCGCTGGAGCGGCGGCCCGATCCGGCGCTCGCCGGCGTGGTCGCCGGGCACTGGCTGCGCGCCGCGGTGACGCCGGACGCCCTCGACCGGGCCGCGGGCTGGGCCGAGGCCGCGGCACGCGACGCCACCCGGTCGCTGGCCTTCACCGAAGCCGCCCGCTTCCTGGCGCTCGCCCTCGACTGCCGCCGCCGCGCCGGCCGGGACGGCCTCGCCGCCCTGCTCGTCGAGCTCGCGACCGCGGAGTACCGGGCGGGCCGGTTCGCCGGCGGCTTCGAGCACGCGCGCGAGGCCGCCGGGCTGACCACCGACCCGGCGCTGGTCGTGGCCGCGGCCCTCGTCGTCCGGGACACCGCCGCGCCCGACCTGCTGCCCGGGATGGCCGAGCTGACCGCGGCCGCGCTGGCCGCGATCGGCCCGGACGCGGACCCGGCCGTGCGGGCGAAGCTGCTCGCGCAGTCGGCTTCGGTCGCCGCCGACTCGGGGAAGACGGCCGAAGCCGTCAAGATCGCTGATGAAGCACTGGACCTCGCCGAACTGTCCGGGGACCCGGAGGCGCGGATCGACGCCGTCCGCGCCCGGCTGAAGATCCGCCCGACGGAGCTCGCCCTGGCCGAACGGCTCCGGCTGGGCGCGCTCGCCGTGTCCCTCGGCGGTACCGGCCGGCCGCTGGTGGCGCTGTGGGGCCACAAGTGGCGGGTGGACGCGGCGTTCGAGATCGGCACGATCCCGGTCGTCGACGCCGAGCTGGGCGCGATCTCGGCCCTCGCGGCGACGACCCGGCTGCCCCTGGTCCGCTGGCACGAGCTGCGGCTGCGGGCGTCGGTCACGGCCTACCGCGGCGCGTTCGCCGACGCCCGTGCGCTGAACCGGCTCGCCGACGAGGTCGCGATGGCCGAACTGGCCGAAGACCGGTCCGCCCTCGGGCTGTCCTTCGCGTTCGCGCTCCAGCTGGCGCTCGTCGTCGGCGACCCGGCCGAGCTGCCGGAGGGGTACGAGGAGCTGCTGGCGATCGCGCCGCCGTTGCCGATCACGATCATCTCCCGCCCGCTCACCGCGCTGGTCGCCGGTCGGCGCGACGAAGCCCAGGCCGGATACGACGCCTTGCGCCCGCGGCTGCGCGACCCCGACTTCATCGGCCACTCACCCGGGATCGGGCCGAACCTGGTGCCCCTGCTGGAGGCGTTCGGCGACATCGACACCGCGGCGTGGCTCGCCGAGCAGCTGGCCGATACCCCGCCGAGGGGTCCGGGCGACGTGGGCACGTTCTGCAGCGACTGCTCCAGCAACTGGTCGGCCCGCCTGGCCGCGCTGCTGGGGCGCCACGACGACGCCGTCCGGCTCTTCGAAGAGGCGATCGCGTGGAACGCGCGGCTCGGCGCCCGGCCCTACGTCGTGCACAACCGCGTCCACCTGGCGACCGAGCTGGCCACCGGCGATCCGGAGCGGGCGGAGACGCTGGCCCGGCAGGCCGCCGACGAGGCTCGGCGGCTCGGGATGCCGGGCTGGCTGCGCGACGCCACGGCGGTGCTGGACCGTGTGCGCCGCGCGGCCGACCCGCTGACCGGGCGCGAACGGGAGATCGCGACGCTCGTGGCGGACGCGCTGAGCAACCGGCAGATCGCCCACCGGCTGGTGCTTTCCGAGCGCACGGTGGAAAGCCACGTCCGCAGCGTCCTGGCGAAGCTGGGGCTGGCGAACCGGACCGAGGTCGCCGCGTGGGCGCACCGCCGCGGTCTCACGCCCCGCTGAAGCCGAACACCGCTCCGGCGAACTGGTCCGGGTCGAAGTCCATCGCCTGGTGGGCCTGGCCGAGCATCGGCACGACGTCGGCGCCCGGAACGCGTTCGGCCACGGCGTCGGCGGCGAGCCTCAGGTACTCCGGGCTCTCCGTGCCGGCGAAGAGCCGGACCGGGATCGCGATCTCGCCCAAGCGCTCGTCGAACACCATCTTCTCGACGACGTCCAGCTCCCGGACGATGGTGTGGGCGGCAGCCACCCGGGCCCGCCAGACCGGCGTGCCCCGCATCGCCTCGACGTCCGCCGGGCTCAGCCGGAGCGCCTCCCGCAGGAAGGTCTCCAGGACCTGCTCCGGACTTTCCGCCGCTCGCATACGTTTGCGCGCGTCCGGCCCGATCACGTGCTCGCCCGGTTTCGGCCGGGGCGGCTCGTAGGCCACGAGCCGCGTGACGGCGTCGGTCTTCCGGACGGCTTCCAGCGCGCAGAGAGCACCGTAGGAGTGCGCGACGAGGTAGACGCCGCCCCCGGCGGCCTCCGCCACGGCGGCGATGTCCTCGCCCTCACGCCCGATGTCGTACGCCGGAGCCTCGTCACGGCTGAGGCCGCGCCCGCGGCGGTCGACGAGGTGGAGGCGGTACCGCTCGGCCAGCCGCTCGCGGACCGCCGCCCAGCGGGTGTGGTCCGCGCCGGTGCCGTGGACGAGGACCATCGGCGGGCCGTCGCCCAGCGTCTCGAACCCGATGACCGTGCCGTCGGGTGACCTGACCGAACTCGACATGCCTTCGACACTAACGAAGCCTCCGCGTTCGGGCAGCCGCTGTGAGGTCGCTGTGCATCCGCCTCGTTGCGCTGCCATCCGGGCCGCGGTGTGGTGATCTGGAGTGGTGGCGATCAAGTTCCTGAGGCCCGCGCTCGCGGCCGCGGCGGCCGTGCTGGTGCTCGGCGCCGGCCTCGTCGCGGGCACGGACACGACCGCCGACGACGCGTATGCCGCGGTCGGTTCTCCGTCCACTTCGGCCACTCCGCCGGTATCGGCGAAAACCGTTTCCCCGGTCGGGGCCTTGTTCGCGAACGGAAGCCATTTCTGCACGGCGAGCGTCGTGCATTCCGGCGCCGGGGACCTGGTCCTGACGGCCGCGCACTGCGTCCAATCCGGAATGTCCTTCGCCCCCGGTTACCACGACGGCGTCGCGCCGCTGGGAATGTGGACGGTCACCGGCGTCGCCGTCGCGGATGGCTGGACGTCCTCGGCCGACCCGGATCTGGACTTCGCGTTCCTGACCGTTCAGCAGCCGGGAAACCCGGCTTCGCTGGAAAGCCTGACCGGCGCGAATGTTCTCGGTACCGGCCGCGGATTCGACCACGCGATCACCCTGACGGGTTACCCCGACACCACCGATTCCCCGGTGGTGTGCACCGGCACCACCACCCGGTTCGAGACTTACCAGCTGCGCGTCGCGTGCCCCGGTTTCCCGGACGGCACCAGCGGCGGCCCGTGGGTGACCGGCGGCGCGGTCATCGGGGTCATCGGCGGCTACCAGCTCGGCGGCGACACCCCGGACGTCTCCTACAGCGCGTACTTCGACGACGACATCGCGAAGCTGTACGCCTCGGTCACCGGCTGAAACGGCTGGAAACGCGAACCGAGCCCGTGTCCCTGGCGGAGGACACGAGCCCGGTTCACCTCTCGCGAGCCCTCAGCAGGTCACGATGAGCCCGGTGAGCGCCGAGCACGTCTTGGACGCGCTGTCGTTGGCACCATTGGGATCCGTCGGCGAGCTGGCCGTGCGCACCGCCGTCGTGGTGTACGAGCCGAGCGCCAGCAGGCCGCCGTTGACCGAGAACTTCGCCGTCGCCGAAGCACCGGACGCCAGTGAAGCGACGTCACAGTTCAGCGCCCGGGTGCTGCCCACGCGGGTGCAGCCGGTGGCGCTGCCGAACGACAGGCCCGACGCATACGTTGCCACGACACGGATCCCGGACGCGGCCGACGGGCCGGTGTTCGTCACGGTCACCGTGTAGTCGATGCGTGCGCTCAGGCCGCCGTGGCCGGTCGCGGCGAGCGCGACCTTGACGTCGGCGTTGGTCGCCGGGTTGCCGACCGTGATCACCGGGCCGTCGTAGGTGTCGAAGGAGTAGTTGTCGCCGACGAACTGGTGCTGCAGCGTGAACGGGCCCGGTGCGGCGGTGTCCTTGACGCGCAAGGTCCACACCGTGGTCTTCGTGCCGCCCGCCTCGAGGTCGCCGAACGCGGCGCGGTAGCTGCTCCCGGCCTGGAAACAGCCGACCGCCGTCGTGTTGGTGCAGGAAACGACGTCGACGATGTCGGTGATCGGGGTCGGCGTGCCGTAAAGGGCCGCCTTGGCGAAGCTGATCGCGAAATCGCGGTCGTTGTGCACGGTTTCCGAGATGGTGAACGTCTGTCCCGGGAGCACCGTGGTGGTGCTGACTTCGACGGAACTGGAGGGCACGTCCGCCTGTGCGGCGGGCGCCATCGCGATGAATGCCGTGGCCAGTGCGGCCACCGAGGACAGGATCGTGGTTCTTCGCCAGATACGTTGCATAGTCGTGATCTCGCCGTTTCGGTCCGGGGAATGCCGCTCTGACAGATGTTGCGTGGTCTTGGTGGACAGCCGACGCTGATCAGTCGTCGCAAAACCGGCATTCGTTACCGCCATCCGGACGCGCCGCGGCACGGCCGTCAGGACGGTCGCCAGCGCCCGTTCATCTCACCCGGGCGCGGCGGCGGGCCCGGCAGGTCGCGGTCTTTTCCCGCTTCCAGCCCCTCGACGAGCATCGCGAGGTAGCGGCGGCGCAGCTCGGCGGTGCGCTCGGCGTCGTCGACGCGGATCGCGGCGCAGCACTCGAGGATCATGCCGATGTCCTCGGTGACGGCGTCGTGGCGGAGCCGCCCGGTCCCGCGCGCCCGCGCGAAGAGGCCCGCCGACAGCTCGTTCGCCCGGCGCGCGTCGGCGCCCATCTCTTCGGTCGGGGTGAACGTGCCCGCGAGGTGGACGGTCAGCGAGTGGACGTCGGCATCGACCACCCGGCCGAGGAAGCCGGTGAGCGCCGTCCAGCCGTCCGGCTCCTCGTCGGCGGCCTCGGCTTCGGCGATGAAGGTGCGGAGGCCGTCGTGGCAGAGCCTGCAGAGCAGGAACTCCTTGCTCGGGTACCGCCGGTAGAGGGCGCTGATCCCGACGCCCGCGCGCTCGGCGACGTGCGAGATCGGCGCCTTCGGGTCCACGAGGAAGACCTGGCGGGCGGCGTCGAGGATGACGAAGTCGTTGCGGGCGGCCTGGGCGCGGCGACCCGGCAAGGCGGTCTCGGGCATGAGTCGAGATTAGCACTGGAACGGATCATTCCGCTCTGGTACAGTTCGGAACGAAGCATTCCGTTCCACCTTGAGGAGCAGTCATGACGGTCCCCGCCCTTCGCCCGTTCCGCGCCGAGATCCCCCAGTCCGCCCTGGACGACCTGCGAGGCCGTCTCCAGCGGGCGCTCTGGCCGGACGACCTGCCCGCCGAGTACGGCGTCACGAACGAGCGGGTCCGCGCGCTGGCCGAACACTGGCTGGAGAAGTTCGACTGGCGGGCGTTCGAGGCGCGGCTCAACGCGTACCCGCAGTTCGTCACGGAGATCGACGGCGAGACGATCCACTTCCTGCACGTCCGCTCGTCCCGGGCGGACGCGACACCGCTGGTGCTGACGCACGGCTGGCCGGGCTCGATCGCCGAGTACCTCGACGTCATCGGCCCGCTGACCGAGCCGGAGTCGGCCGCCGCGCCGGCGTTCCACCTGGTGATCCCGTCGCTGCCCGGCTTCGGGTTCTCGGGCCCGACCCGGTCGGCGGGCTGGGGCACGCACCGCACGGCGGCGGCGTGGGCGGAGCTGATGAGCCGGCTGGGCTACGAGTCCTACGGCGCGGCGGGCAACGACGCGGGTTCGATGATCTCGCCGGAGATCGGGCGGCTCGCGCCGGAGAAGGTCGTTGGCGTGCACGTCACGCAGCTGTTCTCGTTCCCATCCGGCGACCCGGCCGAGATGGCGGACCTGAGCGAGGCCGACCAGGCGGCGCTCGCGCACCTGCAGTGGTTCTACGAGAACATGTTCTCCTTCAACACGCTGCACAGCCAGCAGCCGCACACCCTCGCCTTCGCGCTGGCCGACTCCCCGCTGGCGCTGCTGGCGTGGAACGCCCAGCTGTTCGGCGAGCACCTCGACGCGGACTTCGTGCTCGCGAACGTGGCGCTGTACTGGCTGACGGGCACGGGTGGCTCGTCGATCCGCTTCTACTTCGAAGACGCGCAGACGCCGCCGCACCCGTCGGCCCCGACCACGGTCCCGACCGCCCTGGCGATGTTCGCGGGCGACTTCCAGTCGATCCGCCGCTTCGCCGAGCGCGACCACGCGAACATCGTCAGCTGGAACAGGTACGACGCCCGCTCGGGCACCGGCGGCCCCCGCGACGCGGCCGGCCACTACTCGGCGCACGAGGCACCGGAAATCCTGGTCGCGGACATCCGCGGCTTCTTCGCGGGGCTGTCGTCGCCCTGGCCCCTCCTGACGGCGGCCCACGAGGCCCTGCGCTCAGCGGCGGCGGGCGTGACGGACGGCGGGCTCCCGACCCCGTGCGCGGAGTGGACGGTGACCCAGGTCCTCCAGCACGCAGGCGGCGACCAGCAGGGCTACGCGGCATTCATCACGGGAGAGCCGGGCCCGGACTTCAACCCGTTCGAGCCGTCGGGCGAGCTCGAGGACGTACCGGCATTCCTGGAACCCAAACTGGCCGCGGCGGCCGCAGCATTCGCAACGGTCTCCCCGGATGCGCAGGCGGTACCGACCCCCCTCCCGCAGGGCGCCCTCCCGGCGGCGCTGGCGGTAGGAGCGGCGGCATTGGACGCAGCGGTGCACGCATGGGACATCGCGACGGCAACGGGCCAGAAGTCCCCGCTGACAACGGAACTGGCGGAAGCCCTGCTGCCGACGGCAAAGGAGCTGGCGGAGCCCCTGCGCGGGTTCGCGTACGCCCCGGCCCTGAAGGGCCCGGCAGCCGACGACGCGGCATCAGAGCTGCTGCGCTACCTGGGCCGCAACCCCAACTGGACGGCTTGAGGATCATGGCTCCGGGCCTAACCTCCGGCGCTCGCCTCCGGGGTATCACCTCTGGCGCTCGCCTCCGAGGGCTTGCCTCCGGCGCCCGCCTCCAGGGTCTCACCTCCGGAGGCCACCGGGGCCCGCCTCCGAGCCTCACGTCCGGGGCTCGCCTCCGGACCCACCTCCCGGACCCCAGCCACATCCCCCAGCCCCCGGGCCTCGCCACCCGCGGCCACGCCCCTGGCCGAGGAACCGCGAGAGCGGTTCCTCGGCCCAGCAGTCCCGGCCGAACCGCCCGCCGCGGCTCGACTGTCGTCTCCGGCGGGCAGCTGTCAGCCGCGGCTAGTCATCTCGATCCCACCTAGGCCCGCTCGGCAGCACCCCGCCACCGCAATCCCCGCAGCGGCGACCACCCAGCGCCACCGCAGCCGAGTCCTCCCCCGCTGTTCACTCTCTCGGTCTCCCGGCGATTTCGCTCCGAGCCACCCGACCACAAAATCCCTTCCACCAATGCAAATCCCCCAGCAGCCACCGTTCCACTGAGTTCTTTCCGCGGCCGCCGATAGCTCACCGTTCCCGCAGTGGCACCTCAACCCACCCGACCGCTCCGCAGCCGAAAGCCGATCCCTGCCGCGGCGACCACATCGGACTCCCCCAAAAATCCGTTGCCTCCCAACAATTCCCGAACCTACCCTGGGCCCCATGACGAACCGACCGTTCCGGTGGGACCTGGTGCGTCCCGACCAGGTCGGGTCGCTCCTCGACAACGCCGAAAAGCCGCATCTCTGGTACCTCGACGACCTCACCACCTGCACCGCCAAGGTCCTCGCCCGCTGCGGTGACGGCGAACTCCACTTCGTCGGCCGGTCGCTGGACAGCATGCACGACCTGCTCGGCGGCGCCCTCGAACACACGTCGTGGCAGGATCGCGTGCACCAGCTTCCGCTCTCTCTCAAGCCACGGCACGGGTTCGGCCGCCGGGATGTGCAGCTGCTGCGCGAACACCTTGCCGCCGCCGGGATCACGCCCCACTCGCTCGCCCGCGGGACCCGGCCGACCGTGTTCGCCGACCTCGTCTACGAAGGCGACACCTTCACCGAGCTGTACGTCCAGCTCAGGGACTGGATCGACGAAGACCGCGAAACGTGGCACGTCATCCGGCGCAAGCTGCGGTTCCTCGGCGTCACCCTTCGCCAGCCGATCCGCCCGGACGTCTGGCGGTGGCAGGAGGACGTCGCCTGGACCCGCGAACTGCCCGCCGCGGCTGTTCGGAACGTGTCGCTCGAGCGGGACGTCTGGTTCTACTTCGGCAACGACCAGCCGAAGCTGACCCCGTCCTTCCCGCGGCAGCGCTGGACCGACGAGACCGTCCGGACCCCCGACCACGGCAAGGCGACGCGCCGCGCGCTGGCCGAAGCGTTCGCGCTCGTCGACGCCGGCCGGTCCGACCGGGTGCGCGATCGGCTCGTCCGGACGATCTCCGCCGAACCCGCGATCGCCGGGCCGTGGCTGCGGGCGCTCGTCCGGGAACTGGGTGCCTGACCGACTTCCGGGTGTTCCCGCGGTAGGTACCGTTACCCCATGAAGCGCAAGGAGGTCGCCGTCCGGCGGGAGGAGATCCTGCTCGCCGCGCTCGACCAGGTCCGGCTGCGGGGCATCGCCGGGGTGCGGGCCGCCGACGTCGCCAAGGACCTCGGCGTCAGCACCGCGCTGGTCTTCTACCACTTCGGCACCCTCGAAGCCCTCATCATCGAGGCCTTCCGGCACGCGGCCGAGCGCAACCTCGCCGTCCTGCGCGACGAGCTCGCCCGCCCCGGCCCGGCCGGTGAACGGCTGCGCGCCGTGCTCGTCCTCTACGGGCCGACCAAGCCCACCGCCGGCTGGCACCTGTGGATCGAGGCCGGCGCCGCCGCGATGCGCGACACCGAGCTGCGGGACGTCGTCCAGCGGCTCGACCTGCGGTGGCGCGACGCCGTCGTCTCGCTCATCACCGAAGGCGTCGCCGCCGGCGAGTTCCGGTGCCCGGACCCGTACGGTGCGGCGTGGCGCCTGACCGCCCTGCTCGACGGGCTCGCCGTGCAGTTCGTCGCGCGCGCGGGCACCGTCACCGCCGACGACTGCGCCCGGTGGGTCGGCCAGGCGCTGGCCCACGAGCTCGGCCAGGCCGAACCGGCGCTGACCGCGGAGGGCCGATGACCGAGCCGGCGTTGCTCGAAGTGGCCTGGACCGACCCGGTCACCGGGTGCCGGGGCTACCTGGTGATCGACCGGCTGGTCCGCGGCGTGGCCAGCGGGGGCCTGCGGATGCGCCGTGGCTGCACGCTCTTCGAGGTCCGGGGCCTGGCGCGAGGCATGACCCTCAAGGAGGGCCTCAACTACGACCCCCACGGCCGGTACATCCCGCTCGGCGGCGCCAAGGGCGGCATCGACTTCGACCCGTACGACGAGCGCGCCCGCGACGTCGTCGCCCGCTACCTGCACGCCATGCGCCCGCTCATCGAGCGCTACTGGACCATGGGCGAGGACCTCGGCCTGCGGCAGGACGTCATCGACGGCGTCATCACGGAAATCGGCCTGCTCAGCTCGGTCCAGGCGGTCTACCCGCTGCTCGAAGACCGCGAGGCGGCGACCGAACGGCTGGCGGACGCCTTCCGCATTGAAGTCGGCGGCCTGGGGCTCGACGAGCTGGTCGGTGGCCTCGGCGTCGCCCAGGCCACGCTCACCGGGCTCGAAATGCTCGGGCTCGGCGGCCCGAACCGCGTCGTCGTCCAGGGCTTCGGCTCGATGGGCGGCGCCACGGCGCGGTTCCTCGCCGAAGCCGGCCTCCAGGTGGTCGGCGTCTCGGACGTGCGCGGGGTCATCGTCAACCCGGACGGCCTCGACGTCGAGAACCTGCTGCGCCACCGCGACCGCTTCGGCGGCATCGACCGCGACAACCTCAAACCGGGCGACGAGCTCCTGCCGCCCGAAGCGTGGCTCGACGTCCCGGCCGAGGTCCTGGTGCCGGCCGCGATCTCGTACTGCGTCGACAGCGACAACCAGGCCAAGATCGGCGCGAAGCTCATCGTCGAGGCCGCGAACATGCCGGTGACGGCCGACGCCGAGGCCCTGCTCGACGCCCGCGGCATCCGCGTGCTGCCGGACTTCGTGGCCAATTCGGCGACCAACTCCTGGTGGTGGTGGACCCTCTTCGGCGACGTAGGCGCGGACGCCGACGAAGCCTTCGGCAAGGTCCGGACGCGGATGCGCGAACTCGTGACGGGCATGTTCGAGCGCGCCACCCTCGACGGGCTCAGTCTCCGCGCCGCCGCCCTGCAGCTCTCGGAGAAGAACCTCGATGCCATCCAGGCCCGCTTCGGCTGAGCGCGCGAACGGACCGTTCGCGCGCCCCCCAGCAAGAACGACCGGTCGCCCTACCCGGCGGCGCCCGCGGATCGTTCGCACGCCTCAACAGAAAGAACGATCGTTCGCTCTTCCTTTCACCAGTGGCTCCGCCGGACACCTCGCGACCCCGCCAGAAAGAACGATCGTTCGCCCTCCTCCGACCCGCAGCGACCGCTCAGGCTCACTCACGGAAAGAACGATCGTTCGCCCTCTCGCGACACCAACGGACCGTTCGCGCCCACCCACCACAAGAACGATCGTTCGCCCCCGCCAACCCGGGAACGAATCCGGCCCCCAGATAGTTGAACGCTCTATGAAACTCGGCATCTACAGCTTCGGCGACCGCGCACCGGACCCGAGCACCGGCGACCAACCGTCCGTAGCGCAGACGCTGGCCAACACCCTCGAGCGGATCAAACTCGCCGACGAGCTGGGCCTCGGCTTCTACGGCCTCGGCGAGCACCACCTGGACCAGTACGCGATCTCCAACCCGGGCACAGTGCTGGCCGCGGCGGCAACCATCACCGACCAGATCACCCTGAGCTCCGCGGTGACCGTCTTGAGCACCGAGGACCCGGTCCGCGTCTACCAGCAGTTCACCACCCTCGACCAGCTCAGCCACGGCCGAGCCGAACTGCTCGCCGGCCGCGGGTCGTTCACCGAGTCGTTCCCCCTCTTCGGCCACGACCTCGGCGACTACGACGAACTCTTCGAAGAGAAGCTCGCCCTCCTCCTGCGCATCGACCGCGAAGACCCGCTCACCTGGTCCGGCAAGTTCCGCCCACCGCTGGAGAACGCGCGGATCCTGCCCCGGCCGTACGGCGACCGCCTGCGCATCTCGATCGGCACCGGCGGCAACCCCGAGTCGTCCATCCGCGCCGGGCTGCTGGGCCTGCCCGTGGTGTACGCCGTGATCGGCGGACGCCCCGAGCGCTTCGCCCCGCTGGTCGACCTCTACCGCCAGGCCGGTGAAGCGGGCGACCACAAGAAAGAAGACCTGCACGTCACCATGAGCGCCATCGGCTTCATCGCCGAGAACTCGCAGGACGCCAAGGAAAAGTTCTACCCGTACTGGCTCGAAACGATGAAGTACGGCGCGAAGGCCCGCGGCTGGGCGGTCCCGACCCGCGCCGAGTTCGACCAGTACACCCACAACGCGCAAGCGCTGTTCGTCGGCAGCCCGCAGGAGATCGCCGAACGCCTGATCACCGTCGGCAAGCTCACCGGCGCGGACCGCTACGCGCTGCAGATGGACTGGTCGGGCGTGCCGCACAAGGACGTCATGCGCGCCATCGAACTTCTCGGCACCGAAGTCCTTCCGTTGGTACAGAAGGAGTTCTAGACGTCGTTCCCGGCGATGAACCCGAACGTCATCGCCGGGCCGATGGTCGAGCCGGCGCCGGCGTAGCTGTGCCCCATCACCGCCGCGCTCGCGTTGCCGGCCGCGTACAGGCCGGGGATCACCGAGCCGTCCGGGCGGAGCACGCGCGCCCGGGCGTCCGTGCGCATGCCGCCCTTCGTGCCGAGGTCGCCGGGCACGATCTTGAACGCGTAGAACGGCGGTGCCCACAGCGGCGCGAGGCAGGAGTTGGGCAGCACCAGCGGGTCGGTGTAGTAGTGGTCGTACGCGCTCGCGCCGCGCCGGAAGTCACCGTCCACTCCGGACCAGGCGAAGCCGTTGAACCGGTCCACAGTGGACTTAAGCGCGGCGGATGGCACGCCGATCGCCGAGCCGAGGGCCTGGATGCTCGACGCCTTGACCACCGCGCCGGCGGCGTACCAGGAGTCCGGCAGCGGCAGCAGCGGCAGGGTGTCGCGGAACAGGTACTTGCTCCGGTAGCTCTGGTCGACGACCAGCCACGCGGGGATGTCCGGCGCCGTCGGGTTCTTGTCGTACATCGTGTGCACGACGTCGCTGTAGGGCGCGGCCTCGTTGACGAACCGCTTTCCGGCCTGGTTGACGATCAGCCCGCCGGGCAGCGTCCGCTCGGCCAGGCAGAAGTACGGGTCGCCGGGGATCGGGATGGCCGGGCCCCACCACGCGTCGTCCATCAGGTCGAGCGCGGCGCCGGCGCGCTGCCCGGCTCGGTGGCCGTCGCCGGTGTTCTCCTTGGCCCCGACGGTCCAGGCGGTGCCGATCGGCTGCCGCTGGTACTGCGCGCGCATCGCGGCGTTGTGCTCGAACCCGCCGGAGCCGACGATCACGCCACGCCGGGCCCGCACCACTCCGCCCGGCACGAGAACCCCGGTGACCGCACCGTTTTCGACGTTCAGGTCCAGCAACGGCGTGTTCAGCAACACCGGGACGTTCGCCGCGAGCAGGCCCGCCCGCAGGCCGGCGGCGAGCGACTGCCCCATGGTGAGCGGCTTCTGCCCGGCCAGCGCGGCAGCCGTGCCGCGGGCGAGACAGGTGGCGGCGACCGCCGCGCCCTTCGCGTTGACCGCGGCCAGGTTCAGCCACTTGTAGTCGGCGCTGAACACGACCAGCCCGGGCGGCGTCGCGAGGTACGCCGGGTTCAGGTTCGCGAGCTCGGCGCCGAGCAGGTTGCCGTCGAACTGGTCCGGCTCGATCGAGCGACCGTTCGGCAACCCGCCGGGAAGCTCCGGGTAGTAGTCGCTGTAGCCCTCCATCCACCGGAACCGCAGCGGGCTGTTCGCCATGACGAACGCGATCATTTCGGGGCCACTGCGCAGGAACGCCTGCTGCCGCGCGGCCGGCACGTCCGGCCCGACGACGGCGGCGAGGTACTGCGCGGCCTTCGCCGGCGTGTCCGGCACGCCGGCGGCGAGCAGCACCGGGTTGTTCGGGATCCAGATCCCGGCCCCGGATCTCGCCGCGGACCCACCGAACGTCGGCGCCTTCTCGACCACGACGACGCTGAGCCCGCGCTTGGCCGCCGTCAGCGCGGCGGTCATCCCGGCCGCGCCGGAGCCGACCACGACGACGTCGTACTCCCCCACGAGGGGCGCGGCGCCGGCGGCCGGCGCCGTCGCGAGCCCGGACGTCACGGCGAGGCCCACGCCCGCCGCGGTGCCGCGCAGGATCTGGCGGCGGGTCAGGTCGGCATCCATGGCGCACTCCTCGCTCGCGGAACGGCGAAGGTCATGGTGTCGGTCCACTCCGGAAACTGGAACATGTTCTACCCGCTTGGAGCAGCCCGGTAGGCCACTGATCCGAACCCATGACGACATTCGCCGCACCCGGCAAGCAAGTTGACGACATCCTCACCTTATGGATAACTTGAGGACAGTCTCAATTTCTCTCGAGGAGGATCCCTTGCCGAAAGTCATCGCCGTACTGGGTGTCGGACCCGGGCTCGGCCTGTCGATCGCCCGCCGCTTCGGCCGCGAAGGCTTCACGACAGCGCTGGTCTCGCGCACCGACACCCGGCACGCGAGCTACCGGGCGTCCCTGGGCGGGACCCCCACGCACACCTACGCGGCGGACGTGACCGACCCCGCTCAGCTGAAAGCGGTTCTAGCGCGCATCACGGCCGAAGCCGGCGAGCTCGACACGGTGTACTTCGGCCCGGCCGACGCGACGTCCGGACCGGGCATCACCCCGCTCACCGAAGCGGGCGCCGACGCCCTGCGCACGCCGTTCGAAGCGATCGTGTCCCCGGCGGCCCGGCTCGTCGAAGCGGTGCTGCCGGACATGCTGAAGCGGGGCTCGGGTTCGCTGCTCTTTGCCGGCGGCCTGAGCGGCAAGTACCCGATGGCGATGCTCGGCAGCCTGGCGCCGGCATCGGCGGCGTTGCGCATGTACGTCCTCACGCTCCACGCGGCACTGCGCGAAACGGGCGTCTACGCGGGAACGTTGACGATCGGCGGCCTCATCGAGCGCGGCGACATCCACCGCGAGTTCACCAAGCAGGACCACGGCTTCAAGGTGGGCACCCTCGACCCGGACGACATCGCGGACCGGGCGTGGTCGCTGTACAACGACCGTGAGGAAGCCGAAGCGGAGTTCAACGCGATGGCCGCGGTCTAGCCTGGAGATCATGTTCACCCCGGGGGATCGGGCCCTGCTCCGCGAAGCACTGGTCGAGGCGGCCCGGTCGGACGAGCGCGTCACCGGCGCCGCGCTCACCGGCTCGGCCGCGCTCGGCGCCGAAGACGCGTGGTCGGACATCGACCTCGCCTTCGCCGTCGCCGGCGAGCCCGAGCCGGTGCTCGCGGACTTCACCGCGCGGATGTACCGCGAGCACGGCGCGGTGCACCACATGGATGTCGTGTTCGAGCGGACCGTGTTCCGCGTCTTCCTGTTGGCGAACACCTTGCAGGTCGACTTGGCGTTCTGGCCGGAAGCGGACTTCGGCGCGACGACGCCGAAGTTCCGGCTGCTGTTCGGCACGCCGCAGGACCGTCCGCAGTCGCCGCCTCCCGACGCGCGGCGGCTGATCGACCTGGCCTGGCTGCACGCCCTGCACGCGCGGTCGAGCATCGAACGCGGCCGGGGCTGGCAGGCCGAGTACATGATCGGCCGAGTTCGGGAGTACGCGCTGGCCTTGGCTTGCGTGCGGCACGGCGTGCCCGCGGGCGAGGGACGTGGCCTGGACCAGCTGCCCGCCGACGTCACAGGGCCTTTCGAGGCAACGCTCGTCGGCGGGCTCGGGGACCTCGCCGGGCCGTTCCACGCCGTCACCGAGCTGCTGATCGGCGAGATCGAGCTCGTCGACGCGGACCTGACCGCCCGGCTGACTCCCCTCCTGCGCGAGATTTCCTAAGCCAGGTAAGCGAGTTCCGGGTGCGCGGCGACGTAGGCGTCGAGCAGCCGCCGCGCCACGGAGACGGAGTCGACCAGCGGGTGCAGCGCGAACGCCCGCAGCGCCGACGCGCGGGAGCCCGTCGTCGCCGCTTCGATCGTCGCCCGCTCGACGGCTTTGACCGCCGTCACCAGGCCCAGCGCGTGATCGGGCAACGGCCCAGTGGCCAGCGGCCGGGCACCGTTCGCATCGACGACGCACGGCACCTCGACGACCGCGTCTTCCGGCACGCCCGGGAGTGCGGATCCGTTGCGGACGTTGAGGATCAGCGTCGCGCGTTCGCCGTGCGCGATGGCCCGCATCAACGCCAAGGCGACCTTCTCGTAGCCGCCGCCTTCGAGATCGTCACGCTCTCCTTCACGCGTTTCGGCCATGTACGTGGCTTCGCGCTCCAAGCGGGTGCGCTCCCACGACGCCAGCGAAGGTTCCGCGTAGAACCCGCGTTGCTGCTCCAGCAGCTGGGCGCCGCGCGACTGCGGGCTCATGGCTTCGCGCGCGAAGTAGTAATAGTGCAGGTACTCGTTGGGCAGGGAACCGAGGGCACGCAGCCAGTCCGCGCCGAAAAGCTTCCCCTCCTCGAACGACTCCAGCGCATCGGTGTCGGCGAGCAGCTTCGGCAGGACGTCCTCGCCGCCCACGCGCACCGCGCGAAGCCAGCCGAGGTGGTTGAGGCCGGCGTAGTCGAACCACGCCGTCGCCGGGTCGACGCCGAGGGCCCGCGCGACACGGCGGCACAGCCCCACCGGCGAGTCGCAGATGCCGAGCACCCGCCCGCCGAGGTGCGCGGCCATCGCCTCGGTGACCATCCCGGCGGGGTTGGTGAAGTTGATGACCCAGGCCCGGGGCGCCAGTTCGGCGATCTTTCGCGCGAGATCGACGGCGACCGGGACGGTCCGCAGCCCGTAGGCGATCCCGCCGGCGCCGACGGTTTCCTGGCCCAGCACGCCTTCCGCGTGCGCGACCTGCTCGTCGAGACGGCGGCCGCGCAGCCCGCCGACGCGGATGGCGGAGAACACGAAGTCCACATCGGACAGTGCGTCGGCCAGGTCGGTCGTGGTACGCACGCGCGGCGCGCCCGGGACGCCCGCGGCCTGCTCGGCGAGAACCCGTTCGATCGCGGTCAGCCGCCCGGGCTCGACGTCGTGCAGGACCAGCTCGGTGACCCCGCCGCCGGTCAGCAACGCGCCGTGCACGAGCGGCACGCGGAACCCGCCGCCGCCCAGGATCGCGAGCCTCATCGCAGCACCTCGACGCCGGCCTCGCACAGGGCCGAACAGGTCTGCTCGTCGGCGCCGGTGGTCGTGACGACGACGTCGAGCGCGTCCGGCCCGCAGACCCGGGCCAGCCCGGTGCCGGGGAACTTGCCCGCGTCGGCGAGCAGCACCACGCGGTCGCCCGCGGCGACCATCGCGCGCTTGACCGGCACCTCGACGACCGTCGCGTCCATCACGTGGCCGTCGCCGCGGACGCCACTCGTGCCGAGGAAGACGGTGTCGGCGTGCACCTGGCGCAGCGCGTCCTCGGTCAGGAATCCCACCATCGAGTGATAGCTGCGCCGGACCACGCCCCCGAGGAGGACGAGCTGGACGTCGTCGGCGTCCTTCAGCTCGTCGTAGACCGCGAGACTGCTGGTGATCACGGTCAGCGCGCGGTCGCGCAGGTGCCGCGCCAGCCGGTGCGCGGTCGTGCCGATGTCGAGCAGCACGGTGTCGCCGTCGGCGACCAGGCCGGCCGCGCGCCGGGCGACGGCGTCCTTGTCGTCGGCCCGCTCCGCGGCCACGCGCGCGAACGGCTCGTCGTCGGCCGCCATTGCCCCGCCGTAGACGCGGGTCAGCCGGCCTTCACGGTCGAGCTGCCCGAGATCGCGGCGCACGGTCGCCTGGCTGACGCCGAGCCGCTCGGCCAGCACGCCGACCGGCGCCGGGCCCTCCGCGCGGAGAGCCCGCAAGATCAGCTCGTGACGACGCTGGGGCAGCATGCCGGGACGATAGCAGTCAAACTCGCTCAACCGGCGAACGAGTTTGAGCGAACCTTGCGCATTCCGCGCATCTGAAGCACGCTCGTGCGCATCCTCGATTCCGGGAGGCGCCCGTGCCGGCCGATTCCGTCCCCGACACCGATGTCTTCCTGTCCGGCCTGCTGTTCTTCGACCTGGTCTTCACCGGGCTCGAAGGACCGCCGGAGCCGGGCACGGAGGTGTGGACGGGCGGCATGGGCTCGGGCCCGGGCGGCATCGCGAACTTCGCGGTCGCGCTGAGCCGTCTCGGCCTGCGGACGTCGCTGGCGGCCGCGTTCGGCACCGACGTGTACGGGCGCTACTGCTGGGACGTGCTTTCGCAGGAACACATCGACCTGTCGCCGTCGCGGCGGTTCCCGGAGTGGCACTCCCCCGTCACCGTCTCCCTCGCCTACGCCGGCGACCGGGCGATGGTCACCCACGGCCACCCGCCGCCCGTCCCGGTCGCCGAGCTGGCCGGCTCCCCGCCGCCGAGCCGCGCGACCGTCGCGCACATCGGCCTCGACACGGCCGAGTGGGTCCACACCGCGCACCAGGCCGGCAGCCTCGTCTTCGCCGACGTCGGCTGGGACCCTTCGGAGGCGTGGTCGGCCGCGCTGCTCGACCAGCTGGCGTGCTGCCACGCGTTCCTGCCCAACGACGTCGAAGCGATGCGCTACACCCGCACGGACACCCCGGAAGCGGCGCTGGCCAAGCTCGCCGACCTGGTCCCGGTCGCGGTGATCACCCGCGGCGCCGCGGGCGTGCTCGCCGTCGACGGCACCACGGGCGAGACGGCGGACATCCCGGCGCTGCCGGTGAACGTGCTCGACGCGACCGGCGCGGGCGACGTCTTCGGCGCGGGGTTCGTCGCCGCCACCCTGACCGGCTGGTCCCTGGCCGACCGGCTCCGGTTCGCCGGCCTCACGGCCGGCCTGTCGGTCCAGCACTTCGGCGGCGCGCTGGCCGCGCCGGGCTGGCACGAGATCGCCGAGTGGCACGCGCGGAACCGGCGCCCGGACTACGCGTTCCTCGACGACGTCCTGCCCGCCGAAACGATCGCCGAGACATCCCGCCGGGGCCCGGTGACGCTCGGCTTCGGCGACGACAGCTGGCGCTAGTGCACCCCCGCGTCGGCCGCTACACGGCGTCGGGACTGCGGACGTCGCTGCTCTCGGTGCCCGGCGCGGTCGGTGCCGAAGCGGTGGGGCTGCGGCCGATCGGCGAGGTGATGGGCTGCGTGGTGTCGCGGCACGAGGACGTGACATCGGGCCTGCGCCGCGGCTACGCGACGGCGCTGGACCGGCTGCGCGCGGAGGCGACGGCGCTGGGCGCGGACGGCGTCCTGGCGATCGCCTGCACGGTGACCCGGGTGAGCGCGGCGGTCCACGAGTTCGTCGTGCTGGGCACGGCGGTGCGCGCGCTCCGCGGTGTCCGCCCGCCCCGGCCGTTCACGACAGGACTATCCGGTCCGGACGTGGCGAAGCTGCTGCTGGCGGGCTGGGTCCCGGTGACGCTGGCGATCGGCATCGACGGCGCGACGGCGTTCGACATCGCCATGACGGACCGACCGGGCGCGGAGGCGGCGGTGCCGACCGAGCTGGTGACCCGGGTTCGGGCGGCGGCGCGGGCGGAGTTCCTGTCGGCGGTGCGCGAGTCGGGCGCGGACGGCGGCCTGGTGACGTCGACGACGTTGCGGGCCTGGGCGCTGGGCCACACGGGAGCGACGGCGGTGTCGAGCGTGTTCGGCACGGCGGTGGCCCGGTTCGGCGCCGGCCCCGCGCCGACGGTGTCGCTCCCGGTGCTGCCGCTGGACGGGAATCCGCCGGGCGCGGGTCGCTAGGCGCTCCCGCGGTTCCGGTCGACGCCGCGACCCGCTCGCACTCGCTGGTCGCCCGCATCACCGCGCGTTGATCCGCGCCACGTCGCCGCGTCCGGTCCGCCTTGCGCCCCTTGCGACCGGACCTTCCGGACATACCCGTTGATCACCCCGCGCGCACCTCCTGCCCGCGCGGATCCGTGCCACGATGGGGACGAGAGCCGGTCGAAGGAGGTCAGCCAGTGCCCGAATGGGACGGTCGTGGCCTGCCGCCCGTCGCGCGGGCTCGTGTCGAGCGCTATGCCGCGTCCGGGCTGAAGACGTCGCTGCTCAGCGTGCCCGGTGCCGTCGGCGCCGGAGCGGCCGGCTTCACCCCCGTCGGCGAGGTCATGGGGTGCGTCGTGCAGCAGGTCGGCTGGACCTCGCTGGGCCAGTGGGCCGCCGACCAGGTCCGGCAGATGGCGGACATGCTCCGCCAGGGCTACGCGACCGCGCTGGACCGGCTCGGCCAGGAAGCGACCGCGCTGGGCGCCGACGGCGTCCTCGACATCCGGTTCACGATCACCCCGCTCGACGGCGTGGCGCAGGAGTTCGTCGCCCTCGGCACGGCCGTGCGCGCCGAAACCACGCAACGGCCGCGGCGGCTGTTCACCACCGACCTGCCGGGCCAGGACGTCGGCAAGCTGATGCAGGCCGGGTGGGTGCCGGTGCGCGTCGCGGTCGGCGTCGCCGCGCGCGGCGAGTTCGACTACAACATGCAGTACCAGACCAGCAACTGGGCCGGGAACACCGAAGTCGACGCACCGACGAGAGTCGTCAACGAGGTCCGGGCCGCGGCCCGGGCGGAGTTCGCCCGCGCGATCCGCGACAGCGGCGCCGACGGCGGCATCGTCTCCGACATGCGGCTGCGGACGTGGCCGGTGCAGGAGCTCGCGGTCGTCGGCATCGCCAGCGTGACCGGCACCGCGATCGCCCGCTTCCACACCGGGCGCGCCGCCCCGACCAGCGCGCTCAAGATCCTGCCGTTGAACCGTTCCTGAGGAGGCTCAGTGACCACCGCGGACCCCTCCGCGCAGCACATCCCCGAGGATGCGATGCGCCGGCTCGCCGAGATGCGACCTGGCCAGAAGACCAGCCTGTTCACGTCCGACCTGAGCGTCAACGAGTTCCTCCTGGTGCGCGAAGCCGGGTTCCGGCCGCTCGGGCTGGTGCTCGGCTCGAGCATCTACCACGTCGGGTTCCAGATGGGACGGTGGAACAAGAACCAGGAGCTGGACAGGCTTTCGCAGGCGATGTACCACGCCCGCGAGCTCGCGATGTCCCGGATGGAGGCGGAGGCGGACGTCCTCGGCGCCGACGGCATCGTCGCGGTCCGCCTGGAGATCGAGTTCAAGGAGTTCGGCAGCGACCTCGCCGAGTTCATCGCCGTCGGCACCGCGGTGAAGGCCGACGAACCCGGCGAATGGCGCAACAACACCGGGAAGCCGTTCACCTCGGACCTGTCCGGCCAGGACTTCTGGACGCTGGTGCAGGCCGGCTACGCGCCGCTGGGCATGGTGATGGGCACCTGCGTCTACCACATCGCGCACCAGCGGTTCCGGCAGATGATGGGCAACATCGGCCAGAACGTCGAGATCCCGCAGTACACCGAGGCGTTGTACGACGCGCGCGAGCTCGCGATGTCGCGGATGCAGACCGAAGCCGAACAGCTGGAGGCGGAGGGCATCGTCGGGGTGCAGCTGCTGTCGCTGCCGCACCGCTGGGGCGGCCACACGACGGAGTTCTTCGCGATCGGCACGGCGGTGAAGCCATTGCGCGCCGACCACCACATCGCCAAGCCGCAGCTCGTGCTGCCCCTGACCGACTGATGGGCAGCGAGCTGGACTTCCACCTGCTGGTGGCGGCTCTGCGTACGGACCGCGCGGATGTCGAGTCGTACCACCGGGTCCTGTCCGAGACGCTGGGCAACGCGCTGCCGGCGGGCATGGTCGAGGTCGACCGGCGACGCACGTTCGCCGACCGCGTCGCGGGCCGCGACGGCCAGGCGGTCGCGGTGCGCGTGAACACCCCGGACCGGGTGCTGGTGCTGAGCACGGGCAAGCACGGCGGGGTCGCGGCGGAGATCCACCAGGTCGTCCGGGGCGTGGTGATCAGCCGCAAGGAGACCGCGGTCGACGACTGGCTCGCGGCGCTGGCGCAGGCGCTGACCACGTTGGCGTCGAAGGACGCGAGAGCACGGGATGCGCTCTCGCGTCTCCTCGGCGGCTAGCTCGCCGTCACCCGCAGGATCTTGTTCGCCGGCCGCGTGCCGCGCCGGCAAGCCACGTACAGGATTTCAGTGCGTCAACACCCTCCCGAGGAATCCGCGGACATACCCGGCGATGGCGTCCTGGTGGGTTTCGAGCGCGAAGTGGCCTGAGTCGAGCAGGTGGATCTCGGCGTCGGGCAGGTCGCGGGCGTAGGCGCGGGCGCCGTCGGCGATGAAGATGCCGTCGTTGGCTCCCCAGACGGCCAGCACCGGGACCTGGCTCGTCCGGAAGTACTCGTGGAACTTCGGGTACAGGCCGATGTTGTGGTGGTAGTCCGCGAGCAGCGCCATCTGGATTTCGGCGCCGCCCGGCCGGTCGAGCAGGGCCTGGTCGTGGATCCAGACGTCCGGGCTGACCAGCTCCGGGTCGGGCACGCCGTCGAGGTACTGCGCCTTGGTCATTTCGAGGCTGACCATGCCGCGCAGGTCCTCCTCGGTCAGCGTGCCGGCCGCGAGCCGCTGCGGCAGCCCGGCGCCCAAGCCGTCGACGTAGGCGTTGCCGTTCTGCGTGACGATCGCGGTGACCCGCTCCGGGTTCCCGGCCGCGATGCGCAGGCCGACCGGGGCGCCGAAGTCCTGGATGTAGAGCGCGAAGCGGTCCAGGCCGATCTCGTCGAGCAGGCCGAGGGTGAGCTCGGCGAGGGCGTCGAAGGTGTAGGCGAACTCGTCCACCGACGGCGCGTCCGACGCGCCCGCACCCAGGTAGTCGGGCGCGACGACGTGGTAGCGGTCGGCCAGCGCCGGGATGAGGTGCCGGTACATGTGCGAGCTCGTCGGAAACCCGTGGAGCAGCACGATCGTGGGCGCGTCGGCGGGCCCGGCCTCCCGGTAGAACAGCCGGCGCCCGGCAACGGTGGCGAAGCGGTGATACACGGCGACCATGGGGTCACTCCTCACATCTCATGGATACTTAGTCATTTATCCATGAGATGACGTAGGCTGTCAACGGGTCGGGAGAATGAAGGACGAACTTCGGGAGGCGAACGTGGTCATTGCGGCACCCGGCGAAGAGCGCTCACCCGCGCTGGCGCTGGTCAACACCCGCAGGCTCGGCGCGGGCGGCGAGGTCGACGACCTGGCCGAGCCGCGCGCCACCACCGAGTGGCTGCGTCGGCACGAGCTCCCGACCGCCTCGCTCGACGCCGGCGAACTGAGCCGCGTCACGGACCTCCGCGCGGCCGTCCGCGAGCTGCTGGCCGCGCTGGCGGAGGACCGCTCACCGGACGTGGCCGCGGTGGAGACGGTGAACGCGGCCGCCCGCTCCGACGCCGCCGCACCCCAGCTCACCTGGCCGTCGGGACCCCACCGTGAGTGGCGCAGTACCACCCCGGGCAGCCTCGAGGAGACCCTGGCCGCACTGGCCCGCGACGCGATCGACGTGGTCACCGGCGACCTCGCCCACCTGGTGCGCCCTTGCGAGGCCCACGGCTGCGTGCGGTTCTTCTTCCGCGAGCACGCCCGCCGCCGCTGGTGCTCGACAACCTGCGGCGACCGCGTGCGCGCGGCCCGGCACCAGCGGTTGGTGGTCGAGCAACGGGATTCGCCCCAGGGCTAGGGAGTCACCCCGACGAGGTTGCCCCTTGGCGCGCGCCCGGCAAGGTCACCGTCAGGGTCGACGCTCGGCCGAACGCCGCAACCCGGTGCGCGC
Source organism: Amycolatopsis sp. NPDC048633 (assembly GCF_040650695.1). Lineage (NCBI taxonomy): Bacteria > Bacillati > Actinomycetota > Actinomycetes > Pseudonocardiales > Pseudonocardiaceae > Amycolatopsis > Amycolatopsis sp. NPDC048633. Next base: position 398,923 of record NZ_JBEZHS010000004.1, read on the forward strand.
TGCCGCGCCCAGCGATCCCCGCGCCACTCGACAGGCGATCCCGGCACCCTCCTTCGTCGGCGCCGCGCACCAAGCCGTCTCGGGTCACCAGCCGACCGTTGTCACTCCGCAGCGAACACGGCCGATCGGCTCACCTCCGCCCATTCCTCCACCTCGGCTCCGCGCGCACGGTCCGACCGCCGGACCGCCTCGACCGCGTCCGCGCCGAGCAGCAGGCGCAGCGGTGGCGCGTCCGACCGGACCACGTCGGCGAGGATGCGGGCTCCCCGGGCCGGGTCGCCTGCTTGCTTGCCGTCGGTCGCGTCGCGGAGGCGGTGCATCTCCCCCACCGAGGCGTCGTACTCCGGGCGGACCGGTGCACGCTCCATCGAGGCGCCCTGCCAGTCCGTGCGGAACGCGCCCGGCTCGACGATCGTGACCTTGACGCCGAACGGCTTCACCTCCGCGTTGAGCACCTCGGAGAAGCCCTCCACCGCGAACTTCGCCGCCTGGTAGGCACCCAGCCCCGGCGACCCGCCGACCCGGCCGCCGACCGACGAGAACTGCAGGAAGTGCCCCGAGCCCTGCTCGCGGAACACCGGCAGAGCCGCGCGCGTGACGTTGACGACGCCGAAGAAGTTGGCCTCGACCTGCGCCCGGAAGTCGTCCTCCGCCATGTCCTCGATCGGTGCGCTGTTCGCGTAACCGGCGTTGTTGGCCACGACGTCGAGCCCCCCGAACTCGCGCACGGCGAAGGCCACGGCCTCCCGCGCGGCCACGGGGTCCGTCACGTCCAACGCGAACACACGGATCTGGTCACCGTGCTCGGCCACCAAGTCCTTCAGCTGCTCCGGCCGGCGCGCGGTGGCGACCACCCGGTCGCCATCCTCGAGCGCGACCCGGGCCAGCTCCCGCCCGAACCCGCGGGAACTGCCGGTGATCAGCCAAGTCCTGCCCATGATGCCTCTCCTCGCTCACCCGACCGGCTAACCAACCGGTTGGTTGCTTCCAGAAAACACCTGCCGGGCGAGTTTGTCAACCAACCAGTTAGTTGCTAGAGTGGGCGACATGAGAAACGCGGCGGAGACGCAGCGGCGACTGCTCGCCGCCGCCACGGAGGAGTTCGCGGAACGGGGCATCGCAGGCGCCCGCGTGGACCGGATCGCGGACGCCGCCGGATGCAACAAGGCGATGCTCTACAAGTACTTCTCCAACAAGGACAGCCTGTTCGACACAGTCTTCGGCGAGTCGGTCGGCAAGTTCGTCCTCGAGGTCCCGATCGACACCGACGACCTGCCGGGCTACGCCGGGCTGCTCTTCGACCGGTACGAAGAGCAGCCGGAGACGCTGCGGCTGGCGGTCTGGCACCGGCTGGAACGACCCGACGGCAAGTGGGTCACCGAAATCGTGCTGGCCAACGAAATCCGGCTGAACGACCTGAAGCGAGCACAGAACGAAGGGAGACTGTCCAAGCACTACACACCCATGGAGCTGCTGGTGCTGATCCAGTCGATCTCGACGGCGTGGGCAACGACCAATTCGGAACTCGGCGTGCACACCACCCTCTCCCGCGAGCAACGGCGGGAGCTCGTGGTGGACGCGGTCCGGCGGCTGATCGCGGAGGATTGACGAGCGGGTACGCGAACAGCCTCGGCACGGGTAGCGTGTGCTCCGCCGAGCCTGGCCGACGGAAGGACGCGCGATGGAGTGGACGCTCGAAGTGGTCGTGGTGCCGGTGTCCGATGTGGACCGCGCGAAGGCCTTCTACGCCGACCAGCTCGGATTCAAGCTCGACCACGACACGGCGCCCGCCGACGGCGTCCGGATCGTGCAGCTGACTCCGCCGGGCTCGGGCTGCTCGGTGGTGTTCGGCCGGGGCGCCGTGCCGGACATGCCACCGGGTTCGCTCAAGGGCCTGCAGCTGGTGGTCAACGACCTGCCGAAGGCGCACGCGATGCTCACCGAGCGCGGCGTCGAGGTCACCGAGATCCAGGTCCACGGCATGGGCGACTGGGACGGTGAAGCGGACTTGAACAACGTGGGTTTCGTGCACTTCGCCGACCCCGACGGCAACGGGTGGACGGTGCAGCAAATCACGTCGCGCCGGTGAGCCGGCGCGATCGCTGACTTGCGGCCGCCAGTGGCGCGGGTAGGTGACGACCGGCGTTCGGTTTCGCCTACGCGGGCCGGCCGGGGCCGGAGATCGGCTGCGGATCGGCGACCTGGCGGTGGCATCGGTCGACGCCGACAGCCGCGATCCGCGCCGCGCGGCGACTGCGCGCCAGCGAACCCCGGGTGCGCCGGCAAGCCAGGTGCCGCCGGCAGACCCCGGGGGCGGCGGCAAGCCAGATGCGGCGGCAAACCGGGGCGCAGTGAACCGGCGCGAAGTGACCGCGCTCCCCGGCTCGCCGCCGGGGCCGCTGCTAATCCACTAGTGCGCCGCAGCTGATGTTGACCGTTGAGGCCGTCATGGTGCGGGCTCGGTCCGATGCCACGAATGCTGCCACCGCACCTACGTCCGCGAGGGTTGCCGCTCGGCCGAGCATCGTCTTGCCCGCGATGTTCTCCTCCAGCTCCTCGCGGCCCCGGAAGTCCGCCGGGAGGGTCTCCGGGATGCCGCCCGTCCGGAGCGTCACCGCCCGCACCCCCTGCCCGCCCAGCTCGGCGGCTAGCTGGCGGCGCATCGCCTCGAGCGCGTGGAACGCCACCTGCAGCCCGCCCACCGAGAACTCGCGTACCGGTTCGCCCGCGCCGCCGAAGAAGAGGAGTACTCCCGCCCCTTTTTTCACCATGTGGCGGGCCGCCGCTCGGGTCGTCAGGAACTGGGTTCGGACCGCCGTCAGGACCGGGCGCTCGTAGTCGGCCAGGGTCATGTCGATCAACGGCGTGCCCTGGACGTCGCCGTGGGAAATGAGGTTGAACGAAATGTCCACGCCGCCCTGGGCCGCTACCGCGTCGGCGTGGTCGTCGACCGAACGCGAGTCCAGGGCGTCCACCTCCGCCACCTCGGCCGATCCGCCCGCCGCGTGGATGCGCGCCGCGACCTCCTCCAGCCGCGCGCGGGTGCGGCCCGCGAGGAAGACCCGAGCGCCTTCCTCGGCGAAAGCGCTGGCCACGGCCGTGCCGATGCGGCCTCCGCCGCCGTAGACGATCGCGTTCTTGCCGGCGAGCAATGTCATGGGTCCCTCCGATGTCCGGGTGCGTTCACCCGTGCGTCGAACGGGACCGGCCGGGATCGACACCTCAGGGCCGGGGCACGCCCATCGGGTTCGGGACCGGGACCACCCCCGCGTCGATCACCGCCCGGCTCAACGGGACCGCCAGCTCCAGCAGCCGGGACAAGTCCACTGCCTTGACCGGCGCCTCCGCCAGGCGGTCCGTGTCCTCCTCGATCCGGCGCCGCATCGCCGCGCCGGCCGGGGTCAGGCGGCCGGCAGAATCGAGCAGGCCGCGGGCCACCAAGCGAGAAACCGCCGAAGCCCAGTCCGCGTCGGACCAGCCTCGGTGGGGCTGGACGTCGCCGCGGGCGAGCACGCCGTCGCCGATGTGCGTCAGCGTGGTCTCCAGGCCCGTCAGGCCCGCGTGGACCGCCGCCAGGACGTGACCGTCGCCGCGGTGCTCGCGCAGCACCGTCGCCGCCAGCCACAGGCGGCCGAGCACGCTCGCCGGCCGTGGCACCGCGGACCAGGCCGCCGCCAGCGGGCGTCCGTCGAACCGACACGCGGAAACAGCCTGCTCCAGCAGCGAAGCGAGTTCCTCGTAGGAACCCGAAACGCGCGAAAGAGCGGCTTCGACGGACGAAAGCCGGGCACTGAGCACGTCCGCTGGGGATGCGAAAGACCACGCGTCCGGCAGCGCCCGCTCCACCATGGCCGGGGCGAAGCCGAACAACATCGACGTCGCCGCCGCGGGGTCGATCGGGCCCAGCGGCGCGAGGCGGCCCGCGAAGTACCCCATCCAGTACCCCCGCAGGCCGGCCTCCTTCGCCGCCGCAGCCGTCTCGGGCGCGAAGTAGACGACCGCGTGCAGCGGCTCCACGGCTGCCCACAACTGCCGGGCCGGTGATGCTGTCATGCCGCCATTCTCACCCCCAGGCGACCGGCAGCTCCCGCACCCCGTAGACCAGCGTGTTGTGCTTGTACACCAACGACTCCCGCGGCACCGCCAGCCGCAGGTCCGGCACCCGGCGGAACAGCCGCGTCAACGCCTCCTGCAGCTCGACGCGGGCCAGCTGCTGGCCGATGCACTGGTGCGCGCCGAACCCGAACGCGACGTGCGTGCGGGGCGACTCCCGGTGGAAGTCGAGCTTGTCGCCGCCGGGGAACAGCTCTTCGTCGCGGTTGGCCGAGTTCAGGGCCGCCACCAGCCACTCCCCCGCCTTGACCGAGCGCGAGCCGACCTGGACGTCGGAGGTCGCGTAGCGCAGCACGCCGAACTGGACGACCGACAGGTACCGCAGCAGCTCCTCGACCGCCCGCTCCGGCGCGGCGAGCACGACGTCGCGCTCGGCCGGGTTCTCCAGCAGCGCCAGCGTGCTGAGCGCGATCATGTTCGCCGTCGTCTCGTGGCCGGCCACCAGGAGGCTCAGCCCGAGCACGACCAGCTCCTCCATCGTGAGCGGGTCGCCGGAGGCGATACCGCGGGCGATCAGCCTGCTGAACAGGTCGTCCTGCGGGTTCCGCTGCTTTTCGGCGAACAGTTCCGCCAGGAAGCCGGAAAGTTCGTCGTACGCCTGCTTCCCCTCTTCGGGCGTGGCGTCGGTGCTGACCAAGAAGCCGCTCTGCCGCTGGAACCGCGAACGGTCCGCGTACGGGACGCCCAGCAGCTCGCAGATCACCAGCGACGGGATCGGCAACGCGAAGTCCCGCACCAGGTCGGCGTCACCGGGCCGGGCGAGCATCGCGTCGAGGTGGCTCTCGACCAGTTCCTGGACGTACCCGCGCATCGCCTCCACGCGCCGCACGGTGAACTCCGCGATCACCATCTTCCGGATGCGCGAATGGCCGGCGCCGTCGAGCTGGATGATCGACCCCGGACTGACTTCGATGTCGAGCTCGGCGTCGGGCTTGACGTGCACCGAGGACGCGCCGCGCGAGCTCATCGTGCGGTCGGCGAGCACCGCGCGGACGTCGCTGTACCGCGTCACCAGCCAGGCGTCCATGCCGGCCGGGCAGCGCACCTGCGACGTCGGCGCGGTTTCCCGCAGCGCGGCGTAGTTTTCGGGCGGGTCGAACGGGCATCCGGCCGGTCGTGCCGTGGGGAGGGCCGGGGTTTCGGATGTCGCCGTCACGGCGGATCACACCTCTCTGCCGGTGGTTCGGACACTTCCACCATGGAGAGAACCGGCGCCGTCGTGGGACGTTCGACCCACTTCCGACCCGGATGGCCTAGCGAGCGCCGTACGCGCCGCCGTTCACGTGCACGACCTGCCCGGTGACGTGCCCCGCGCCCGGAGAAGCCAGGAACAGCACGGTTTCCGCGACCTCGTCCGGCGTCCCGGCGCGCTTGTTGAGCGCCACGGAGATCCGGGAGCTGAGCCATTCTTCGGTGAGCGTGCCGTGGAAGAACTCCGTGTCGAGGATGACACCGGGCGCCACGACGTTGGCCGAGCCCGACGCGCCGAGCTGCCGCGCGAGGTCGGTGTTCCACGCCTCGATCGCCGCCTTCGCCGCGCCGTAGGAGCCGGAGCCCTGCTTCGCCGCGACAGAGCCGAGAGTCACGACGCGCACGTTGTCCGCGAAGCGCGGCTTCAACGCAGTCGTCACGAGAACGGCGGAGACGACGTTCGCATCGAAGTTCGCCCGCCACGCGTCCGCCACTCCGGCAAGGTCTGTCGGCGCTTCCCGGACGCGATCGGTGTTGCCGCCCGCGTTGTTGACCAGTACGTCGACCCGCGAAGGCAGTTCCGCCAGCGCGGCCTGCACCGCCGAAGGATCGCTCGCGTCGAACGCCACTGCCCGCGCGCCGATCCGTTCCGCGGCTGCCTCCAGCACGTCCTTGCGCCGCCCGGTGACGGTGACCCGTTCGCCCGCCGCCGCGAACCGGGCGGCGATCGCCAGCCCGATGCCCGTGCCGCCGCCGGTGACCACGACTTCTCGCTGTTCGCTCATGGCGCCATCTTCGCCGAGGAAAGCCCGCACCCGCTCGACTTTCCCGCCGACCGGGACACGGACCCGATTTGTTAGGAAACTTTACGAACAAGTCTTGACGGCGAGCCGCCGCCCGGCGAACCTGAACCCACGCCGCACGTCATCGTCCGCCCCACCCCCTTCCGGAGGCAGCATGACCCGGCGCGCTTTCGTGCTCGTCATGACCCTGTTCCTCGCTCTGACCTCGGCGCTCATCGGCGCGAGCCCGGCGAGCGCGGCCACCACGCAGCCCACCTTCCTCACCTTCTACGGCTGGTGGGACAACACCCCGCCCGGCGGCAACATCGCCTACCCGCAGATCCACGACACCGCGGGCGGCAAGGGCAGCTACGCCGACCCGATCACCTTCGCCACCAGCAGCGACGAGCTGGCGCCCGGCACCAAGGTCTGGGTGCCGCGGGTGAAGAAGTACTTCATCATGGAGGACGGCTGCGACGAGTGTTCCGACGACTGGAACAGCGAGGGCCCGAACGGCGGCCCCGGCCTGCGCCACATCGACCTCTGGCTCGGCGGCAAGGGCGGCAGCGCCTTCGACGCGATCGACTGCGAAGACGCGCTCACGCACTACAACGCCGACAACACGCCGGTCATGGAGCCGGTGGTCGTCGACCCGCCGTCGAACGAGCCCTACGACGCGACGCCGATCTTCGACACCAGCACCGGTGAGTGCTGGGGCGGCGCGCAGCCGAACACCACCGTCGGCCAGTACCGCAACGACTCCACCAGCACGTGCCTCGAAGCCCCGAGCTCCGGCACCACGCTGAAAGTGGCCGCCTGCACCGGAAGTGACGCCCAGCGCTTCACCTTCCACGGCGCTTTTCTGGTGATCGACGACAAGTGCGCGGGCATCTCCGGCAGCTCGATCGTGCTGCAGACGTGTACCGGCGGCCCGGCGCAACAGTGGTCGATCAACCCCGACGGCACCATTTCCGACATCCAGACGAGCAAGAAGTGCTTCCGCGCTTCGGGTACGACCCTCACCGCGGGCAGTTGCTCCGGCACCCAGGCCCGCTGGACGTTCACCGCGGCCGGCGGCACTTCGAGCCTGAGCGTGACGCCGTCGGCGGTTTCGGTCGCGCCGGGCGCTTCGGCGACGGCCACCGTCACTTCCACGGACGCCGTCACGCTGTCCGCGAGCGGCGCTCCCGCGGGCGTGACCGTCGCCTTCTCCCCGGCGTCGGTGCCGGCCGGCGGAACCTCGGCCGTCACGGTCACCGCCGCCGCGACCGCGAACCCGGGCTCGGCGACGATCACCCTCACCGGCGGGACGAAGACGGCGTCGCTGGGCGTCACGGTCACGGGCGGCGGCGGTACGGAAACGCTGCTCTCCCAGGGCAAGACCGCGACGGCGTCGTCGGCGGAGTCGTCGTCCTACCCGGCGGGCGCGGCCTTCGACGGCAACCTGACGAGCACCCGCTGGGCGTCCAAGGAAGGCTCCGCGAGCGAGTGGCTCCGCGTCGACCTCGGCGCCACCAAGCAGGTCTCGCACGTCAAGCTGAGCTGGGAAGCCGCGTACGGGAAGGCGTACAGCATCCAGACGTCGGCCGACGGCACGAACTGGACGACGATCTACAGCACCACGACCGGCAACGGCGCCACCGACGACCTCACCGGCCTGGCCGGGAGGGGCCGCTACGTGCGGATGAACGGCGTCACGCGCGGCACGGCGTACGGCTACTCGCTGTACGAGATGCAGGTGTACGGCACGGCCTGAGTTGCCGGATCGGCAACACGATTTGCCTTTTCGGTCACGTCCTCCGCATGCTGGGGACGTCACCGAGGAGGAGCCATGTCCCACACGCACGACCAGCCGATGACCGTCGAGAACATGCTCAAGCAGGAGTTCTGGGAGACGCTTTACCAGCGCGACGACCACCAGATCTGGAGCGGGAACGTCAACCGCAACCTCAGCTCCGAAGTCACCGGGCTGAAACCCGGGCGCGCGCTCGACCTCGGCTGCGGCGAGGGCGGAGACGCGATCTGGCTCGCGCAGCAGGGCTGGACGGTCGACGGTGCCGACATCTCGACCCTCGCCCTCGCCCGCGCGGAAGCCGCCGGCAAGGATCGGGGCGTGGACGTCCGGTGGCTGCACCGCGACATCCTCGGCTGGCAGCCCGAAGAGACCTACGACCTCATCTCGGCGCAGTACATGCACCTGCCGCCGGACCTGCGGCGCAAGGTCTTCACGGCGGCCGCGGCGGCCGTCCGGCCCGGCGGGTCGCTGCTGGTCGTCGGGCACTCGCCGAAGGCCATGCGCGAGTTCGACGGCCAGAAGCCGCCGGAGGAGCTGTTCTTCGAGCCGGAGGAGATCACGAACTTCCTCGGCGACGCCTGGGAGTGGGTCGTCGAGACGTGCGAGACGCGCGGCGAGGGCCACCACACCGACGCCGTCTACCGCGCGAAGCGCCTCTGAACAGCAGCGAGGGCCTCCTCACGCGCCCTCGACGCGTGTGAAGAGGCCCTCGCGGGTTCGTGAACTATCAGGCGAGCTCGAGACCGTAGTCCTGCAGCTCCAGGGTGAGCGGGTAGAAGTAGCTGGTCACGGTGTCGCCGCCGGACAGCGTGCCCAGGCCCTTCGAGCCGTCGTACGCCGGGCCACCCGAGTCACCGTGGTCGGTGTGCGCGGTGGTGCCGAACTCGTGGTTGAGGACGCCGACGTCGAAGTTGACCGACTCGTCGACCGAGGTGACCTCGCCGCTGCCGCCGCCGGTGGTCGAGCCCTGCTTCTCCATCTGCTCGCCGACCGTCGGGGTCGCCGCGCTGGTGATCGCCTGGCCGGTGTTGATCTCGCCGGGGCCGGTGCCGTTCGGGCGGGTCAGCAGACCGGAGTCGGCTCCCGGGCAGTCGCTTTCGACGACCTGCGCGCCGGAGACGTCGCCGCCGGCCCAGGTGCCGCCGAGGTTGGTGCAGTGGCCCGCGGTGAGCAGCATCGGCTCGCCGCCGCGCGTCACGTTGAAGCCGAGGGAGCAGCGGCCCTGGTCGTTCTGGATGGCGTCGCCGTCCTGGATGTACAGCTCCAGCTTGCCGGTGCGGTGCTCGACCCGGACGCTGTCGCCGTACTGGGCGGCGGCCGCGGTGACCTTGTCGGCGGAGTCCTTGCTGGCCGCGTCGTAGACCTTCACCACGACCTGGTTGGTCTTGGTGTCGATGCCCCACGCGGTCTGCGGGACGTTCTTCACCGCGTCCAGCTGGTTCTTGACGCCGGTCAGCGCGGCGAAGGTGTGGTTGACCTTCTTCGCGGTGAGGCCGGCGGCCTCGACCTTCTGCACCGACGCGTCGTCGGTGACGTTCACGACGGCTTTGCCGTTCTCCAGGTAGATGCCACCGGAGGTGGCACCCAGCGAGTCCGCGACCTGGGTCGCGTTGCTGATCGCGGCGGCTTGCACCTGAGCGAAGGCCAGTGGGGACGCAGTGGCCGCCGACGCGCACACGCCGGACGTCAGCGCGGCGGCCGACAAGACGGCGAAGGTCTTGAGGGCGGTTTTCCGGGGAGTCATCAACTTCCTCCAGGTTGCCGGTTCGAAGCCTGCGTCGGTCACTTTCGTTGCCGAGCAACCAACGCAACACCGACGAAGGTTGGTTAATAACCGGCAGATCCGGACATACCTCTCAAGTCAGACCAGTGACGCTGCCTCGTTCGGCGTAACACTCACCCTTTCGGCCAGCGAACGTGGTCCTCGTAGCCCGGATTCTTCTTCAGATATCCGGCGATGAAGGGGCAGACCGGCACGATCGTCCGGCCCTGCGCGACGACGTCGTCGAGCGCGCCGGCGGCCAGGACCTTGCCCAGCCCCTGTCCCGCGAACGCGTCGTCGACTTCGGTGTGGGTGAACACCGTGAGCTCGCCCCGCCGGTCGTAGTACGCGGACCCCGCCAGCTTCTCCCCCGCCCAGACCTCGTAGCGGTTCTCGTCGGGGTTGTCGACCACTCGGGTCTCGGCCATCTGCTCTCCTCGGTCGGGTACGTCCCCCATCGTGCGACGGCGGACCGCCCGGTGCTGACCGGGTCGTGCCCGCCGCTGGGCCGCCCGGGGGATGCGTCCGGCCCGTTCGTGTGCATCCGGCCTGCTTCCCTTGGCGGGCACCGGCCTCGTTTGGTTGCCTCACGGGGTGCCTCAGCAGCCGTTCGTCCTCCCCGAGTTCTACATGCCCTACCCCGCACGGGTGAACCCGCACCTCGAGCAGGCCCGCGCGCACAGCAAGGCGTGGGCGTACGAGATGGACATGATCGACGTCCCGCAGCACGGCACCGTGATCTGGGACGAGCACGACCTCGACTCCCACGACTACGCGCTGCTCTGCGCCTACACCCACCCGGACGCCGGCGCCGGCGAGCTCGACCTGATCACCGACTGGTACGTCTGGGTCTTCTACTTCGACGACCACTTCCTCGAGCTCTACAAGCGCACCGGCGACATCGACAGCGCGCGCACCTACCTCGACCGGCTCGACCTCTTCATGCCCGCCGAAGGCGAGATCACCGCGACCCCGGAGAACCCGGTCGAGCGCGGCCTGACCGACCTGTGGAACCGGACCATCCCGCACCGCTCGGCCGGCTGGCGGCGCCGGTTCGTCGAGAGCACGAAGGCGCTGCTGGAAGAGTCGTTGTGGGAGCTGGCCAACATCAACGAGGGCCGCCTCTCCAACCCCATCGAGTACGTCGAGATGCGGCGGAAGGTCGGCGGCGCACCGTGGTCGGCGAACCTCGTCGAGCACTCGGTGCACGCCGAGGTGCCGGACGAGATCGCCGCGTCGCGCCCGATGGAGGTCCTGCGCGACTGCTTCGCCGACAGCGTGCACCTGCGCAACGACCTCTTCTCCTACCAGCGGGAGGTGCAGGACGAGGGCGAGCTGTCCAACGGCGTGCTCGTGTTCGAGAAGTTCCTCGGCCTCACCACGCAGGACGCGGCCGACGCCGTCAACGACCTGATCACCTCGCGGCTGCACCAGTTCGAGCACACCGCGCTCACCGAGGTGCCCGGGCTGTTCGACGAGCACGGCGTCGACCCGGCGGCCCGCGCGGCGACGTTCGCCTACGTCAAGGGCCTGCAGGACTGGCAGTCCGGCGGGCACGAGTGGCACCTGCGGTCCAGCCGGTACATGAACGAAGGCGCGCTCGCGAGCCGCGGCGGCCCGGAGCTGGGCGGCGCGACCGGCATCGGGACGTCCGCGGCGCGCATCTTCACCTCGGTGCTCGCGACGGCACCGCAGCGGCTGCGGGCGTTCTCGACCACGCCGTTCCGGACGGTTTCCCCGCCCCAGCCGTCGATCGCACTGCCGTTCCCGTTGCGGCTGAGCCCGCACCTGGACGCCTGCCGCCGACGGAACGTCGACTGGGCGCGGCGGACGGGCCTGCTCGACGGCGTGGTGTGGGACGAGCGGCGGCTGCGCGCGGCCGACCTGGCGCTGTGCGCGGCGGGCATCGACCCGGACGCGACGGCGGACGGCCTCGACGTCACCAGCGACTGGCTGACCTGGGGCACGTACGCCGACGACTACTACCCGATGCTGTTCGGCGCGACGCGCGACCTCGCCGGGGCGAAGGCGTGCAACCTGCGGTTGTCGTCGATCATGGAGGGGTCGGCCACGCCGACGACGCAGCTGGAAGTGGCGCTGGCCGACGTCTGGGCGCGGACGACGGCGGACATGCCCCCGGAGAACCGCCTCACGGTGCGGCGCGCGGTCGACAAGATGACGTCGAGCTGGCTCTGGGAGCTGGTGAACCAGGCCCAGAACCGCATCCCGGACCCGATCGACTACGTCGAGATGCGGCGCCGGACGTTCGGCTCGGACCTCACGATGAGCCTGTCGCGGTTCGGGCACGGCCGCGCGGTGCCGCCGTCGCTGTACCGGACGCGGCCGGTCCAGGCGATCGAGCACTCGGCGACCGACTACGCGTGCTTCGTGAACGACCTCTATTCGTACCGCAAGGAGATCCAGTACGAAGGCGAGCTGCACAACGCGGTCCTCGTGGTGCGGAACTTCCTCGACTGTCCGGAGGAGCGCGCGTTCGAGGTGGTGAACGACCTGATGGCGGCCCGCCTGGCGGAGTTCACGCACGCGGCGACCGTCGAGCTGCCCGCGCTGTTCCGCGACTACGACGTGGCCCCGGACGTGCAGGAGATGCTGCTGGGGTACGTCGAGGAGTTCCGGAACTGGATGGCGGGGATCGTGAACTGGCACGAGAACGTCGGGCGGTACACGGAGGCGGAGCTGCGGTACCACCCGATGGCCGCGAGTGCGTTCGGCGGGCCGACGGGGATCGGGACGTCGTCGCTGCGCATCTCGTCGCTGCTGCCCGCCGGTCGCTGAGGTGCGGGGATCCCCGACGCCGAAGCAGCTCGAAATCGCCCGGTTGCTCCGCACGGCCGGGCTGCCGGACGCGGCGGAGCAGGCCCTCCGCACGGACCTCCGCGCACGGTGGCGCCGAGCCCGCCGCCGCCTGCGCGTCCGGCTCGCGACTCGCCGGGCCCGGCGTGCTCGGAAGGGCCGACACGCGTGATTGCCGGGTCGACACGCGTGATTGAGCGGTCGACACGGCGGGCGTGCCGCCTCGCCGCCGTGTCGACCCTCCGATCACGCGTGTCGACCTCCTGATCACGCGTGTCGGCCCTCTGGTCACACGCGGGCGTTGTTCGCGCCACTCCGAGGGGCGATCGATGCGGGAGGGGGCGATACTCGACAGCGTGAGCGGCTTCAACCTGCGTTTCCTCGGCCATTCGACGGTCCGGCTCGAACTCGGTGGCCGGGTCGTGCTGACCGATCCGGTGCTCACCGCGCGCGTCGGCGGGCTCGTGCGGGTCGTGCCGCCGCCATCGCGGGAAAGCTATGCGGACGTCGACCTCGTCCTGCTCTCGCACCTGCACGGCGACCACCTGCACCTGCCCTCGCTCAAGCTGCTCGGCAAGCGCACCCGGATCGTCGTCCCGCGCGGGGCCGGGGCGTGGCTGACCAAGAAGGGCTTCGAGCGCGTCGAGGAGATCGCGCCGGGCGAGACCTTCAGTGAGGGCGCTCTGGAAGTCACCGCCACGAAAGCCGTCCACTCCGGACACCGCTGGGGCCCGCGGCTCACTCACGGCCCCCAGAGCCCCGCGCTCGGGCACCTGCTCGAAACCGGGACCACGAAGATCTACAACGCCGGCGACACCGACCTCTTCGACGGGATGGCGGACTTCGGCCCGGTCGACGTCGCCCTGCTGCCCGTCTGGGGCTGGGGGCCGAACCTCGGGCCGGGTCACCTCGACCCGGCCCGCGCCGCGAAAGCCGCCGGAATCCTCCAGGCCCGCGCCGCCGTGCCCGTGCACTGGGGCACCCTCGCCCTCCCCGGGCTGAAACGGACCGCCCGGATGCGCCGGCTGCTCGCCGACCCGCCGCGGGTGTTCGCCGCCGAGGTGAAAGCCGCCGGCGGAGCCACCGAGGTCCTGTTCACCGAGCCCGGCGCCGACGTCGTGCTCCCCGCGCCGACGGACCGGGCGTGAACTGGACCGACCCGGCCGCCATCGGGTATCCGGCCCTGTTCGGCGGCGTGCTGCTCGGGTCGATCATCCCGATCGTGCCCACCGGCGCGGTGGTCGGCGCCGCGGCCGCCGTCGCGACCACCACCGACCACCTGTCCCTGCCGCTGGTCATCGTCCTGGCCACGCTCGGCGCGTACCTCGGCGACGTCGTGACGTTCGGGATCCCGCGCCTCGGCAGCGAAGCCGCGTTCCGCTGGATCAGCCGCCGCCAGCCCGCCGAACGGCTGGAGAAGGCCCGCGGCCAGTTCGCCCGGCGCGGCTGGCAGCTCGTCGTGATCGGCAGGCTCGTCCCGGCCGGCCGGATCCCGGTGCTGCTCGCGGCCGCCGCGCTGAGCTACCCGTGGCGGCGTCTGCTGCCCGCCGCGCTCCTCGCGTGCGTGCTCTGGGCGGGCGCGTACAGCGCACTCGGCATCGTCAGCGGGGGCATCTTCGACTCACCGATCATCGCGACCGTCCTGGCGACGGTGCTGGTCCTGCTGGTCACCGTGCTGATGAACCTGATCGCCCGGTGGCGGCGCAAGGCCAAGGAAAAGGCCGGGGAGAAGACAGGAGAGCGAGTGTGACGACGTCCGCGCCGAAGGGCCGGCTGCTGCGCCGCGGCCGGGCCGTCGCCCGCGTTCTGCTGGTGTGGGCCGCCGCGACCGGCGCGCTGCGCCTGCTCGACGTCCTCCTGCCCGGCTTCCGGATGACGCACTGGTGGCAGCCGACGGTCTGCGCACTGCTGCTCGGGATCCTCGCCGGCATCGGCTGGCCGCTGGTCATGCGGATCGCCTACCCGCTCGCGTTCTTCACCTTCGGCCTCTTCGGGTTCCTGCTGCTCGGCGCGGGCACGCTCGCGGTGTTCCACACCGTGCCCGGCGTCGAGCTCACCGGGTTCCGGACGGCGGTGATCGTCACCGTCGCCATGGCCGGCGTCGGCGCGCTGATCTCCAGCCTGCTCGCGATCGACGAGGACGAGATCTTCTTCCGCCGCGCCAACCGCCGGCGCCGGCGGCACGCCGCCACCCCCGGTGACGGCGAACAGCCGCCCGGCGTGGTGTTCCTGCAGATCGACGGACTCGGGTTCGACACCGTCCGCCGCGCGATCCGCGACGGCGACATGCCGACGTTCGCCGCCTGGCTGGCCGAGGGCAGCCACACGCTGACGCCGTGGCACACCGACTGGAGCTCGCAGACCGGGGCGAGCGTCTGCGGCATCCTGCACGGCTCCAACCACGACATCCTCGGCTTCCGCTGGTACGAAAAGGACCGCGACCACGTGATGGCGTGCGCGCACCCGACCGACGCGGCCGAGATCGAGCGGCGCCACTCCGACGGGCGGGGCCTGCTCTCCGGCGGCGGGGCGAGCCACGGGAACCTGTTCTCCGGCGACGCCGACCACGTCAGCCTCACCATGAGCTCGATCCCCGTGCTGGTGCCGAAGAACCTGCGGCACCGCCGCCGCGACCGGCTCGGCGCGGGCTACTACGCCTACTTCGCGAACCCGATCAACGCGCTGCGGACGTTCGTCGTCGCGCTCGCCGACGTGTTCCGCGAGATCAGCGCGGCGGTCCGCCAGCGCCGCGCGGGCGTCGTGCCGCGGGTGCCGCGCGGCGGCTGGTACCCGCTCGCGCGGCCGGGCACGACGGTGATCGCGCGCGACGTCGTCGTGTCGGCGATCCTCGGCGACATGCTGGCCGGGCGGCCGGTCGTCTACGCGGACTTCCTCGGCTACGACGAGGTCGCGCACCACTCCGGCATCGAGCGGTTCGACACGCTGTCGGTGCTGCGCTCGATCGACCAGCAGATCGCGCGGCTGCACCGGGCGAGCCGGCTGGCGCCGCGCCGCTACCACGTCGTCGCGCTGTCGGACCACGGCCAGACCCAGGGCCAGGCGTTCTCGCAGCGGTTCGGCGAGACGATCGAGGCGTACGTCGGCCGGCTGTGCGGCGGGTCGCCGTCGCCGTCCGCCGGCAAGCGGCGGCAGGCCGAGAGCTGGCAGATCAACGCCGCGCTGGCGGAGGCGACGAAGAGCGGCGGCCTGATCGCGCGCCGGCTGCGGGCCCGGGTGGAGGACGCGGAGTGCGCCGACGACCGCGCGCGCACGACGTCCGGCTCCCCCGGCGCGGTCACCCGCGTGGCGCCGGGCGTGGTGGCGGTCGTGTCCGGGCACGTCGCGATGGTGTCGTTCACCGAGCACGAGGGCCGCGTCGAGCTGGAGACGATCGAGCGCGAGTTCCCCGACCTGCTGCCGTCGCTGGTGGATCACCCGGGAGTCGGGTTCCTGCTGGTGCGCAGCCGCGAGTTCGGGCCGGTGGTCCTGGGCCGCGACGGCCTGCACCGGCTGGCGACGGGTGTCGTGATCGGCGAGGACCCGCTGCTGCCGTACGGCCCGCACGCGGCGGACCTGGTCCGGCGGGTCGACACGTTCCCGCACTGCGCGGACGTGATGATCAACAGCCGCTACGACCCGGACTCGGACCAGGCGTCGCCGTTCGAGACGCACGTCGGCTCGCACGGCGGGCTGGGCGGGCCGCAGCAGCGCGGTTTCGTGGTGCACCCGCGGGAGCTGCCGCCGCTCGGTGAGGTCATCGGGGCGGAGGCACTGCACGAGGTGTTCCGCGGGTGGCTGACCGAGCTGGGTCATCCTTCGCCGGTCCCGGTGGAAACCCCTGTCGCTTCGGAGGTCGCTTCGTGAAATTGACGGTGTACGGCGCGTCTTGGTGCCCGGACGTGAAGCGCAGCCGGGCTTTGCTCGACCGAGAGCGGGTCGAATACTCCTATGTGGACGTCGAGGCGGACGCGGACGCCGAGCGCCGGGTCCGCGAGCTGCAGGACGGCGCGCGCCGGATTCCGACGATCGTGTGGGAGGACGGCTCGTTCCTGGTCGAGCCGTCCGACGACGAGCTGAGCGAGCGGCTGTGAAACTGCTGCGGGAACTGCCGCTCGGCACGCGGGTCGTCGTCCGGTACCGGATCGAGGGCGGGTTCACCGACGCGCTCGGGAACCTCGTCGCCCGCGACGAAACCACGTGCACGGTGGAGACCCGGCGCGGCCCCGTGGTCGTCGACTTCGAGGCCGTCGCGCTCGCCAAGCCCGTGCCACCGCCGCCGGCGCGGAAATCGCGTTTCGGCGAACTGGTGGCCGAAGCCGGCGCGGTGTCCGTCGACGGCTGGGACTTCTCCTGGCTCGACGGCCGGGCCACCGAACAGCGGCCGTCCTGGGGCTATCAGCTGCTGCTGGGGGAACGGCTCGCGGGGGTGCACGCCGCGCTCGACCTGGAGACCGGCGGCGGCGAGGTCCTCGACGGCTGCCCGTCCCTCCCGCCGCTGATGGCCGCGACCGAGTCGTGGCCACCGAACGTCGCGCGCGCTTCGGCGCGGTTGCGACCGCGCGGGGTCGTCGTCGTGGCCACCGAGGACATCCCCTTCGGCGACGACGTGTTCGACCTCGTCTCCAGCCGCCACCCCGTGACGACGGCGTGGGCCGAGATCGCGCGTGTCCTGCGGCCGGGTGGTTCGTATTTCTCTCAGCAGGTCGGGCCGGCGAGCGTGTTCGAGCTGGTCGAGTTCTTCCTCGGCCCGCAACCTGAATCAGCGCGGAACAGCCGCCACCCGGACCACGCCGTCGCTGCGGCCACGGCCGCCGGGCTCGAGGTCGTCGACCTGCGTTCGGAGTCGTTGCGCACCGAGTTCTCCGACATCGGCGCGGTGGTCTACTTCCTGCGCAAGGTGATCTGGATGGTCCCGGGGTTCACGGTGGAGCAGTACGGCGACAAGCTGCGAGAGCTGCACGAGAAGATCGAGCGCGACGGCCCGTTCGTCGCCCACACGACCCGGTTCCTCATCGAGGCCCGGAAGCCTTGACGATCGCCGCTTCGACGCCGTCCAGCAGCAGCTCCAAACCCGCTTCGAACGAAAGACGCGCCTCGCGCTCCAAGTACGGCTCGTCCGACGGCGCCTCATACCCGCCCTCGTCGCCGAGGCGGGACACCGTCGGGAAACGGGCCGTCAAGTCCGGCACCAGCTCGCCCAGCAGCGCCGACCGCGCGTACCACCAGTCCTCTTCGGACAGTCCCGTCTCGCGCGCCGCCTGGCGGGACTCCGCTGCCGCCTGGACCGAGCCGCGGACGATGTTGAACAGGGCCGACACCACCCACCGGACCCGGGTCAACGGCAACCCCGTCGCAGCCAGCACAGACAACAGCGTCTCCTGGACGTGGAACTCCCCCGGCCCGAGCACCGGGCGCGCCGGGGAGACCTGCAGCAGCCACGGGTGGCGCAGGTGCAGTTCCCACAACGCATCGGCCAGCGCGAAAGCCGCCGCACGCCAACCGGAAGACACCGGATACGACGACGGCAGCTCCCCCAGCGTCCGGTCGTACATGAGGTCGACCAGCTCGGTCTTGCCCGGCACGTACGTGTAGAGCGCCATCGCCGTGCGGCCGAGCCGCTCCCCCACCGACCGCATCGACAGCGACGCCATGCCGTCGGCGTCGGCGATGTCGATCGCCGCCTCGACGATCGCCTCGACGGACAGCCCCGGTTTGGGCCCCGGGCCCGTGCGCGGCGCGACCACGCGCGGCCCCCACAGCAGCTCCATGGACCGGCGGGCGTCGCCCTGACCCGCGAAGACGACCACCTTGCCGACTCCTTACACCCTAAAGTATTGTAGGATCGAGATCACTTTACAGCCTAAACTATCAAGAAGGACGGTATGACCTCACCCAGGCGGGCCGCCGACACCCACGACGTGATCGAGGTCCGGGGAGCCCGGGAGAACAACCTCACCGGGATCGACCTGGACATCCCGAAGCGCCGGCTCACGGTGTTCACGGGCGTGTCCGGCTCCGGCAAGTCGTCCCTGGTCTTCGGCACCATCGCGGCCGAGTCGCAGCGGCTGATCAACGAGACCTACAGCGCCTTCCTCCAGTCGTTCATGCCGAGCCTGTCGCGCCCGGACGTCGACCTGCTGGAGAACCTCAGCGCGGCCATCGTCGTCGACCAGGAGCGGATGGGCGCCAACTCGCGCTCCACGGTCGGCACCGCGACCGACGCCTACGCGATGCTGCGGATCGCCTTCTCGCGGCTCGGCGAACCGCACGTCGGCACGTCCGGCGCCTTCAGCTTCAACCTGCCCGAAGGCATGTGCCCGGCGTGCGAGGGCCTCGGCCGGGTGTCCGACCTGGACGTGCACGCCCTGCTCGACTTCGACCGCTCGCTCAACGACGGCGCGGTCGTCGTCCCCGGGTGGGCGCCCGACAGCTGGTACGTCCAGATCTACGTGTCGTCCGGCTTCTTCGACCCGGACGCGAAGATCTGCGACTTCACGCCGCAGCAGCTCGACGACCTGCTGCACAAGGGCCCCTGCAAGGTGAAGGTCGGCACCAGCAACCTCACCTACGAAGGCCTCGCGGTGAAGATCCGGCGGCTCTACCTGCAGAAGGACACCGAGTCGCTGCAGCCGCACGTGCGCGCGTTCGTCGAGAAGGCCGCAACCTTCAAGACCTGCGACGAGTGTGGTGGCGCCCGGCTGAACCAGGCCGCGCTCTCGGCGAAGATCGACGGCAGGAACATCGCCGACTGCGCCGCCCTGCAGATCAGCGACCTCGCCGAGTTCGTCCGGAACCTCGACGCGCCGTCGATCCGGCCGCTGCTGGGCAACCTGCGCGACACGCTCGACTCGCTGGTCGAGATCGGCCTCGGCTACCTCTCCCTCGACCGCGAGTCCGCGACGCTCTCGGGCGGCGAGGCGCAGCGCGTGAAGATGGTGCGGCACCTGGGATCCAGCCTCACCGACGTCACGTACGTCTTCGACGAGCCGACCGTCGGGCTGCACCCGCACGACATCGAGCGGATGAACAACCTGCTGCTCTGCCTGCGGGACAAGGGGAACACGATCCTGGTCGTCGAGCACAAGCCGGAGACCATCCGGATCGCCGACCACGTCGTCGACCTCGGCCCCGGCGCGGGCACCGACGGCGGCCGGCTCTGCTACACCGGGAGCGTCGACGGCCTGCGCGCGTCCGGCACGCTCACCGGGCGCCACCTCGACCACCGCGTGACGCTCAGGGAAAAGGTCCGCACGCCGGCCGGGCACGTCTCGATCACCGGCGCCAAGCTGCACAACCTGCGTGACGTCAGCGTGGACGTCCCGCTCGGCGTCCTGACCGTCATCACCGGCGTGGCGGGCTCCGGGAAGTCGTCGCTGATCCACGGCTCCCTGGCCCACCGCGACGGCGTCGTCGTGGTCGACCAGTCGGCGATCCGCGGGTCCCGGCGGTCCAACCCGGCGACCTACACCGGTCTGCTCGACGCCATCCGCACGGCGTTCGCCAAGGCCAACGGCGTCAAGGCCAGCCTGTTCAGCGCCAACTCCGAAGGCGCCTGCCCGCGCTGCAAGGGCCTCGGCGTGATCTACACGGACCTGGCGATGATGGCCGGGGTCGCGTCGGTCTGCGAAGAGTGCGAGGGCAAGCGGTTCACGCCCAAGGTGCTGCTGTTCGAGCTGCGCGGCAAGAACATCAGCGAGGTGCTGGCGATGTCCGTCGCCGAGGCGCGCGAGTTCTTCCCGACCGGCACCGCGCGGCGGGTGCTGGACCGCCTCGCCGACGTCGGCCTCGGCTACCTGACGCTCGGGCAGCCGCTCACCACGCTCTCCGGCGGGGAGCGGCAGCGGCTGAAGCTGGCGATCCGGATGGCCGAGAAGGGCTCGACGTACATCCTCGACGAGCCGACGACCGGCCTGCACCTCGCCGACGTCGACCAGCTGCTGTCCCTGCTGGACCGGATCGTCGACGCCGGCAACACGGTGCTCGTCATCGAGCACCACCAGGCCGTGATGGCCCACGCCGACTGGCTGATCGACCTCGGCCCCGGCGCCGGGCACGACGGCGGCCGCGTGGTCTTCGAAGGCACCCCGGCCTCGCTCGTGGCGGACGCCTCCACGCTCACCGCCCGCCACCTGCGTGAATACCTGGGGAAGCCGTGAACCCGACCGGGCTGCTCGAGGTGACGGCGGTGCGGCGGCCGACCCCGCGCACCGTGCGCGTCACGTTCGCCGGCGCCGACGAGTGGGAGGCGTGGCCCGACCAGCAGCTCAAGCTCCTGTTCCCGCCGCCGGGCCACCCGGTGCGGCTGCCGGCGCCCGAGGACGACGTGATGCGCTGGTACCAGGCCTATCTGGCGATCCCCGAGGACGAGCGCCCGGTGATGCGCAGCTACACGGTGCGTTCGCGGGATCGCGGCACCATCGACGTCGAGTTCGTGCTGCACGCTTCCGCGGCCGGCCCGGCGACGACGTGGGCGCGCACCGCGGCCCCCGGCGACGTCCTCGGCCGGTACGGGCCGGACGCCGCCTACCGCCGTCCCGTGCCGAAGGCGGACACGGTGCTGCTGGCCGGCGACGAGACGGCGCTGCCCGCCATCGCCACCTTGCTGTCCGAAGTGGACGATCCGGTCGTGTTCGTGGAGGTGGCGGACGCGGCCGAAGAGCAACCACTGCCCGTCCGGTGGCTGCACCGGAACGGCGCGCCACACGGGACCAAGCTGCTCGAAGCCGTGCGCCGCGAGTCTCTCGGCCCCGGATCGGCCGCTTGGCTAGCGGGCGAGGCGGGACTGGTCCGGTCACTGCGACGCCACCTCGTGCACGACCGAGGGCTCGACAAGAGCGCGATCGAGTTCACCGGCTACTGGCGGCGCGCGCTGACCCAGGATGACGCGCCGACCCCCGAGGACCTCGCCGACGCCCACGAAAAGCTGGGCGGCTAGTGGCAGACTCGCTCTCGTGCGCACGGAAGAAGCTCTGGCGGCGGCGGGCATCGACCCGGCTTCGGTGGTGGCGAGCGAGGACATCGGCGGGGGAACGTACAACACGGCGCTCCGGCTGAGGCTCTCGGACGGGCGGCGGCTGGTGCTCAAGATCGCGCCGTCCGCGCCGGGTTTGTCCTATGAGCACGACCTCCTGACCACGGAGGCGGAGTACTACCGCCGGGTCTCGGGCCCACTGCCGTCCGTCGTCGCGGCGGGGCCGGGGTTCCTGCTGATGACGGAGCTGCCGGGCGTCCCGTGGTCACAGGTCGCCGGCGGGCCGCGGCCGCACCGGGAGCTGGGCGGGATCGTGGCCGGGCTGCACAAGACGACCGGCGACGGGTTCGGCTACCCGCAGGACCCGCCGCACCCGACGTGGCCGGCGGCGTTCACGGCGATGGCGGACGCGGTGCTGGCCGACGCCGTCCGGTACGGCGTCCACCTCCCGCGCCCGGCGGCGGAGATCGCGCACCTGGTGCGCCGGCACGAGCCGCTGCTGGAGCTGGTCACGACGCCGGTGCTGGTGCACTTCGACCTGTGGGACGGCAACATCCTCGTCGACGACGGCCGCCTGTCGGGGATCATCGACGCGGAGCGCGCGTTCTGGGGCGACCCGGTGGCGGAGTTCGTCTCGCTGGCGCTGTTCCGCGACCTGGACCGCGCGCTCGTCGAGGGCTACCGCGCGGCGGGCGGCCCGGTGGAGTT
Source organism: Amycolatopsis sp. NPDC048633 (assembly GCF_040650695.1). Classification (NCBI taxonomy): domain Bacteria; kingdom Bacillati; phylum Actinomycetota; class Actinomycetes; order Pseudonocardiales; family Pseudonocardiaceae; genus Amycolatopsis; species Amycolatopsis sp. NPDC048633. The sequence continues at coordinate 421,059 of NZ_JBEZHS010000004.1, forward strand.
CGGCATGCCGGTGTGGGCACGGCTCGGGCTGTACCGGGTGTACCTCGACCTGATCATGCTGGTGGAGATGGTGCCCCGCAAGGACACCGATGCCGACCGGGCCCGGTTCCTCCGGGCCCGGCTCGCCGAAGACGTCGACGCTCTGCCGCGCGCGGTGTGACCACGTCGCAAAGCCGCCAGCCCGGAACCCCCTGTCCCGCCTAGGGTTCGCCGGCATGAGCCGTGACATCGTCCAGCACGCCTGGCAGGAGTTCGCCACCCACGACGCCGGCCGGATCGCCGCCGTCTTCACCGAGGACGCCGAATGGCTGGCCCCGCCGGGGAACGCCACCGCCATCGCCCTGGGCGGGCCGTCGCACCTGGTCGGCCGGGACGCGATCGTGCAGTTCCTCGCCGTGGACTTCCCGCGTTTCTTCGTCAGCGACGTCTCCGTCACCTTCCACGGCTTCCACGCCGACGGCGAGCGCGTCGTCGTGGAGGAGACCATGACGGCGACGCTCGCCAACGGCAACCACTACGCCAACGACTACTGCTTCGTCTTCGAGCTGAAGGACGGGCTCATCCACCGCGTCCGCGAGTACATGGACACCGCACGCGGCCACCGCATGGTCTTCGGCGAGCAGGTCACCACGTGACCGGCAGGCAGTGCACCCCGTACACGAGCATGTCGTCCTTGAAGGCCAGCTCCTCCACCGGCACCGCGAGCCGCAGTCCCGGGATGCGCCGGTACAGCGTCCCGTAGACCACCTGCAGCTCCACTCGCGCCAGCGTCTGCCCGAGGCACTGGTGCACGCCGTACCCGAACGCGACGTGGTGGCGGGCTTCGCGCGTCACGTCCAGGCGGTCCGGCTCCGCGAACACCGCGCCGTCGCGGTTGGCCACGTCGCCCGCCGCGATGACGCCCTCGCCCGCGTGGATCACCTCGCCGCCGATCTCGATGTCCTCGACCGCCACCCGACGGCGTCCGGTGTGCGTGATGTTCAGGTACCGCAACAACTCCTCGACCGCGCGTCGCAGCAGGTCGGCGTCGCCGGAGCGCACGAGCTCGAGTTGCGAGGGGTTCTCCAGCAGCGCGACCGTGCCGAGGGCGATCATGTTCGCCGTCGTCTCGTGGCCCGCCACCAGCAGCAGCTGCCCCATCGACGCGACGTCCTCGGCGCTCATGCGTCCGGTCGCGTACTGGGAGACGGCCAGCTTGCTCAGGACGTCGTCTCCCGGGTCCGACGCCTTCTTTTCCACCAGCCCGCCGAGGTAGGCCAGCAGTTCTTCGGTGGCGGTCACGGCTTCTTCGGGCGTGGCCGTCCTCGACACCATCACCTTCGTGATGTCCTGGAACAGCTCCCGGTCGTCGTAGGGAACGCCGAGCAGCTCGCAGATCACGAGCGACGGCACCGGCAGCGCGAACGCCGTGACGAGGTCGACCGGTTTTGGGCCGGCCAGCAGCCCGTCGACGAGGTCGTCCACGATGCGCTGGATCGCCGGGCGCAGCGCCTCCATCTTCTTGACGAGGAAGTCGCCGGTCAGCAGGCGCCGCTGCGCCGCGTGCTCGGCGCCGTCCATCGTGATGAACGACTTCGCGCGCTTGCGCCGGGCGGCCGAAGCCGCACTCTGGTGCGGGTAGCCGGATCGATCGGAGTCGGCGCTGATCCGCGAGTCGCGCAGGACCGCGCGGACGTCGTCGTAGCGCGTGACCAGCCACGGCGTGCTGCCGTTCCACAGCCGCACGCGCGAGACGGGCGGCAGCTCGCCCAGCTCGGCGGGCGGATCGAAGGGACACCGCCGGGTCATCGGAAACGCGGGCACGCCATCCACCGGATACCTCCCGAAGCTGCCGGAAATTTACATAGCCATGCTAAGCATCTTCCGGCAGCTTCGCCACACTCCGATCAGGCGAAGACCAACGACACCAGTTCGTCCACGAACGGCTCGACCAGCTCGGCCCCCGTTCGGTTCAGCACGCTGTGGAACAGCGCGACCCGCCCGTGCGCGCCGACGAACACCATCGCCGCCGCGCGTCCCGGCGTCACCCGCAGCGCGTGCCCGGCCTCGACGCAGCGCTCGAAGCCCGCTGCCAGGCGGTCGATCACGTCCAGCAGCGGGCCTTCCGCGCGGGCGCCGGGCTCCGGGCGCGACGCGCCGTTCGCGAGCATCAGCCGGTAATGGCCGGGGTTCTCCATGGCGAACGTGCAGTACGCGTGAATCTGCGCCCGGACCCGGCCGACGACGTCGGTTTCCCCGAGCGTCTCTTCCGCCGCACCCATCGATTCCGCCAGTCGCGCGTATTCGTGGTCGAGCAGTCCGCGCACCAATTCCGCACGATCGGAAAAATGCTGGTAGATACTGGCCGGGGCGATGCCGACCGCGCGCGCGACCCCGCGGATCGTCAGCCCGTCCTCGCCGCCGAGCTCGGCCAGCAACCGGGCGGCCGCCGCCAGGATTTCCCCGCGCAACCGTTCGCCTTCACCCCAGCGGTTCCTCGTTCGGCCGATTCCGGCTTCGACTTTCTCCGCCACCCGCACATTCATACGCCCGGCACCGGACCGCCCGTATTCCGGGGTCCCCGAGAACCCCGGAACGGCGAAAGTCATCCGAAAATGACAATGTGCGGAATCGGTTTCGTCACCCGGCCAGTGCCGGGTACAGCCCCGAGAGCTCGCCCGACAGCCCGGCCCGGACATTCCGGCTGACGTCGTCGGCGAGCACCTCGGCGTGCCCCTGCGCGACGCCGTCGAGGGCGAGCCCGGCCACGACCGCCGGGTCGATCTTCGGGCCGTCGACGTGCTTGGCCATGTCCGTGTCCATGTAACCGACGTGCAGCGCGGTCACCTGGGTCTTCTGCGCCGCGAGCTCCAGGCGCAGCGCGTTGGTCAGCGACCAGGCCGCCGACTTGGCCGCGGAGTACGCCGCGACGTGCGGCGCGGTGAACCACGACAGCACCGAAAGCACGTTGAGCACGGCGCCGCCGCCGTTGCGCTCGAGGATCGGCGCGAACTCGCGCGTCACGGCGAGGGTGCCGAAGTAGTGCGTGTCCATCTCCAGCTTGATGTCCTCGAGCGAGCCGCCGAGCAGCGACGCGCCGGTGGACGAACCGGCGTTGTTGACCAGCAGCGTGACGTCCCCGGCGAGCTTCGCGGCTTCCCGGATCGACTCGGGGTCGGTGACGTCGAGCTTGAGCGGCACCACTCCCGGCAGATCGATCGACTCGGGATTGCGCGCGGCGGCGTAAACCTTGGCCGCGCCGCGCTCGAGCAGCTCGGCGGCGAACCGCCGGCCGAGTCCCCGGTTGGCTCCGGTGACCAGCGCCACCGCACCCGTGATCTCCATGATGAGTTCCTCTCGCACCTGACTTGCTCGTTGCAAGCTAGCTGCGGCCGACTGTACGGCGTAGACTTGCTCGGAGCAAGTCAGGTTGGAGGGATCACACTCATGAGCCGCCGCACCACCTGGGAGGGCACCCCCTGCCCGATCGCGCGCGCCGCCGACGTCCTCGCCGAGCCGTGGACGCTGCTGATCCTGCGCAACGCCACCGCCGGGACGACCCGCTTCGAGGACTTCCGCGCCCAGCTCGGCATCGCCGACAACGTGCTCACGACCCGGCTGGGCAAGCTCGTCGACCGCGGTCTGCTGACGAAGCTCCCCTACCGCGACGGCGGCCGGACCCGGCACGAGTACCGCCTGACGAAGGCCGGTTCGGACGCGCTGCCGGTGCTGCACGCGCTCGGCGCGTGGGGTGACGCGTACACGGCGTCCGAGGACGCGGCCGGCCCGATGCAGCTCGTGCACGTCGGCTGCGGCGAGCTCACCCGCCCGGGCACGACGTGCGACAGCTGCGGAAAACCGCTGGTCAGGGACGATCTGGCGTGGCGCGCGTCGCGACTGCGCGAAGGCACGATCCCCCTCGCGGAGCCGGTCGCCTGAGCCGGACGGCGCATCCTTGTATGCGCGGCTGCGCATGTCAACCGGTCGAAATGGTTGGTAAATCACCGTTCGCAGCGCAGTACGAAAGTCGGGTCACAAGAGCCGGGCGATTCCGTAAGTTCGACACCCAGCGCGCGCAAACCCGGCAAATTCCCCACGGCAAGGAGTCGTCCCGATGTCCAGGAAGTACCTGCTCCCCGGCGCCGCCGTCGCGCTGGCGATGATCGCGACCCCGCTCACCGCGGCTCCGGCCTTCGCGGCCCCGGCGCAGACCGAAGCGGCCACGATCGTCTACTACGACACCTCGGACGCCCCCACCTTCCGCGACCAGATCAACGCGGGTGCGGCGAACTGGAACGCGGCGGTGTCGAACGTCAAGCTCCAGGAAAGCTCCTCGGGCGCCTCGCTGCACTACACGGAGGGCAACGACCCGCAGGGCTCCTACGCCCAGACGGACGGCCACGGCAGCGGCACGATCTTCATCGACTACACGCAGGCCGAGCAGTACAACCAGACCCGCATCACGGCCCACGAGACGGGCCACGCGCTGGGCCTGCCGGACCACTACGAGGGCCCGTGCTCGGAGCTGATGTCGGGCGGCGGCCCCGGCCCGTCGTGCACCAACGCGAACCCGAACTCGGAAGAGGCGTCCCAGGTGGAATCCCTGTGGGCCAACGGCTTCACCGGCGCGCGCAAGGCCGCGACCCGCGTCTACGAAGTGACGATGCCGGTCAAGTGATCCGGGTCTGACGTCGTCGGGGGAGGCCGCACCGGGTACGCCCGGTGCGGCCTTCGCACGTGCGGGAAGGGTCGACACGCGTGATTGAGCAGTCGACACGCGTGATTGAGGGGTCGACACGACCCCGAGGCCGTGTCGACCCTTGGATCACGCGAGTCGACCCTTGGATCACGCGTGTCGACCTCTGGATCACGTCAGTGGAGTTACCCCCTGGGACCGGACACCTTGATTCCAGACACTGGTCTGGAGGGAGGATGTCCTGATGTCGCGCAGGTCGAAATATCCGGAGCAGT